>NZ_JAVDWB010000005.1:0-307227 GCF_031457155.1 Croceicoccus sp. BE223
TAGCCGCAGTCCTCGGCGCAGCCGCCGGTCTTGATCGACAGCAGCGTGGAAAGCTGGACCTGGTTCGCCGGATGGTTGGCGCGGTGCACCTCGGCAGCGCGGAAGACCAGCTCGGTAAACGGCAGGTCGAACAGCGCGGCGATTTCCTCGCGCGTCCAGTCGCTGCGGGGCGTGGCGGATGCGGTCATGCGAATAAATCCCGTACCAGTCGTGTGGAGGCCGTTTGGCCGCGTTCGCGTCCCCGGTCAATTGCCTGCGGCGCCAAGACGATGGCTCCCGCAAAAAGCAGGACTAGGATCGGACGGCATCGCCTTTTTTAAAGAACGCCCTGCTGGTTTTCGGCGACCGATCCCGTCGCGATGTGCTGAAACAATTCAACCTGTCGCAAAAACCGGAACCGATGACGTTCTGTTCGACTTTAACAAATGTCTATCTTCGTGGCGCGCTTCCGCTAAGGCAGCGCGCGGGTCGTCATCAAGTCGTGCACTGGGAAAAAAACTCGACAATGCCGTTTGAAGCCATGAAGGACTTCCTGAACGCGAGCGGTATTGCCTTGAGCATGGCCGACGCGAGGGCGAAAGACTTCCCGCTGGTCACTGCCAACCCCGCTTTCTGCGCACTGACCGGGTATGAGGTCGATGAGATCGTCGGGCGCAATTGCCGGTTCCTGCAACCGGAGAGCGGTGCCGGGCCGGTCCGGCAGCGCATGCGCGATTTCCTCCACGACGACTCACAGCGCGAGGCGCGGTTCCTTCTGCCCAACGTGCGCAAGAACGGAGAGCGGTTCCTGAACCTGCTCTACATGACCAAGATCCGCGAGGGTGCAAAGGATGCCTACATCCTCGGTTCGCAGTTCGATTTCAGCCGGCACGACCGGCGCGGCATCGACGGCTACGACCAGACCCTGCGCCAGGACGTGCGCGAACTCGGCGTGCTGACCGGCGAGATGGGGATGGTGACGCTCGGCACGTTCCGGTCGCTGGCGACCAGCGCGGCGATCATCGCCGAAGCGCGCCTCGATCCGAACCTGGCCGGAATGCTGGAGTGATGGCGTGGACCTGACGCGCTATCCCAAGACCGGGCGATTCATGGCAGGCCGCGTGCGCCATGCCATGCGCACGCGGGAAAAGGACCTTCTCGAGGACATGATCGAGAAGACCGAACTCTACACCAGCCCGACCGCAATCCTCAAACGCGGGCAGATGGTGAACCAGAGCACGATGCTGATCGACGGTTTCATCGCACGTTCGATCACGCGCGGCGGCAAGCGGCATATCGTCGGTATCCACGTCCCGGGCGATTTCGTCGACCTGCACGGCTTCGCGCTCAAGCGGCTCGACCACGACATCGTCACGGTGGGCCACACGCTCGTCGGCTTCTGCCCGCACGAACGGATCGTCGAAGTGATGAAGACCGAGCCGCACCTGACGCGGCTGCTGTGGTTCGCGACACTGATCGATGCGGCGGTCCACCGCGAGTGGATCCTCAAGCTGGAACAGCTCAACGCCGACGGGCGGCTCGCGCACCTGATGGCGGAGCTCTGGCATCGGCTCAACTTCGTGGGCATGGCCGAACCGCAGAGCTGCGCCATGCCGCTGACGCAGGTGGAACTGTCCGACGCCTGCGGCACCACCGCGATCCACATGAACCGCACGATCCGTTCGATGCGCGAGGCCGGCGTCATCGATTTCGCCCGCGGGCGGGTGATGATCCCCGACATGGCGCGGCTGGAGGCGCTGGCCCATTTCGACACCTCCTACCTCTATGGCGACGGCGATCTGTTCATCGGTCATGCGCTCGACCTGAAGTAGCGGGTCTGAAGAGAGAGCCGCCTTGCCGGCGCGGCAGCCGGTTGGGGGCTGTTTCAAAAGCTGTTGTGACTTGCCGGGTGCACTAGTATCCCGCTGAATAGAATGGGTACGCAAGACAGCTCGCAGCACGTAGACAGGGCGGATTTCCCCGTCGTCGGGGTCGGCGCTTCGGCCGGGGGGCTGGAGGCGCTGCGCGAGATGCTCGGCGGCTATCGCGGCGCGCCGGGCATGGCCTTCGTCATCGTCCAGCATCTCGACCCCAATCACGAATCGCTGATGGCGCAGCTGATCGACCGCTACACCACGATGCCCGTCCGCCAGATTGAGGGCGGGGAGACGATCGAGGTCGACAACGTCTACGTCATCCCGCCGGGCCACGGCCTGTCGGTCGAAAACGGCGTGCTGCGGCTGACCGAGTTCACCGACCCGCGCGGCATGCGGCGGCCGATCGACGATTTCTTCGAGGCGCTGTCAGAGGATCTCGGCCCGCGCTCGGCCTGCGTCATCCTGTCGGGCACCGGCGCGGACGGAAGCCGCGGGCTGCGCGCTATCAAGGAACACCACGGCATCACCATCGCGCAGCAGCCGGAAGACGCGCGCTATGACGGCATGCCGCTGTCGGCGGTCGGCACCGGGCTGGTCGATTACGTGCGTTCGTCGTCCGAAATCATCAATTGCCTTCGCGAGTTCTTCGACAGGGTCGAGGGCGGGCCGGACACTGACACGGCCAGCTACGTGTCCGACCATATCGAGGACCTGTGCACCGCGCTGCGCGACCAGATCGGGCACGATTTCACCGGCTACAAGCGCAACACGCTGGCCCGCCGGATCGAGCGGCGGATGCAGGTGCTGGGCATCCACGACCTGTCGATCTATCTCACCCGCATCCGCAACGATCCGCAGGAATGCCAGGCGCTGTTCCGCGACCTGTTGATCAACGTCACCCGCTTCTTCCGCGACACCGATGCCTTTGCCTCGCTGCGCGAGAACGTGATCCGCCCGATGGTGCGCGAGGCCGACAGCCATACCGACCTGCGCGTCTGGATTCCGGGCTGCTCGAGCGGGGAGGAGGCCTACACCATCGCCATCCTGCTGGCGGAAGAGATGCGCGACCAGAACCGCCACGTCCCGGTCCAGGTCATCGCCAGCGACATCGACGACCAGATGCTGCGCATCGCGCGCGAGGGGATCTATCCCATCGCCGCCCTGGCCGACATCCCCGAACCGATGCGCAGCCGCTACACCGTCGGGCATGGCGATACCTTCGCGATCTGCGCCCCGGTGCGCGAGATGGTCCGTTTTACCCTCCACAGCGTGATCAAGGATCCTCCGTTCGGCCGGATCGACCTGATCAGCTGCCGCAACCTGCTGATCTATTTCGACGACCAGTTGCAGCGATCGGTGCTGCCGCTGTTCCACTACGCCCTGCGGCCCGAAGGCTGGCTGTTCCTCGGCCCTTCGGAAACGATCGGCCAGCATGACGATCTGTTCACCCCGATCGACCGCAAGAACCGCATCTTCCGCCGCGATTCCAGCTTCACCAGCTATCCGCTCGAACTGCCCAGCATGATCAATCGCCAGCCGCATCGCAGCGAACGGCCGGGGCGGCGGGTGCGCGATGCCGGCGGCAAGGAAAGCGACGCGCTGCGCAAGCTGACCGCCACCTATTCGCCGGCAAGCCTGCTGGTCGACCGCGAGGCGTCGATCATCAGCACCTGGGGGCCGGTAGGCCGCTATTTCGATTTCAGCGCCGACCGCGACCGTCGCCTGCACGCGACGACCCTGGCCAAGCCGGGCCTGCGCGAAGTGCTCGGCGTGCTGGTGCGCCAGGCGGCGGAGGACGGCCAGCGTCATGTCGCGCGCGAGGTTTCGGTGCAGACCGATTTCGGCACGCAGCAGGTGCAGATCGTCGCCGATCCGGTGCGCGACGGCACCGTCCTCGTGGTCGTTCGCGAAACCGGCCCGTTCCGCCCGCAGGACGAAGGCGACATGGTCGAACTGGCGCAGAGCGACGATCAGGTCCACCTGCTCGAGGACGAATTGCGCCTGACCCGTCATCGCCTGCGCTCGACGGTGGAGGAACTGGAGACCGCGAACGAGGAGCTGAAAAGCTCCAACGAAGAAATGATGTCGATGAACGAGGAGCTTCAGTCGACGAACGAGGAGCTGACCACGGTCAACGACGAGCTGAAGAACAAGATCGACCAGGTCCTCGTCGCCAAGTCCGATCTCGAGAACTTCTTCGATTCGACCCAGCTTGCGGTCATCGTCCTCGATTCGGGCATGATGATCCGCAGCTTCACCGACGCGGCCTGCGACCTGTTCCCGTTCCAGCCCGGCGACCGTGGCCGCCGGCTGGCCGATGTCACGACGCTGCTCGACAGCACCGAGTATCTCGAGCTTGCCCGTATGGTCGCGCGCACCGGAGAGCAGGCCGAGGCGCGTGCCCGCGTCCCCTCGCTCGATCGCGACTATGCGCTGCGCGTGCTGCCCTATCGCCGCCCCGACAACAGCATCGACGGGGCGACGCTGGTCTTTACCGACATCACCGCGCCGCTGGCTCTGGAACGGCAGCTGACCGAACAGCGCGAGCGGCTCGAACTCGCGATCCGGGTCGCGCGGATCGGGGTGTGGGAATACGATCCGGCAACCGGCATGACCCGTCTCGATGACGTGGAGCGGGAGCTGCTCGATGTCGGCGCCGACGCTTCCGGCGACATGGAGGCGATCCTCCAGCGCGTGCACCCGGAGGATCGCGACGCGGTCAATTCCTCGCTGCGCCGCGCGATGGACGGGACTGAGGATTACGACCAGACCTTCCGCATCGTCACACGGCAAGGGCGCGACCGCTGGCTGCACGGCCTCGCCCGGCGCGTCCGCGTCGGCAACGAGAACCGTTTCATCGGCGTGACCTACGACATTTCGAAGGAACGGGCCGCGCTGGCAGAGCGCGACCTGATGCTGCGCGAGATGAACCACCGCATCAAGAACCTCTTCGCCGTCATCGGCGCGATGGTCTCGATCAGCGAGCGCGAGGCCGGGGACGTGGCGGGCTTTGCCGAGGATCTCAAGCGCCGGATCGCCGCGATGGGCCGCGCCCACGCCCTGACCCAGCGCCGGAAGGTGGACGAGCCGGTGTCGATCAGGGAACTGCTCGAAGTGGTCCTGACCCCGGCGCGCGGCGAACAGGACATCGCCATCACCGGCGAAGAGGTGCTGATCCCGGTCAGCAGGCTCACGCCGCTCGCGCTGATCTTCCACGAATGGGCGACGAACGCGACCAAGTATGGCGTCCTGGCGAGCGAGGGCGGGCGGCTGTCGATCGACATTTCGGCGCAAGGCGACACGGTCGTCGTCGACTGGCGCGAATCCACGCCCGAGCGGTCGAAGATCGTCGAGAGCAAGGGCTTCGGCACGCGGCTGGTCGAGGCATCGGTGCGCCAGCTCGACGCGAAGCTCGACGGCAGCGAGACCGAGACCGAGTTTCGCCGCCGCCTTGCCCTGCGCGACCTGACGGTGGCCGAACCCGCCGAATAGGCGAAAGCGCCTTTCGGCTCGGCTCGGATACGCGCCACCTCAGCTCCGGCAAGCCCCGGCCGGTGATGCGCCTTGCGCGAAAACGACGGCGGAACGTCGCGCAGATACAATTCGCGACATAGGGCTGCTTGCCGGGACAGGTGCTGCGCGTCTAGCTCGCTGCGAATCGTTCGCAACAAATGGCAAAGGTATCTCGATGCGCAAATGGCACCGCTGGCTGTCGGTCTTCTTCGGCGTCTTTCTTCTGTGGATCGCCACGACGGGCGTGTTGAGCCAGGTCGCGGTGCTGTGGCCCTCGAACCGGCCGCCGGCTGAGCTGACCACGCCGCCGCCGGGCTTCGTCTGCCCGGAAGGCTGGCGCTGCATGCCGCCGCGGGCGGAAGGGGGCATGACCTCGCTCGTCGGGCTGTTCCACCACCTCCATTCGGGTGAGACGTTCGGTCCCATCGGCACCGCGATCTCGGTGCTGTCGGGCCTCGTCATGATATTCTTCTCGTTCTCCGGCCTGTGGCTCTACATCCGCATGTGGCGCAACCGGGCGGATCGGAAGCTGGCGCCGCGCTGGTTCTGGAAATAGGCCGGAACGCGAAAGGCTCCCTGCCGCGCGCATGCGGGGCAGGGAGCCTTGGCGTGACGAACCTGCGTTCGTCTGCGTGAAGCGGCCTCAGGCCTCTTCGATGAACAGGTCCGCCGCGTTGGCACCGTTGGCCGACAGGCGCACCTTGTCGCACTCTACATCGGCGACGAGGCCGAGAGACAAGTAGTGGTGGTGCCCGGCGTGGCTTTCGCCTTCGAAGCCGGCGCTGCTGTCCTTCTTGGTCAGCTTGATGCGATCGCCTTCGATCGCGTCGACAGTGCCGACGTGCACGCCGTCTGCGCCGATGACTTCCATGTGTTCGCGGATCTGATCCTTGGTGCTCATGTATGTTCTCCTCGGGTCGCAGGCACGCCATGTCCGCGGGCGGACCGAGTGCCAGGGGTTGCGACCCGTTCACTCCTTTGGGTCGGGACCGCCCGGGGGCGAAGGGGAAGGACACTCCCCGGGCGGCTTGCATGGTAAACGGCTGAACCGCCGCGCCCGTTCCGCCCGTTCTGCCCCATTCGTGCCCCATTCGCGCCGAGTGCGACGACCCGCCAGCCGTGTGCGACGAGCGGCCTTGGCTAAAGGCCCTGCCCGCCGCGCCGACCGGGGAAGCGGGACGCAGCCTAGCACAGCCGGACCCACCCGCACAGCACCCCCTCACCGCGATCAAGACCACTGGCGCACAGCCGGCGCCATCCCCATATTCTCCACATCCATTTCGCGCGGGGCGGATATGCCGCTGGGGAAAAGACGCTAGAGCTACCCCTTGGACCCCCGGTGCCATGCTATATCTTGTGGCTCGGCCCGAATTGGCCAGATTCCCGTTTCCCGCGTCCGGAGGACAAAGATGTCGCTGCTCGAAGCCCGCAAGACCTACAAGCCCTTCGAATATCCCTGGGCCTACGAGTTCTGGAAGCGCCAGCAGCAGGTCCACTGGATGCCCGAGGAAGTGCCGCTGGGCGAGGATTGCCGCGACTGGGCGCAGAAGCTGTCGGACCACGAACGCAACCTGCTGACGCAAATCTTCCGCTTCTTCACCCAGGCCGATGTCGAGGTGCAGGACTGCTACCACGAGAAGTACGGCCGCGTGTTCAAGCCGACCGAGGTCAAGATGATGCTGGCCGCGTTCTCCAACATGGAGACGATCCACATCGCCGCCTATTCGCACCTGCTCGACACCATCGGCATGCCCGAAAGCGAATACGGCATGTTCCTCGAATATGCCGAGATGAAGGACAAGCACGACTACCTGCAGCAGTTCGGCGTCGACAGCGACGAGGATATCGCCCGCACGCTGGCCATGTTCGGCGGCTTTACCGAAGGGCTGCAGCTTTTCGCCAGCTTCGCCATGCTGATGAACTTCCCCCGCTTCAACAAGATGAAGGGGATGGGCCAGATCGTGTCATGGTCGGTGCGCGACGAATCGCTGCACTGCGAGGGGATCACCCGGCTCTTCCACGCCTTCGTCGCCGAACGCGGCTGCCTGACCAAGGCGGTGAAGGAAGACATCATCGACTGCTGCCAGAAGACCGTGCGGCTGGAGGATGCCTTCATCGATCTCGCCTTCGAGCAGGGGCCGGTCCCGGGCATGAGCGCGAAGGAGATCAAGCGCTACATCCGCTACATCGCCGATTGGCGCCTGGGCCAGCTCGGCCTGCCCGAAATCTACATGATCGACGAACACCCGCTGCCTTGGCTGACCCCGCTGCTCAACGGGGTGGAGCACGCCAACTTCTTCGAAACGCGCGCCACCGAATATTCGAAGGGCGCGACCAAGGGCGACTGGAACACCGTCTGGTCCAACTTCGACAACCGCCGCGCCGGTGCCAAGGCCGCGGCCGGCGCGAACGACGTGGTCGAGGACGAGGGGCCGGGGCTATTCGGGGATACGCAGGCGGCGGAGTGAGGGCGTGTCGGACGATACAGCGACGGAAGCCGGAGGCGAAGAATTAAAGGAAAGCGCGACTTCGAAGCAGCAATACAACTCACGGGGTGTATCCCCTTCGCATACGGAATTGACGTAACGCGCTGATCGACATAGCTTCCGCCCAAATGGGGGGACAACGTGTCGCAAGCGATTAGCCTTAAGTTCGAACTTGCTGCGGATCGATCTGCCGATCTCGAAATAATTTCTGAGGCGGCCATTGCTTGGGTCGAAGCGCTGCGAGCCGCAGCACAAGCTGTTGATGAAAAAACGGACGTTCGGGTTCGCCTTGTGAACGTCGAGAGGCGAAGTGCGCTTTTCAATGTTTTAGGCGAATGGTTCGATCGAGCCGCCGATAAATGGGAGGCCGCTCCAAGGCGAGCGAAGTTGATCCGCGCCCTAACGATCTTCACCATTGTCAGCGGCTACCCAACTTACCAGGCATATTTCGGAGATGGGTTTGGAGAGGAGGAGCGAAAGCAGCTCGACCGTATCGAAGCCGCATGCCAGAAAGATCCTGCGGTCACAGCAGCAAGGCAAAAGTTTTTCCGGGTTATTGAACGTGAGCCTGCGGTCACCGCGGTATCATTGAAAGCGCATCCTGATGCGGAGCCCTATGCGACCATTCCGAGCACGGAGTTCGCAGAAGCCGGGGGCCTGTTTATGCCGGAGGAAGAATTGCCCTCCGAACGCGTAGGCCGCACGGTTATGGAGGTGGTGTTAGTCAAGCCTGCCTTGGTGGCCAAGCCAAGGAATTGGACTTTCAAATTGGAAGGGTTTGGCGAGTTCGATGCAGTGATGCGTGATCCTGTCGTCTTACAGACTGTCGGAAGCAATGGCTTGGACGGCATGAAAGAAGGTATGCGCATGACCGTCCGCATTGAAACGCGAGAAGTGCTCTCCAATGGCAAATGGAGGCCATCTCGAAACGGGAGATCGATAATCCGAGTGATATCGCCGAAATTGAACTAACGCTCACCGGGCATTAGAAAAATCGACGCAACAAGGCCTATCAACGCGACACATGCGACGATAAATGTAAGCCCCGGCGACAGGTGCCAAAACCCAAAAAGGCCAATCAGCGCGGTCAACGTGATCGCTAGGCCAGATAGCCATGATCGCCGAGTCTCAACTTGGTTGCTGGGTGGGCGCGACATTCAAATCTCCATGTGATAGAATCGCATGATGCTCACCCTGAAACAAGCCCTAGAGACCGGAAAATTAGACCAGTTCATCGCCGAACACGAAGGCGAGATTGGCGATCTGGATGCCTTCAATCGGACTGTGAAGGCAATGGCCGGAAAGTCGAAAGAAGTTCCGGAAGCATCGTCTCCGGACGGTTCCGACGATTGAAGCGATACTCGAATTCCTTGACGTAGCGGTTCAGGTGCTTGGCGCTCACGCTGGTGTGAGTGCCGTTGATCGAGCATTTCAGGTGCCGCCAGAAATTCTCAATCCCGTTTACTGAAACCGTCTCGGCAAGGCGGTAATCGTAATAGGCATATTCCTCCGCGCCGTGGTTCACGCGGGCGTGGCGATAGCCGTGATCGGCAAGGTTCGCGTAGCTACGGAGTTCGTCGGTGTGGACGTTGCCGCCGACTTCCACATTCGCCGTGACGAAGGGCTCCAGAGTTTCGCGGCGCTGGTTCGGCACTACTTGCGCCACAACGTCGCCGCCGCGCTCCAGAGCGCCCACCACCACCGTCTTTGCCGCGCTGCCCCGGTTGTGCTTGCCCTTCTTGACGCCGCCCATGAGCGTTTCGTCAATCTCGACGTTCGTGCCGGGTCCGCCAATGGGGCGGTCGCCGTCAACGTCCGCCATATGCTCGCGGATAAGCGCGGCCATGCGCCATGCAGTCTTGTAGGTCACGCCAAGCTGGCGCTGCAATTCCTTGGCGCTGACACCGTGGCGCGTCGTCGTGAACAGGTGGATCGCATAGAACCACAGTTGCAGCGGAGTGCGGGTCTTTTCGAACGGGGTGCCCACGGTCGGATGCAGGTGATGACCGCACCACTGGCAGGAATAGGCGCGCTCGGCCTTGATCCGGAACCACTTGGAAGGGCGATCGCACTTGGGGCAGGTAAAGCCTTCGCCAAAGCGAACGTCGAACAGATGCTGGAGGCAGGTTTCGTCGTCAGGAAACTTGCGAAAGAACTGCGCAGTGGTGAGGGGCTTCGTTGTCATACCCCATTTTATACATCACCGAATTACGTATGGCAAGGGGATACACCCCAAAAGATGATACGCTCCAGAAGGTTGTTGAAAAATTGATTACCGAGGACCGGAATGTAGAAACGACTGAACCGTCGTCCACAGACACTAGCTCCGAAGTGATAAAGGCGCTCATCGATAAAATTCCTAGTATCACTGCTAGGTGATCAATTGAGCAAGGAGGACGGTTAATACGATCTGCCTGCGGGAGGGGTTAGGGTTGGGCGCGGAGCAGCGCCGCGCCAGCCGCAAGCCCTGACCAGCGAGCGCAGAGACCGCCCATCCCGCTGCGACTAAGGCCCGCTGCGCGCGCCAAGTCTCGCTGCCCCTCCCGCTGGCGGAAGTATTGGCCCGTCTTTCCGCGCTGCCGGACTTGGCGTAAACTACCCCCCTCATCGCGAGGGGAGAGCGCCGATGACCAAGCCGACCAACGATGTCGCCTTCGCGGGTTCGATTCCCGCGCTTTACGAGGAATGCCTCGTTCCCGTGATCTTCCGCCCCTATGCGCAGGACCTGGCCGCCCGCGCCGCCGCGCTGGCGCCGCGCCGGGTGCTGGAAATCGCCGCGGGCACTGGCATCGTCACCCGCCTGCTGGCGGAGGCCTTGCCCGATGCCGAAATCTTCGCGACCGATCTCAACCCCGACATGCTGGCGATTGCGGAGACGCGGTGGAGCGCGCCGAACCTGTCGTTCCGCGTCGCCGACGCGCAGGACCTGCCCTTTGCCGACGACAGCTTCGACCTCGTCGTCATCCAGTTCGGCGCGATGTTCTTTCCCGACCGGGTCAGCGCCTATGCCGGGATGCGCCGGGTGCTGGCGCCGGGCGGCACGCTGCTGTTCAACGCTTGGGACTCGCTGGCGGCCAATCCGGGCAGCGACGTGATCCAGCGCGCTATCGCCGCCGCCGTGCCCGAACCCAAACCCTCGTTCCTGCCGCGCACCCCCTTCGGCTATCACGACATGGCGCAGATCGAGCGCGACTTGCGCGCCGCCGGGTTCGGCGACGTGGCGGTGGAGCGGGTGGAAAAGACCTCTCCCCCCGCGACCGGCGCCCTGCTGGCACGCGGCCTTTGCCTTGGCAGCCCGGTCTTCGGCGAACTGTCGCTCCATGGCGATGCCGCCCGAGACGAAGCGCTCGCGGCCGCGATCGCCGCGGCGGAGGCGGCCGAGCCCGACGACGGCTTCGCCATGTCGGCGCTGGTCGCGATGGCGCGGGGATAGCGGGCAGACGAACGGGTTTCCGAGGGCGGGATGGCCGGTCATCGACAAACGCCCTTCTTCGCACGACCGGCGGCTTGCCCTTGCCCGTCACGCCGCTTGATGGCGCGTCGTGGCTCCCCATCTCGGGTTCTCCCGTCAACAGGAGTTTCGACACCTCATGCGCACCGAAGACCAAGTCGCCGCCATGTCCTGCCCCGTCTGCCGCGTGCCGCTGTCGATGAGCGACCGGCAGGGGATCGAGATCGATTACTGCCCCCAGTGCCGCGGCGTCTGGCTGGACCGCGGGGAGCTCGACAAGATCATCGAGCGCAGCGCCCCGCCCGCCGCTCCGCAGGCTGCCCAACCGCCCCAGGCTCCGCAAGCCCCGCGGGCGCCCGCCGCGCCGATGCCGCCGCAGGGGCCGTGGGACCAATCCGGCTACCCGGACCGTGGCTACGGCGAGGGCGGCTACGGCCATTCGGGCTATGGCCACAAGGGCTACAAGAAGCGCAAGAGCTGGCTCGAAGAGATCTTCGACTGAGCCGCCGCAGCATCGCATCGAGGGGCCGGGCAGCGCGCGTTGCCCGGCCCCTTTCACTTGCCGATGAACAGGAAGCCCACCGCAGCCATGATGCAGGCGAAGGCCGCGAAGTGCCGCCAGCTCAGCGCCTCTCCCAGGAACACCACCATGAACACGCCGAAGACGGTGAGCGCGATCGCCTCCTGCGTGATCTTGAGCTGGCCCGGCGTCCATCCGGCGACATAGCCGATGCGGTTCGCGGGCACGGCAAAGCAGTATTCGACGAAGGCAAGGCCCCAACTGACCGCGATGACCATGCCGAGCGGGCGGGCGTGCGCCACCTCCGGCCCGCCGCGCAAGTGCCAGTACCACGCGGCGGTCATGAAGATGTTGGAGACGAGGAGCAGCAGGATCGTGGGCATTGCTCGCCCTTGCACCGGCCAGCGCGCCGAAGAAACGGTTTTCCTACAGGCCCGCGATTTGCCACGATGCCGGCGGCCGTTTCCGGCCCTGCCGATGGGCGGTCGGTGCGCGGGCCAGGTGTCACCTGTCGCCTTGGCGAGCAAGGCCGTGAAAACAGGCGATTTTCCGGTCTCGGCGCAAGGCGACACGGTGTCGCCTTTGTCACCCTGCCGACCGGTGGTTCAGTCCTCCACCGGGTTATCGGGGATCGGACGGATCGCGGTAAAGGCCTCGTCCAGCGGCGGGGCGGTGAGTTCGGGCCAGTCGATCGGTTCGGGATCGACCGCGGTGTCGGGCAGCCGGTCGAGCAGGTGGCGGATCAGCGTCAGCCGCCCGCGCTTCTGGTCGTTGAAATCGACCACCGTCCACGGCGCCCAGACGGTGCTGGTGGCGGCGAACATGGCCTCTCGCGCGGCGGTGTAGTCGGCGAAATGGGCGCGGGCGGCGATGTCGGTGGGCGACAGTTTCCAGCGCTTGAGCGGATCCTCCAGCCGCTCGCGGAACCGCTCTTCCTGATGCGCCTGGTCGCAGGAGAGCCAGTATTTGAACAGGCGGATGCCGTCGTCGACCAGCATCTTCTCGAAGATCGGCGCGGCCTTGAGGAAGGCTTCGACCTGCGGCTCGGTGGCCCAGCCCATGACTTTCTCGACCCCGGCGCGGTTGTACCAGCTGCGGTCGAACAGCACGATCTCTCCGGCGGAGGGGAGGTGGGGGACGTAGCGCTGGAAATACCACTGCGTCCGCTCCTCCTCGCTCGGCCTGGGCAGGGCGGCGATCCGGCACTGGCGCGGATCGAGCCGGCCGTGGATCGCCTTGATCGCGCCGCCCTTGCCGGCCGTGTCGCGGCCCTCGAAGATGACCGCGATGCGCTCGCCCCTGACCTGCGCCCAGCGCGCCATGCCCGACAGTTCGAGGGTAAGGGCGTCGAGCGCATCCTCGTAGGCCTTGCCCTTCATCAGCGGGCGGTCTCCACCGGGCTGATCGTGGCGACCATGTTGCCGTCGCAGCCGACTATGACGCTGGAATAGGCCGGAAGCGCGGGCGCGATCTCCAGGCGCACCTGCTGCCAGCCGCCGGGCCGGTCTGCACCCCGAACCGCCAGCACCGCGCGCTGGCCGGGCGGCATCATCCGGTCGGTCGGCCCGGCGGTCAGCGTCGCTTCCGCCCCGGCGGGAAGCAGCACTTCGCCCTGGACGATCAGGGTCGGCGTGGCACCGGGGCCGGGCAGGGCGCTGACCCACGCATTCCAGCCGCGGGTTTCGATGGGGCAGACGGGCGGGGCGATGGGTTCCTCCGCTCCGGTCGTGGCACAGCCGCCGGTCGCCAGCAGGATGGGGGCGGTGAGGAAGGAGAGGAGCTTGGCGGAATGCATCGGGGCCGGGCCTTTCGGTTTTGCTAGGCTGGCAATGAACGACAGTCCGGGCCGACAGGCAAGGGGCGAGAGCGAACTGCCGCGCAGCTTCCCCCTTGAATCTTGAAGCCGCGAAGGCCAAACGCCACGCGATGACGACACCGAACCAAACCGCGCTGCAGGCCGCGGCCGCAAACTCCAAGGCATGGCCCTTTCAGGAGGCGCAGCGGCTGGCCAAGCGTTTCCCGGATGGAAAGCGCGATGATCAGGGCAATCTGGTGCCGGTGCTGTTCGAAACGGGGTACGGCCCATCGGGCCTGCCGCACATCGGCACGTTCCAAGAGGTGCTGCGCACCACCTTCGTCCGCCGCGCCTACGAGGTGCTGACTGGCGGACATCCGACGCGTCTGGTCGCCTTTTCGGACGACATGGACGGCCTGCGCAAGGTGCCCGACAATATCCCGAACGCAGGGCTGCTGGCCGAGAACCTTGGCAAGCCGCTGAGCCGGATCCCCGATCCCTTCGGTACGCACGAAAGCTTCGCGCACCACAACAACGCGATGCTGCGCGATTTTCTGGACAGGTTCGGCTTCGATTATGAGTTTGTGTCGGCCAGCGACCGATACAACTCCGGCGCTTTCGACGATGCGCTGCGCAACGTGCTGCGGCACTACGACGCGATCATGGGCGTGATGCTGCCGACCCTGCGTGCCGAGCGGCAGGCGACCTATTCGCCGGTGCTTCCGGTTAGCCCGACCACCGGCGCGGTCCTGCAAGTGCCGATCGAGGTGATCGACGCCGAAGCGGGCACGATCCGCTTCGCCGACGAGGACGGCAGCACGATCGAACAGTCGATCCTCGGCGGCAAGGCAAAGTTGCAGTGGAAGGTCGACTGGGCGATGCGCTGGGTCGCGCTGGGCGTCGATTACGAGATGTGCGGCAAGGACCTGACCGACAGCGTGACGCAATCTGGCAAGATCGCGCGCATTCTTGGCGGTCACAAGCCGGAGGGCATGATCTACGAACTGTTTCTCGACGCGAATGGCGAGAAGATCTCCAAGTCCAAGGGCAACGGTCTTACCATCGAGGAATGGCTGACCTACGGCAGCGAGGAGAGCCTCGGCTTCTACCTGTTCCGCGAGCCGAAGAGCGCCAAGCAGCTCCATGTCGGCATCATCCCCAAGGCGGTCGACGAATACTGGCAGTTCCGCGAGAAGCTGCCGAGCCAGCCGGTCGAACAGCAGCTCGGCAACGCGGTCTGGCACCTGCTGGGCGCCAACGGAGGGCATAGCGAAGGCGAGCTCGCCGGTGCGGGCGACAGCCTGCCGGTGACCTATGGCCTGCTGCTCAACCTCGTCGGCGTGCTGGGTGCGGATGCCAGCCGGGAACAGGTCTGGTCGTATCTCGGCAACTACATCCACGACCCTGACCCCGCCGACCATCCCGATCTCGACGTGCTGGTCGACCGGGCGCTTGCCTACAACCGCGATTTCGTCGCCCCGACACTGATCAAGCGCGCCCCCGCGGCGAACGAGGCGCGGGCGCTGGAGGCGCTGGATGCGGCGCTCGCCGGGTTCGATGCCGAAACGTCGGCGGAGGATTTGCAGACGGCGGTCTATGAAATCGGCAAACGGGAGGAGTTCGGCTTCGAAAGCCTGCGCGACTGGTTCAAGGCGCTCTACGAAACGCTGCTCGGTTCCTCGCAAGGGCCGCGCATGGGCAGTTTCATCGCGCTCTACGGGGTCGGGAACACCCGCCGCCTGATCGTCGAGGCGCTGCAGCGCGCAGGGGTTGCGCAAAGCTGACATGGCCGGGCACGCTCCCGATGCGGCAATCTTCGAGACGCTGGCGATAGCCGCGCTGAAACGGCTGCCCGAGCCGTTTGCGCAGCACCTTGCCGATATCGTCATCCGCATCGAGGAATTTGCCGATGCTCAGACGCTGGCCGATCTCGAGATCGAAAGCGAATGGGACCTGACCGGGCTCTATCACGGGCGCCCGTTGACCGAGCAGTCGATCTGGGACGGTGGCGACATGCCGCCGCAGGTCACGCTCTATCGCCAGCCGCTGCTGGCCGAATGGTGCGAGACCGGCGTGACGCTGCAGGCGCTCGTCACCCATGTCGTCGTGCACGAGATCGGGCACCACTTCGGCCTGTCCGACGAGGACATGCACGCCCTCGAAGAGGCGGCCGGCTGAGCCCAAGAGGGAAAGTCGGTGTCGGCCCGGTCAGTACCAGGGCCGGGCGCGATACCAGCGGGTCACGACGTATTTCGTCCCGGCGACCACCGGGGTTCCGGCGTGCAGGGTATCCATGTTCACCTTGCCGTTGGTGTCGGCATTCGCCCAGATGATCAGCGTGCCCTGCTGCGGCGGGATTGCGATCTGGACCTTGGGGAATTCGGTCGCGCCGCCCGCTTCGACATCGTTGAGGTAGACCATCAGCGTCCAGGCCCGCTGCCCGCCCATCGCGACCTCTCCCTTGAAATAGGGCTGGCGGGTGTCGAACCAGTCATGGTGCGCCTTGAACTCCTGCCCGACGGCATAGCGCTGGCCCTGCATCGTTTCGCCCCAGCGTTCCTCGACCCCCAACAGGTCGTCCATCCTGCGGTGCAGCGAGCGGACGAAGGGATCGTCGGCGTTGAGATCGCCCGAATAGCTGGTTCGCGCACCCTTGCCGTAATCGACGTTGAACACGGGCGAGGGGCGGGCGGTGCGATCGATCATCTCCATGACCCGCTCGCATTCCTCCTTCGAGAAGAAGTCGGCCACGCCGAACAGCAGCAGCTTGTCGTCGTGCAGGACCTGCACGTCGGGATCGGCGTGCAGCCGTTCGATCACCGCGCCGACCATCGCGGCCAGTTCCTTGCGGTTCGTATCGTCGGTTCGTCCGTGCTTGCCCATCGTGCGGTCTTCTGTCTTCCGGCCTTGCGGCAAGGCCATTGCATCAAAAGTCAAAGTTGCAGAACCGGAGCCCGGCGCTAGGATCGCGCCGACATCCGTCGCTTAAGGGGTAAGCACAGCAACATGGAAACAATCAACACCCGAAGCCCCCGCTATACGGCGTTGGCCATCATCCTCCACTGGCTGATCGCCATCGCGCTGATCGTCAACTGGCGCCTGGCCGAAGCGGCAGAGCATCTCGAAGGACCCGCCGCGGCGGTTTACATGAACCCGCACAAGGCGCTTGGCATCACCGTCCTGATCCTCACCGTCCTCCGCATCATCTGGCGCCTGATGAACCCGCCGCCGCCGATGAACGACGATTACAAGCCGTGGGAGCGGATGCTGGCCAGGGCGACCCATGCCATCTTCTACATCCTGATGATTGCGATCCCGCTGCTGGGTTGGCTGGCAAGTTCGTCGTTCGGGTACGGTGTCGACATGTTCGGCCTGTTCCAGGTGCCCGCGCTGCCTGTGCCGAACAGCCCCGACGACGGCAAGTTCATCATCGGGATCCACAAGGCACTGTGGACGCCCATGATGATCCTGATCGTCCTGCACATCGCCGGCGCTCTGAAGCACCAGTTCATCGACCGCGACGGCGAACTGGGCAAGATGATCCCGGGGCTCGCCAAGCGCTGAGCGCAAACGAAGACGACCCCCCAGGCGGGAGCCTGAGGGGCCGTCACTTCCGGTGAAGGTCTGCGACCCTGACCTTACCAGAAGAAGTCGTAGATCACGTCGACCACTTCGCCGCTGTAGGTATCGACCAGCAGCGCGTCGTCGTAATAGCGGACCCAGCGATAGGGGCCGTAGGCTTCGGGCAGGCGATAGCGCCACGGATCGTTGATCCAGTACCGCGAGCTGTAGAACAGCGATCCCAGCGAGAAGCCGATGTAGAGCCGGCGATAGCTGTAGTCGCGATAGGGCGAGTAGTAGCGGCCCAGGCGATACAGGTCCCGGTTCGAGGCGCGGTAACGATGCCAGTCGTACCGGTGATTATCGCGCCAGCGGTTGTCCCAGCGGCGGTGGTCGCGGTCGGCATCGCGGTAACCGTCGCGATAGCTGCCGTTGCGGTCGCCTGTGCGGACGCCGTCGCGATAACCGTCGCGGTAGCTGCCGTTGCGGTCGCGATCGCGATAGCTGGTGTTGCGATCGCGCGTGTTGCGGAACCGGTCGCCGTCGCCACTGTTGGTGCGGCCCTGCCAGGTCCGATCGGTCGTGGCATTGCGCTCGACCGTGCGGGCGGGACGAACCTGCTCGCTGCGGTCCGAACGGTTCCATTCACGGCCCGACCGTGTCTGCGCGGTTTCGCTACGGCGCGAGGACTGGTTCCAGTCGCGACCCGAACGCTCGCTCGAACGCGCCTGTCCGGTCTCGCTGCGCCGCGCAGACTGGTTCCAGTCGCGGCCCGAGCGTTCGGCGGAGCGGGCTTCGCCGCCGCCGCTGCGGCCGGAGCGTTCCCAGCCGCCGGACTGCCGGCCCTGCGAACGCGAAGTGTCCTGCGCGGAGGCGCGGTTTCCGCCGCGATCCGATTTCAAGCCGCCGCGCTGTTCGCGTTCGGCCAGGTTGGCGGAAGCGGTGGTGCTTTCGACCTGCGGGCCGCGGATCGTGGAAGCCGCCTGCGCAATCGGTGCGCCGGCCAGCATGCTGGTGGCGAGAAGGGCTCCCGTCACAGCCTTTAAGGTCTGAACCCTGAACATTGATATTCTCCAAAACCTGGGGCGCTGGCTAGCGCTCACTTGGTCGCAGGATTGTATCTAGATCGGTTCGTCTGTCGCAGTGCTGAACCGCTCTGCGGATCGCCGTTCATGTTTCTTCACAGGAACATGAACGGCGTTCTCGTTGAAAATCAGCGGGTAAGCTTCTTGTACGCGAGGCGCGTCGGCCGATCGGCGGCATCGCCAAGCCGGCGGCGCTTGTCTTCCTCGTAAGCCTCGAAGTTGCCTTCGAACCATTCGACGTGGCTGTCGCCCTCGAACGCGAGGATGTGAGTCGCGAGACGGTCGAGGAAGAAGCGGTCGTGGCTGATGACCACGGCGCAGCCTGCGAAGTTCTCGATCGCGTCTTCCAGCGCGCCCAGCGTCTCGACGTCGAGGTCGTTGGTCGGTTCGTCGAGCAGGAGGACGTTGCCGCCCGCCTTCAGCATCTTGGCCATGTGGACGCGGTTGCGTTCACCGCCCGAAAGCTTGCCGACGTTCTTCTGCTGGTCCTGGCCCTTGAAGTTGAACGCGCCGACATAGGCGCGCGTCGACATGTCCTGCCCGTTGACCTTCATGTAGTCGAGGCCGTCGGAGATTTCCTGCCAGACGTTGTTCTTGGGGTTCAGGTGATCGCGGCTCTGGTCGACATAGCCCAGATGCACGGTCTGGCCGATCTCGACCGTGCCGCTGTCGGGCTGCTCCTTGCCGGTGATGATCTTGAACAGCGTCGACTTGCCCGCGCCGTTGGGCCCGATCACGCCGACGATGCCGCCCGGCGGCAGCGTGAACGAAAGGTTCTCGAACAACAGCTTGTCGCCATAGGCCTTGGAGATGTTCTTGGCCTCGATCACCTTGCCGCCGAGGCGTTCGGGCACCTGGATGACGATCTGGGCCTTGCCGACGCTGCGGCTGTCCTGTGCGTTCTGCAGTTCCTCGAACTTGCGGATACGCGCCTTCGACTTGGTCTGGCGGGCGGCGGGCGTCTGCCGGATCCATTCGAGTTCGCGGGCCAGCGCCTTTTGCTTGCCCGATTCCTCGCGGCTTTCCTGCTCGAGCCGCTTGGCCTTCTTCTCGAGGTAGGTCGAGTAGTTGCCCTCGTAGGGATAGTACGATCCGCGATCGAGCTCGAGGATCCAGCCGACCACGTTGTCGAGGAAGTAGCGGTCGTGGGTGATCATCAGCACCGCGCCGGCGTATTCCTTGAGGTGGTTTTCCAGCCACTGCACCGATTCGGCGTCGAGGTGGTTGGTCGGTTCGTCGAGCAGAAGGATCGACGGCTTCTGGATGAGCAGCCGGGTGAGCGCGACGCGGCGCTTCTCACCGCCCGACAGATCCTTGACCGACCAGTCGCCCGGCGGGCAGCGCAGCGCTTCCATCGCGACTTCGAGCTGGTTGTCGAGCGTCCAGCCGTCGACCGCGTCGATCTTGTCCTGCAGCTCGCCCATTTCCGCGCCCAGCGTGTCGAAATCGGCATCCGGCTCGCACATCAGGGCGCTGATCTCGTTGAAGCGGTCGACCATGTCGGCCACGCCGCGGGCGCCGTCCTTGACGTTCTCGAGCACGGTCTTGCTCTCGTCGAGCTCCGGCTCCTGCTCGAGGTAGCCGACGGTGATGTTCTCGCCCGGCCACGCCTCGCCGGTGTAGTCGGTATCGACCCCGGCCATGATCTTGATCAGCGTCGACTTGCCAGCGCCGTTGGGACCGACGATGCCGATCTTAGCACCTTGGTAGAACTGCAGGTTGATGTTCGACAGCACCGGCTTCTGCGCGCCGGGAAAGGTCTTCGTCATGTTCTTCATGACGTATGCGTACTGGGCGGCCATGGTCGTCCTCTGGGCGTATCCGGGAATTCGGGAGTTGCCGCGCAGATAGGGGCAATGCGGGCTTCGGGCAAGGGACTTGGGCCGGCAAGGGACTTGGGCGGGCAAGGGATCGGGGCCGGGCGAGCAACCCTCCCTCCCGGTGGGAGCTTGGCTAAGGCCCCGTTTGGGTGCCACAATGGCCAAACAAATGGAGAAGGGGGCTTCGACATGAATTTTGCAGGAACAATGGTCGCCGGTCTGGCTGTCGCAACCGCGCTGGTCATGGGCATGGGCGGCGATGTGCGGGCGCAGGACGATCGCTCGCTCCGGCCTGATGCCGAGGCGGAAGCGATCATATACCGCAACGCCGGCTACAACGGCCCGGCCGTGAACGTCTCGCGCCCACAGCCCGATCTTGGGCTTTCGTGGACGGTGACGTCGATCCGCGTGCGCAGCGGGCGATGGGAACTGTGCGAGCGACCTGACTACAAGGGGGTATGCCGCACCTTCATCGCGGATAATCCGATCATCATGCGCGGCGGCATCCGCGTCCAGTCGATGCGCCCGCTGGGCTGGACCGATCAGTGGGCGCCGGGCGACAATCCGTCCATGCGGGGAAGGGATGCGCAGTTCTATCCTGCGCCTGCTCGGCACGGTCGCCGCGTGGCCGTGTGCCTGACCGGCCAGAGCCAGCCATCCTGCGCGGCCCGCGTTGCGGACCAGTTCTGCCGGGCGATGGGCTACGATCGTGCCGCACACAGCGACAGGGAAACGCTGGGCCGCCGTGCCTACCTTTCCGACACGTTGTGTGTCGGCATGAAGCGGTGATGGAACGGCGGGGCGGGCGGCCCATGACGGACCGCCGCGCCTGCCGATCGGCTGTCCTCAGGCCGACTTGAACACGCCGCAGGCGATGCGCGCGCCCGCGTTTCCGGTCGGCTGCGTGGTCTGATCGTCCGGGTCTGCATGGATGACGAAGGCGGACCCGTCGGCGTCGAGGAGACCGGTCCAGGTACCGTTCGACGATCCCGAGAGCAGCCCGGTTCCCGCCGCATTCACCGTCATGTTACCGGTATCGCCGGCATGGGGATTGGGTGCGGCGCTCATGGTGCCGTGATTGGCGTTGGTCGGATTCCAGTGCCCGCCCGCGCTGGTGAAATCGGGCGCAGTGCAAGTTCCGACCGCGTGAATGTGCGCGCCATGAACGCCAGCGGGCAGACCCTCGACCGCGACGCGAACCTTGAGATCGCCATCGGTGCCGGTCACGGTCGCAAGGCCGACGACCTTGCCGTTCGCGTCAAGAAGCTGGGCCGTGGCGACTGGCAGTCCGATCGGAGGGGTATCCCCATCAGTGGTGACGCAGGCAGCGAGACCGAGCGGGGCCAGAAGGACGAAAGCTTTGCCGAGGGAATGCATCGTGAAATTGGTCCTCATGAATAGGGGGCGAGAGCCCCAAGACTAGGGACGCGCCGCCCCAAGGCAAGGTTTGACTGCCACCGATCGTTTCAGGGAAGGGTTTGTCCAAGGGGCCTGCCCCTGAATCGGCCCGGTCCCGATCCGGGCTGGCGATCACGGTCTGCCGAGAGTTGAAATGGTCGGGGAGACAGGATTCGAACCTGCGACATCCTGCTCCCAAAGCAGGCGCGCTACCGGGCTGCGCTACTCCCCGACCTTTCGCAGCTTGCCGTTGTCGGCAGGCGAAAAACGGTGGGCCCGGCAGGATTCGAACCCGCGACCTAGCCGTTATGAGCGGCCAGCTCTAACCGCTGAGCTACAGGCCCCTGGGCTGCGCGACTAGCCGGGGCGGCCTGCCTTGGCAAGCGCCGACATCACGCGCTCAGGCAGCGGCTTCGCTTTCTTCGCTGAAGCTCTCGTTGGCGAAGGGCAGCGCCAGAACCAGCCGCCCGTCCTTGCGAAGCAGGCTGCCCCCGGCGGCGCGTGCCTCTGCAGTGAGCAGGCGCATGGCAAAGCCGCGGCCCAGGAAGCCCACGGCCAGCTCGCTGCCCGCGTCCGGCCCCGCCTGGGCGCCATAAAAAGCCGCGTCGTCCAGCGCGGCCAGCGCCGCGGACAGGGTCAGCGACAGCGCGATCGTCCCATTGTCGCGCGACGTGGCCAGCGCCAGCCGCTCCCCCGCTTCGGCCGATACCGCCACAACGCTCAGCAGGCGCCAGATCATCCGCTCCAGATCAGGTTCCGCGACGGGTACGATGGTGCCGGCATCGCCCACGTCCGCGACGAGATGCGCGCCGCGACCTTGCAGGATCGGCCGGACCTGATCGACCATTGCCACCAGCAGCGGATCGAGCGCGGTGCGACCTGCGTCCAGTGGCCGGCTGCCCAGTCGCAGCCGGATCAGCCGATCGACATCCTCGAGCCCGGCCAGAAGCGCGGCCGTCTCTCCCGCGATGCCGGCGGCGAGCGAACGATACTGGTGCGGGACTGGGCCGAACAACTGTTGCTGGATGATCTCGGAAAAGCCCTGCAGGGCGTTGATAGGGGTGCGAAGTTCATGGAGCGCCTGCCGCACGAGGTCGCCGCGCGGATCGCTGCGCCTGCCGACTACGCGGGTGAGGCGGGCATGATGGCCGAGGAACCGGCCCACCGGATCGAAGTGCGGTGCCGCGTCGAGCCGCCATTCGCCCGAGATCGCGGGGGAGGCGGCAACCTCGACCCGTCCGTTGCGTACCGCCTGCTGGCGGCGCAGCGCGGTGGCCGTCGCCTCGTCGAGACGGGCGGCGGCATCGGCGCTGGCCGACAGCAGAAGGCCGGAGAGCATCGGTCCGAGATGACTCGTCGGACCGATGCGCCCCTCGGGGGAAATGGTGCAGTCGATCTCGCGCGGGATCGCCAGGGGCGGCGGCGCGGCCTCTTCGACTTCGGCTGGTTCAGGATCGCCGGCGCCGAGGACCTGGCGCATCGCCTGTTCGCGGCGCTGCAGGCGGAAACGCTCGATCCTGGCGACGATGTCGCCGATGCCGGTAGCCGGTTCTGCCGATATCGGGGTCGGTCCGACCCTCGTGGGCACCGGCGCGCTCGGCGTCAGGTCGTCCGCGGGGCTGGTGCGGGATGCCGTGCGCTGGACCAGGACTTCGCCGCGATCTTCGGCACTGCGCGCCCGCTCGTCGGTGCGGATCTTGCGCACCTTGCCGCGCAGATCGTCATCGAGCACGCCGACGAGAACGGTCCAGCCGGCCTCGTCCAGTTCGGCGGCGGCAATGGCGGCACCGGCCACCTGGTCCTCGCCCTCGCATAGCTGCGCGACCAGCGGGGGAGAGCGCAGGCGGACGGCGGGATCGGCAATGATGGCGGCCCGCTCGTCGGCCGGAATGCGGCGGGCAAGGGCGGAGAGGCGCAGGAACGCGGCGGCAACCAGCGTGCCGTCCGCCACGGCCTTGCCACTGCCCAGGATGTCGACGAGCTGGCGATATTGCGAACGCATCCCTTCGTCGCTGTCGGCAGCGACGTCGAGCACGGTACGCAAACGGTCGTCCAGTGTCATGTCATCCCCTGCGGAGCGTCACCGGGGTCCTTCGACGAAGAGACCATTTGCGAAGATTTCGCTCCAACATCGGACGTAGCTTTACGAAAGGTTTCCGCAAAGGGGCGCTCTTGCGGGCGTCGCAAAGTGATACAGCCGCGAGGTGGAACAAAAATTACGGGAAAGCGGGTTTCGAGGCTTTGGAACTTGCGCATCCGTGTCTGGATGTTGCAAGACCCAGTGGGCGCAGGAAGCGCGATGCGACGGATTTGGCGGGCATGAATTTCGACGAGATCGACCAGCGGCTATTGGCCGAACTGCAGGCCGAAGGCCGCATCACGAACGTGGAGCTGGCCAGCCGCGTCGGGCTGACCGCCCCGCCGTGCCTGCGCCGTGTCCGCGCGCTGGAGGAAAGCGGCGCGATCCGCGGCTATCATGCCGAACTCGACGCGGCGACGCTCGGCTTCACCATCACCGTCTATGCGATGGTCAGCCTGAAGAGCCAGGCCGAGGACGCCTTGCGCGCTTTCGAGGATCATGTCGCGACGCTGCCCGCCGTGCGCGAATGCCACATGCTGAACGGCGAGATCGATTTCATCCTGAAGATCGTCAGCAAGGACCTGCAGAGCTTTCAGGAATTCCTGACCAGCAACCTGACGCCCGCGCCCAACGTGGCCAGCGTGAAGACGTCGCTGGTCATCCGCACCTCGAAGAACGAGCCGGGCGTACCGCTGGAATGATCGCGGCCCGGGTGCCGGGCCTGGCTAGGGGAGCGGGTCGATGAAGGAAGGCGACGAAACGGGCGAAATGGGCGGGGGCGCGCTGGCGCCGTGGATACGGCCCGACATCCAGCAGAACATCAGGTGGCGGAGCGGCGACATCGTCGTGTCCGTTCCGCCCAAGAGCGGCACGACATGGACGATGAACATCGTCTACCAGTTGCTCAACGGCGGGACCGCCGATTTTCGCGACATCTACGAGGAAGTGCCGTGGATCGAGTTCCTTCCCGGTCCGGACGCGGGCATCGATGCGGTGCTGGAGCGGATCGACCGCATGCCGACCGACCGCCCGCGCGTCTTCAAGTCGCATTCCGCGCCGTCCATGCTCCCGTACAGGGACGACGTGCGCTACGTCGTCGTCGGCCGCAATCCGGAAGAGGCAGTCGTCTCGTTCTTCCCGTTTCTCGCCAAGCATTCCGAGGAATGGAACGCACTGTGGGGCATGCCTCCCGGTGCGCTGACCTGGCCCGATTTCCCCACCTTCTACGCCGAAATGATCGCTCCGGGCGTGCACAGGGGCGCGTTTTACGACTTCGCCAATGCGTGGTGGTCGTATCGTGACCGCGCCAACGTGCTGTTTCTGCATTTCTCGGAGATGAAGGCGGATCACGAAGGATCGATCCGCAGGATCGCCGACTTCCTCGGCATCGTGCCCGCGCCGGACGAATGGGCGCGCATTCTCGAATACACCTCGTTTGAATGGATGAAGCGGCACGAGGACAAGTTCGAGGCGATCACCGCCGGTACGATACCGGTGCTGACGCGAGGGGCGATGGTGCGCAAGGGCGAGGCCGGGGCCGCCGGGCAGGACGGCATGACACCCGAACTGGCGGCGGACCTGCGCCGCGCGGGCGAAGATACGTGCGAGCCCGACGTGCTGGCGTGGCTATACGGCGAGGCAAGGCGGGGATGACCGAGGGTACAGGCCGTGAGCACGGCCGTGACCCGCATCCAGTCGGCACGGACCATCCGCCAGCCGCAATGGCCAAACACTTGCTTCAGCATGATGCGGCGGGACACTATCCTCGCGACCGCATCCGGTGACCGCGCTTGCCATACGCCGGCCACGGACATCAGGTTGAACGTAAGGGTCGGGGCTACCTCTCGGCGCAGGATCTGTTCGAGTTGCGCGACCGTCAGCCCGGTTTCGCGCAGCTGTGTCCGGCAAGCCACGCGATATCCTGCTCGGTGTGCGAGGTGCCGAGAAACGGATTCGCTAGCGCCGTCTGCGCCGTGAGGCGGGTTGGAACGGATGCGGCGGGCGGCATTCGGGTCTGCCGCGACCGCTCAGTTCTCCCGCTTTGCCAGCCAGTCCTCGAGCCACTTGATCGTGTAGTCGCCGTTCAGGAACTCCGAATCGCGGATTAGCTGCTGGTGCAGCGGGATCGAGGTCTGGATGCCTTCGACGACCATCTCCTCCAGCGCGCGCTTCAGCCGCATGATGCAGCCCTCTCGCGTGCGACCGTAGACGATGAGCTTGGCGATCATCGAATCGTAATAGGGCGGCACGCGGTATCCGGCATAGAGGCCCGAATCGACGCGGACGTGCATGCCGCCCGCCGCGTGGTAGCTGGTCACCAGGCCCGGGGATGGGGCGAACGTGAAGGGGTTTTCCGCGTTGATTCGGCACTCGATCGCGTGCCCGGTGAACCGCAGTTCCTCCTGCGCCACGGACAGCGGCTTGCCTTCGGCGACGCGGATCTGTTCGCGCACCAGATCGACGCCGGTGATCGCCTCGGTCACCGGGTGCTCGACCTGCAGGCGGGTGTTCATTTCGATGAAGTAGAACTCGCCGTTTTCCCAAAGGAACTCGATCGTGCCCGCGCCGCGATAGCCCATCGCGGCCATGGCATCGGCGCAGGTCTTGCCCATGCGGGCGCGATCCTCGGCGCTGATCACGGGCGATGGCGCTTCCTCGAGCACCTTCTGGTGGCGGCGCTGCAGCGAACAGTCCCGCTCGCCGAGGTGGATGGCC
Organism: Croceicoccus sp. BE223; assembly: GCF_031457155.1. Classification (NCBI taxonomy): domain Bacteria; kingdom Pseudomonadati; phylum Pseudomonadota; class Alphaproteobacteria; order Sphingomonadales; family Erythrobacteraceae; genus Croceicoccus; species Croceicoccus sp. BE223. The sequence continues at coordinate 26,281 of NZ_JAVDWB010000005.1, forward strand.
TGTCCGTTGCCGTCGCCGAAGATCTGGAATTCGATGTGGCGCGGGTTGCCGAGGTACTTCTCGATATAGACCGTGTCGTCGCCGAACGCCGATTTCGCCTCGCTGCCGGCCTGTTTCATCAGGGTTTCGAGCTGGTCTTCGGACGGGCAGACCTTCATCCCGCGCCCGCCGCCGCCGCTCGCCGCCTTGATGATCACCGGATAGCCGATCGCTTCAGCGATCTGCTTCGCCTCCTCGAGGTCGGAGACCGCGCCGTCCGAGCCGGGCACCAGGGGCAGGCCCAGTTCGCCGGCCGACTTCTTGGCCGCGACCTTGTCGCCCATCGTGCGGATGTGTTCGGGCTTCGGCCCGATCCAGATCAGCCCGTGCGCCTCCACGATCTCGGCGAACTTGGCGTTTTCCGACAGGAAGCCATAGCCGGGATGGATCGCGTCCGCGCCGGAGATCTCGGCCGCGGAAATGATCGCCGCCATGTTGAGGTAGCTGTCGGTCGCCGAAGGCGGGCCGATGCAGATCGCCTGGTCGGCGAGCCGCACGTGCATCGCATCGGCATCGGCGGTGGAGTGCACTGCCACCGTCTCGATACCCATCTCGTGCGCGGCGCGATGGACACGCAGCGCGATCTCGCCGCGGTTGGCGATGAGAATGCGCGAAATCGTCATGCCCTGGCCCCGCTCAGTCGATCACGACGAGAGGCTGGTCGAACTCCACCGGCTCGCCATGGCCGACGAGGATCTTCGCGATGGTGCCGGACTTGGGCGAGGGGATCGCGTTCATCACCTTCATCGCCTCGACGATCAGGAGCGTGTCGCCGGCCTTTACCGCCTTGCCGACTTCGACAAAGTTGGCGGCGCCCGGTTCGGGCGAGAGATATGCGGTGCCGACCATCGGCGACTTGACCGCATCGACCGGCGCCGCGGCGGGCGCGTCGATGACGGGAAGAGCGGAGACCGCAGCGGGAGCGGCGGCGGCCATCGGCGGCGCCATCACCGCGGTGGCTGCCATCGCTGGAGCGGCGCGCGAAACCTTGATCTTGCGGTCTCCGTCCTCGACCTCGATCTCGGTCAGGCCGGTTTCGGCCAGCAGTTCGGCCAGTTCGCGCACCAGCGCGCTATCGACATTCATGCCGCCGGTACGGGTGCCGGCAGGGGTCTTGGCTTCGCCCATCAATTCCTCTTTCGGAGGTTGTCTGTTGGCGTAGCGCGCTACGCCGAGACGACACGGAGGGCAAGGGGCGTGACCGTTTTCCCCCACCGGCGGCATTCCCCTTACTTGTCGGCGCCCCTGATCTTCCCCCATTGGCGGGCGACCGTGTAGCCCAGGTAGCCGGTGCCGAAGAGCGCGTAGAGCGGTTCGGGAATGCCGTTGAGATAGCCGGTCATGCCATTGCCGATGCCTTGTGCCGCTTCGGGATCGAAGGCGGCGACCAGCCCCATCGGGATGGCGAACAGGATCATGACGTACATCACGTAGAGAAACCCGGGGCGGGCGCGGCTCGTCCACGGATCGGCGGACTGCGCTTCGGCGACGATGGCCGACAGCTGCGCCTCGATGATCTCCATCTCCTGCGTCCCCTCGAGCCGGAGGAGTTCGAGCTTGGCCTTCTCGCGGGCGGTCTTGTCGGGGATGACCCGGTCGATGATGTGGGTGAGCGGGCCGAGAAGCGAATCGAGTAGGGGCATGGCAATGCGGCTCCTGAGAATGCGGGGTATCGTCAGAAGCAGGCCGACGGCAGTGTAGGAAAATAAAAACCGTGGCGCGGGCGGAGCCTTTCGCCCATGCCTGCGGTGCGCGCGATGGCGGGGGAGCGAGGCCATGGCGGTGACGGTCGAAGCGATGAGCGGACCCGAGATCGAGCGGGCGATCGGCGACCTGGCACGCCTCAGGATCGCGGTCTTCGCCGACTTTCCCTACCTGTATGACGGCGACGCTGAATACGAGGCGGGCTACCTGCGTGAATTCCTCGCCGCGCCCGATGCGCTGCTGGTGGCGGCGCGCGATGGCGATCGGATCGTCGGCGCGGCCACCGCTTCGCCGATGCGGGCGCAAAAGCCGGAGTTCCGCCGACCGTTCGAGGAACGCGGACTGGATTCCGCATCGCTGTTCTATTTCGGCGAAAGCGTCCTGCTGCCCGCCTATCGCGGCCACGGCATCGACCACGCCTTTTTCGATGCACGAGAGGCGCAGGCGCTGCGCTGCGGCGCACGGGCGGCCTGTTTCGCCGCCGTCATTCGACCGGTAGACCACCCCGACCGGCCCGACGGCTATCGCCCGCTGTACGAATTCTGGCGAAGGCGCCGCTATGCGCCGGTGGACGGTTTCGTGGCGCATCTGGCCTGGAAGGAACATGGCGAGGAAGCCGAGAGCGAAAAGGCGATGCAATACTGGCTGCGAGAGTTCTGAGCGCACTTGGCGCGAGAGAAGGCCTGATCGTGACGAATTCCACCAATGCTTGCGTGATTTGAGGCGAAACTCTCTTGCCCATCGCTGCTATCGTGGCGGAAATGTTCGTCGGTTTGATCACCGGCAGGGGAAGGGCAGGATGCACGACTATCAGACCGGGTTCGGCAATCACTTCGAGACCGAGGCCATCCCCGGTGCCTTGCCGATCGGCCGCAACAGCCCGCAGCGCCCCGCCTTCGGGCTTTATGCCGAGCAGTTCTCGGCCAGCGCCTTTACCGCGCCGCGCGTCGAGAACAGGCGGGCGTGGCTATATCGCATGCGCCCGACCAGCCAGCACCGCCCGTTCGCCCCCTATGCCGGTGGGACCGGGATCGAGAGTGCGCCGGTCGGCCACGTGCCCGTCAGTCCGAACCGTTTGCGGTGGGATCCGCTGCCCATTCCGCCCGAAGGCGCCGATTTCGTCGACGGGCTGGTGACCTACGGCGCGAACGGCGATGTCGGCACCGGGGCGGGCATCGCGGTGCACCTCTACGCCGCGGACCGTTCGATGGAGCGCCGGGCCTTCCAGTCGAGCGACGGCGAAATGCTGATCGTGCCGCAGCATGGCACGTTGCATATCGATACCGAGATGGGGCGGCTGGACGTGCCGCCCGGCCATCTTGCGCTGATCCCGCGCGGCCTGCGTTTTCGCGTCGCGCTCGACGGTCCCTCCCGCGGCTATGTCTGCGAGAACTACGGCGCGCCGTTCCGCCTGCCCGATCTCGGCCCGATCGGTGCGAACGGGCTCGCAGGTCCGCGCGATTTCGAGACGCCGGTGGCCTGGTTCGAGAACCGCGACGAACCCTTCGAATGGATCCAGAAGTTCCAGGGCGCACTGTGGTCCACCACGCTCGATCGCTCGCCGTTCGATGTCGTCGCCTGGCACGGCAACGTCGCGCCCTGCCGTTATGACCTGGCCCGCTTCAACACCATCGGCACGGTCAGCTTCGACCATCCCGATCCCTCGATCTTCACCGTCCTGACTTCGCCGAGCGAGGTGCCCGGCACCGCCAACTGCGATTTCGTGATCTTTCCGCCGCGCTGGATGGTGGCCGAGGATACATTCCGGCCCCCGTGGTTTCATCGCAACGTGATGAGCGAATTTATGGGCCTGGTGCATGGCGAATACGACGCCAAGGAGGGTGGCGGCTTCGTGCCGGGCGGGGCGAGCCTGCACAACCAGATGAACGGACACGGGCCCGATGCCGAATCCACCCGGCGGGCCATGGAGGCGGAGCTCAGGCCGCACAGGATCACCGACACGCTGGCCTTCATGTTCGAGAGCCGCTGGGTGATCCGCCCGACCCGGCAGGCCATGACCAGTCCGCAACGGCAGGACGATTACGACGAATGCTGGGCCGGCTTTCCCCAGGCCGAACTGCCCGGCAAAGAAGGATGACGATGCCAGACCATACCCCGGACCATACCCATGACCCGAACGCGAGAAGCTGGGTCGGCGAAGCGAACGAACATCCCGACTTCCCGGTCCAGAACCTGCCCCTGGGCGTGTTCGCCCCGGCCGGGAGCGAGGACTGGCGCGGCGGCGTGGCGATCGGGGACAGGCTCGTGTGCCTGCGCGGTGCGGCGCCGCTGCTGCAAGGCCGGGCAGCCGACGCGGCGCGGCTGGCCGACGCCGGCTCGCTGAACGCCCTGTTCGCGCAGGGCAACGAAATGGCCGATGCCCTGCGCGAGGGCCTCTTCGCGCTGCTGACCGAAGCGGCGAACGCGGGCGAGGCGGAGAGGGTGCTGTTTCCCGCCGACGAGTGCCGGATGGCTGTCCCGTTCCAAGTCGGCGACTACACCGATTTCTACACCGGGATCGAACACGCCAAGAACGTCGGCGCGCTGTTTCGCCCCGACAATCCCTTGCTTCCCAACTACAAGTACGTGCCGATCGGGTACCACGGCCGCGCATCGTCGATCCGCGCGAGCGGCGCCGAGTTGATACGCCCGCACGGACAGATCCGCAGCGCCGAGGGCAAGCCGCCGCATGTCAAGCCGAGCGAGCGGCTCGACTACGAAATGGAGATGGCGATCTGGACAAGCGGCTCCAACCCGCTGGGCCAGCCGATTTCCATTGGCGAGGCGGGGCGGCACATCGCGGGGCTGTCGATCCTCAACGACTGGTCGGCGCGCGATCTCCAAGCCTGGGAATACCAGCCGCTCGGGCCCTTTCTTGCCAAGAACTTCCTTTCCACCGTCTCGCCCTGGCTGGTTACGAGCACGGCTCTGGCCCCGTTCCGAACCGCGCAGCCGGCACGGCCTCAAGGCGATCCAAAGCCGCTCGACTACCTGTGGGACGACGCCGATCAGCAGGCCGGCGCCTATAGCGTCGAAATGGAAGTGCTGATCGAGACTGCCGCGATGCGCAAGGCGGGCATCGCGCCGCATCGTCTCTCCAAGGGGCCGATGACCGCGATGTACTGGACCGCGGCGCAACTGGTGACGCACCATACGGTCAACGGATGCAATCTCCAGCCGGGCGACCTGCTCGGCACGGGAACGCTGTCGGGGCCGGACGCGGCCAGCTTCGGCTCGCTGCTCGAACTGTCGAACGGCGGCAAGAACCCGCTGTCCCTGACGGGCGGGGAGACGCGAACCTTCCTCGAGGACGGGGACGAGATCATCATGCGCGCCCACGCCCGTGCCGATGGCGCGAGGTCGATCGGCTTCGGCGAATGCCGGGGAAGGGTGCGCGGATGACGCTGGTCCTGCACGACTACTGGCGATCGGGGACCAGCTACCGCACGCGGATTGCGCTCAACCTCAAAGGCGTGTCCTACGACCGCGTCACGCACGATCTGCGCGCGGGCGAGCAGAAGGCGGCGGCCTATCTCGACCTCCAGCCGCAAGGGCTGGTTCCGGCGCTCGAAGTTCGGCCCGGCGTGGTGCTGCCGCAGAGCGTCGCGATCCTCGAATGGCTGGAGGAAGCCTATCCCGATCCCCCGCTGCTGCCGCCAAGCGCCGACGAGCGGGCATTGGTGCGCGCCATGTGCGCGGTGATCGGAAGCGACATCCACCCGCTCAACAACCTGCGCATTCTCAAGCAGTTAAAGGCAATGGGTCACAAACAGGACCAAATAGACGACTGGGCCCGCCAATGGATCGCGGAGGGTTTTGCCGCGCTCGACAGGATGATCGGCCAGTATGGGGAGAGGTACGCCTATGGCACGACGCCCACGCTGGCCGACTGCTATCTCGTGCCCCAAGTCTATTCGGCGCAGCGCTTCGGGACCGATCTTTCACCATACGACAACCTGATGGCGGCCTGTGACGCGGCCCTGGCGCATCCGGCGGTGATTGCCGCGCACCCCGATCGCCAGCCCGACGCCGATCCCATTGCCTAGGCGAATTGGGCCTTTGCTTCGTCCAGCCGTCCCTGCAACTGGGCGCGGAGGATCGCGACGAGGCCGCTGACCTTGGGCGAGAGATGCCGGCGGGTGGGATAGACGGCCCAGATCGGTTCGTCCTCCGGCCGTTCGTCCGCCAGCACTTCCTGCAGGCGCCCGGCGGCAAGGTGATCGCGCACGTAGAAAGCGGGAAGCTGGCACACGCCCATCCCGGCGAGACAGGCATCGACCACCGTCGCACCCGAATTGCACTGCCAGCGACCTTGCGGGCGATAGCTCTGCCCGCGCCGGAAATGCCAATGCGACGCCGATCCGAGCAGGCAGTCGTGCCCGGCAAGATCCGCGATGTCGCGCGGCTGGCCCCTTAGCGAGAGGTAGTGGCGCGAAGCGACCGTCACCAGTTCGCGCTGCGCGACGCGGGTGGCGATCAGCCGCGAATCCTCGAGATGGCCGGTTCGCACGGCCAGGTCGAAGCCGCGGCTGATGATGTCGACCACGTCGTTGTCGAGGTCGAGCGTCACCCAAAGCGCGGGATGCTCCTGCGCGAATTCGCGGACGAGAGGCGCGACGAAGCGTTCGCCGAGCGCGTAGGAGCAGGTCACGCGCAAGCTGCCGCTGGGCTGGCCCTGAGCCGCTATGCCCGCGATCGCATCCTCGCGCTCGTCGACGAGGCGCTGGCATCGTTCGAGGAAGATGCGCCCGGTTTCCGTGAGATGGACCGAGCGGGTGGTGCGGTTGAACAGCTGCGTCTGCAGGCGGCTTTCCAGCCGGGCGACGGCACGGCTCATGTGAGTGACCGATGCGCCGAAGGCTTTCGCCCCCGCGGTGAAGGAGCCGGCGCCGGCCACGGCGACGAATTCCTCCAACCCGTCCCAGCCGCCGATCATGACCAATTCTCCACTGTAACCTTGCGGGGATAATGCTTTGCGCAATTCGCGCATTATCACTGTCGGTGGCGAACGCTAGGCTCCACGCCGTTCGCGCACAGTCTGGGAGTCCGTTGCCATGAAAACCCGCGCCGCCGTCGCCTTCGAAGCGAAGAAGCCGCTCGAGATCGTCGAAGTCGACCTCGAGGGCCCCAAGGAGGGCGAAGTCCTCGTCGAGATCATGGCGACCGGCATCTGCCACACCGACGCCTACACTCTCGACGGGTTCGATTCGGAAGGCATCTTCCCCTCGATCCTCGGCCACGAAGGCGCCGGCATCGTCCGCGAAATCGGCCCCGGCGTCACCAGCGTAAAGCCCGACGATCACGTCATCCCGCTCTATACCCCCGAATGCCGCCAGTGTAAGTCGTGCCTGTCGGGCAAGACGAACCTGTGCACCGCGATCCGCGCCACGCAGGGGCAGGGGCTGATGCCCGATGGCACCAGCCGGTTCAGCTTCAAGGGGCAGCAGATCTTCCACTACATGGGCTGCTCGACCTTTTCCAACTTCACCGTTCTTCCCGACATCGCGGTGGCGAAGATCCGCGATGACGCGCCGTTCAAGACCAGCTGCTACATCGGTTGCGGCGTCACCACCGGCGTCGGCGCGGTGACCAACACCGCCAAAGTGCAGGTCGGCGAGAACGTCGTGGTCTTCGGCCTTGGCGGCATCGGCCTCAACGTCATCCAAGGTGCGCGGCTGGCGGGGGCGAGCAGGATCATCGGCGTCGACATCAACCCCGACCGCGAGGAATGGGGCCGCAAGTTCGGCATGACCGACTTCCTCAACACCTGGGGGATGAGCCGCGACGAGATCGTCCAGAAGGTCGTCGCGATGACCGACGGCGGCGCGGACTACACCTTCGACGCCACCGGCAACACCGAAGTCATGCGAACCGCGCTCGAGGCCTGCCACCGGGGTTGGGGCACCAGCATCATCATCGGCGTCGCCGAAGCAGGCAAGGAGATCAGCACGCGCCCGTTCCAGCTGGTCACCGGGCGCAACTGGCGCGGCACCGCGTTCGGCGGGGCCAAGGGCCGCACCGACGTGCCGAAGATCGTCGACTGGTACATGAACGGCAAGATCGAGATCGATCCGATGATCACCCACGTGCTTTCGCTTGACGAGATCAACAAGGGCTTCGACCTCATGCATGCGGGGGAATCGATCCGGTCGGTCGTGGTGTACTGACCGGGCGTCCCCGTCGAAGCATGGGAGATGGATGAATGTACAGTCACGTGATGGTCGGCACGAACGACATCGAAAAGGCCCGCAAGTTCTATGACGCGCTCCTGGGCGTGCTGGGCGCGGGCGAGCCGATGGTGAACGTCACCGACGACGGGAAGACCCGGCTGTTCTATCGCACGCCCACCGGCATGTTCGGCGTGGGCGAGCCCAAGGACGGCGAACCGGCGACGGTCGCCAACGGGGCGACCATCGGGTTCTGGTGCGAGACGCCCGAGCTTGTGACCAAGCTACACGACGTGGGCGTCGCCAATGGCGGCACTTCGATCGAGGACCCGCCGGGCGTGCGGCAGAGCAGCATGGGGCCGATGCACCTTTGCTATCTGCGCGATCCCGACGGCAACAAGTTGTGCGGCATGCACATGTCGGGGGCCTGATGGCGGAAACGCTGAACATCGAAACGAAGTCGATCAATCGCAGTCACGGCGGGGTGCAGGGGGTCTATTCCCACGCCTCCGCCGTGACGGGCACCGGGATGACCTTTTCGGTCTTCGTGCCGGACCACGAGCCGGGCGCAAGGCTGCCGGTGCTGTGGTACCTTTCGGGCCTGACCTGCACCCACGCCAACGTGACGGAAAAGGGCGAGTTTCGCGCTGCCTGTGCCGAGCACGGCGTCATATTCGTGGCGCCGGACACAAGCCCGCGCGGCGATGACGTACCCGACGACGAAGGCTATGATTTCGGCAAGGGTGCCGGGTTCTACGTCGACGCGACGCAGGAGCCCTGGGCATGGCATTTCCGCATGCGCAGCTATATCGAGCGCGAACTGCCGGACGTGATCGCGGCGAACTTTCCCGCCGACATGGACCGGCAGGGCATCACCGGCCATTCGATGGGCGGGCACGGCGCGCTGACCATATCGCTGCGCAATCCGGGCCGGTTCCGCTCGACCAGCGCGTTTTCGCCGATCGTTTCGCCGCTGAACTGCCCGTGGGGCGAAAAGGCGCTCGCCGGTTATCTCGGCGAAGACCGCTCGGCATGGCGGCCCTACGACGCCTGCGCCCTGATCGACGATGGCGCGCGGCTGCCTGACCTTCTGGTGGATCAGGGAACGGCGGACGATTTCCTGGAAGGTCAGTTGAAGACCCACCTGCTGCGGGAGGCGGTCGAACGCGCCGGCATGGCCGCCACCATCCGCATGCAGGAGGGCTACGACCACTCCTACTATTTCATATCCACCTTCATGGCCGAACACGTCGGCTGGCACGCCGAGAGGCTGAAGGCATGAGGACCGCCGACCTGCTGGCCAACTACTACGATGCCTTCAACCGCGGCGATGCGGACGCGATGCTGGCGCTCTTGACCGACGACGTCGTCCACGAGCCCAGCCAGGGCGTGCCGCGCCGCGGCAAGGCGGCGTTCGCCGAATTTCTCGGTCACATGAACCGTTCCTATGCCGAACGCGTCATCGAACCGGTGTTCCTGGCTTCGGACGATGGATCCCGCGCGGCGGCGGATTTCATGCTGGAGGGGCGCTATCTCGCCACCGATCCCGGCCTGCCGGATGCGCAGGGACAGACCTATCGCCTGCGCGTCGGTGCGTTCTTCGACATTGCGGACGGCAGGATTTCGCGGGTTTCCAATCACTACAATCTTGCGGACTGGCTCCGGCAGGTCCAGGCTCCCGCTAGCCATGGACAGGATTGACGAGATCGTTTCCCGCCATGCCGGGCGGGAATGGCCATTGCTGCCGATCCTGCACGACGTGCAGGCTGAACTGGGTGCCATCGACAGCGCCGCTGAAGCGCGCATCGCGCAATTGCTCAACCTGACCCGAGCCGAAGTGCACGGGGTGGTCAGCTTCTACCACGATTTCAGTGCCACGCCCGACCCGCGCCCGGTGGTGCAGGTCTGCCGGGCAGAGGCGTGCCAGTCGCGCGGGGTGGAAGCGATGATCCCGGCGGCCAGGGCGGCAGCGGCCGACCGGGTAAGGATCGAGACCGTCTATTGCCTTGGCCTGTGCAGCGTCGGCCCCAACGCGCGGATCGGCGATGAACTTCATGCCAGGCTCGATGCCGATGCGCTGGCAAGACTGGTGGAGCAGGCATGACCGGCACTGCCCGCATTTCCGACGATGCGCTGGCCCGGGCCTGCGGGGCGGACCGCGTTGCCGCCCGGTTCGAACAGCTCGGCTGGGCGGTGGAGCGGGTGTCGAGTTGGGGGATGCACTGGCTCGAACCGCTGGTCGAAGTGAACGGCATCGGCTGGGGGCCGGTGACAGTGGGCCGCGTGGCCGAAATCGCCGGGGGCGGGGCAGACGACCTGTGCATCGGCCCCATCGCCACGCATCCCTTCATCGCCGGGCAACAGCGGCTGACGTTCGCGCGCGCTGGACGCACGCGGCCCCTCAGCTTCGCCGACTATGCCGCGACCGGCGGCTGGGAAGGGCTGGACCGCGCCCGGCGAATCGGTGCGGATCAGGTGCTGGCCGAAATGGTGCAATCCGGCCTGCGCGGGCGCGGCGGGGCGGGCTTTCCCGCAGGTACCAAGTGGCAGACCGTGGCTGCGGCCCCCGGCGACCGCAAATATGTCGTCTGCAACGCGGACGAGGGCGACAGCGGCACCTTTGCCGACCGCATGGTCATGGAAGGCGATCCCTTCGCGCTGATCGAAGGCATGGCGATTGCCGCGTACGCCGTCGGCGCACAGCAGGGCTATGTCTATCTGCGAAGCGAATATCCCGATGCGATCCGCAAGATGGAGGCCGCTATCGCCCTTGCCGCAGGGCGCATCGCGCCGTTCCGCATCGAAGTCCGCGTCGGCGCGGGCGCCTATGTCTGCGGCGAGGAGACCTCGCTGCTCAATTCGCTGGAAGGCAGGCGCGGCGAAGTGCGTGCCAAGCCGCCGCTTCCCGCAATCGAAGGCCTGTTCGGCTGCCCGACAGTGGTCAACAACGTGCTGACGCTGGCCGCCGTGCCGCATGTCCTGCGCGAGGGCGGGGCCGCTGCCTACGAAACGCTCGGCATCGGGCGTTCGAAGGGCACCATGCCGATCCAGATCGCCGGCAACGTCAGGCATGGCGGGCTTTACGAGACCGCGTTCGGCCTGACCTTGCGCGAACTGGTCCACGACATCGGCGGCGGCACTGCCTCCGGCCGTCCGGTGAAGGCGGTGCAGGTCGGCGGGCCGTTGGGCGCCTACATCCACCCCGACCAGTTCGACATCGCTTTCGATTACGAGACCTATGCCGCCGCCGACGCGCTGATCGGGCACGGCGGCATCGTCGTGTTCGACGACAGTGCCGACATGGCCGCGCTCGCCCGCTTCGCGATGCAGTTCTGCGCCGCGGAAAGCTGCGGCAAGTGCACGCCGTGCCGGATCGGGTCGATGCGCGGCATGGAAACCATCGATCGCATCCTCGCCGGAGGTCGCGTGGCCGACCGGATCGAGACCGCGCCGCAGATGCACAACGCCCGCAAGTCGCCGCGCAGCCATGCCGAGGAAGTCGCCCTGCTCGAAGACCTGTGCGAGACGATGAAATTCGGTTCGCTTTGCGCGCTGGGCGGGTTCACGCCCTATCCGGTGCTGTCGGCCCTGCGCCACTGGCCGGAGGATTTCGGCCCGGTTCGAGAGGTGGTCGCGGCATGAATGGCACCGAACAGGCGCGCGTCATGCGGCTGGGGCTGGAAAACGTTAGCGACGGCGAACTGGTCCGTCCGCTGGCGATAGAGGCGCCGGTTGCGATCGAATACAACGGGCTGGGCTATGCGGTGATGATGGCGACGCCCGATCACCTCGAGGATTTCGCGCGGGGCTTCACCCTTTCCGAAGGTCTCGTCGACAGCGTGGCCCGGATCGAGGCGATCGACGTGCACGAGATCGCGGACGGCTGGATCGTGCGCATCGCGCTTCCGCCAGAAGCGATGGAGCCGGTGATCGCCCGCGCCCGCACCCGTGTTTCCGAATCGAGTTGCGGCCTGTGCGGCATGGACAACATCGCCGAGGTGTTGCGACCCCTGCCGCGCATTGCCGCCACCATCCAAACGACGCGCGAAGCGATCGCCCGCGCACTGTCGCGGCTGCACCATCACCAGCCGATGGGGCTTCGCACCGGCGCGATGCATGCCGCCGCCTTCTGCGCGCCAGACGGTACCATCCTGCTGGCGGCAGAGGATGTTGGCCGTCACAACGCGCTCGACAAGCTGATCGGCGCGATGGCGCGGGAAGGGCGCGATGCCGCCACAGGGCTCATCCTGCTGTCGGCGCGGTGCAGTTTCGAACTGGTCGAGAAGACCGTGCGCGCCGGGTGCCCGCTCCTCGTGACGATCTCGGCGCCGACCAGCCTTGCCGTCGATCGCGCGGCGCAGGCGGGGCTGGCGCTGGTGGCGCTGGCCCGGCGCGATTCGGTGCTGGTCTTCGGCGATCCGCAGCATGTCCTGCTGCAAGAGGGAGAAGCCTGATGGGGTACGCTAAGCAGCCCGATCTCGGCACTCCGCCGAGCGCGGGCGCGACGTTCGTTACCCTGACCATCGACGGCCGCGCGGTGACCGTGCCCGAAGGCACCAGCGTCATGCGCGCCGCGGCCGAGGCGGGGGGAGACATCCCAAAGCTCTGCGCGACAGACATGGTGAAGGGCTTCGGCTCGTGCCGCCTGTGCCTCGTCGAAGTGGAGAGCATGCGCGGCACGCCCGCTTCGTGCACCACGCCGGTCGCCGAAGGCATGGTCGTGCACACCCAGACGCCGCGGCTGGAAAAGCTGCGCCGCGGGGTGATGGAGCTCTACATCTCCGACCATCCGCTCGATTGCCTGACCTGCAGCGCCAACAACGATTGCGAGTTGCAGGACGCCGCCGCCGAAGTGGGCCTGCGCGACGTGCGCTACGGCTATGACGGCGCGCATCACATGCGGCAGGCCGACGACACCTCGAACCCCTACTTCGCGTTCGAGCCGGACAAGTGTATCGTCTGCTCGCGCTGCGTGCGCGCCTGCGACGAGGTGCAGGGTACCCTGGCGCTGACGATCGACGGGCGGGGGTTCGGATCGAAGATTTCCGCCGGCACCGCCGCCGACGATTTCCTGTCGAGCGAGTGCGTGTCCTGCGGCGCCTGCGTTCAGGCCTGCCCGACCAGCGCGCTCATGGAAAAGAGCGTCATCGAACTCGGCAAGCCCGAACGCTCGGTCGTCACGACATGCGCCTATTGCGGCGTCGGCTGCACCTTCCGCGCGGAAATGCGGGGCGAGCAACTCGTGCGGATGGTGCCGTGGAAGGACGGCAAGGCGAACCGGGGCCACTCCTGCGTCAAGGGCCGCTTCGCCTGGGGCTATGCCAACCACAAGGACCGGATCACCACCCCGATGATCCGCGATGCGATCGACCAGCCCTGGCGCGAGGTCGGCTGGGCCGAGGCGATCGACTTCGCCGCCGGCAGGCTGAAGGCTATCAGAGCAGAGCACGGCGCACGGGCGCTGGGCGGCATAACCTCCAGCCGGTGCACCAACGAAGAGACGTTCCTCGTCCAGAAACTGGTCCGCGGCGGGTTCGGATCGAACAACGTCGATACCTGCGCCCGGGTCTGCCATTCGCCCACCGGCTACGGACTGAAAACGACGTTCGGCACCAGCGCGGGCACGCAGGATTTCGACAGCGTCGAGCACAGCGACGTCATCCTCGTCATCGGCGCGAACCCGACCGACGCGCACCCCGTCTTCGCCAGCCGCATGAAGAGGCGCCTGCGCGGACAGGACGGGAGGCCGGCCGCCAGGCTGATCGTCATCGATCCGCGCCGCATCGACCTCGTCCGCTCGCCGCACATCGAGGCGGCGCATCACCTGCCGCTGCAACCCGGCACCAACGTCGCGGTGCTGACCGCGATGGCGCATGTCATCGTGACCGAGGGTCTGGTGGACGAGACGTTCGTGCGCGAACGCTGCGAGATCGACGCCTTCGAGGACTGGGCGCGGTTCGTCGCGGACGAGCGTCATTCGCCCGAAGTGCTCGAAGCGGTGACGCGGGTGCCGGCGGCCGACTTGCGAGCGGCCGCGCGGCTCTACGCCACCGGTGGCAACGCTGCGATTTATTACGGCCTTGGCGTCACCGAACACAGCCAGGGGTCGAGCACGGTCATGGCCATCGCCAACCTTGCGATGGCGACCGGCAACATCGGCCGCCCCGGTGTGGGCGTGAACCCGCTGCGCGGCCAGAACAACGTGCAGGGCGCTTGCGACATGGGCAGTTTCCCGCACGAATTGTCGGGTTATCGCCACATTTCCGACGCCCAGACCCGCGCGCTGTTCGAGGAGGACTGGTGCGTGACGCTCGATGCCGAACCGGGCCTGCGCATCCCCAACATGCTCGACGCCGCGGTCGACGGCACGTTTCGCGCCATCTACATCCAGGGCGAGGACATCCTGCAGTCCGATCCCGACACCCGCCATGTCGCCCAGGGGCTGGCAGCGATGGACTGCGTCATCGTCCACGATCTCTTCCTCAACGAGACTGCGAGCTACGCCCACGTCTTCCTGCCGGGCAGCACCTTCCTGGAGAAGGACGGCACTTTCACCAATGCCGAACGCCGCATCCAGCCGGTGCGCCGGGTGATGGACCCGGCCAATGGTTACGAGGATTGGGAAGTGACCCAGCTCCTCGCCCAGGCGATGGGCCTGGACTGGAACTACGCCCACGCCAGCGAGATCCTCGCCGAGATCGCGCGCCTGACCCCGACATTCGCGGGCGTATCGTGGAAGAGGTTGTGCGAGGTCGGCTCGCTGCAATGGCCGGTGAACGAGGCGTTTCCCGATGGCGCTCCGGTCATGCATGTCGACGGCTTCGTGCGCGGAAAAGGCCACTTCGTCGTCACCGAATACGTCCCGACCGACGAGAAAACCGGCCCGCGCTTTCCGCTGCTGCTGACGACGGGTCGGATCCTGTCGCAATACAATGTCGGCGCGCAGACGCGGCGCACGGCCAACACCGCCTGGCACCCGGAGGATCTGCTGGAAATGCATCCTTCCGATGCCGAGAACCGGGGCTTGAAGGACGGTGACTGGGCCCGCCTAGCCAGCCGCAAGGGCGAGACGACGCTGCGGGTGAAGGTCACGGAACGCGTCGCGCCGGGCGTGGTCTATACCACCTTCCACCACCCCGAAACGCAGGCCAATGTCGTCACCACCGAGTTCTCCGACTGGGCCACCAACTGCCCCGAATACAAGGTGACCGCGGTGCAGGTCATGCCCAGCAACGGGCCGACCGACTGGCAGGAGGACTACGCCGGCTTTGCCGAGCGTTCGCGCCGGATCGACCATCTGCACGAGGCGGCCGAGTGAGCGCGCGGGACCGCCTCGTCTACATGGCCAACCAGATCGCCCGCAATTTCGAAGCGATCGGTCACGATGCCGCGGCGCGGGCCACGGCGGACCACATCGCGCAGTTCTGGGACCCGCGGATGCGGGCGGCGATCGCCGGAGACGAAACGGATTTGTCGGACACCGCCGCGCGCGCCTTCGCGATCCTGCGCGAAACCGGCGAACCGGCTCCGCAGACCCGCGCGACCGTCTTCAACGCGGCAGACGGAGGCGGGCGTTCCGACGCGGGCTGACCGGCAGGGCTTGCCGCTTCACCCTTTGTCGCGCAAGGTGCCTGCCACTGTCATCGCGGCAAGGATGCGCCGGTTGCTAGGTTCTCTCTCTTGAACGAAACGCCGCCCGACGCCGGGGCCGCGTCGGCTCCGGTCTTGGTCCGGCGGCACCGCCTGTCGACGCGGGCCTGGCACTGGCTGAATGTCGTTGCGGTCTTCACCCTGCTGATGAGCGGGCTGACCATCTTCAACGCCCATCCGCGCCTCTACTGGGGGCAGTACGGCGCCAACTTCGATCGCCCCTGGCTGAAGATCGACGCGAGCCGCGACGGCAGCCGCGGTTATGTCCAGGTGGGTTCGCTGAGGATGGAAACGACCGGCGTGCTGGGCGCGTGGGAAAAGGACGGGAGGCTGTCCAATCGCGCCTTTCCGCACTGGATGACGCTGCCTTCGCACTACAGCCTTTCCGAGGGGCGCAAGTACCATTTCCTCGGTGCTTGGCTTCTTGCGATCGCGGGTGTGCTCTACCTTCTGTGGTCGCTGCTCAATCGCCACGTGATGCGCGACCTGCTGCCCCGCCGCGGCGAGCTTGCCCCGGCGCACTTGTGGCAGGACGTGAAGGACCATGCCCGGCTGCGCTTTCCGCGGGGAGAGGCTGCGGCGCGCTACAACGTCCTACAAAAACTGGCCTACGTCTCGGTGCTTTTCGTGATCCTGCCGGTGATGGTTCTGACCGGGCTGGGCATGAGCCCGACGATGAATGCGGGATGGGGCGGGATACTCGACCTCTTCGGCGGGCGGCAATCGGCCCGGTCGGTCCATTTCATCGCCGCGATGGCGCTCGTCGTGTTCATCGTCGTGCACCTGCTGATGGTCGTCTTGGCCGGGCCGGTGAACGAGGTGCGCTCCATGATCACAGGGCGCTTTCGCCTGCCGCCGGAGAAGGGCCGATGACGTTTTCGCGACGCCGGATGATCGCCGGGATGAGCGCCGGTCTGACCTTGGGCGGCTGCCAGAAGATCCTCGAGGCCGGGCCGGTCGACGCGCTGGCCACCTCGCTGGACACGTTCACGATGCGGGCGCAACGGCTGGTCGTGCCGCGCACCGCGCTGGCCCGCGAATACAGTCTTGCGGAGCGCAGTCCGATTTTCCGCGCCAACGGATCGCGCACCGCAGACACCCCGGAATATCGCAGGCACCTTGCCGAGAATTTCGCCAACTGGCGGCTGACGGTAACCGGTCTCGTCGGAAACCCGCTCAGCCTGCCGCTGTCGCGGCTGCGCCAGATGCCGGCGCGTACGCAGGTGACCCGACACGATTGTGTCGAGGGCTGGAGCGCCATCGGCCAGTGGACGGGCACGCCGCTGAAGCTGATCCTGGACCTGGCGCGGGTGGCAGGCACGGCGCGATACATCGTTTTCGAGTGCGCCGATCTGTTCGGCACGACGCCCTATTACGAAAGCATCGACCTGATCGAGGCCTATCATCCGCAGACCATCCTCGCCTGGCGCATGAACGGCGAACCGCTGCCCGAACGCCACGGCGCGCCCTTGCGCCTCAGGGTCGAACGACAGCTGGGTTACAAGCACGCCAAATTTGTGCGCGGCATCGTGGCGACCGATGATCTCGGCCGCTTCGGCGCGGGCAAGGGCGGGTTCTGGGAAGACCGGGCCGGTTACCAGTGGTGGGCGGGGATATAGCGGACATCGGTCGCGCGACGGACTCACGAAATGGATACCGTCTTTGCGTGATGCGACCAGCATCTCCATGCGGATTTTCTTCGCCTAGCCCAGTCATACCGCGATATTCGAGCAAACCGCGATTGACACGACTCGCCAAATCCTGTGCAAATAATGTATCCAATTTCCGCATGGAGGGAATGTCATGGAGCCGATCGAGCTGAAGTCCCAATATCGCCATGCCCTGCTGCCGGAGCCGAGCAGCGAGGAATTGTCGCGGCAGGATTTCGTCAAGAGCCTGAAGTTCCATCTCGCCAGCACGATCTCCACCGGCAACAAGAACGCGTTCGACGGTCGCGCCGCGCGTCGCTTCGAGAAGGCCGAGGGCCGCCCGCCCGAGACGATGCACGACGTCCGCAGGGCGATGCAGGGCGATCCCTACTTCAACTTCTGGAGCGCCCTGCAGCGCAACAGCCAGGAAATGATGTGGAAGTCGGTGCAGATGCCGGTCGAACGCCAGCTTGGGGACCTGATCGAACGGGCGGCTGGCGATGAAGGGCCCGGCTCGCTCACGCTCGACCCCGACGTCGCGGTTCCGGCCTATCACACCGCGGTCGATATCCACTGCATGCCGGGCGGCTACCACACCGAATTCACCGAAAACGACGTCGCCAACGGCGCCGTCTACGACCGGGCGGTCTACATCTACGCCATGGGGCGGATGGGGCCGTTCAATTCGGACATCGGCGACACCGCCATTGCCCTCATCAAGTCGCGCTTCCCCGACCTGAAGCCGCGCCGGATCCTCGACATGGGGTGCGCGGTCGGCCATTCGACGCTGCCCTATTGCGATGCCTGGCCGGAAGCGGAGGTGCATGCCATCGATGTCGGCGCGCCGGTCCTGCGCTATGCCCACGGGCGGGCTCGCTCCCTCGGCTACCCGGTTCACTTCAGCCAGCAGAACGCGGAAAGCACCCGTTTTCCCGACGGTCATTTCGATCTGATCGTCAGCCATATCCTGGTCCACGAGACCAGCGCGCGAGCGATCCGCGCGATCATGCGCGAGGCCCGCCGCCTGCTTGCACCCGGCGGCGTGGTCCTGCATGGCGAGACTCCGCCTTATCGCGACCTGCCGGCCTACGATGCCTTCATGCTCGACTGGGACACGCGCAACAACAACGAGCCGTTCTGGGGCGCGAGCCACGAGATCGAACCCGCCCGGATCGCCGCCGAAACCGGCTTCGATCCGGACAAGGCGTTCGAGGCCTACCAGCCCAGCGCGTTTGAAGCGGCGGAGCAGGAGCGGACCAAGGTGTTCCAGGGCGGCGACTTCGGCGGGGGCGGTGCCTGGTACTTCTGGGGGGTGCAGAAGTGAGCGGACAGGCGGACGGCGCGCGGATCGAGTTGCAGAAGAAGGCGAAGGGAGAGCGGCCCGCCTATTTCTCCGACCCCGCGATCGACAAGATCCTCTCGATCACGATGGCCCTTGCCGGCGAGGTTGCGGTCATGCGCGACCGGCTCGATACGGTCGAACGGCTGCTGGAGGGCGGCGGTCCGGTCACGCAGGAAGCGATCGAGGCCTATCGACCCGACCCGTCGGTCCGCGAGGAGCGCGACGCGATCCGCGAGCGGTTTCTCGAGAACATCCTGCGCATCGTGCACCAGGAGCGGGAGGAACTGGCGCGCAAGGCAGAGGAGCGGGCGCCCTATGGCGAAGCGGTCCAACTGGTCGAAGCGCTCTGACCCGCCGACGCGCTAATGCCGTGGCGCGCTTCGTGTGCGGCGGGAAAAGAGCTTCGTATGGATTGCAATTTCGGGCGGACCGAACGATCTGCCGACATCACGGGAAGTCGGGAACGGTGAATGTCGAAAGCGTCTGACAGGGCCTATCATGCCATTCGCAGCAGTATCCTTTCGGGAAAGCTGCTGCCCGGCGAGCAGATCGTGGAGGAGGCCCTGGCCGAACTGGTCGGCCTGTCGCGTACGCCGGTGCGTGATGCCTTGCGCCGGCTTGAGGCGGAGCTCTTGGTCGAGCGCAACGAGACCCAGCGCACGTTTGTCGCGAACTGGTCGCTCGCCGACATATCGGACGCCTTCGAATTGCGCGCCATCGTCGAGGGGCGCGCTGCGCGACTCGCGGCGGCGCGGATGACCGAAGAAGCGCTTGTCCGGTTGCGCGATGCGAACGAGATCGTCCGCGAGGCGGTCGAGTGCGATCGGCCCGACGTCGCCATGTTCCTCGAGGGCAACCGGGCTTTCCACACGGCCTTGGTCGAAGCGGCCGATTCGCGCCGGCTGTCCGCGCTGTTGAGCACGCTGATCGAGCAGCCGGTCATCTGGCGTACCGCGCACCATTACGATCATTCGTCGCTCAAGCGCTCGCACCTCGATCACCGCGAACTGATCTCGGCCTTCGAAAGGCGCGACGGCGCATGGGCTGAGGCGATCATGCGCAGCCATATCCTGCGGGCCTATCACGTCTATTGCGACGCGCACGCGCAGATTGCCTGATGATTTGTATACAAGAATGCGGAGTCGGCTTGACCCGGCAATCCCGAAAAGATCGTTTCCTATGAACTGCTAAGGCGAATATAGCGTCGCTTGTTCGCGTGTCGGTTACAAAAACCGATTGCGAAGCCGGCGTCGATATGTACACTAAACGTCGGAATGATGAAGGTCGCACGGTTTCGCGGAGCCGTGTAACGTCCGGGGTCCCGATGGCTCCGACTTTCGTGTTTGGAGCAGCCATGATCGCCGGGCGTCACAGTGTCGAAATGGTCGAAGTGGCCCCCCGCGATGGCCTTCAGAACGAAAAGGCGCTGATAGCCACTGCCGACAAGCTGGAACTGATCCATCGCGCGATCCGCGCGGGCAGCCGCCGGATGGAGGTGGCCAGTTTCGTCAATCCGCGTGCCGTACCGCAGATGGCCGATGCCGAGGCCGTGTGCGAGGGTTTGCCGAGCCGCGACGACGTTACCTACATCGGTCTCGTGATGAACGCCCGCGGCGCGCAGCGAGCGATCGCGACCGGGCGGATCGACCAGCTCGGGGCGGTCTCCGTGGCGACGGATACCTTCGCCATGGCCAACCAGAAGCAGACCAGCGACGGATCGGTCGACGCCGCCCGCGAGGTCATCGCGATGGCGCGGCAAGCCGGCTTGACCGGCCAGGTCACGATTGCCGCGGCGTTCGGGTGCCCGTTCGAAGGGGAGGTCGGCGAAGACAGGGTCATCGCCATGGCCCTTGCCCTGGCCGAGGCGGGGCCGGTCGAAATCGGGTTGGCGGACACCATCGGCGTTGGCAATCCGGCGCAGGTTGCCGGCCTTGTCGGCCGCATCCGGCGGGAGCTTCCCGACATGGCGCTTCGCGTCCATTTCCATAACACGCGCGGCACCGGCCTCGCCAATGTCTGGACCGCTGTCGCGCAAGGCGTCAGCACCGTCGATGCCTCGATCGGCGGGCTCGGCGGCTGTCCTTTCGCACCGGGGGCAGCCGGCAACGTCTGCACCGAAGATGTCGTCTACATGCTGGAACGCGGCGGCATCGCGACCGGCCTCGATCTCGACAGCCTGATTGCCACCAATGGCTGGCTCGCCGGGGTCATGGGGCGAACGTTGCCGGGAATGGTCGCCCGCGCACCGAGATCTCCCAAGCAGTCCGCAAGCACAGGATGCCTCGAAAATGGATGAACGCGGTGCCGGGTACCGGCTGGGTGTCGACGTCGGCGGCACGTTTACCGACCTGCTGCTGCTGGAAACCGGCACCGGCCGGTTCTGGCGGCACAAGACGCCCTCGACCCCGCACGACAGTTCCGAAGGGATCCTGAACGGCGTTTCGGCGATTTGCGAAGTCGCCGGGATTTCGCCGGCCGCCATCGAGTATTTCCTGCACGGCACGACCGTCGCCACCAATGCCGTGCTGGAGGGCAAGGGCGCCCGGGTCGGCCTGGTGACGACCGAAGGCTACCGCGACATCCTTCAGATCGCGCGCAGCTTCGTGCCCGGGGGCCTTGCCGGCTGGATCGTCTGGCCAAAGCCCGAACCGCTCGCCGCGCTGGAAGACACGGTGACGGTCAAGGGGCGGCTGAACGCCGCTGGGGAGGAAGTTCGCCCTCTCGACGAGGCCGATGTCCGGGAAAAGGTCCTGCATCTCAAGGCCAACGGGGTCGAGGCGATCACCGTGAGCCTTATCAATTCCTACGCCAACGGTGCGCACGAACGGCGCGTCGGCGAAATCGTCGCCGAAATCATGCCCGGCGTGCCGATCTCCCTGAGCCACGTGGTCCTGCCGGAAATGCAGGAATACGAGCGGGCCCTGACGACCGTGGCGAACGCCTCGGTCAGGCCCGTGGTGTCGCGATACATCTCCAATCTTCGCAACCGTCTCGCCGCCGAAGGCATGGCGGGCAAATTGTCGCTGCTGCGGTCCGACGGCGGGTTGATGAGCAGCGAGAAGTCGGAGGAGCACCCGGTCAACATCCTGATGAGCGGCCCGGCAGGCGGCGTCACCGGCGCCCAGTGGGTGGGGCGCAATGCCGGGATCCGGAACATCCTGACGCTCGACGTGGGCGGCACCAGCACCGATGTCGCGCTGATCGAAGATCTGGAGGCGCGCCGCCAGCGCACGACCGAAGTCGGCCACCTGTCGGTCCGCGCCTCGGCACTTGACGTCAAGACTGTCGGCGCGGGCGGCGGCTCGATCGCCTATGTTCCCGAACTGACCGGCGCGCTGCGCGTCGGGCCGCAGTCGGCGGGCGCCGTTCCCGGCCCGGTCGCCTATGGCAAGGGTGGCACGTTGCCGACCGTGACCGATGCCAATGTCGTGCTCGGCTACCTGCCGGAAAACCTTCTCGGCGGCACCTTCAAGCTCGACCGCGACGGCGCGAAAAAGGCCGTGCAGACGATCGCCGACGCGCTCGGGATCGGGCTGATGGAGGCGGCGCGCGGCATCATCGACATCGTCAACGAGAACATGTTCGGTGCGCTTCGCATGATCTCGGTGCAGCAGGGATACGATCCGCGCGACTTTGCCCTGATGGGCTTCGGCGGCGCGGGTCCGCTGCATGTCAACGCGGTCGCGCGGCTGATGGGAAGCTGGCCCGCCATATCGCCGGTCTCGCCGGGCGTGCTCTGCGCGCTGGGCGATGCGACGACGCGGATGCGGACCGAGACTGCCCGTTCATGGTCGCAGCTGGCGACGGAGACCAGGGCCGACGATCTGATCGGCGTGCTGGCCGAAATGGCCCGCCAGGTGCGTGACGAGCTTCTGGCCGATGGCGTTCCCGAGGACGAGATCGTCACCAGCTTCGAGGTCGACGTCCGCTACGCCGGACAGGCGTTCGAGGTTCCGCTCTCGATCAGCGCCGAATTGCTGGAAACGGACGGCATCGACGGCATCCTCGCCCGCTTCGATGCCGAACACGAACGGCTGTTCACCTTCAACATGGAAAGCCCCCACGAGATCGTGAACCTGAGGGCGGTGGGTCTTGGCAAGCGGCTCGATCTGCCCGCCGCGCGGCTGGAGGAAGGCGATGGCGATCCGTCCGGGGCAAAGCTGCGCGATCACGTTCTGTGGATGGACGGGCGCGAACAGGCGGCGGTCATCTACGACCGCGCGGGCCTGCGTGCCGGGGACCGGATCGTCGGGCCCGCCATCGTCACCGAGATGGATTCGACAACCCTGATCGAGAGCGGTTGTGTCGCCACCGTCGATCCGATTGGCAACATCCTCATCAATCCCGCCTGACGGAAGGGGAGCAAGTCATGTCCGCGCAGATCGTTCAAGCCAACGACACGCCTTTCGCCAGGGTCGCGATCGATCCGGTGACGCTCGACATCATCGAAAACGCGCTGCGCAACGCGCGGGTGGAAATGGACGCGACCCTCGTCCGCACCGCGATGTCGCCCGGCATCCGCGAACAGGGCGATGCCTTTCCCCTCATCGCCGATCATCTCGGCCGGATGATCGTCGGCCAGTTCGGCAGCTACATCGGCCCCTTCCTCGAGGAATACGCGGGAACGGTCGAGGACGGCGACCTCATCTTCCTGTCCGATCCCTATTCCGTGGGCGGGGCGATCAGCCATTCGAACGACTGGCTGGTGCTGCTGCCCGTGTTCAAGGACGGCAGGCTGATCGCCTATACCTCGATGTTCGGGCACCAGTCCGACATCGGCGGCAAGGTGGTCGGCTCGATGCCGATCAAGGCGCATTCGATCTTCGAGGAAGGCGTGCGTATCCCGCCCGTCAAGATCTGGCGCAAGGGCGAGTACAACGCGGACCTGATCAAGCTGGTCATGCACCAGACCCGCAAGCCGGATTGGTGCGCGGCCGACCTCAACGCGCTGATCGCGTCGTGCCGGGTGGCCGCCCGGCGGGTGATCGAGATGGCCGAACGCTTCGGCGACGATGTCTACGTCTCTGCCACGCAGGAACTGCTCGCCCGCAACCACCGCGCGATGAAGGCGCTGCTGTCGCAGGCCGTGAGCGAGGAACCGGTCAGTTTCGAGGACTACATCTGCGACGACGGGATGGGCCATGGCCCCTATCGCATCCGCTGCACCATGTGGCGGGAGGGCGAGCGGGTCGTGCTCGATTTCGCGGGCACCGATCCGCAATCGGCGGCGTCGATCAATTTCTACCTGAACGAGAACATGTTCAAGATGTTCTTCGGCATCTACATGATCATGGTCTTCGATCCGCAGATCCTGTTCAACGACGGTTTCTACGACCTGATCGACGTGCGCATTCCCGAAGGATCGCTGCTGAAGCCCAAATTCCCCGCAGCGCTTTCGGGCCGGACCCACGCGCTGGGCCGCATTTTCGACATCCTGGGCGGGCTGCTCGGTCAAAAGACGCCGGAATTCCTCAATGCCGCCGGTTTTTCGTCGAGCCCGCACTTGTTCTATTCGGGAAACGACACGCGGCCCGGCAAGCACAACGAGTGGTTCCAGCTGTTCCAGATCGGCTTCGGCGGCATTCCCGGCCGCCCGCTCGGCGACGGGCCGGACGGGCACTCGCTGTGGCCCGGTTTTACCAACGTGCCCAACGAATTCCTCGAACGCTATTTCCCGATGATCATCGAACGATACGAGACGGAGCCGGATTCCGGCGGCGCGGGCCTGCATCGCGGCGGCAACGGCATCCACATGACCTACCGCTTCATCGCGCCCGGCACGATCTCGGTCCATGACGATCGCTGGTTCGTGCCGCCATGGGGCGTCAACGGCGGGCGACCGGGCGCGCGGGCGCGCAAGATTCTCGAAAAGGCGGACGGAATACGCATCGTCATCGGCAACAAGGTCGAGGACATCGAGGTCGATGTCGACGATCAACTGCACTTCATCACCTGGGGCGGCGGCGGCTGGGGCGACCCGCTGGAGCGAAACTCGGACGTGGTGGGCAAGGAGATCCGGCAGGGCCTGGTCACGCCGGCGGGCGCGCGCGCCTACGGCGTGATTGCCGACGATGAGGGCGCCATCGACCTTGCTGCGACCGATGCGCTGCGCAGCGAGATGCGCGCCGCGCGCGGCGAATTGCCGCTGTTCGACAAGGGCCCGCCGATCGAGGACCTTCGCGCGCGTTGCGAGCAGGAGACCGGCCTCGTCGCCCCGATCCAGCCCCGCTGGACCCACACCGAAGCAGGACAGATTGCATGAGTTTCGAGACCGGACCGGGCGCGCTCGGCGACATTCGCGTCGTCGAGCTGGGGCAATTGATCGCCGGGCCTTTCTGCGGCCAGTTGCTGGGCGACATGGGGGCCGACGTCGTCAAGGTCGAGCCGCCGCTGGTGAACGGCGTCGGCGGCGACCCGATGCGCGACTGGGGTCAGGGCGACGACAAGGTGCAGTGGGAGCTGATCGCGCGCAACAAGCGTTCGGTCTCCGCCAACTTGCGGGTGCCCGAAGGCAGGGCGCTCGTTCGCCGCCTGATCCGCCATGCCGACGTCGTCGTCGAGAATTTCAAGCCCGGCACCCTGGAGAAATGGGGTCTCGATCCGCAAGAACTGCTCAAGGAGCAACCCAGCCTCATCGTCGCGCGCATGTCTGGATACGGCCAGACCGGTCCCTATTCCACGCGGGCCGGCTTCGGCGGCATCGGCGAGGCCATGGGCGGTTGGCGCTATATCGTCGGCGAGGAGGACAGGCCGCCGTCGCGCATGGGCGTGTCGATCGGCGATTCGCTGACCGGGACTTACGGCTGCCTCGGCATTCTCGCCGCGCTGCACGTGCGGGAAAGGACCGGCAAGGGGCAGGTGATCGACGCCGCGCTCTACGAGAGCGTGCTGCAGGTGATGGAAGGGCTGGTCATCGAATACGACCGCGCCGGGATCATCCGCGAACGGTCCGGATCGGTGCTGAAGGGCATCGCCCCGTCCAACGTCTACTCCGCCAAGGACGGACCCTTCATGATCGGCGCGAACAAGGATTCGCTCTGGCAGCGCCTAGCCGCCGCGATGGGCCGGCCGGAGTTGGGGCACGACCCGCGCTACGCCACGCACGTCGCGCGCGGCGAGCGCCAGGACGAACTCGACGCCCTGATCAACGAATGGACCGGCACGCTCACCATGGCGGAGCTGGACGCGCTGATGATCGAATACGCGGTTCCGGCGGGCCGGGTCTATCGTGCGCCGGACATGCTGGAAGACCCGCATTTCCAGGCGCGCGAGGCCATCGTCGAGGTGGAGACCGAGCGGTTCGGCCCGCTGAAGATGCAGTCGACCTTTCCCCGCCTCTCCGCCACGCCGAGCGGCATTCGCCGTCCCGCGCCGTCGAGCGTGGGCCAGCACAATGCCGAGATCTACGGCGAACTGCTGGGCATGAGCGAGAGCGAGATGGGCGAGCTGGCGGAGCGCGGCGTGATCTGAGCGATCAGGGACGCCGCTGCCCGACGATCCCCTATGCCTGACTGCCGCGGACCAGGCCGGAATTTCCGGCCTGGTCCGGGCCAATCACTCCGTCAGAAGTCGAAGCCGACCTCGACACCGATCGTCCGCAGCGATCCCGGCGTCACGAACGAGCCGCCGAATTCGGGCGCGGGAATGATTTCCTCGAGATAGCGCTTCTTGAAGACGTTGTTGGCAAAGGCGGCGATGCGCCAGTTGTCTGCCTTCAGCCCGCCACGCAGGTTGACGATCGAATAGGCGTCGCGCCGGGTGCGCGAGTATTCGCCGATGCCGAGGCCCGGGAAGAAGACGTCGAAGATCGTCCGGCGCTCCTGGTCCTGCACCGTGTGGAACCACGTCGGCCCGGTCAGGCGATAGTCCGCCTTGAAAGTCAGTTCGAGCGCGTCGTTCAACGGCTGTTCGATCAGCATGCCCAGGTTCAGCGTGTAGTCGGCCGAATAGGGCGACTTGTTGCCGACGGTGTCGGGGCGAACCGAATTCTTCAGGATCTTGCTGTCGAGCACGTTGCCGCCGGCATCGAGCGTCAGCCAGTCGGCGACCCGCCAGTTCAGCCCGAATTCCGCGCCCATCAACCGGACCTTGTCGATGTTCGAGATCGTTCGCAGCAGGCCGAAGGTGCCGGTGTAATATTCGAAGAACTGCATGTCCTTTACCATGTTGCGATAGGCTGCGCCCGACAGGGTCAGGTCGCCGCCCAGCAACTCGGCCTTGAAGCCCAGTTCGATGGCGTGCGACACCTCCTTGTCGTAATCGTCGCCGACGCCGATGTTCGATCCCATGAGGTCGTTGAAATAGATGTCGATCAGGGCCGCGCTGCCCTGGCTGTTGAATCCGCCCGCCTTGAACCCGACGCCGTAGTCGGCGTAGATGCTGAAGTCGGGCGTCACCTCGAACCGGACGTTCGCCTTGGGCTGCAATTGCTGGTAGGTCGCCGACTGCGACGAAAGCGTGCCGACGTCATAGCCGGGATTGATCGAACCGCCCGTGATCGGATCGGTCACGTCGGGCACCAGCGGCTTCACGCTGCGTTCCTCGCGGTCGTAGCGCAGTGCGCCCGACAGGATCAGCCGATCCGAAACCGTGTATTCTAGCGATCCGAAACCGGCATAGACATCGGTCAGCAGCTTGTCGTCGAAGAGCTGGGTGGTCGGGTTCTGGCCATCGGCCGGGACGTAGAGTTCGCGCAGGATGTCGCCGCCGGTATCCTCGTTGATCGCGGTTCCGTAGCGGCGGTTGATGTGCAGGTAATAGGCGCCCAGCGACCATTGCAGCGCGCTTGCGTCGTCGGAAGCAAGGCGGATTTCGGCGCTGTAGTCCTTCTGGTCGCGCACCGTGACCTGGTAGCCGTCGCAAGTCGTCGGGCCGAAGGCGCCGAGGATCGATGCGCCGGGGGTCGGCGCAAGAAACAGCGGCGAGGGCAGGGTGACGCCATCGGCGAAGAGTTCGGCCACCGAATTGATGCACGATTCCCGCCCGTTGAACCGGCCGAGCGCGGCGGCGGTGGCGTCGGCCGCGAAGGTCTCGTCGATCTGGTTGAACGACCCCCAGGCCGAGAGACGCATCCCGCCGAGGTCGTAGTCGAACTTCAGCGAGGCCTCTTTGGTGGTCTGCTTGTCGATGCTGGGGATGTTGCGCTGGAACGTGAAATCGTGATCGTTCACGTCCAGGTAGAAGTCCGGATTGGCGAAGACCTGCGCAAATGACGGCAGAGCAAAGACCGCATTGAACTTGAGCGCCGCGGCGGTCACCTCGCCGTAACGGACCTTGGCGTCGATGCTGAGATCGTCGGTCGGTTCGAAGACGAGGCGGGTGCCCACGCTCCATTCCTCAAGCTGGTCGATCGTGTTGCCCTGGGTGCGCGGATCGGGGCCGGTGTTCTTGTAGAAACCGTCGGTATGGCGATAGCGACCGAACACGACGGCGCCGATCGTGTCGCTGACGGGGCCGGATACCGATCCCTCCAGCAACTGGCTGTCCTGCGTCGCCCAGTAGGCGCGGCCCGAGAATTCGAGGACGTCGGAAGGCTTCTTGGTGGTGAGGACGATCGCGCCGGCGGTCGCACCGCGCCCGTAATAGGCACCTTGCGGGCCCTTGAGCACTTCGAATTGCTGCATCGCGCCCATGTACTGGTTCACAGCCGCGGTGTTCGTCTTGAGGATGCCGTCGACGACAAGCGCCACGTTGTTCTCGGCATCGCGCGCGCCGTTGACGCCGCGGATGTTGATCTGCGCATCGCCGACCTGCGCCGCGTTCGACACGATCGTTACGCCCGGAATGAACGCGATCGCCTGTTCGGTCGTCGCGATCCCGGAATCGGCGAGCGCTTCGGCCGTGAGCACGGAAATGGAGGCCGGCACGTCCGACAGGGCCTCGCTCTGCCGGCGGGCGACGACGGTGATCGTGGAGTCCGAGTCCTGGTCGCCGGAATGAACGGCAGGGTCCGTCTCGTTCATCTCCTCGGCAAGGGCGGGAGTTGCGATCGCAAACGGAGCCAGAGCGATTCCGGCCAGAATTCTCGAACGAATCATGCGCATAAGTGCTGCCCTCACGTTGCTGCTGGTGATCCCTGGTCTTTTTTCCTCAGTGATGACGAGAATATGATCATGCCGAATTTATGTATACAAGAAAAATGTTTCCTTTCTAATCCGTCGAGCGGACCCATGGTGGGAAGTTGAGAAATTATCGGTTATATCGCAGTTAGTTAGAGATCGTACCTGGAATGCGCCTTGTTGCCGCCTTGCATCAATCGCACAAACATGATGCTATTTGGATACAAAGGATCAGACCGGCGAACGCGCTCGCCGCGCCGAATCCTTGGCGGCATCGATAGGGGTCCAGCGATGAAATACGGCGTCTTTCTGCCCAGCGCCCGCAACGGGTTCATGCTCTCCGAGGCGGCGCCGCTTTACGACCCGACATTCCAGCACAACCTCGATACGACGCTGGAGGCCGAGAAGCAGGGTTTCGATTTTGCCCTGTCGATGATGAAGTGGAAAGGGTTCGGCGGTTCCACCGGGTACTGGGACAGCTGCCTCGAAACCTTCACGCTGGTTGCGGCGATGGCGGCGCGGACCAGTTCGATCACGCTCATTCCTTCGACCACGCTGCTGACGACGCATCCTGCGGTCTGCGCCCGGATGATCGCGACGATCGACGATGTCGCCCCGGGTCGTGTGGGGCTGAACGTGGTCACCGGCTGGAACCATCTCGAATACGAATCGATGGGCCTGTGGCGAGGGGCGGATTATTACGAACAGCGCTACGACTTCGCGGCCGAATACATCGAGATCGTGAAGCGGCTCTGGCTGGAGGACGATGTTCACCACGCCGGGCCGTTCTTCGAACTGAACGGCGCGACGGTGAATCCCAAGCCCAGTCGGATGCCGACCATCGTCAGCGCGGGCCAGTCTCCCAAGGGTCTCGATTTCACGGTCAACCACGCCGACTTCAGCTTCGTGATGACGGGGCTGGAGAATCTCAGGAAATTCACCAGCGCCATGAACGCCAAGTCGGCCGAGATCGGGCGCAGCGTCGGCACGCTTCCGCTCTATGCCGTGATCACCGCGCGCAGCGATGCGGAAGCGCAGCGGATTGCCGAGGACGTGGTTGCCCGCGCCGATCGCACGGCCATCGGCAACATCCTCGGCAGCGCCTCGCTCGACACCAACGAGGGCGGGTCGAGCGCCCACTTGCAGGCGGCACTCTCGCTGCCGGTGGAGCAGGGGAACATGGCCTTCATGAGCTTTCCCCTGCTGCACGGCACGCCCGAGACGGTGGCCAGCAAGATCAACGACATCGTCGCCGAAACCGGGGTGCCCGGCATCATGCTGAGCTGGCTCGATTTCGTTTCGGGCATCCGCGAATTCGGCGAAAAGGTCGCGCCGAAGATCCGCTACTGATCGAAGGACGGCGCCGGCCGGCTAGAGCATCCGGCTAGAGCAGCCGGCGTTCCTCCAGAAGGTCGGGCAGGTCGTTTTCGTAGAGCACGACGTCCTCGGCTCTCGCCTCGCTTTCCAGCGCACGGCGTGCGTCGGCGAAGCTGGCAACTTCGATGGCGGGCTTGCCCTTGGCGGCGAGCGCGGTGGTGAAGCTGCCGATGCGGGACGGGTTCACCGCGTAGACCAGGTCGGCCAGATCGGCGGCGTATTCGCCCAGCGCGGCGTGGACGCGGTCGTGCTCGATGCCCAGCTCCGCGATGCCCGGCGTCACCAGGATCGCCCGCCCGCCGCGCTGTCGGGCCAGTTCCGCGGCAACCGCAACCGCGTTGCGGAAGCCCGCCTCGTTCGCATTGTAGGCGTCGTCGAGAATCAGGGCTTGGCCGGGACTTTCGCGTTTTTGCAGGCGGTGGGGGACCTGCTCGACATCCGGCGTGACCAGCGGGATGCGATTGGCGATCGACGGATCGATGATCCACGCCGCCGCCACCGCCAGCGCCGAGTTGGTGACGTTGTGGTCACCCAGCAGCGGCAATTCGTAACGCAGCGTCGCGCCCCGCCCGTCGCGCTGATCTTCGAGCACGATGGTCCAGTCCGCACCGTTGAGGGCGGCGGACATGATGCGGATGTCGGCGTCCGCTTCCGGTCCGACGCTGACCACCCGGCCCGGATGCGCGGCCCGCAGCACGCGGAACGGCTCGTAATCGAGAACCTGCGTCGACACGATCGCGGTGCCGCCCCGCTCGCACACGTCCTCCACCAGCTCGGATTTCGCCCGCGCGATGTTCTCGACCGAGCCGAACCGTTCGGTGTGCGCGTCGCCGATGGCGGTGACGATGCCGTAGTTCGGATGCACGAAATCGCACAGACGCCGGACCGAGCCGATGCCGTATGCGCCCATTTCGGCGATGAAATAGCGGTGGCTCCATTGCAGCCGCTCGCGGATGTGGCGGGTGAGGCCGAGCACGGTGTTGATCGACCCGCGCGAGAAGAACACCGGCCCGGACACCGCGAGCACTTCGGCGAAGATGTGCTTGGTGGTCGTCTTGCCGAAGCTGCCGGTGATGCCGATGCGCACCGGGTCCAGCCGTTCAAGCTTGTCGCGCGCTTCGGCGATGTAGCCCTGGTTGATCCGCTCCTGCCCCGGGCGCAGAAGCATGTTGGCGATGACCAGCGTGAAGGGCAGCAGTTGCAGGCCGACGATCGCGGGCAGCGCGCCGATCAGGCTGATCGCGACCGGCAGGACCGCGAGGATCGCCGCGACGGTGCGGATGCGGCGGGCCCGTTCGGTCAGGGCCAGCGGTTTCTTGTAGCGATATCCCGCCTCGCGCTGCGCGAGGGAAACGATGATTACGGCAGCCGCGATGATGGCCGCGACGGCCAGCATCAGCGGCAGGCCGATAGCGACCACGGCCACTACCACGACGATCAGCGCAATCAGCGTCAGCGTCGCCTTCACATCGTAGAGCCGCACCCGCAGCACGGCCGAGAGGAACCGGCCGCCGTCGTACTCCTCTTGCTGGAAATAGGTGAGCAGCGTGTTCAGCCGCACCCACGCGAGGCGCGCGATCGCCGCCGTCAGGACCACGTTGGCGAGAAGGAGCGAGATCGTGCCCGAGCCGAGGTTCGTCATGCCACAACCCTCCGCCCGCCGGTGATCGCTTCCTTTGCCGTCAGCGCGATCTGGTGCCGTCCGCGATCGAGGATCGAGATGTGGTCGTAGTGCGGCAGCTCGACGTACTCGCTCCCCGGCACCAGCGCGGCGATCTTGCGCCCGATCTCGGGCGGGGTCTCGGTGTCGGCACTGCCGTAGAGGAGGGTCATCGGCACCGTGATGCGCGGCAGGTCGCTGCTCTGGTCTTCCGAAATCGTCTTCACGAAGATGTCGCGCATCCCGGTCTCCCGGCTCATCACGTAGTCCGGGCTGCCGAACCGTTTTTCGAGCGCGATGAGGTCTTCTTCCGTCTTCGCCCCGGCCTTCAGCTTCTGGAACTTGCGGCCGTTCCACTTGCGCTTCCAGCGTTCGCGCGCGGATACGTCGCGCGGCACGCCGGCCCCGGCGACGATGACGATATGGTCGAACATGCCGGGCGATTGCACGCCGAGGCGCAGGCCCAGGCGTCCGCCGAAGCTGTGGCCGACCCACACGCAATTCTCGACGCCGAGATCGAGACGCAGGTGCCGCGCCATGAATTCGGCGTATTCCACCGTTCCCCACGCCTCGTCGGGCCGATCCGACTTGCCGTGGCCGGGAAGATCGAACAGGTAGGCATCGATCGACGGGGCCAGCGCTTCCGCCACGGGAATGAAGTCGCGGTGCGTGCGGCCCCAGCCATGGGCGAAGACCACTTTGGGAGCGCCCGGCGTGCCGATCCGGATATGGTGGGGAGGCTGCATGGCCCCCTTCTTACAGCGCCCGCAATGGCGCACAAGTTGACACCTGCGAGTCGCACACAGGGTGGGCCGCGCAAACTGAGGATAGAGCCGGACGATGGCTGCAGGGAAACGGGCGGCAAGGAAACGGGTGGCGGTGCTGTTCGGCGGCGCGAGCCAGGAACACGACGTCTCGGTCGTGTCGGCGCACCAGCTGATGGACGCGGCGGACGTGCGCGGGATCGAGGTCATCCCGGTCTACACCGATTTCGAGAACCGGTTCTTCTCCGCGCCGTTCCTGCGCGATATCCGCCGGTTCAAGCCGAAGCCTTCGGGCGCGCCGGAAGTGATCTTCAGCTGGTCCGAACGCGGACCGGTGATGCGCGAGCGCAAGAGCCTGAGCGAGACACCGATCGATTGCGTGCTGCCGGTATTCCACGGTCCTTTCGGGGAGGACGGTCGGCTGCAGGGGCATTTCGAACTTCTCGGCATCCCGGTCACCGGCTTTGCCGCGGGGTCGAGCGCGATGGCGATGCGCAAGGATGCGACCAAGGCGCTGGTCCGGCTGGCAGGCGTGAACGTGCTCGACCACGTCACCGCCAACCGCGCGCGGCTGGCCGATCCCGACGCCCTGATCGCGGAGGTCGAGGCGAAGTTCGGTTTCCCGACCATCGTCAAGCCGGCGAACCTCGGCTCCTCCATCGGCGTCGGGCTGGCGAAGACCGCGGCGGACCTGCCGGCGCTGGTTGCCTATGTCCTGGCGCAGGACAACCTCGCGATCATCGAACCGCAAGTGCAGAACCTCGTCGAATACAACATCGCGATGCGCTGGGACGAAGCGGCACAGGAAGTGAAGTTCTCGGCGATAGAGCGTCCGAAGAGCGGTGCCGAACTTCTTGATTTTAAAGAAAAGTACTTGTCTTCTGGTGGCGGGACGAAAGGTGCGTTCCTGCCCAGCGAAGGCATGTTGTCGCTGACCCGCGACATCAATCCCGACATGCCGCCCGCATTCAAGGCGACGATCCACGACTATGCCCGCCGCGCCTTCGTCACGCTGGGCCATCGCGGCGCGCCGCGCATCGACTTCATGTCGAACCGCGAAACGGGCGAGATCTGGTTCAACGAGATCAACGCCATCCCCGGCTCTTACGGCTTCTTCCTCTGGGAAGCAGCGGATGAGCCGCTGCTGTTCCCCGAACTGGTCGACCACCTGGTGACCGAGGCGCTGCGCGACACGGTCAAGAAGTTCGACGACCCGGTGCCGCAGGGAGCCTACCTGCTGCCGCGCTGACGCCTAGAGCGAGGAGACAAGGTGTCCCCCATCGACCGGGATCACGGTTCCGGTCATGAACGACCCCGCGTCGGAGGCAAGCAGCATCATCGGTGCGTCGATCTCCTCCATCCGGCCCAGCCGCCGCATCGGCACGCGTTCGAGCGTCGCCTTGCCTTGCGGCGTGTCGAAGTGACCTTCGTTGATCTCGGTCGGAAAATAGCCGGGGGCGAGCGCGTTGACGCGGATGCCGTAGCGCGCCCATTCCAGCGCCATCTGCTTCGTCATCTGCGCCACCGCGGCCTTGCTGGCGGCATAGGCGGTCAGCGCCTTGCCCTGCCGCAGGGCGAGGATGGAGGCGGTGTTGACGATGCTGCCGCCCGTGCCGGCGTCGCGCATCGCCTGCGCCGCGGCCTGGGCCATCGCGAAGACGCCGGTGAGGTTGACCGCGATCACCTGCTCGAACTGCTCGAGCCGCTGGTCGATCGCCATCGCCGCGCCGTCGATCCCGGCGTTGTTGAGCAGGATCGTCGCGGTGCCCAAGGCGTCGCCGACGCGGCCCACGACTTCGCCGCAGCGCGCCGCCTCCGCCACATCGAGAGCGAAGGCTTCGGCCCGCGCGCCGCGTCCGCGCAATTCGTCGCGCAGCGCCTCGAGCCGGTCCACCCGCCGGGCGCAGAGCGCGATCGATGCGCCGTGATCGGCGAGGGTTCTTGCAAAATGGGCGCCAAATCCGCTGGAGGCGCCGGTGACGATGGCCGTGCGGCCCGAAAGATCGAAGTTCATGGCCGCGAACGTGCCGGTGGAATACCGCGCGGGCAACTGCTTGTTTATCCAGCGGCGAGCGGTTAGCTCCTGTCGCCATGGCAAAGGACACAACAAAAAGCCTCGTCTCCATCGACGTGGGAGGAACAAACGCCCGTTTCGCACTGGCGGAAGTGAGGGGCGGCAAGGTCGTCTCGGTCAACGAACCGACAACGTTCGCCACCGGCAGCGTCGCCGGGCTGGCCGCGGCCTGGCAGCGGTTCGAGGACGCGCAGGAAGGCCGCCTGCCGCGCGTCGCCGCGATCGCGGTCGCCGGGCCAGTGAGCGAGGACGAGATACGCTTCACCAATTCGCACTGGGTGATCCGCCCCGCCGATATCGGCCGCGAACTGGGCGTCGACGAACATGTCCTGATCAACGATTTCGCCGCCGTCGGCCACGCGGTCGCCGCCGCGGGCGAGGAGCATTTCGTGCACCTGGCCGGGCCGACCGACATTCCCGAGCATGGCACAACGACGATCACCGGCCCCGGCACCGGGTTGGGCGTCGCGGCGTTGGTCCGCCGGCCCGACGGATCCTATCGCGTGCAGCCGACCGAGGGCGGCCACATCGGCTTCGCGCCCGAGGATCGGGTGGAGGAGGAGATCCTCGCGCACGTGCGCGAATCGCTGCCGCGCGTCTCGGTCGAACGGATGTGTTCGGGACCGGCTATCGTCTATCTGGCCGAAGCGATCGCCCGCATCGAAGGCCTGCCGATGCCTTCAGGCGACGACCGTGAATTGTGGCTGTCGGCGATCACCGGCAGCGATCCGGTCGCGGTCAAGGCGATGGAGCGGTTCTGCATGATCCTCGGCGCGGCGGCAGGCGACCTAGCGCTGGCGCACGGATCGAACGCGGTGGTGATCGCCGGCGGGCTGGGCCTTCGCATCAAGGACCAGATCATCGCCTCGCCCTTTGCCGAGCGCTTCGTCTACAAGGGCCGCTTCCGCTCCTTGATGGAGAAGATCCCGGTGCGGCTCATCACCCATCCGCAGCCCGGCCTGTTCGGCGCGGCGGCGGCCTTCGCCCAGAAATACGGCTGAGCCGTCATCGACCCATGAAGAAAGGGGCGGCGTGCCGGACTGGCGCGCCGCCCCTTTTTCGGGACCCGAGGGTCCGGATCAGGTGAACGATCCGCCCTCGGCAACCAGCTTTTCAAGCAGGGCGGCAGGCTTGAGGCCCATCATCTTCAGACCCGCGACGATGCGCGGCAGACCGTGGATGTCGGCCCAGCACATCGGGCCACCCTGATAGGCGGGCCAGTTGTAGCCAAGGATCGCGGCCACATCGATGTCGCCGGCGCGAAGGGCGATGCCTTCCTCAAGTATCTTGGCGCCTTCGTTGACGACCGGGTAGAGCAGGCCAGCCAGCACGTGTTCGGCGGGAAGCTCGGCGCCGGCCTCGATCCCGCGCGCCTTGCGGACCTGCTCGACCACGTCGATCGCGGCGGGCGAGGGGGTGCCGCGGCGCTTTTCGTCATAATCGTAGAAACCGCCGTTCAGCTTCTGGCCGCGACGTTCCAGCTTGACCAGCTCGCCGGTGATCGTCGTCTGGCCCGGGAAGGTCACGACGTCGAGGCCGATGAGATCGAGCATCTGCAGCGGCCCCATGGCGAAGCCGTAGTCGCGCATCGTGGCGTCGATCACCTGCATCGGCGTGCCGCGCAGCAGCATCTCCATCGACGCGACCATGTAGGGGAACATCAGGCGGTTGGCGATGAAGCCGTCGCAGACGCGGGCCAGCACCGGCGTCTTGCCGATCTTGCCGGCCAGCTTCATGCCGGTGGCGATCACGCTGTCGCTGCTCTTCGCGCCGCGCACCACCTCGAGCAGGGGCATGACGTTGGCGGGCGAGAAGAAGTGCAGGCCCAGAACCATCTCCGGACGCGAGGTGAAGGTCGCGATGTGGTCGATGTCGAGGAAGCTCGTGTTCGAGGCGAGGATCGCGCCCGGCTTGCAGATCGTGTCGAGCCGGCTGAACACCTTCTCCTTGATCTCCATGCTCTCGAACACCGCCTCGATGACGAGGTCGCAATCGGCGAGATCGTTCATGTCGAGCGAGCCGGTGAGGAGACCCATCCGGGTCTCGACGTCCTCGGTGGTGAGGCGGCCTTTCTTCGCGGTGTTTTCGTAATTCTTGCGGATCACCGACAGGCCACGGTCGAGCGCTTCCTGCTTCACCTCTACGATCGTGACCGGAATGCCGATGTTGGCGAAGTTCATGGCGATGCCGCCGCCCATCGTGCCGGCGCCGATGACGCCGACGGTCTTCACGTCAATCAGCGGCGTGTCCTTGGCGATGTCGGGCACCTTGGCGGTTTCGCGCATTGCGAAGAAGACGTGGCGCAGCGCCATCGACTGGTCCGAGGTGAAGAGCTTGTTGAAGTTGGCTGCCTCGGCCTTCATCCCCTCGGCGAAGGGCAGGCTGACGGCGGACTGGACCGAGGCGAGGATTTCGCCCGGCGCGATCACGCCGCGGAATTCACGGCCGTGTTCGGCCTTGAACCGGTCGAACAGTTCGGTGTCCGCGCGGTCCTTCGCGATCACGTCTTCCTTCTCGGACACGCGGGGCAGCGGGCCGTCCTTGACCATCACGGCGGCGGCCATGGCCACGGCCTCGGCCATCAGGGCATCGTCGGCGACGACCTTGTCGACGAGACCCATCTGTTCGGCGAGCGCGGCCTTCACCGGCTTGCCCGTGATCATCATCTGCAGCGCGGCCTCGGCACCGACCAGCCGGGGCAGGCGCTGGGTGCCGCCGGCGCCGGGCAGGAGGCCGAGCTTCACTTCGGGCAAACCCATCTTCGCGCTCGCCCCGGCGATGCGGTAATGGCAGCCGAGCGCCAGTTCGAGCCCGCCGCCCAGCGCGGTGCCGAAGATCGCGGCCACGACCGGCTTGGCCAGCGCCTCGATCCGGTCGATCACGCCCGGCAGCCAGGGCTCGCGCATGCCGATGTCGAACTCGGCGATGTCGGCGCCGGCGGGGAAGGTGCGACCCTTGGCGGAAATCACCGCCGCCTTGATGTCGCTATCCGACGCGATGCGGTCAGCCGCCGCGGCCAGGCCTTGCCGGACCGAAAGGCCGAGGGCGTTGACGGGCGGATTGTCGATCAGGACAACGGCAATCCCGTTTTCGACCGACAGCGAGACGGTGTCGGAGAGCGCTTCGGACATCTAGGCGGTTCCTTTCCAGTATGGGCGGCCCCGTGTCATGCCTACCGGCAGGCGGGCATGAGAGGGCGAGAATCGCGGGGAGAGATGCCCGCAATGACCGGAAATGGCAATTCCGCAGGGGAACAGGTGCGTTTTACGATCCCTGCAGACAGAACGGGCAGTTCGCGGCGAAGTGACCCGGGCGAATTTCCTCGAGGATCGGCTGCTCGTGCTTCATCCGCTCGTCGTGCGGCACGGGGCTGCGCGGCCAGAAATTGCACCCTTCGGGCGGGTTGAGCGGCGAAGGCGGGTCGCCCTGCAGCACGATGCGATGGCGGGTGCGTTCGGCGCGCGGGTCCGGGGTCGGGATCGCGCTCATCAGCGCACGGGTGTAGATGTGCAGCGGATGATCGACGATCTCGCTCGCCTCTCCCAGTTCGAGGATGCGACCGAGGTACATCACCGCGATCCGGTCCGCGATGTAGCGCACAACCGACAGGTCGTGGCTGATGAAGATCATCGTCAGGCCCATTTCCCGCGTCAGCCGTTTCAGCAGGTTCAGGATCTGCGACTGGATCGACACGTCGAGCGCGGACACCGGCTCGTCGGCGATGATCAGTTTCGGCTCGGGCGCGAGTGCGCGGGCAATGGCGACGCGCTGGCGCTGTCCGCCCGAGAATTCGTGCGGATAGCGCTTCATCTGGTTCGGGTTGAGGCCCACCGTGCGCAGGAGTTCCGCGACGCGCCCGCGCAGCGCCGCACCCTTGAGGTCGGGGTGCCGCGTGCGGATCGCCTCGGCCAGCGTGGTCAGCACCGTCTGGCGCGGATTGAGCGAGGCGTAAGGGTCCTGGAAGATCATCTGGAAGTTGATCCGTTCGTGCCGGATCGCCTTCTCCGACAGGGCGGACAGTTCTTTGCCTTCGAGGAAGATGCGGCCCGACGTGGGCCGGATCAGCTGCATGATCGTGCGCGACAGGGTCGACTTGCCGCACCCGGATTCGCCGACGAGGCCTAGGATCTCGCCTTCTTTCACGGTGAGCGTCACGCCATCGACCGCCTTCACCACGCCCTTGCTTTCGCGCGTGAAGAAGTGGGTGCCGAGGTCGAAATGCGTGTGCACGTCGTCGAGAACGAGGAAATCGCGGCGCGGGTCGATCGGTACCGCCGGTTCGGTGTGGGGCGCCTCCGTGTGCGCGGTGTCGATTAAGCTCTCAGGCGTCTCGGGATTCATTGCGCCGCTCCCGCCGCTTCGGTCTCTTCGGGCACTTCGGTGCTCAGCACGCTCTCGATCGGGGCCGAACTATCGCAGAAGCGGCAGTCGGCGTAGCAGTGCCCGTTCTCGAGCTCGACAAGCTCGGGCCGCTCCCCCTCGGACAGGCCGGTCTTGGGATAAGGGCAGCGGGGATAGAAGGCGCAGCCGTGGATCGGCTTCGAGACATCTGGCGGCAGGCCGGGGATGGTGTAGAGGTTCTCGCCCTTGGTCTGAAGCGAGGGGATCGTCTTCTGCAGGGCGCGGGTATAGGGGTGCCGCGCGTTGTAGAAGACCTGCTCGGCGGTCCCGCTCTCCATCATCCGGCCGCCGTACATGACGTTCACCTTGTCGCAGGTTCCCGCCACGACGCCGAGATCGTGGGTGATCAGGATGACCGCGGTGCCGAGATCCTCCTGCCGCCGCTTGATGATGTCCATGATCTGCGCCTGCACCGTCACGTCGAGCGCGGTGGTCGGCTCGTCCGCGATCAGCAGGTCAGGTTCGGTGATCAGCGCCATCGCGATCATCACGCGCTGGCGCATGCCGCCCGAGAATTCGTGTGGATAGCTGTGGACGCGCTTCGAGGCTTCGGGAATGCCGACTTCCTCCAGCGCGGCGATGGCCCTGTTGACGGCGGTCTTGTGGTCGACGTCGTAGTGCAGGCGCAGCGCCTCGGTCAGCTGGGTGCTGATCTTGAGGTAGGGGTTGAGCGAGGTCATCGGGTCCTGGAAGATCATGCTGATCCTCTTGCCCCGCACCTTGCGCAATTCCGCTTCGTCCATCTGCAACAGGTCGCGCCCGTCGAACATCGCGGTGCCGCCGTCGATCCGGCCCGGCGGTTCGGGTATCAGCCGCATCAGCGAATAGCAGGTGACCGACTTGCCCGAACCGGACTCGCCGACGATGCCGAGCGTCTCGCCCTTGTCGACCGAGAACGACACGCCGTCGACCGCCCGCACCACGCCGTCGCGGGTGTAGAACGAGGTCTTGAGGTCTTTGACTTCAAGGAGGGGGCCAGTTGCAGTCATGGGGAATCAGTCCTTCGCGCTCTTGGGGTCGAGCGCGTCGCGCAGGCCATCGCCCAGGAAATTGAGGCAGAAGAGGGTGAGGGCGAAGAAGAAGGCCGGGAAGATCAGCAGCCAAGGATAGATCTCCATGTTCTGCTGCCCTTCGTTGATCAGCACGCCCCACGAGGCGTCGGGCGGCTGCACGCCCAGGCCGAGGAACGACAGGAACGCTTCCAGCAACATGACCGCGGGCACGGTCAGCGTCGCGATGACGATGACCGGGCCGAGCACGTTGGGGATGAGATGCCTGAGGATGATCCGCGTGTGGCTGTAGCCCAGCGACACCGCGGCCTCGACGAATTCCTGCTTCTTGAGCCCGAGCACGCCCGAGCGCACGATGCGGGCCATCGACAGCCACTCGACCGCGCCGATCGCGATGAACATCAGCCACATCGAACGCCCGAAGGCGACCATCAGCAGGATGACGAAGATGGTGAAGGGCAGGGCATAGAGCAGGTCGACGAAGCGCATCATCGTCGCGTCGACCTTGCCGCCGAGATAACCCGCCGTCGCACCGTAGACCACGCCGATCATCAAGGAGACGACGGTCGCGAGAAGGCCGACCATCAGCGAGATGCGCCCGCCCTCGAGCGTGCGGACGAGCAGGTCGCGGCCCAGCGTGTCGGTGCCGAACCAGTGTTCTGCCGACGGGGCGGTGGCGCCGAGGAACAGGTCCTGTGCCTGACTGTCGTAGGAACTGATCCACGGCCCGACAATGCAGGCAAGCGCGATCAGGACGAAGATCACCAGGCTCGCCACCGCCAGCCGGTTCTTGCGCAGCCGCGACCATGCGTCCTTCCACAGGGACGAGCCCTGGACCAGTTCCTCTTCGGCAATCTCGGAGGCGCTGCGGCGCGGCCGCGGCGCAGGTTCGCTGGCGAGGACGGCGGTTTCGGAATGATCAGTCATACTTCAGCCGTGGGTTGAGCGCGACCTGGGCGATGTCGACGAGGAGATTCATCAACACGATCAGCGCCGCGAAAAGGAGAGTGAGGCCCAGGATCAGGAAGTCGTCGCGGTTGAGCGCGCCCTTCACGAACCACTGGCCGAGGCCGGGAATCTGGAAGATCGTCTCGACCACGAACGAGCCGGAAATGATGCCCGCCAGCGCGGGGCCGAGGAAGGTGATGGCGGGGATCAGCCCGCCCTTCAGGCAGTGCTTCCACACGATCGTGCGTTCGGGCACGCCCTTGGCCCGGGCCGTGCGGACGAAATCCTGGTTCAGCATTTCGAGCATCCCGCCGCGCGTCAGCCGGGCGAAATAGGCCGCGTAATAAAGACCCAGCGTGGCAGCCGGCAGGATCACGAATTCCGGACCGAACCAGCCCGCGACCGGCAGCACCGCGAAGATCAGGCCGAAGACCAGCGCCAGCAGCGGACCCATCACGAAGGTCGGCAGGCAGATGCCGGCCATCGCCGCCGACATCGGCACGTAGTCGAGCCAGGTGTTCTTCTTCACAGCCGCCAGGATGCCCGCCGGAATGCCGATCAGCAGCGCGACGAGCAGCGAGATCGAGCCCAGCTTGAGCGAGACCGGGAAGCTTTCGGCGATGATCGCGGTCACCGTCCGGTTGGCATAGACCGCGCTTGGCCCGAAGTCGCCGCGCAGGACGATGTTGGACAGCGAGGTCAGGAACCGCTCGCCCACGGGTTTGTCGTAGCCGTAGAACTTCTCGATCTGGGCGAGGATCTCCGGGGCGATGGCGCGTTCGGTGCTGAACGGGCTGCCCGGCGTCGCCGCGACGAGAAAGAAGGTGACGGCGTAGATCCCGATCAGGACGAGGATGCCCTGAAGGAAGCGCTTGCCGATGAATTTCAGCATGATGTCGATCCCGTCGCGAAAGGGGTAACGGCGTTCACCGGGCGGTTGCCGCAGTCGGCGTGGCGGTGGGGGCAGGGCTCGGCACGGTTCCCGGCATCGGCGCGCCGCGCGGATCGAGCGTGGCCTGCGCCGGGGTCGGGGCGCCCTGCTCGTCGAAATAGAGGTATTTCACCGGGTGGTTGTCCAGCAGGGTGGGGTGCCACCCCTTCAGCCGCGGATCGCGCAGGTAGACGCGGGTGTAGAAGTAGAGCGGGATGATCGGCATCGCCTCCATCATGATGCCTTCCGCCTTGCGCAACATGGCGAAGCGGGTCGCCTCGTCCGGAGCACGCTGGGCCTGCTCGATCAGCGCGTCATAGCGCGGATCGCCCCAGCCGGTGTCGTTGTTGCCGTTGCCGGTGGTCATGATCGACAGGAAGGCCGCCGGATCGACATAGTCGCCGATCCACCCGGCGCGGGCCATGTCGTAGTTCAGCTTCTTGACGTTATCGAGGTAGACCTTCCACTCCTGGTTGTAGATGCCGATCTTCACGTTGAGGTTCTTCTGCCACATCGCCTGCAGCGCCTCGGCGATCTGGCGGTGGGTTTCCAGGGTGTTGATCAGGATCTCCGTCTTGGGAAAGCCCTTGCCGTCGGGATAGCCGGCCTCGGCCAGCAGACGCTTGGCTTCCGCGATGTCGGTCCTGGCGATGTCGCTCGGCGGATAGCCGGGGACGCCCGCGGGCACGAAGCCGGTGCCGGGAAGCTGACCGCCCTTTGTGACCTTTTCGACCAGCAGCTTGCGGTCGACCGCCAGGGCCAGCGCCTTGCGCACGCGGGGGTCGTCGAACGGTTTGCGGTTGACGTTCACCTTGTAATAGTAGTTGCCGAGATAGGGCTCGATCCGCAGATCGTCCGGCATCGTCTTCTGGAAGAACTGCACCTTCTGGTTCAGCACGTTGTTGGTGAGGTGCAGCCGGCCGCTGCGGTACATCACTTCCTCGGCCCCGGCGTTCTCGATCGGGAAGAAGCGGATGCCGTTCAGCCGGACGCGCGCCGCGTCCCAGTAATCGGGATTGCGAACGACCTCGATCTCCTGGTTCGTAACCCATTTCTTGATCATGAAGGGGCCGTTGCCGACGTAGTTTTCCGCCGTGGACCAACCGCTCTGCCGGTTGGCCATGCCGCCATGCTCTTCCACAGCGCGCGGGTTCACCGGGAACCACGAGTAGTGCTTGAGCATGTTCGGGTAGTAGGGCGTCGGTCCGACGAGGGTGACCTGCAACACGCGGGGGCCAAGCGCCTTGACGCCGACGGTGCGGAAATCCCTGGTCTCGCCCTTGTGGAACGCCTCGGCGCCTTTCAGCACGTAGAACATCTCGGCATATTCGTTGCCGAGTTCGGGCGTCAGCGCGCGCTGCCAGCTGTAGACGAAGTCGCTGGCCAGGACCGGGTCGCCGTTGCTCCACTTCGCGTCGCGGATATAGAACGTCCACACCGACTGGTCGGCATTATGCTCCCACCGTTCGGCCATGCCGGGTTCGGGAATCAGGTCGTTGGTCGGGTGGTAGGCGATCAGCCCCTCGATCAGCGAGGAAATGATGTGATTTTCCGGCACGCCGGTGACGAGGTGCGGGTCGAGCCCCTTGGGCTCTGTCCCGTTGCCCCACAGGAGAATGCCCTGCGCCGCGGCCACGTCGGTCGCCTTCTCCCGGTCGCCGCACGAGGCGAGGCCGAATCCGAGCAGCATGACGAGAAAGACGTGGCGAAGTAGTTTCATTTGCATCCTTCTTGGGTATGGGCTTTCGCCGGTTACCGCAAGCAGAGCTTGTCGTAACAACACCTGAACGGCGCAATTTCTCCCGGTTTTCCGCCAGAAAACCGTGACGCGTTGGTTACATGTGATTTTATTCGCCGTCGAAGGCCATCAGCGCGTGAACGCCCATCTCGGCTTCGCGCAATCGCTCCGCCCCGCCCAGTTCGGGAAGGTCGATGACGAACAGCGCCTGTTCGACCCGCGCGCCGCGCCCGCGCAGCAATTCCACCGCCGCCATCGCCGTGCCGCCGGTGGCGATGAGATCGTCGACCAGCACGACATTCGCGCCGGGGCCGCAGGCGTCGTCGTGCATTTCCAGCATGTCGGTGCCGTATTCCAGCGCGTATTCGATCGAGATGGTCGTGCCGGGCAGCTTGCCGCGCTTGCGCAGCATCAGCACGCCGCAACCCAGCTTGTAGGCGAGCGCCGAGGCGAAGACGAAGCCGCGCGCCTCGATCCCGGCGATGAGGTCCGGCCTGTCGCCGTCGAGCAGCGAAGCGAGCCGGTCGATCGCCGCGCCGAAGGCCTCGCCCTCCAGCATCAGGGTGGAGATGTCGCGGAACATGATGCCGGGCTTGGGATGATCGGGAATCGTCCGGACGAGGTCCTTCAAGTCGCCGTTCTGGTCGCCGTTGCTTGCCATGCGCTTCGTCATGCTCCCGTGCCCGGCGGCCGATATCGCGCGCCGGGTGCGACACTATGCAGTCGCGCGGCTGCGGGCAACCGGTCGTTCCGCGCCCGATGCCCGAAGGCCGGGCGAGGACGGAAAAGCGGTCGCTTGCCGACACGCTCGGCAACGGCTAAGGGCGGCGCTTTCCGAAATACCCTCACGCTCTTTCACAGGCTGAAGCACCATGAAGATCAGCGGCGTCGACATTCGCCCCGGCAACATCCTCGAATACGAAGGCGGCATCTGGAAGGTCGCCAAGATCCAGCATACCCAGCCCGGCAAGGGCGGCGCCTACATGCAGGTCGAGATGAAGAACCTGCAGGACGGCCGCAAGACCAACGTCCGCTTCCGCAGCGCCGACACGATCGAACGGGTGCGCCTCGACACCAAGGACTTCCAGTACCTCTACGCCGACGGCGACATGCTGGTGTTCATGGACAAG
The DNA here is from genome assembly GCF_031457155.1 of Croceicoccus sp. BE223. NCBI lineage: Bacteria > Pseudomonadati > Pseudomonadota > Alphaproteobacteria > Sphingomonadales > Erythrobacteraceae > Croceicoccus > Croceicoccus sp. BE223. Next base: position 70,923 of record NZ_JAVDWB010000005.1, read on the forward strand.
GACACCTACGACCAGATCACCCTGCCGGCCGACCTGCTGGGCGATGCCGCCGCGTTCCTCGAAGACGGCATGGAAGTGCTGCTCGAGCTGTGGGACGAAAAGCCGATCAGCGTGCAGCTTCCCGAGCAGGTCGAGGCGACGATCGTCGAGGCCGACGCCGTAGTGAAGGGGCAGACCGCCTCGTCCAGCTACAAGCCCGCCATCCTCGAAAACGGCGTGCGCGTCATGGTGCCCCCGCATATCGAGAGCGGCACCCGCATCGTCGTCGACGTCTACGAACGGACGTACGTGGGCAAGGCCTCCTGAGGCCCCCGGCGAAGGCATAGTCGAACATGGCCATCACCGGACTCATCCGCGTCATCGAGCGCGCAGCACGCAAGGCCGGGCAACGCCTGCGCCGCGATTTCGGCGAAGTCGCGCACCTGCAGGTCAGCCGCAAGGGCCCTTCCGACTTCGTGTCGAAGGCGGACCGCGCGGCTGAACGCACCTTGTGGGAAGAACTGCGGGCGGCGCGCCCCGGCTGGGGTTTCCTCCTGGAGGAATCGGGCGAGATCGAGGGCGAGGAGGGCAAGCCGCGCTTCATCATCGACCCGCTCGACGGCACCACCAACTTCCTGCACGGGTTGCCGCACTTCGCGATCTCGATCGCGGTGCAGGAACCGGCGCTCGACGGCAAGGGGCCGGACGGTTCGGGCTGGGGCGAGGTGACCCACGGGGTCGTCTACCAGCCGGTCACGGACGAGACGTTTTGGGCCGAAAAGAGCCGCGGCGCATGGCTGCACGATGCGCGCCTGCGCGTCTCGGCCCGCCGCGACCTGGCCGATTCGGTGATCGCCACCGGTGTTCCCTTCGCCGGCGCGGGCAATTTCGGGCAATGGGCGAAGATCGCGGGCGAGATCGCCCCGCGCGTCGCCGGCATCCGCCGCTTCGGTTCGGCCTCGCTCGACCTCGCGTGGGTGGCCGCGGGCCGGTACGAGGGATACTGGGAAGCCGGTCTGAAGCCGTGGGATACCGCTGCGGGCTGCCTCCTGGTGCGCGAAGCGGGCGGCTTCGTTTCCGACTGGCGCGGCCGCTCTTTGCAGATCTGCGACCAGACCGTGCTGGCCGGCAACGACGCCTTGCATTCGCGTCTGCACAAGCTGCTGGCAACGGCGCTCAAGGGCGACTGAGGCCGACGAAGCCCGTGCTTGCCGGGGCCGCATCGCCTCGCTAAGAGCGGCTTCCCGCGCACGGCGGGAACCGTGCCCCTGTGGCGGAATGGTAGACGCGAACGACTCAAAATCGTTTGTCTTCGGACGTGCCCGTTCGAGTCGGGCCAGGGGCACCACATGACCGCGATGCGCACACGATCCGGACGCATCCTGCCCGAAGCGGTTGCTTGCGCGGGATATTCGGCGGATAACCCTTCGCCTTGATGCCGGGCATTCCCCCCTACCACGCGCTGGCCGCGATGGTGCTGACGGTCGCGATGTTCGTGGCCTTCGCCCGCGGGCGCGTCGCGACCGAGATCGTCAGCCTCGCCACCATCGTCCTTATCGCGCTGGGCCTGTTCTTCTTTCCGATGGACGGCCAGCACCAGACCGACGGCTTGGCGCTCGCCTTCTCCGGCTTCGGCCACCCGGCGCTGATCACGATCTGCGCGCTGATGGTGATGGGGCGCGGCCTCGTCGTCACCGGTGCGCTCGAACCGGCGACGCGGGTGTTGGCGCGCGTCTGGCAGTTCAACACTTCGCTCGGCATGCTGGTCTCGCTGTTGCTGGCGATGGCGTTGTCGACGATGGTCAACGACACCCCGGTGCTGGTCCTGCTGCTGCCGGTCTTCGTCGGGTTGGCCGAAAAGGGCGCGATGGCAGCGTCGAAGACGCTGATCCCGATCAACGCCGCGGTCCTCATCGGCGGCATGGCGACCACTATCGGCACTTCGACCAATCTTCTCGTCGTTTCCATCGCCGCGGATCTGGGCATGGAGCCGATGCACGTCTTCGACTTCACGCCGATCGTCGCCTTTGCCGCGCTGGTGGCGCTGCCGTACCTCTGGCTGGTCATGCCGCGCCTGTTGCCCGACAACGGTCAGTCCTTCACCCGCGACCGGCGCCTGTTCGCCGCCACCATGCGGGTCGATGACGACAGCGAACTGATCGGCGTGACACCGCGCGACCTCCAATCGCGCCTGCCCGAGGGGTTCGCCTTCGAGGATTCGCTGGATCAGCCGATCACCGCCAATTCGCGAGTCGCCGTGCGCGGCACGCACAAGGCTCTGGAAGAAGCGATGCGCAGCCTCAAGGCGCGGATCGCCCCGGCCTGGGTCATCGAGCGGTTGTCCGCCGCGGCGCGCAACAAGGGCAGCGACGTCGTCGTGGTCGAAATGGCGGTGACGGCGGAATCGCGGCTCGTCGGGCTGACCATCCCGGCATCGGGCGTGGCCGGACAGTTCGGCGTGGCCGTCCTCGGCATCCACCAGCACCATCGCGGCGACGATCGCGGGCGCCACGAATATGCCGAGCTGGAGCTGAAGGCCGGCGACGTCCTCCTCGTCATGGGGCCGCTCGCGGAGATCGAGCTTTTTGCGCAGAGCGACAATCTGCTGCTGCTCGAAGGTGTGGTCGAATTGCCTCGCCGTTCGAAGGCGGTGATGGCGGCCGCGATCATGTTCGGATCGGTCGGCACCGCGAGCGTCGGGCTTTGGCCCATCGCGATTTCGGCCATGGCCGGTGCGATCGCGATGTTCGTCACCGGTTGCGTCAGGTTCGAACGGGTTGGCAACGCCTTGTCGGCCAACGTCATCGTGCTGGTTGCCGCCAGCATCGCGGTGGGTCGCCTGATCCTGGAAACGGGCGCGGCGGAATGGCTGGGGCTGCTGCTGTCGTCGGGCCTGCAGTATCTGCCCCCGGCGATGATCGTCGCGGCGGTGATGCTGTTCGTGACCCTGCTGACCAATTTCGCGTCCAACGCGGCGGCGGCCACGGTCGGCACGCCGATCGCGTTCAAGATCGCGCAGACGCTCGGCCTGCCGGTCGAACCGCTGGTGCTGGCGGTGCTGTTCGGTTGCAACCTGTGCTACGCGACACCGATCGCCTATCAGACCAACATGCTGATCATGGAAGAGGGGCAGTACAGGTTCGCCGATTACCTGCGCACCGGCTTGCCCCTTGTCGTGCTCATGGCGACAACGCTCTCGATCGCGCTCATCTACGTCTACATGTAGCCGCAACGCCGCGCGCTAACGGGGACGGCCGATGCGATAGCCGATCGCCGGTTCGCTGAGCAGATAGCGCGGCATGTCCGGCTCCGGCTCGATCCGGCGGCGCAGACGGTTGATGGCGACGCGAAGATGCTGCCGATCGTCGTAGCGCCCCTGCCAGACGGCGGCGAGCAGCGCCTCGTGCTTGACGAAACCGCCCTTGGCTGCGAGCAGGACCTGAAACAAGGCTGTCTCGCGCTCGGAAACGGGATGAACCGTGTCATCGACGGTCACTTGCCCGCGCTCGATGTCCAGTTCCAGCAAAGCGGGGAGGGCGCTTCCCGTAACCAGGAATTCGATCCGGGCGCTAAGCTGCTCGGGATCGATGGGGCCGCTTTGCAGGAACTCCGTCGTACCCAAAGCCAGCGCTGCCCTGCGCTGCACGGTCTGGGCACTGGTCGCGATCGAGAGGACCGATGCGCCTTCGTGCCGGGCCGAGAGGATGCGATCGGCAGAATCGGGCAGGGCAAGGCTCACGAAAGCCAACGCGGGAAGCGTGTTGCACCGCAGCGACTCGAAGGCGGTCGGCAAGCCCGCCTGCATCAGGGCCTCCCGGTCGTCTTGGCTGCAATCGAGGAGCCAACGCGGGGGCGGAACGGCAGGCGCAATCATCTTGCGGCCAGTGGGGGATCGAAGCACGTTTTGCAACGCCGGAACCGAAGCGCTGTTGCGGCATTGTCACAACCGGGTCGCATCGGGAAAACGTTCACTCGGGGCTATTGACACCCCTGTCAGGTTGGGGCTGTCTGCGCCGCAGAACTTACGGGAAAGCCTTCAATGATCATGACGAACGTGAACGCTACCATCGATGCGCGCAGCGATAACGACGTGGCCACCGGCGATATCGCCGCCTGGCTCGACACCGTTTCCAAGCAGGACACCAGCACCGTCGGCGCATTCCGGAAGACGCTGGACAGCCTGCTCGAGGGCTGAGCCGGACTTCAAGATTTCCTGGATCGAGCGCCGAAGTGCCCCGGTCGTGCGACCGGCGGAACCTTGGACCGACCGCATCGTTTGAAGGCAAACGGTTCAGGAGATTTCCATGACTGAAGAGCGTATCATCGAAACGCGGACGCCGTCTGGCGACACGCACACCCACACCGAGATCATCCGAGACGCCCCGGCCGAACGCCGTGGCGGGGCCGGCTGGGCGATCTTCGCGGTCTTGATCGTCGCCCTGATCGTCGGCGCCATCTTCCTGAGGAACAACAATTCGTCGGAAGTCGCCAAGGATAACGCCGTCGCGGACGCGGCGAACAGCGTTGGCGATGCGGCGCAGAGCATCGGCGACGCCGCCGACAAGGCTGCGGACAAGATCGCGGAATAATTCCGATGGCGGCAGCCCGACGGGGCAGCCGCATCGCGATCAGAGCCCCGGCGCCAGCGATGGTTGCCGGGGTTCGCTTTTACGGGGCATTTACCATGCGGCGGCTAGGCTGTCCGCCATGGCCCGCACCCGTCATCATGCTGTCGCCCGCCGGGCGTCGTCATCCCGGCCCTGGCGGCTCCGCCGTTCACGCCTCCGGGGGCGATGATGCTGGCCCGGTTATCGACGGTCAGCCTCGCCGCGGCGGCGCTTGCATGCCTTCTCGCAGCCGTTGCCATCTGGCGCGGCTCGCGTGCCGGTGAACACCGCGCGCTGGTGATTGCCGCGCTCGGCGCAAGCGCCGTGCATCTCCTTGCCTCCTCGCCTCATGCCGTCGACGTTCGCGCGCTCTGGCTGGTTACGGCCCTGCGCAACCTTGCATGGCTGTTGGTGCTTCGCGCCCAGTTCGCGGTCGATGGCCGCCACGCCAGCTTGCGGCCGGTTCGCCCGGTGATTGCGGCGCTGGCCCTTGCCGAACTGTTGCAAGTGCCGCTGGTGGTGCTGTCCGACATGTTCACCATGCCGGGCGCCTTCCTCTTGATCGAGCGGGTGTCGAACATCTTCCATTTGCTCTTCGTGGTCGGCATGCTGGTGCTGGTGCACAACCTCTATATCGGGGCCGGGGCCCAGCAACGTCTGCGGCTCGGCGCGATGGCCGGCGCGCTCGTCGTCGCTTGGGGCTACGAACTCAACGTGTTCGCCATCCAGTACCTGTCGGGCAGATTGCCCGACGCCGTCGTCCTGGGCCGCGCGATGGCATGGACGGTCGTGGCCACGCTCGTCTGGATGGATGCCCGGCGCAAGCCGGTGCCGCGCTTTGCGCCATCGCGTACGGTCGCGTTCCAGAGCCTCTCGCTGCTGGTGATCGCGCTTTATCTCTTCGCACTTTTCGCAGTGGACGGCGCGCTGGCGCACAGCGACGCGGGTCTGGGCGCTCTTTCGCGCTTCGGCGCGGTCGTCATGGCTGTCTTCGTCGGAGCTTTGCTGGCATCGAGCGGATTTCGGGCCTGGCTGCGCGAGGCGGTGGCCCGCAACTTCTTCCGCCACCGCTACGACTATCGGGCCGAATGGCTGCGCCTGTCGGGCACCATCGCCGGCAGCGGCCCGGACGAACCATCGACGCTGGAGCAGCGGGCGGTGCAGTCGCTGGCCGATATCGTCGACAGTCCGTCGGGCCTGCTGCTGACGCCGTCGGAGGATGGTGAAATGAGCCTGTCGGCACGCTGGAACTGGGAGCTAGAGGTGCCGGCAGCGCCGTTTCCGGCTCCGGCGCTCGCCCTGTTCGCCGACGATCGCAGCGTCGTCGCGCTTGATGGCCTGCGCGACAGGCCCGGGTTGCATCGCCAGATCGTGCCGGGATGGCTGCTTGGCGATCGCAGCGTCTGGGCGATGGTCCCGCTGCAGGTCGCAGACCGCATCACCGGGGTCGTCGTGCTGGCCCGCCCGGTCTATGCCCGCCGGCTCGACTGGGAAGACTTCGACATGATGCGCATCGTCGGCCAGCAACTTGCCGCGCATCTGGCGGAAAATGCCGCGCAGAAGCAATTGCTCGACGCCGCGCGTTTCGACGAGTTCAACCGGCGCATGGCGTTCGTCATGCACGACATCAAGAACCTCGCCAGCCAGCTGGGGCTACTGGTCTCAAACGCGGAGCGGCATATAGAGAAGCCTGCCTTTCGCGCCGACATGCTGGTCACTCTGCGCAGCGCGACAGATCGGATGGAAACCCTGCTCGGTCGCCTGTCCAACTATCGCGGTTCCGCACAAGCCATCGGTGGCCGCGCGATGGAACCCTTGCGCCCCGCCGACGTGGTGGCCAAGGCTCTTTCGCTCGAGATCGCCTCGGGCCTCGTGATCGTCCACGATGGCGGCACCGCGCCGCTTCTCGGCGATGGCGAAGCGCTCGACCGGGTAATCCGCCATCTCGCGCGCAACGCGATCGAGGCCAGCGCGCCGGGCCGTACGGTCGAGATCCGTTTTCCCTCCACCGATCGGCTCGCGGCCATCGCGGTCGAGGATTTCGGTTGCGGCATGAGCCCCGAATTCGTCCGATCGAACCTGTTCAAGCCCTTCGTCTCCACCAAGGCGGACGGGTTCGGCATCGGCGCGTTCGAGGCGAGAGAGCTGATCCGCGCGATGGGCGGCCGGCTCGAAGTGGATTCGCGGGTAGGGCACGGTTCGCGCTTCACCATCTGGCTGCCTCGCGCAGAGGCGGCCACAGGCAATGACAGAAAGGTGGCATGATGGCCAGGCTGGCGAAAGGTGACGGCGGGACAGGAGCGCTGCCGAAGCTGCTGGTGGTGGAGGACGATCCCGGGCTGCAAACGCAGTTGAAATGGGCCTGGGACGATTTCGACGTGACCGTGGTGGGTGACCGCGATGCCGCCATCGCGGCGCTTCGTTCGTGCCAGCCCGACGTCGTGACACTCGATCTCGGCCTGCCGCCCGATCCCGACGGGACGAGCGAGGGTTTCGCCCTGCTCGACGCGATCATGGCGTTGAAGCCCGATACCAAGGTCATCATCGCCAGCGGCCACGGCGCACACGAATCCGCGCTGCAGGCGATCGAACGGGGCGCCTACGACTTCTATGCCAAGCCGGTGAAGATCGAGGAGCTGGCCCTGATCGTGCGCCGCGCCCTGAATCTTACCGCCATCGAACGCGAGAACCGCGCGCTGGCCGCGAAGACCGGCGAGGAAAGCCGGGTGCTGGGCACGATCATCACGTCCGCGCCCGAAATGATGCGCGTCGCCCGCACTATCGAGCGGGTCGCCGCCGCCGATGTCTCGGTGATGCTCAACGGGGCGAGCGGGACGGGCAAGGAACTGCTGGCCCGCGGGATCCACGATGCCAGCCCGCGCCGGGGCGGAGCTTTCGTGGCGATCAACTGCGCCGCGATCCCCGAACACCTGCTGGAAAGCGAGCTTTTCGGCCACGAGAAGGGCAGCTTCACCGGTGCCACCAGCACGCGCGAGGGCAAGATCGAGCTGGCGCAAGGCGGCACCCTGTTCCTCGACGAACTGGGCGACATTCCGCTCTCGCTCCAGGCCAAGCTCCTGCGCTTTTTGCAGGAACGCACGCTCGAGCGGATCGGCGGTCGCAGGCACATCGCCATCGACACCCGGATCGTCTGCGCCACGCACCGCGACCTGCCGGCGATGATCGCAGAGGGGACCTTTCGCGAGGATCTCTACTACCGGTTGGCCGAGATCGTCGTGACCATCCCGACGCTGGCCGAACGACCGGGCGATGCGCCGCTGCTGGCGCGCCATTTCCTGCATCGCTTCGCGGCCGAGATGAATTCGAAGGTCACCGGATTTTCCGCAGAGGCGCTCGCCGCCATCGATGCGTGGCACTGGCCGGGCAACGTGCGCGAGCTGGAAAACCGGGTAAAGCGCGCGGTCATCATGGCCGACGGCAAGCTGGTGAGCGCCGAGGATCTCGATCTTGCCGATCCGGACGAGGACCTCGCCAATGCGCTAAACCTCAAGGCCGCGCGCGAGCAGGCCGATCGCCGCATGATCCGCCATGCGCTGGCGCGTAGCGACGGCAACATCAGCTCGACGGCGCGGATGCTGGGTATCAGCCGCCCGACGCTTTACGACCTGCTGAAGCAGTACGACCTCTCGGCCTGATCACTCGGCGATCTGCAGTTCCTCGGCGATCGCGTGGTCCGGGTGACGCTTCTTGAACCGGATCGACCAGAGCAGCGAGAGGCCGATCAGGATCGCGCCGATCAGGCCGGTCACCGTTTCGGGAATATGGAACCGCGACGACAGCAGCATGATCGCGCCGAGCACGATGATCGCCCAGAATGCGCCGTGCTCGAGATAGCGATATTGTGCCAGCGTGCCCTTTTCGACGAGGTGGATCGTCATCGAGCGTACGAACAGAGCCCCGATCGACAAGCCGAGGGCGATGACGATCATGTTGTTCGACAGGGCGAAGGCACCGATCACGCCGTCGAAGCTGAAGCTCGCGTCGAGGATGTTGAGATAGAGAAACCCGCCCAGCCCGCTCCGCACCGCGGCCCCGGCAAGGCGCTGCTTTTCTTCGTGCAGTTCGAGCAGGGTGCTCACCCCTTCGACCGCGATGAAGGTGACGAGGCCGAGGATGCCGGCGACGAGGAAGGTCAGCGCCTCCGCATCGTCGAGCATCAGCGAGATGCCCCACAAGCTGAGCAACAGCAGCGCGATTTCGGCCGCAGGAAGAGCGGAAAAGCGGCCCAGGAACCGCTCGACCGCGCCGATCCAGTGGATGTCCTTCTCGCCGTCGAAGAAGAACTTGAGGCCCACCATAGCCAGGAAGGCGCCGCCGAAACCGGCGATGCCGACGTGCGCGCTCGACACGATGCGTTCGTATTCGGCGGGGTCGTTGAGCGACAGGTTCACCGCCTCTACCGGGCCAAGGCCTGCCGCGATCGCGACGATGGCGAGGGGGAAGACGATCCGCATGCCGAACACCGCAAAGAGGATGCCCCAGGTCAGGAACCGCTTCTGCCAGACACGGCTCATGTCCTTCAGCACCGAGGCGTTGACCACCGCGTTGTCGAAGCTGAGCGAGATTTCGAGGACCGAGAGCACGACGATGATCCACAGCAGTTGCGCCGTCCCGCCAAGGGTGCCCGTGCTCGCCATGCCGTACCATGCGCCGAGCCCTAGGCAGATCAGGGTGAAGACGAGTGAAAAGCCGTAAAATCGCTTCAGCGTTTCCATGCAGATGTCCGAATTCTAAATTGAGTTGGGCCCGTAGCCGCAGCCGGGTCGGGCGGGAAGGGGCTACTTGGCGGGGTAGACCTGATCCGCTGTCGGGAAACTGCGCGAACGCACGTCGGCGGAATAAGTTTCCGCGGTCTGCGAGATGACCTGCGCGATGTCGTTGTAGCGTTTCACGAAGCGCGGCACGCGTTCGAACATGCCGAGCATGTCTTCCGTCACCAGAACCTGCCCGTCGCACTGCGCCGATGCGCCGATGCCGATGGTGGGAACCGCAACCGCCCCGGTCAACGCGATGGCGATGTCCTCGACCACGCCCTCGATCACCAGCGCAAACGCACCGGCTTCAGCCACGGCCTTGCCGTCGGCGATGATCTTGGCCTCTTCCGCCTCGCTCCGCCCGCGCGCCATGTAGCCGCCCAGCGCGTTCACCGCCTGCGGGGTCAGGCCAACGTGGCCCATCACCGGGATGCCGCGCGCGGAAAGGAACGCGACCGTTTCGGCCATGGCCACGCCGCCTTCGAGCTTCACCGCGGCCGCGCCGGTTTCGGCCATGATCCGGCTGGCACTGGCAAAGGCCTGCTGCGGGCTCGCCTCGTAAGACCCGAACGGCATGTCGACGACGACGAGCGAATGATAGGAGCCGCGCACCACGGCCGCGCCATGCGCGATCATCATGTCGAGCGTGACCGGCAGCGTGGAGGGCAGGCCGTAGATCACCTGGCCCAGCGAATCGCCGACGAGCAGCATGTCGCAATGCGGATCGAGCAATTGCGCCTGCCTTGCGGTGTAGGCGGTCAGCATCACCAGCGGCTCCGCCGTGACGCCGTCGACCTTGCGCTGCTTGATGCGCGGCACCGTCAGCCGCTTCATCGGCGCGGGGGTGGGATTGGCGCGACTAGTCGCGGTGTCGAGCTGGAAAGTGGTGGACATGGCGCGCTTGTAGGTTTCCGGTGAACAACGGGCAAGCGGCGAGGCGATTGCGCTTGCACTGGTTTCAATTGAAGCTAGCTTCGCGCCAGGATTCCGGCCCGGACCGCGCTTGCCTGCTTGTCAGCGCGGCTCGCCTTCAGCCGGACAGGGATATCAGGGAGGACCAATGTTTGGTCGTGTAAAACCGCTCGACGCCATTCTGGCGACGGCACAGAAGAAATCGCTGCATCGATCGCTCGGCTGGTTCCAGCTGACACTCTTCGGCATCGGCTGCGTCATCGGCACGGGCATCTTCGTGCTGACCGCCGCCGGCGCGCAGAAGGCGGGGCCGGGCCTCATGCTGGCCTTCGCCATCGCCGGCGCGGTCTGCATCGTGGCCGCGCTCTGCTACGCGGAAATCGCCGCGATGATCCCGGTGGCAGGGTCGGCCTATACCTACAGTTACGCGACGATGGGCGAATTCCTCGCCTGGACGGTCGGCTGGGCGCTGATCATGGAATACGCGATCGCCGCCGCCGCGGTTTCGGTGGGCTGGTCGGGCTATTTCTCGGGCACGTTCCTCAACGAATTGATGGGGGTGCAGCTGCCACCCTGGCTCGCGGCGGGTCCGCTCGCGCTGGGCGGGGCACCGGGGGGGCTGATCAATCTTCCCGCGCTGGTCATCGCGCTGCTGGTCACCGGCCTGCTTATCGTAGGGACGAGCGAGAGCGCGAAGTTCAACGCCATCCTCGTCGCAGTGAAGGTCACCGCGCTGACGGCCTTCGTCGTGCTCACGCTGGGTAGTGCCGAATTCGATCCGGCGCGGTTCAACCCGTTCCTTCCTGCCGGCGTGTTCGGCGGTTTCGGCACCGGCGTCGGCGCGGTCGGCGCGGCGGCGACGATCTTCTTCGCCTATGTCGGCTTCGACGCGGTCTCGACCGCTGCGGAAGAGACCAAGAACCCGCAGCGCAACGTGCCCATCGGTCTCGTCGGGTCGCTGCTGTTCTGTACCGTGTTCTACATCCTTGTCGCCGCGGGCGCGATCGGCACCATCGGCGGCCAGCCGATCATGGGGCCCGATGGCGTTCCCTTCCCGGCGGGGTCGGAAGAACTGGCCCGCCAGTGCGCCATGCCGCAACATGCCGACGCCCTTGTCTGTTCGAACGAGGCGCTGGCCCATGTGCTGCGTGTCATCGGTTTCTCTGGCATCGGCAACATGCTCGGCATCGCCGCGTTCCTGGCGTTGCCGTCGGTCATCCTCGTGCTGATCTTCGGCCAGACGCGCATCTTCTTCGTGATGGCGCGCGACGGCCTTCTGCCCGAAAGGCTGAGCGCCGTGCATCCGAAGTACAAGACCCCGCACGTCGTCACCGCCATCACCGGCATCGTCGTCGCCATCGGCGCGGCGTTCTTCCCGGTGGGCCAGCTGGCCGACATCTCGAACGCCGGCACGCTCTATGCGTTCATGATGGTGGCCATCGCGGTCATGGTGCTGCGCCGCCGCGATCCTTCGCGCCAGCGCGCGTTCAAGGTGCCGGCGGTGTGGATCGTCGCGCCGCTGACGATCGCGGGCTGCCTGTTCCTGTTCTTCAACCTGCCGGTCGGGGCCATGCTGTTCCTGCCGGTATGGGCGGCGATCGGGATGGTGATCTACTTCGCCTACAGCCGGGGGGCCAGCCACCTGGGCCGCGGCATCGTGGAAGTCGTCGACGACGTGGCGGGAGAGGAAACGCAGGTCCCGATTCATCCGCCGAAGGCATGATCGGACGCTGCAGAGGCAAATAAAAAAGGACCGCTCCCAATCGGGGGCGGCCCTTTTCGTTTCGGGGTAAGCCGGCAGATCAGAGCGTGGTTTCGACCTGCCCGCCCGCGACATCGTCGGTGACGTCCATGCCGAGTAGCATCTTGCCCACGGCGATCATGCTCATGTCGCCGTACCAGATCGACGCATCGCCGAGGTCCATGCGCATCAGCAGGAGTTTCGGATCGTCCTTGCCGCCGGGGAACCAGGCCTGGACCGTGTTGTCCCACTGCTTGTCGAGACGCTCGCGGCTGGTTTCCTCGCTCAGCACGCCGTGGAAGCGGGCGAAGACGTCGTGGCCCTTCGACGCGTAGGTGGCGGTCGCCGGACCCAGCTTTGCAAAGCGGTTGTCGCGGTAGGTGAAGAACCAGATGGCGCTGTTGGCGTCCTTGTCGAGCTGCGCCGTCATCGGTGCGGCGCTGTCGGGATCGGAGCCGAGCTGGAGCATGACGAAGGGCGACTTGCTCATCGCTTCCCAGAATTCGTGCTTCAGTTTCTCGGGATCGGGGTGTTTGTCGTAATTCATGGCGGGTCCTTTCGTGTGTCTGGTTAACGAGAGGAGGGAGGCGGGGTTCCATTCACGGCGAGGGGGCCGGCGCATTTCCACCGCGCGATGACGCTATGGGCTTGGACTCGATGGCGGGAACATAATAAGAACAAAGATCGTTCCCAAGGGACTTGCCAAAGTGATTCGATGACCATTCATGCCGCCCCCGATGCTGGCAGAGATGCCCCGCGTGTCGTGCCTTCGGGCGTTCCCGACGGGATGTTTCCCGCCGCCCGCCTCGCTCCCGCCCGCTGGCTGGGGGAGGATGGTGGCACGCCCGTGCCGTCCGGTTCCCCGGGTGCAAGGATCGACGAATGGCATCCCGGCTCGCCTTTCCGCGGGGCGGGCGACATCTTCGCCCCCGGTGCGGAGGCGACGGGCGCGGCGCTTGCCATCGCTTTGGCAGAGGGCAGCCCCCGCATCGGCCCGGGCCGCGACGTACCCCCGCCGTGCAGCGACGAGCGGCCCTTCCTGTGGGTGCAGGACGGGAAGGCGCTGAAAATGGGCGGAAGGCCCTATCTGCCCGGCCTGCCGCGCGACTTGCGCCATCGCTGCGTGCACGTGAAGACCAGGAACGCGGCAGAGGCGCTTTTCGCGCTGGAGGAAGGCATCCGCTGCCGCGACCTCGCCTTCGTGATCGGCGAGATCGCGGGCAACCCGCGGGAGATCGACTTTACCGCGACGCGCCGTCTGGTGCTGGCGGCAGAGCGTCACGGCGTGCCGCTGTGGCTGGTGCGGCTCGATGCGCGGCGCGACCTGGGCGCGGCGCGGATGCGGTGGGAAGCGGCTTCGGCCCCGTCCGCTCCGTCGTCATGGAACGCGCAGGCACCCGGGCTGCCGCGCTGGCGGGCGGAGCTTTTCCGGGCGCGCGGCACCCGGCCCGGCACATGGTGGATCAGCAGGCAGGAGGACGGTGATGGCCATGGCCGCATCGCCGCCGCCGCGGCGAGTGATGGCGATCTGGCTGGCGCAGCTGGCGATCAACCGCTGGCGGCGGCTGCGCCGGAACGCTGAGGACGCGCCGCTCCGCGAAGGGGAGGGCGAGGATGCCGTCCCCGTCGCGCTGATCCGCGAAACCGCGCATGGCCCGCGCATCGACGCGCTGAACCGCGCCGCGATCATGGCGGGCGTGCGCGAGGATGTGATGCTGGCCGATGCGCGCGCGGTCTGCCCTTCGCTCGTCGTCCATCCGGCGGATGCGGCGGGCGATCTCGCGTTCCTCGAAAAGATGGCGGTCTGGGCGCAGCGGTGGGGGCCGTGGAGCGCGATGGACATGCCCGACGGCCTGCTTGTCGACGTGACCGGCGCGGCCCACCTGTTCGGCGGCGAACAACGCCTGCTGGCCGATGCACAGGCGATGCTGGCGTCGCGCGGCCTTGCCGCCCGGCTCGCCATCGCGCCCACGGCTGGCGCGGCCTGGGCGCTGGCGCATCACGGCCCGGCCTGCGCCATCCTGCCGCCGGGCGAGGATATCGCCGAACGGTTGTCCGCACTGCCGATGGCGGCGCTGCGGCTTGATGACGATGTCCTTTTGGTCATGCGCCGGCTGGGGCTGAAGCGGCTGGGCGACCTGTCCGGCGTGGGGCGAGAGGCGCTGGTTCGCCGTTTCCGCAACCGTCGCACGCCTGCGGCCAACCCGCTGCTGCGCCACGACCAGCTTGTCGGGCTGGTCCCCGAACCGCTTTTGCCGGTCATCGCGGTGCCGCCGGCGATGGTCCAGCACCGTTTGATGGAGCCGATCCGCCACCTGCCGCTCCTGGAAGTGGTGCTGCGCGATCTGGCCGCGGCGCTGGTGCGCGAACTGGAAGGGCGGGGCCATGGCGCGCGGCGGGTCGATCTGGCCTGCTGGCGCGTCGACGGCGAAGTGACGATCCGCCGCCTGGAGCTTGCCGCCGCCACGCGCGATCCGGCGCACCTGTGCCGGCTGTTCTCCGAAAAGCTGCAGGGCCTGGAGGCCGGCTTCGGGTTCGAGATGGTCCGCCTCACCGCCAGCTGGGCCGAACCGCTCACCGCCGCGCAGGTCCGCCTGGGCGAGGCGGAGAACGAGCAGGGCACCAGCCTTGCTGCCTGCATCGACCGGCTGTCGACCCGGCTCGGCCCCGATGCGGTGCGCCGCGCCGTGCCCCATGCCAGCCACTTGCCCGAACGCGCCCAGCGCTGGCAGCCGCCGCTCGAACCGATGCCGCCAGCGCAGGAGGAGATGGTCTTTCACCACCGCCCGCTGAAGCTGCTGGACCGGGCCGAGCCGGTCGAGGTGCTCTACGCCACGCCCGACGGCCTGCCGCGCCGTTTTCGCTGGCGCGGCGCGCTGCACGAGGTGCTGCGGGCCGAAGGGCCGGAACGGATCGCGCCGGAATGGTGGCACGAACGCGGCACCACGCGGCTGCGCGACTATTACCGGATCGAGGACGGGGAAGGGCGGCGCTACTGGCTCTATCGTGCGGGCCTTGTGGGCGACGGGCGCGGCGGTTTGCCGCAATGGTTCCTGCACGGGCTTTTCGCCTGATTTCAAACGCGAAGAGGCGACAGGATTGCTCCTGCCGCCCCACACGGAGGCCGTCCGTGTCCCGCTGTCTGTGTCCCTGAAAGCCGTTCCCGATCACCGCCGCGTCGATTGGCGCAGAGGGTGCGATTTCGTGGATCGCCGGGGTTGCCGGTCTATATCGACAATATGGTTAACAGCCAAGCGCAAACCGCAGAAAACCGCGAGTTGTAGCGAAAGGGGACGGATCTTTCGGATCCGTCCCCACGTGCGCCGATCGATCAGGCCGGTTCGGCCTTTTCCTCACGAGCGTTGGAGGCACCAACCCCTTCGCCGAGAAAGTCGAGCAGGTCCTGCGTCAACCGGTCCTGCTGCGTCGCGAAGACCGCGTGCGGTTCGCCGTCGTATTCGATCAGCCTGGCACCGGGCACCTTCTTCGCCACCACATGACCCGTCGCCTCGATCGGCACGGTCTTGTCCGCGGTGCCGTGGATGACCAGCGACGGCACCTTCACATGGTCGAGGTCGGGGCGGAAATCGGTCGTCGCAAAGGCTTCCGCCGCTTGCAGAATGTTGCGCAAGCCCGCCTGCATGGCGGTGCGCCAGGCCCAGTGTAGCTGCTCGTCGCTGACCGGGTGCGACAGCATGCCGACGCCGTAGAAGTCCTTGAAGAAGCCGGTGAAGAACTTGCGGTGATCCTTCTTCATCGCGGCGGTCATGTCGTCGAAGGTCGCCTGCGGCACGCCATCCGGATTGTCGGGGCCCTTGAGCAGATAGCCGGCGACCGAACTGACGAAGACCGCCCGGCTGACGCTCTTGCCGCCGTGGCGCGACATGTAGCGCGCAATCTCGCCCCCGCCCATCGAGAAGCCGACGAGGGCAACGTCGGCCTGCAACTGCTTTGCCGCCATCACGTCGGCAAGGTCGTCCGCATACGTGTCGTAATCGTTGCCGCTGCCCGGCTGGTCGCTGCGGCCGAAGCCGCGCCGGTCGTAGGCTACGACGCGGTAGCCCGCATCGGCCAGCGCGTTCATCTGCGGATCCCAGCTGTCGGCGGAAAGCGGCCATCCGTGGATGAGGACGACGGGTCGGCCGTGTCGAGGCCCCCACTCCTTGGCATAGAGCCGGGTTCCGTCGCGAGTGTCGATCATGGTCATGGAAAATCTTTCCGGCCTTGGGCCCTTCGTTTCGGAAGACGCCGGTTGCGGCGCGAGATGACCCGATAACGCGCTGACCCACGATGGTTTCCATCCGATGCGACTGCCCGCATTGCTTGTTCGACCAGCTGATTCACAAAGGATATTGGCAATGATCCGATAAGAACATAGAAAGAACAAATGGCGGAAAAACCGATCCTCGACCGGCTCAAGATTCTCGCCGATGCGGCGAAGTATGATGCCTCCTGCGCGTCATCGGGCACGAGCAAGCGCGACAGCCGCGGCGGCAAGGGCATCGGATCGACCGAGGGGATGGGCATCTGCCATGCCTATGCGCCGGACGGGCGGTGCATTTCGCTGCTCAAGCTGCTGCTGACCAACCACTGCGTGTTCGATTGCCATTACTGCGTGAACCGCAAAAGTTCGAACGTCGAACGGGCGCGCTTCACGCCGCAGGAGGTCGCGGACCTGACGCTGACCTTCTACAAGCGCAACTATATCGAGGGGCTGTTTTTGTCCTCGGGCATCATCCGGTCGTCGGACCACACGATGGAGATGCTGGTCGAAACCGCGCGCATCCTGCGCGAGGAGCACGACTTTCGCGGCTACATCCACCTCAAGACCATTCCCGAGGCCGACCCGGAAATCGTCCACCGCGCCGGGCTCTATGCCGATCGCGTCTCGATCAACGTCGAACTGCCCACCGACGCCGGGCTGAACCGCCTCGCGCCCGACAAGAACGCGGGGCAGATCGACGGCGCGATGGCGGGCATGAAGACCGCCATCGTCGAGGCGAAGGACGCGAAGAAGCGGTTCCGCCACGCGCCGAAGTTCGCGCCCGCCGGGCAATCGACGCAGATGATCGTCGGCGCGGACAGCGCTAGCGATGCCGATATCGTGACCCGGGCCAGCTCGCTCTATGCCCGGCACCGGCTGCGCCGCGTGTATTACAGCGCGTTCAGCCCGATTCCCGATGCCAGCGCGGTGCTGCCGCTGAAGCGCCCGCCGCTGATCCGCGAACACCGGCTCTACCAGTCGGACTGGCTGATGCGCTTCTACGGCTTTGCCCCGCACGAGGTGGCGCAGGCGGCGGGGACGGACGGCATGCTGCCGCTCGACATCGATCCCAAGCTGGCCTGGGCGCTGAAATTCCGCGAAACCTTTCCCGTCGACGTGAACCGCGCGCCGAAGGAAGCGCTGCTGCGCGTGCCGGGGCTGGGCACGCGGGCGGTGGGGCAGATCCTTTCGGCGCGGCGGCACCGGCGGCTGCGGCTCGAGGACGTGGCGAAGCTGACGGTGTCGGTAAAGAAGGTGCAGCCGTTCATCGTGACTGCCGACTGGCGGCCGGTTCTGTTGACCGACCGGGCCGATCTGAAATCGCTCATCGCCCCGGCGAGCGCGGCGGCGGAGCAGCTGGAACTGTTCGCGGCATGACTGGCCAAAGTGCTCTAGGGCTCCAGCATGTCCGGCTCGGCACCTACTACGTCGTGCCTTTGGCCGCCTCGGACGATTTCGAGGAATGGCGCGACCATGCCCGTCGCCTGCTGATGGCCGACGTGCCGCCCGACCGCGTGGCCTGGACCGAGCCGGGAGGCAGCGCGGGCGACCTGTTCAGTCACGGCGATCGCCGTCTGCCGGTGCCCGGCAAGGACGCGCAACCGCCGCGCGTTTCCAAGCGGTTCATGGAGATTGCCAGGACTGTCCTGCTGAACTCTGATCCTGCACGCTTTTCCCTGCTTTACCGCGTGCTCTGGCGGCTCCAGGCCCAGAACGGTTCGATCGGGCCTCGGCTGATCGAGGATGCCGCCGATCCCGATGTGCGGGCGATGGCCGACATGGCGCGCGAGGTGCGGCGCGACATCCACAAGATGCGCGCCTTCGTCCGCTTTCGCGTGGTGGAGGAGGAAGACGGTAGCGAGCATTACGTCGCCTGGTTCGAACCGTTCCATCACATCCTGCGCCACAATGCGGGGTTCTTCACCCGCCGCTTCGCTAACATGCGCTGGTCGATCCTGACCCCGCGCGGCAGCCTGCACTGGGATGGCGAGACGCTGCGCGAGGGGCCGCCGGCCACCCGCGCCGATGCGCCCGGCGGCGATCCGGCAGAGGACCTGTGGCGCAGCTACTATGCCTCCATCTTCAATCCGGCCCGGCTCAAGATCGGCGCGATGCTGAAGGAAATGCCGCGCAAGTACTGGAAGAACATGCCCGAGGCGCAGCTCATCCCCGAACTGATCGCCGGGGCGCAGGCGCGAGAGGCGGCGATGGTGGCGAAGGGCGCGCTGGACATGGGCGAACGACCGCAGACGCTGGCCGCCATCGACAAGGCGATCCACGCCTGTGCCCGCTGCCCCATCGGCGAATTGCACAACACCGCGGTGATGGGCGAGGGGCCGCAGGATGCGGCGCAGGGGTTCTCGGGACTGATGATCGTCGGCGAACAGCCGGGCGACCAGGAGGACCTGCAGGGTCGGCCCTTCGTCGGTCCGGCGGGGCAGTTGCTCGACGTCCATCTGGCGCAGGCAGGGATCGACCGCGGCGCGGCCTATGTCACCAATGCAGTGAAGCACTTCAAGTATGTCCAGCGGGGCAAACGCCGGCTGCACCAGAACCCCAGTGCGAAGGAGATCGACGTCTGCCGCTGGTGGGTGGAGAGCGAACGCATGATCGTCCGGCCCAGGCTGGTGCTGGCGATGGGGGCGAGCGCGGCGCGCGGCCTGCTGGGCAGGACAGTGTCAATCAGCAAGGTGCGGGGCGAGCCCATTCCCCTCGAAGACGGTAGCGAACTGTGGGTCACCTCCCACCCGTCCTATCTCCTCCGGCTCGACGGCGCGGGTCGGGAGGAGCAGGAGCGGCTTTTCGCGCGCGACCTGGCCGCCGTTGCCGCGCGGCTTGCGCAGCTGGCGTGAGCCGCCGAGGTGATCCGTGCCAGAAGGACCGCTCACGCCCGAAAAGCGCCGGATCGATCTTGATCCGGACCTGATCGACGCGCCTTTGCGCGCGCCTTTCGTCGAACTCGGCCTCGTCTCCTGTTTCTCCTTCCTGCGCGGCGCGTCGGATGCGGTGGACCTGGTGCTCACGGCCCGGTCGCTGGGCTACGACGCCATCGGGATCGCCGACGCCAATACCTTCGCCGGCGTGGTGCGGGTCCATACCGAAGCGCAGACGCTGAAGCTGCGCCCGGTCATCGGCACCCGGATCGAGACGGTGGAGGGGCTGGCCTTCCTCGCCTATCCCACCGACCGCGCCGCCTATGGTCGCCTCTGCCGCCTGATCAGCCAGGGGCGGATGCAGACGCTGGACGGCGGGTGGCAAGACAAGGGCGTGTGCGACATCGACCTCGCCATGCTGGCCGCGCATGACGAGGGCGTGCACCTCATCCTGCTGCCGCCACGCGATCTCGATGCGCGTTTTTCGGTGAAGGTGCCGGGCAATGTCGTGCCGCTGGGCGGCGGAGAGGCGGAGCGGGTCGAGGCCTGCCTGCCTTTCCCCGACCTGCTGCCGCACCTGGTGCGCGACATTCCCGCGCTCGGCCATCTCGCGGCGAGCCATCTCTACACCGGTGACGACGTGGCGCGGATCGACCGGCTCGACGCGTTGGCCCGCGCGCACGGGCTGGCGCTGCTCGCCACCAACGACGTGCATTACCACGCGCCCGACCGCCGCCCGTTGCAGGACGTGATGACCGCAATCCGGCACAAGACGACAGTGGCCAAGGCCGGGCACCTGCTCCACGCCAATGCCGAACGGCATCTGAAACCGCCCGCCGAGATGTGCCGCCTCTTCGCCCGCTGGCCCCATGCGATCCGGGCCGCGCGCGAGGTCGCCGACGCCTGCCGCTTCAACCTGGAGGAACTGCGCTACGAATATCCGGAAGAGATCTACCCCGCCGGCCGTACCCCGCAGCAGCACCTGGAGGCGCTGACGTGGGAAGGCGCTAAATCACGCTATCCCAATGGCTTGCCGGACACTGTTTGCACGACGATCGAACGCGAGCTGGCGCTGATCGGCAAGCTGGACCTTGCCCGCTACTTCCTTACCATCAAGGACATCGTCGATTTCGCGCGGGGCGTCGATCCGCCGATCCTGTGCCAGGGGCGGGGCAGCGCGGCCAATTCGGCGGTGTGCTACTGCCTCGAGATCACCGCCGTAGATCCGGCCCAGCACGCCCTGCTGTTCGACCGCTTCATTTCCGAGGAGCGCAAGGAGCCGCCCGACATCGACGTCGATTTCGAACACGAACGGCGCGAGGAGGTGATCCAGCACATTTATCAACGCTATGGCCGCCACCGCGCCGGCCTGTGCGCCACGGTCATCCACTATCGACCGCGCATGGCGATCCGCGAGGTGGGCAAGGCGATGGGCCTGTCCGAGGATGCGACCGCCGCGCTGGCCGGCACCGTCTGGGGCGGGTGGGGACGCGAGATTGGGGAGCGGCACGCCGCCGAGACCGGCATGGACGTGACCGATCCACACCTCAGGCGCGTTCTCGCCATTACCCAGCAAATGATTGGCATGCCACGACATCTGTCGCAGCATGTCGGCGGATTCATCCTCACCGAAGGCGCGCTTACGGAAACCGTGCCGATCGGCAACGGCGCGATGCCGGACCGCAGTTTCATCGAGTGGGACAAGGACGATATCGAGGCGCTGGGCATCCTCAAGGTCGACGTGCTGGCGCTCGGCATGCTGACCTGCGTGCGCAAGTGCCTCGACCTCGTCGCCGATCACCACGGCCATCAAGGTGCCGATGGGCGCATGACGCTGGCCACCGTCCCGCGCGAGGATCCGGAAACGTACGCCATGCTCCGGCGCGGGGATTCGCTCGGCGTGTTCCAGGTGGAGAGCCGGGCGCAGATGAACATGCTGCCCCGCCTGCGCCCGCGCGAATTCTACGATCTCGTCATCCAGGTCGCCATCGTGCGCCCCGGTCCGATTCAGGGCGACATGGTACACCCCTATCTCAAGCGCCGGCGTGGCGCGGAGAAGGTGGAAATTCCCGCGCCCGGCCCCGATCACGGCCCGCCCGACGAGCTTTCCAGCATCCTTGGCCGCACGCTCGGCGTGCCGATCTTTCAGGAGCAGGCGATGAAGATCGCGCTGGATGCGGCGAAATTTTCCAGCGTGGAAGCGAACCGGCTGCGCAAGGCGATGGCGACCTTCCGCAGCCGGGGCATGGTCGACGAACTGCAGGACATGATGGTCGAGCGCATGGTCGCGCGGGGCTATGACCGCGACTTCGCGCAGCGCTGCTTCAACCAGATCCGGGGTTTTGGCGAATACGGCTTTCCCGAAAGCCACGCCGCCAGTTTCGCGCACCTCGTCTACGTGTCGAGCTGGCTGAAATGCCATTACCCGGCCGCCTTCGCCTGTGCCTTGCTCAACTCGCAGCCGATGGGGTTCTACGCCCCGGCGCAGATCGTGCGCGACGCGGTGGAGCACGGGGTCGAGGTGCGCGGCGCCGACGTCAACCACAGCGCATGGGATTGCACGCTGGAGCCGCTGCCGGGCGAGCGGGTGACGCTGCGCCTCGGTCTCAGGATGATCGACGGCTTGCCCGAACACGTTGCCGCCATGCTGATCGACGCGCGCGATGCCGGCGGACCCTTTGCCGACGTGACGCAGGTGCGCGAACGCAGCCGCATCCCCGCCGCCCATGTCGAGCGGCTTGCCAGCGCCGACGCCTTCGGTTCGCTCCGCCTGTCGCGCAGGCAGGCGCTGTGGGATGCGCGCAGCCTTGTCGCGGCCCCGCCGCTGCCGCTGTTCGACCACGCCAGAGCGCGGGACGAGGGGGCGGAGCGGGCGCCCGCGCGCCTGCCGTCGATGCCCCTGTCCGAGGAAGTCGTCGCCGATTACCAGACCACGCGCCTGTCGTTGAAGGCGCATCCGATGGCGTTCCTGCGCGCGCATCTGGCCGAACGCGGCTTCGTGCGGGCGGCGGACCTGCGCGGGCGCAAGTTCCGCTCGATGGTGCAGGTGTCGGGCGTGGTGCTGATCCGCCAGCGGCCCGGCAGCGCCAAGGGCGTGTGCTTCATCACGCTGGAGGACGAGACCGGGGTCATCAACCTCGTCGTCTGGCCGCACCTGAAGGAGAAATACCGCAAGGTCGTCATGGGCGCGCGGCTGATGGAGGTACGGGGCCGCGTCGAATACGACGACGAGGTGATCCACGTCATCGTCGCGCACATGGAGGATGCGACTCACCGGCTCGACATGCTGTCGGAAGACATGCTGCCGATGACCCTGGCCCGCGCCGATCACGTCGCCAGCCCGCTGCCGGGAAAGTTCAACCCGCGGGACAACCTGAGAGAAGGGGTGGACGATCCCTACGTTTCCGCCCCTGACGGGGCCCTGCCCGATCGGGGACAATCCGATCCATCGGTCCTCGGCCCGCTCGACCCGTGGGAGCCGCCGCCGTCGGGCAACCGCGAGTGCGGGTTCCAGGGCCGCCATCCGCGCGACGTGCGCGTGATACCCAAGGATCCGATCAGGCCGAAAGACGCGCGCAGGATACTTCCGAAGTCTCGCGACTTTCACTGACGATGCCTCGCTCCGCCCTCAAGTCGTTCGCCCCGCTTCCCGCCCGCGCCTTTCGCCTCGACTACTGGCTGGTCGCGCTCTTCGTGATCGGCGGCGCGGCGCTCTATGCGCTCGACTGGCTGGCCCGCCATCCCCAGCACGATCCGCGCGCACCGCTGGTCCTGCAACAGGCGGAGGGCTGGGCGACGCCGGGCAAGCTGGCGGCGCTGCGCGGCGATGCGCAGGCCTGCCGCGCGGTGCTCGAACGCTCCGGCGTGGCGTTCGACCGATTTGAGGCCGAGGGCGAGGGTGCATGCCTTCGCGCCGATCGCGTTCTGCCTGCCGCCGATGCCGTGCCCGGCCTTGCCTTCTCGCCCGCGCGGGCGGCGGCCACATGCGGGGTTCACGCGGGGCTCGCCTGGTGGCTCGACCACCGGGTGCAACCCGCCGCCGATGCCATCCTCGGCAGCGAAGTGGTCCGCATCGAACAGATCGGCACGGCCAGTTGCCGCTGGGTCAACAACGCCAGCGAAGGGCGCTGGAGCGAACACGCGACGGGTAACGCGATCGACATAGCCGGCTTCGTGCTGGCCGACGGGCGGCGCATATCGGTCCTGCGCGACTGGCAGGGCGACGAGGCAGAGGCGCGTTTCCTGCGCGCCGTGCGCGACGGGGCCTGCGACGTTTTCGGCACGACCCTTTCGCCGGACTACAACGCGCTCCACGCCGATCACCTTCACCTCGATCAGGCGCAACGCGGGATCGGCGGGTTCTGCCGCTGAAGCCGCCTCCTTGCATGCTCCTTGGCAGGGCCCATCGCATGGCCTAGACCGCAGGCTTACGGCACGGGAAGGGCAGGCATCCGATGGCATCGACGGCAGGAGGAACCCGCGCGGTTCTGGTGGAGAGCAGCCTCCTGCGGCAATTGACGGTCTTCCTCTTCTATTTCTGCCAGGGCATCCCGCTCGGCCTCTTTTACCTTGCCATTCCCGCCTACATGGCCGGGGCGGGGGCGACCCCCGGCGATATCGCCGCGGTGATCGGCATGACGTCGCTGCCGTGGTCGCTGAAGCTGGTGAACGGCTTCATCATGGATCGCTACACTTACCTGCCAATGGGGCGGCGGCGCATCTGGATCATCGGCGCGCAGGTAGTGATGATCGGCGGCATGCTGGCCGGAGCGTTGCTGGCCCCCGGCGGCACCGACGTCTTCCTCCTCTCGGCGCTGGCCTTCGTGATTTCCGCCGCGACGACGTTTCAGGATGTCGCCATCGACGGACTGGTCGTCGACATCATGACCGACGAGGAGCAGGCGCGATCGGGCGGGATCATGTTCGGGGCGCAGGCGCTGGGCATGGCGGCCTCGACGGCGGTGAACGGTTGGCTGATCCAGGGCCGCGGCATCGCCAGCGCCTATCTGCTGAGCGCGGCGGTGCTGGCGCTCGTCACCACCTACGTCGTCATCGTGCGCGAACGGCGCGGCGAAAAGCGCGTGCCGTGGAGCGCCGGGGTTGCCCATCCGCGCAATCTCGACATCCAGGTCGAGGCGTGGTGGCCGCTGATCCGGCAGAGCTTCAAGGCGATCCTCGGCATCTCCAGCCTCATGATCTTGCCCTACCTGCTGATGCGGGCGATGCCGGCCGGGGCGAACGAGGTGTATTATCCGATCCTCACCTCGACCGTTACCGGGTGGAGCACGTCCGATTACACCAACGTCAATTCCGCCGCGCAGCTCGCCTCGGCCCTATTCGGGCTGGTGCTGGGCGGATGGCTGATCGGCAGGATCGGCCCGCAGCGTTCGGTCGGGCTGCTGCTGCCGCTGTTCGTCGTCCTGCTGCTCGTCATCGGCCTTTCGCCCGGCCAGTGGGCGCAGTCCTCGTTCATGACCACGGTCATCTGGATCAACGAATTTCTCGGCATCCTGCTGGCCATCGCGCTGATCCCGATCGCGATGCAGCTCTGTTCGCCGGCCGTCGCGGCGACGCAGTTCACCATCTACATGGCGATCGCCAATTTCGGCCGACCGCTCGGCGCCTGGGTCGCCGCGAAGACGACGGGCGGCAGCGCGCCGGAAACGATGTTCTTCGTCATCGCCGCCGTCTTCGCGCTCGGCGCGGCGTTCATCTGGTTCATCCGCCTGCCGCCCAAGTCCCCGGCAGAGGAGGCGAAGGTCGAACACGACATCGCCCACGGTGCCGGAATGGCGCCCGTTGAAAACTGACCTCGCGTGGGGGTCTGGCGGTCAGACCGTTTCGAACGAGTAGCCCGCCGACCGCACGGTGCGGACCGGGTCGCTGGCTCCGTCGCTGGTGATGCCCTTGCGCAGGCGGCGGATATGCACGTCGACGGTGCGCAGTTCGATGTCGCTTTCGGTGCCCCAGACCGCATCGAGCAACTGGCCGCGGCTGAACACCCGGCCTGGGTGCTCCATGAAGAACTTGAGCAGGCGGAACTCTGTGGGCCCCAATTGCAGCGACTGGCCGCGGCGGGTGACGCGATGGCTGGTCACGTCGAGCGCGATGTCGCCCACTTCGAGCACTTCGCCCGCGAGCGCGGGGCGCACCCGGCGCAGCACGGCGGACACGCGGGCAATCAGTTCGCGCGGGGAAAACGGCTTGGTGACATAGTCGTCGGCACCGGTCTCGAGCCCGCGGATGCGATCGTCCTCGTTGCCGCGCGCGGTCAGCATGACGATGGGAACGTGTGCCGTCTCCTTGTCGCGGCGCAGCCGGCGGCAGATCTCGATGCCGCTGGTGCCCTCGACCATCCAGTCGAGGATGACGAGATCGGGTGCCTGTTCGGCGGCCAGCAGCAGCGCCTCGTCCCCGTCGGGGGTGGCGACGACCTCGTAGCCCTCGGCCTCGAACCGGTATTGCAACAGTTCGGCGAGGGCGGTGTCGTCTTCGACGAGGAGCAACCGGGGCGAGGGGCGGGGAGAGGGCAAGTTGAGCAGCCTTTCGTTTCGGATCAAGCCTGTCTGATCTTGCCTTCACACGCTCAATGTTACCCCGTTATGACAGTGATGCGACGGCTGCGTGGCCGTCGCGTCGCTGCCTCAGGAATTGTGCTCCTCGCGATCGGGCGGATACTGGCCGGTCGCCGAATAGTAGACCATTTCGGCGACGTTGGTCGCATGGTCGCCGACGCGCTCGACATTGCGGGCAACGAAAAGAAGCTGCGCCGCCGAGCCGATCGTGGCCGGATTCTCGACCATGTAGGTGACGAGATTGCGAAAGATGCTGTCGTAGAAGGCATCGACCGTCGCGTCGCGGGCGATGACCTCGCGGGCAAGCTGCGGGTCGCGCGCGGCATAGGCGGTGAGCACGTTGTGCACCATTTCCGCCGCGACTTCGCCCATGGCCGGGATCAGGGTCAGCGGCTCGAACTTGCGGCGGCCCTCGATCTTATTGATGCGCTTGGCGATGTTCTTGGAATAGTCGCCGATGCGTTCGACGACGCCCGCGATCTTTAGCGCCGCGATGACTTCGCGCAAGTCGTCGGCCATCGGCGCGCGCAGGGCGATGATGCGGACGGCGAGCCGGTCCACTTCCATTTCCAGCGCGTCGATCTCCTTGTCGCGGGCGATGACCTTCTCTGCGAGATCCTCGTCACCGTTGACGATCGCCTCGAGCGATTCGACGACGGACAGCTCGGCCAGTCCGCCCATTTCGGCGATGAGGCCGCGCAGCCGGGTGATGTCCTCCTCGAAGGCCTTGACGGTATGTTCCATGCTCACCCGTAGCGTCCCGTGATGTAATCCTTGGTGCGTTCTTCGCGCGGATTGGTGAAGATATCGCTCGTCCGGCCGTATTCGACCAGGTTGCCGAGGTGGAAGAACGCGGTCCGCTGGGACACGCGCGCGGCCTGCTGCATCGAGTGGGTGACGATCACGATGGCATAGCGGCCGCGCAGTTCGTCGATCAGCTCCTCGATCCGCGCCGTGGCGATCGGGTCCAGTGCCGAGCAGGGCTCGTCCATCAGGATCACTTCGGGATCGACCGCGATGGCCCGGGCGATGCACAGGCGCTGCTGCTGACCGCCCGAAAGCGCCGTCCCGGAATCCGAGAGGCGGTCCTTCACTTCTTCCCACAGGCCGGCACGGCGCAGAGAGCGTTCGACGATGCCGTCGAGATCGTTCTTGCTTTCGGCGATGCCGTGGATGCGCGGGCCGTAGGCGATGTTCTCGTAGATCGACTTCGGGAAGGGATTCGGCTTCTGGAACACCATGCCGACACGGGCGCGCAACTGCACGACGTCCATGCCGGAGGTGTAGATGTCCTCGCCGTCGAGCAGGATCTCGCCATCGACGCGGGCCGACGGAATCGTGTCGTTCATGCGGTTGAGGGTACGCAGGAACGTCGACTTGCCGCAGCCCGACGGGCCGATGAAGGCGGTCACGTACTTGGTGTGGATGTCGATCGACACTTCGTCGATCGCCTTCTTCTCACCATAGTAGACCGACACCTTGTTGGCGCTGATCTTGGCGGAGCCGGCGTCGGCGAATGCCGGGCTGGCCACGTCTGTCAGTTCCGGATTGTTCATTTTCATCCTTTACCAGCGCCTTTCGAACCGATTGCGCAGATAGATCGCCAGGCCGTTCATGACCAGCAGGAACAGCAGCAGCACGATGATCGCCGCGCTGGTGCGTTCGACAAAACCGCGGTCGATCTCGTCCGACCACAGGAAGATCTGCACCGGCAGCACGCTCGCCGGCGACGTGAAGCCGTCGGGCGGCGTCGCGACGAAGGCGCGCATGCCGATCATCAGCAGCGGCGCCGTCTCGCCCAGCGCGCGGGCCATGCCGATGATCGTGCCGGTCAGGATACCGGGCAGGGCCAGCGGCAGGACATGGTGGAACACGACCTGCACTGGCGAAGCGCCGATGGCGAGCGCCCCGTCCCGGATCGAGGGCGGCACCGACTTGATCGCGTTGCGCCCCGAAATGACGATGACCGGCATCGTCATCAGCGCCAGCGTCATGCCGCCGATCAGCGGGGCCGAGCGGTAATTGGGAAAGATCGTCAGGAACACCGCGAGGCCGAGCAGGCCGAAGATGATCGACGGCACCGCGGCGAGGTTGTTGATCGACACCTCGATGATGTCGGTCCACTTGTTCCGCGCGGCATATTCCTCGAGGTAGACGGCGGCCAGAACGCCGATGGGAAAGGCAAGGACCAGCGTCACCAGCATCGTCAGCAGCGAACCCTTGAGCGCGCCCCAGATGCCCGCTTCCTGCGGATCGGTCGCGTCGGCGCGTTCGAGGAAGCCGGTGTCGAAGGCGCGTACCAGCACACCTCGTTCGCTAAGTTCGGCGGCCAGTCCACGCAGGTCCCGATCGCCGTCTCCGCGCAGCGCGGCGGCGAGGTCATCGCTCACCGGCACCGAAACGGTCGTCGAACCGGCGATCATGTCCGGATCGTCGACGATCTGCCGGGCGAGATCGCGCCATGCGCTGGCGTTCAGCTGTTCGGCGACCTTGGGGCCATAGGCCTCGGTCGCGGCGAACTGCAGCACGTCCGGCAGGCCCGCCGATTCGAGCGCGCCTTCCGCGCCGGGCTGGGAAAGACGTTCGGGCGTGACGGTGAGGCCCGCGCCGCCGAAATCGACCGGCACCTTCAATTCGGCGCGGGTGAAGCCGGCGATGCCGTTGGCGGTCATCGTCACCAGCAGGAAGGCAAGGACGAGCGCCGAGAAGGCGACCGCCATGAACGCGAGCGCCTTGAAACGGCGTTCGGCGGCGTAGCGTTCCTTCAACCGCGCGGCGATGCGCTGCTTGTGGGCGGCACGGATTTCCGCTTCGTCGAGGGGCATGGTCTCGCTCATCGGATCACTCATAAGCCTCGCGGTACCGTTTGACGACGCGCAGCGCGATGAAGTTCAGCGCGAGCGTCACGACGAACAGCACCATGCCCAGCGCGAAGGCGGACAGGGTGGCGGGGTGGTCGAAGCTGCCTTCGCCGGTCAGCATCGCGACGATCTGGTAGGTCACCGTGGTCATCGATTCAAAGGGATTGGCGGTGAGGTTCGCGGACGCACCCGCGGCCATGACGACGATCATCGTCTCGCCGATGGCGCGGCTGACGGCGAGCATGATGCCGGCGACAATACCGGGCAGGGCGGCGGGCACCAGGACGCGGCGGATCGTTTCGGACTTGGTCGCGCCCATCGCCAGACTGCCGTCGCGCATCGCGGCGGGGACCGCGGCGATCGAATCGTCGGCCATCGATGAGACGAAGGGGATGATCATCACGCCCATAACCAGGCCGGCGGCAATCGCGCTTTCGCTGCTGGCGCTGGCGATGCCGATCGACTTCGCGACGTCTCGGATGAACGGGGCGACGGTCAGCGCCGCGAAGTAGCCGTAGACCACGGTCGGGACGCCGGCCAGGATCTCCAGCATCGGCTTCATCCACTTGCGCACCGACGGTGCGGCATACTGCGTCAGGTAGATCGCGCTCATCAGCCCGAGCGGGATCGCGACGATCATGGCGATGATCGCGCCGATGTAGATCGTGCCCCAGAACAGCGGCAGCGCGCCATAGTCCTCTCCGTTCGTCTGGGCGACATCGCCCATCGGATTCGGCGACCAGTGCGTTCCGAATAGGAAGTCGATCGGGTTGACCATGCCGAAGAAGCGGATCGTTTCGAACAGCAGGGAGGCGACGATGCCGAACGTCGTCAGGATGGCGACGAGCGAAGCGAGCAGCAAAATCAGCATGACCGTGCGTTCCACCCGGGTGCGGGCGGTGAAATCGGGACGCAGGCGCAGGAAGGCGAAGACGCCGCCGGCAAAGCCGACCAGCACGGTGATGACCGCGCCGATGATCGCCATGCGCTGCATCGCCGCGCGGGCCGGTTCGACCAGCGCCTGTGCGGCCGGGTTGAACACCGCATTGGCGCTGCCGCGTGCGACGCCGAGCGCCTCGGACAGGATCGTGTCACGCCCGATGCCGAATTCGGGCAGGCTGGCGGCGGCCGGATCGGACAGAACCGCCTGCATCACCAATTGCGGGCTGACCACGTTCCAGATCGCCACGAAGACGATCGCCGGGATGAAGGCCCAGAGGGCGACATACCAGCCGTGGTAGGAGGGAAGGGAGTGCAGACGCACCCGGCCCTCGCCACCGGAAGTGGCGAAGGCCCAGGCGCGGGAACGAGCGGCCAGCCAACCGACCAGACCGAGGCCGATGGCTAGGAGGACGAAGATGGCTGGCGACATAGTTCCTGAGCAGTTAGGTCCGACTTATTTCAGAACCGAGGCATCGAGCACGGTCATGTTCTTGACCACGTCCGCGTTCTTGGCCGCGACATCGTCGGTCGAGGCGATCATGCCGTTCGACGTGAACAGGCCGCCCTTGCCCCAATTGCTCACCCAAGTCGAGATGTACTCGCGCAGGCCGGGCACCGCGTCGAGGTGCGCCTTCTTGACATAGAGGTAGAGCGAGCGGGCGCCGGGGTACGAGTTGTTCGCGATGTTGTCGTAGTTCGGATCGACGTTGTCGATCTTCAGGCCGCGCAGCTTGTCAGCGTTCTCTTCAAGGAAGGAATAACCGAAAACGCCGACGGCCTGCGGGTTCGAGGCGAGCTTCTGGACGATGAGGTTGTCGTTCTCGCCCTGCTCGACGTATGGGCCGTCGGTGCGGACTTCGGTGCAGATCGCGTCGTACTTGTCCTCGTCGGTGTCCTTCAGTGCCTTGGTCGCCGCGTCGGTCTTGCAGCCGGCGGTCATGATCAGCTCCTCGAACGCGTCGCGCGTGCCCGAAGTGGCCGGCGGGCCGTAGATCAGGATCGGTTCGTTCGGCAGCGAGGGATCGATGTCGCTCCAGGTCTTGGCGGTGTTGGGTTTGCCGTAGGGGTTCTTGGCGACCGCTTCGTAAAGCTGCGCGACGGTCAGGCCGAATTCCGGCCCTTCCTTCGATTCGGCGATGGCGATGCCGTCCTTGCCGACTTCGATCTCGACGATCTCGGTGACGCCGTTCTTCTGGCAATCCTCGAACTCGCTCGCCTTCAGGCGGCGCGAGGCGTTGACGATGTCGGGGTGCTGGGTGCCGACGCCCGCGCAGAACAGCTTGATGCCGCCGCCGGTGCCGGTCGATTCGACGATCGGCGACTTGTACTGGCCCGAGAACGAGCGGGCGAATTCCTCTGCCGCCGCCTTGGCGAAGGGATAGACGGTCGACGAGCCGACGGCCTTGATCTGGTCGCGCGAAGCCGAGGCGGTTTCGCCGCCGCAGGCCGAGAGCGCAGCGCTGGCGAGCGCGGCAACGACGATGGTCTTGGTAAAGCGCATGGGAACTGTGTCCTTCTTTGGGTCTCGCCGGGCGCTCTATGGGGCTGTCATGACAAGCATATGACAGTCCACAGGCGATCGGTCAAAGATCGATAATCCTTATAAATCAGTCTGTTGAGACGGAGACTTCGTTTCCGATGAAAGAATCGGGCGATCAGAAGTCGATCTGGGCGCGGGCGCCGAAGGCATCGACTCCGTAGGAACGATCGCCATTTGGGAGCGCAACCGCGTCGGTGTAGTTCATGCGGCCGTAGTTCACGATGAAACGCATGTAGTCCGTCGGCGTCCAGATCAGCGAGGCTTCGTACCCATCCTGCTTGCCACCGACGATGCCGGCATCGTTGAGATCGAGGTAGTCGTAGCGCAGGTTCACCTGGATCGCGCCGATCCCGCCCTTGTCGACGCCGTTGGCCGGCTTGATGCGGTCGAAGGTGCCGTTCTTGTAGCCGCGGGTGTCACCCTTGGTCAGGAAATAGCCGACCTCGGCATAGCTGCCGAAGAAAGTCGGGTCGTCGAATCCGATGCGCGAGGCCTTCTGCCAGTGCGTTTCACCGGCAACGTGGAAGGGGCCGTTGATGTAGCCGGCTTCGAGGCCGTAGCCGAGTTCCTTGTCCACCGTCATGTTGCCGGTCGCGATGAAGCGCACGTCGGGCGTGTGGATGAAAGGGCGGACCCGATAGTTCACGCCCTTGTCCGCATTGATGTCGCGCATGTTGACGTTGGCACCCAGGTGCAGCTGGCTATCGCCGAGCTTCGGCGCGAAAACGAGGCGGCCGCTGTAGGTCAGCTCGCTGTTGCCGTCGTCGGTGAGGTCGTCGATGTTGTCGGTGAAGACGCCGGCCTGGGCGATCACGTCGCCCTGCGTGACGGCAGCGGTCAGGCCGACCTTGCGTTCGTAGCCGAAGGCGGTGTTGAG
The DNA here is from genome assembly GCF_031457155.1 of Croceicoccus sp. BE223. Lineage (NCBI taxonomy): Bacteria > Pseudomonadati > Pseudomonadota > Alphaproteobacteria > Sphingomonadales > Erythrobacteraceae > Croceicoccus > Croceicoccus sp. BE223. The sequence continues at coordinate 102,869 of NZ_JAVDWB010000005.1, forward strand.
CGCGGCGCGTTCGGTGAACGAGGGGAAGAGGTCGCTGGTCAGTTCCTCGAGGCCCCAGAACGGCTTCTGCTGGCCGAGCGTCAGCTTGACCGACTTGCCGGCTTCGTAGGTGACGTAGAGGTCGGTGACCTCCAGCTTCTGGTCCGCGACGTTGATTTCGGCGCGATAGCCGAACCCGCCGGGGATGGTGCCCTCGAAACCGAGATAGGCGCGGCGCAGTTCGCTGCCGAAGCCGGTGGCGTCGTTGACGTAGCCGTCGGGCGCGCCGAGGTAGCCGATGTCATACTGCATGCGGCCGCGCGGCTTGAAGGTGAAACCCTTGCCCTCGAACTGGGGGGCGCCCTTCCAGCTGACCTTGGTGTCGCTCTTGGCCGCCTCGGCCGCGGCGAGGGCGGTGGTCGAGGTCTGTGCGGCGGTGTCTGCCTTGGCGTTGGCAGCGGCAAGCTGGCTTTCCAGCGAATCGATCTTGGCGGCCATCGCCTGCATCTGCGCGCGCATCTCCTGCAGCTGCGCCTGCACTTCGGCGGCATCCTGGGCGTTCGCCGGGGTAGCGATACCGGCGGCGGCCATCAACGCGATCGCCGAAACGTAAGTGGTCCTCATGACTCTCGGGCCTTTGTTACAATTCTCTATCCGAACAACGACGCCCGTATGACCGCAAGGTGACAGTTTTGTTACAGATGCGCGGCCGTCGCCGCATTCCTTGTGGAAAGCGCGCAAATCGGCACCGACCATGTGACAATCTTGTCCAGCCTCAGGCCAATGTCGTCTGCTCGACATGGCGGGGCAGGCGAACGGTGACCGTCGTTCCCTGGCCAAGCTGGCTCTCGATCTCCAGCCGGCCGCGATGGCGTTCGACGATGTGCTTGACGATGGCGAGGCCAAGGCCGGTTCCGCCGACCGCCCGGCTGCGGCCCGGATCGGTGCGATAGAAGCGGCGCGTCAGCATCGGGAGGTGTTCGGGGGCGATACCTTCGCCGCTGTCCCTGACCCGAAACTCGAACATGTCGCCGTTGCGCTGCACCGAAACGCGCACCGGTTCGCTGGCCGATCCGTATTTCAGCGCGTTCTCGATCAGGTTGCGGGCAAGCTGGTGGACCTGCTGCTCGTCTCCTCTGATCGGCATCGGCACTTGCGCGCGTTCGAGGATGATGCGGTCCTTGCCGTGAAGCGACTGCATCGCCGAGATCGCGCTCTCCATGCTGCTGCCGAGATCGAGGACGAGAGCCGGGAGATCGTGCTTTTCCGCCTCGATCCGCGACAGGCTCATCAGGTCCTCGACCAGGGCCTGCAGCCGCTTGCCTTCGCGGGCGATGGTTTCGAGGAAACGCAGCCGCGTCTCCTCCTTCATCGGCGGAGCATGATCGTCGGTGTCGGCATCGATCAGCGTTTCTACGTAGCCGATGATCGAGGCGAGGGGCGTGCGCAGTTCGTGACTCGCATTGGCGACGAAATCGGTGTGCGCGCGGCTGATGTCTGCCTCTGCCGTGCGGTTGACCAGTTCGATCATCGTCTTGGAATTGTCGATCCGGCGCAGCGCCACGTCCCATACGCTGCGATGGCCGGTGAGGCCGCGAACCACTGCGCTGCCTTCCTCGCCGCTGTCCATCAGGCGCACCGCTTCGGGATGGCGCAGAGCGACGCGGGCGTCCTGCCCGACGACGTGGCTGCCGAGAACGTCGCGCGCCGCCCGGTTGGCGATGGTAATGCGCCGGTTCTCCATGACCAGATAGGGGAGGCCGAGCGGCTCGATCAATTCGCGCACGCGGTGTTCGGCAATGTGTCGGCCATCGTCGCGCGGCCGGGCATTGTCCGGCGCAGGGCGCGACAGGAACAGCGAGCCGACCCAGACCACCAGCACGCCGAGCGACAGGACGAATTCGCCGGTCGTGACCAGCATGACGACTGCGCCCGCCACGGCCAGCGCCAGTCCGGCATAGGGGACGGAGTTGCGCATCAGCAAGGCACCCGTGGGGTGCGCAAGCGGCAGCGATGGGCGCGATGAATCAGGTCCGTCCGTTCCACAGCGTGGGGCCATAAGGCGACCTTGGGCGAGGCGCCAGTGTCATATATCTGTCATGTGAGGAGGATGGTGACCCCTACGGGAATCGAACCCGTGTTTCAGCCGTGAGAGGGCCGCGTCCTGACCGCTAGACGAAGGGGCCGTCGCCAATGGTAAGGCGAGTGCTGCACCGTGGTGACCCCTACGGGAATCGAACCCGTGTTTCAGCCGTGAAAGGGCCGCGTCCTAACCGCTAGACGAAGGGGCCACGCGGTGCAGGCCCGCGCACTTACGGGGCACTTCGCAGGCGGTCAAGGCCGGAAATCACCTTTCGCGACAATTCCGTGCAAGCCGCCCGCATCAGTCGAGGAAGGCGGCGTCTTCGATATGCAGTTCGGCGGCGGGCACCTGCCCCCAGTCGTCCACCTTCGCCCGTCCAGCCAGCCACAGGCGGCGTCCCTGCGACGCGTGGAGCAGGGCCTGGCCCATATCCGATTCCGCCGCGCGGAAGGCGATCCCCTTGAACCGGGCGCCGTCGTTGCCGCTGGCGATGACCCGGACATGGCCGGTCCCGACGACATCCGCCTTGACCAGACGCACCGGGCCGACCGCAACGCGCGGCGCGGGCCAGCCGACACCGTAGGGGCCCGCCGCTTCGAGATCCGCTACCAGGTCCGGATGTAGGCCGCCGGGCGCGACCGATACGTCGATCAGCGTCGCCTGACCCGCGCGCGCCCGCTCGACGTCGCGCGCGAGCCGCTCGTCGAGCCAATCGGCGAAGGCATCGATCCGGCCCTCCGCAATGGTGAGGCCCGCCGCCATCGCGTGCCCGCCGCCACGCTCCAGCAAGCCGGTTTCGCGCGCCGCGATGACCGCCGCGCCAAGATCGACGCCCGACAGCGACCGTCCCGATCCCTTGCCTTCGCCCTGTTCGTCCACCGCGATGACGATGGCGGGCTTGCCGGTCTTCTCCTTGATGCGGCCGGCGACGATGCCGATCACGCCGGGGTGCCAGCTCCGGCCCGAAAGCACGAGGACCGAGCGGTTGTGCTGGCCGCCGACCTGCTCCTCCGCCGCGGCCTGGACTTCCGCCTCGATCGCGCGGCGCTCTTCGTTGAGCACGTCGAGACGGGCGGCGATGTCGCGCACGTCCTCTTCCGCGCTGCCGGTCAGCAGCCGGACGCCGAGCGTCGATTCCCCGACCCGCCCGCCAGCGTTGATACGCGGGCCGAGCGCGAAGCCGAGATCGCTGCACTGCGGCGCGCGTTTCAGCCGGCTCGCGTCGATCAGCGCGTTGAGCCCGGCGTTGCGGCGACGCGCCATGACCTTCAGCCCCTGCGCCACGAAGGCGCGGTTGAGGCCGTGAAGCGCGGCGACATCGGCCACCGTGCCGAGCGCGACGAGATCGAGCAGGCCCATCAGGTCCGGCTCTGCCCGTTCGGCAAAATGCCCCGCCGCTCGCAAGTTTCGGACAAGCGCGATGGCGAGCAGGAATGCGACCCCGACCGCGGCCAGGTGACCATACGATGCCGCCTCATCGGTCGAATCGAGGCGGTTGGGATTGACCAGCGCGGTGGCGACAGGGTTTTGCGCCGCACACTTGTGATGATCGACGACGATGACGTCGATGCCGGCATCGTGCGCCATCTGCAGCGCTTCGTGCGCCATCGCGCCGCAATCGACGGTGACGATCAGGCTGCTGCCTTCCTGCCCCAGCCGGACCAGCGCCTCGCCCGAAGGGCCGTAGCCTTCGAGCAGGCGATCGGGAATGTAGTGCGCCGGGTCCGCGCCGAGGTCGCACAGCAGCCGGATCAGCAGCGCGCTGCTGGTCGCGCCGTCGACGTCGTAGTCGCCGTAGATCGTGATCCGCTCGTTCGCGCGGACCGCCTTTGCGAGCCGCTCGGCGGCCTTATCCATGTCGTGGAAGATCGAGGGATCGGGAAGAAAAGCCCGCAGGGTCGGGTTGCGGTGCCGTTCGATGTCGTCGACCGCCACGCCCCGCGCGGTGAGAAGCTGTGTCACGAGATCGCCGCCCGCACCGCCCGCGCCCAACGCCATGTTGCCGCCACGCCAGCGCCACGCCTTTCCCGAAAGCGAACGCGCCACGCCGCAGGCCAGACCGTCGATTTCATCATGCAGGGGAAGCGTTGCCATCCTTTCAGCCTACAACCGCGCTTTGCCGGGTAAAACCCGATGCGGGACGCGGCCCCCAGCTTTTCCCCCGCCGCGCATTGGGACTATGCTGGCGCGCCATGACACGTCCGGCCCCCCTGCTGATCATCTGGCACTCGCGAACGGGGGGCGCTCGCCAGATGGCGGATGCCATCAAGGCGGGCGCGGGGGACGACGGCCGGATCCTGCCTTGCGAGGAGGCATGGCCCGAAGACCTGCTGGCAACGCAGGGTTACGTCTTCGTCTGCCCGGAGAACCTGGCGACGGTGTCGGGCGCGATGAAGGAATTCTTCGACCGGTGCTATTATCCGGTTCTCGGGCGGATCGAGGGCCGGGCCTACGCCACGGCGATCGCGGCAGGCTCCGATGGGGAGGGCGCGACGCGGCAAATCGACCGGATCGCCACCGGCTGGCGCCTGCGCCGCGTGGCGGATCCGCTGATTGTCAATTTCGCGGCGCAAACGCCAGAAGAGATATTGCGTCCCAAATCGTTACAGGTGAAATCGGCGCGCGACTGCTTCGATCTGGGGCAGGCGATGGGGCAGGGGTTGGCAATGGGCGTTTTCTGATTTCTGCTCTTTGCCATGGCGCGCGCCCATTCGGGGGGGTGGGCGCCGCCATGCCGAGGTGATGCGGACGGGGACACCGCAATTGCATCGGATCTGGATTAGGTTCGTCGGCTGGGGACTCGACCAATGATTGGGGGCTTGCAAGAATCCGCTGAAACGGGACGGGACATCGGCATCATGTCTGACATCGCTGCATCCGGCATCGACACGGATCGGTCGGGCCGGTTTCGTTTTACCGCGTGGTTTGCGCCTGACTCGGCCGGGATACCGGATATGTCCGAAGCGGTGCGCGATGCGGATCTCGTGATCGTCGGCGATGGCGCGACGGCGGACATCGGGCTGATCGCCGATGGTCTGGATTTTGCGATCTCGCCTGCCCCGGTCGGGGATGCGGGAAGCGTTCCGGCAATGCGCTTCGACGCGCCGGATCACCTTTTCGAGGGAGCTTCTGCTGTACGGCTGGCACCGTCCCTGCCGGACGTGGGCGATGAAGCGCCGATGGCGGTGATCCGCGCGGCCTGTCGGGTCGCGCTGGCGCTGGCCGCCATGCCGGGTTGCGTCGCCATCGGCTGGGCTGCGGCGGACAGCGCCATGGGCAGCGGATACTTTGGAAGGACGGTCCGCCACTGGCTGGCCGGCGGCCCATTTCCGGCGCTGGGCCTGACATCGATGGCCCTCGACGAAGAGGGCAACATGGTCTCGCGCGGATTGAACCTGATCATCGGGCAGGAATTGCGCGTCCTCGCCGCGCCCGGCCAAGCCAGTGCGGACCGCGCCCGCATCGCCATTCGCATGATCGATCACCTTGTCCGGCACGGTACTGTACACGAAGCCGAAGTCGTCGAGATCGAGGGGTACGGTACCTTTGCGATAGAGCCCGCCGGTGACTTTATTAACCTTGCGCCTTCACCCTTTGCTTAAAGTTTATGGCTGATGACCGGGTGCCTAAGGGTACGGGTGAATGTCGCAGATTTATCCCCGCCACCGGGGGATACGCCGGTTCTCGGCGGTTAACAGAACGGGAAGCGTCAACTTTCGCAAGGGCTGGCAGAAGCACCATCTGCTTCCGCGGCAACTGATGTCGCGTCGTTGCCTTGCATCGATGATCACTTCGATCGGCTCTGCGGGGCTGTCGCTCGACGATTTCGACAGCAACGGCGTCCTGCTGCCCGGCAGCGAAGTCATTGCTTTCGACGAGGGGCTGCCGCTGCATCGCGGGCCGCACAAGATCTACAACGAGCTGGTGTTCGAAAGGGTCGGCGCAGTCGAAATGGAGTGGTCGCGAACACGAAGCCGGGACGAGCTGCAAGCCCGCACTGCCGCCTTGTCGCGCCTACAGCTCGTCCAGCGCGGCCTGGCGCGCAGGATCGAGAGAGAGGGCAGGAGCCGGCTGACCCTCAGCCGGCGCGATCCGATCGGGCGTGGGGTTGACTATTCCTCGCTCGACGCGATGGCCGAACAGCTTTGGGGTGCGACCGTCTGAAGGGGTGAAACGGGGCGGGCGCGGCGGGTTCCCGCCGCGCCCGCCGGGTCGTTACGCTTGCGGGCGCACCGCGTTCGCGGCGCTGAGGATGGCGCGCACGCTGGCGGTCGCAACGTCGGCGCTGATGCCGACGCCCCAGACGATCTCGCCGCCCTCGCTCATGCATTCGACATAGGCGGCGGCCTTCGCGTCACTGCCTTTCGACAGGGCGTGTTCGGAATAGTCGAGCACTTCCAGGGTCATGCCGAATGCCTCCGACAGCGTCGCCACGACCGAGGAGATGAGCCCGTTGCCGCGGCCTGAAACAGTGCGTTCGCGCCCGCCTTCGGTGATCGTGCCGGTGAAGACCCGGGTGCCGTCCTTGGCCCGTTGCTCCTCGTAATCGACGAGCTGGAAGTGCTGCGGACGCGACACGTGGTATTCGTGCTGGAACGTGTCCCAGATGTCGGCGGCGTTGAGCTCGCGGCCCGTTTCGTCGGCGGTGCGCTGCACGGCCTTGGAAAAGTGCGCCTGCATGCGCTTGGGCAGCTTCAGGCCCTTGTCCTGTTCCAGCACCCAGGCAAAGCCGCCTTTGCCGGACTGCGAGTTGACGCGGATCACCGCTTCGTAGTTGCGGCCCAGATCGGCGGGATCGATGGGCAGGTAGGGCACGCGCCAGATCTGGTCGTTCTGGGTCTCGTGCGCCTCGAACCCCTTCTTGATCGCGTCCTGGTGGCTGCCCGAAAATGCGGTGAAGACCAGCTCGCCGCCATAGGGATGACGCTGGTGCACCGGGATCTGGTTGCAGAACTCGACCGTCTCGATCACCTCGTCGATGTTCGAGAAGTCGAGGCCTGGGTCGACCCCTTGCGTGTACATGTTAAGCGCGACGGTCACCAGGCAGCAGTTGCCGGTCCGTTCGCCATTGCCGAACAGGCAGCCTTCGACCCGGTCCGCGCCCGCCATGATGCCCAGTTCCGCCGCGGCGACGCCGGTGCCGCGGTCGTTGTGGGTGTGCAGCGATATCAACGCGCTGTCCCGGTTGGGCAGGTTGCGGCAGAAATACTCGATCTGGTCGGCATAGACATTGGGTGTCGCGCATTCGACCGTTGCGGGCAGGTTGAGGATGATCGGCCGTTCGGGCGTCGGCTGGAGGATGTTCATCACCGCCTCGCAGCACTCGATGCTGAAATCGAGTTCGGCGGTGCTGAAGGTTTCCGGGCTGTATTCGAAATGCCAGTCGGTCTCGGGGTACTTTGCCGCTTCGTCACGAATGACCTTGGCGCCGGCTTCGGCGATGCCGCGCACTTCGGCGGTGGTCATCTTGAACACGATCTCGCGCCAGGCGGGGCTGACCGCGTTGTAGACGTGGACGATCGCCTGCTTCGCGCCGATCAGGCTTTCGAAGCTGCGGCGGATCAGGTCCTCGCGGCTCTGCGTCAGGACCTGCACCAGCACGTCGTCGGGGATGCGGCCCGAACGGACGAGGCTCTGGATGAAGTCGAATTCGGTCGCCCCGGCGGCGGGGAAGCCGACCTCGATCTCCTTCAACCCGACCTTGACCAGCTGGTCGAAGAAGCGGTTCTTCTTCACGCTGTCCATCGGATCGATGAGGGACTGGTTGCCGTCGCGCATGTCGGTCGAAAGCCAGCGCGGCGGCTTGCTGATCGTCTTCGACGGCCAGGTGCGATCGGGCAGGTCGATCGGCGGGAAGGGACGGTATTTGACCGACGGATCGGTCAGCATGGTGCGGGGCGTGGTGGCCATGACGGTTACTTCTGTTCAGCTGGTTCAGGTGGTGCGGCGATCATCCCCCAGGCCGCCCCGGCGCCGGTCAAACGACCAGCACAACGGTCACGCCCAGGGGCGTGTAAGTCGAAGCAGCAGGCCGAAACCCGATTGGTCGCGCAGCACGGTCATGTCGCGACGGGCTATGATCGACATGGGCGGGGTTGTCCAGACCCGAAATGACGGGATTTCCGGGAAATCCGGCGCTGCCGTAACGTCAGGCCGGCGCCGGTTGCAGCGTTGCCGCACGGCGCAGGTCCTTTGGCCGGCCGAACGCCAGCAGCATGGCGACGAGGTCCGCACGGCCCGGCGCAAACACCGTGCGCGCGCCGATCGCAAAGCTCTCGCGGCTGGCCGGTCGGACAGGGTGCCACGCCCCGTCGCGGAAATGGCGGAAGCCCGCCATGAACTCCACCGGGACGGCGAATGCGCTCCACGTCGCGAAGCTGTCCGACCGGAAGTGTGCGCTGTCGCCTTTCTGCTGCAGGGCGGCGCCGGTCCATTCGATCACGCCGGGCAAGTCGTGCGGATCGATTACCACGTCGATATCGCCGATTGTGCCCGGATCTCCGCCATGCAGCGCCACCGCGACGCTCCCGATCAGCCACCACGGACGCTGGGCACCCGCCATGGCGTCGGCCAGAGCCGCCATCGCCTCCATCAGGCCGTCGACCAGCCGTATGTCGCTCACAGCAGCTTTCCCATCGAGATTACCCGATCCTCGTCATAGCCGAGGCGGCGGTAGAAGCCGGCGACGGCTTCGTTGCCGTTGCGGATCTGGAGGTTGATCTTGATGCAGCCCAGCGCCCGCAACCGTTCCTCCGCCGCGTGGACGAGCATCTGGCCGACCCCTTCCCCCCGAAAGCGGCGCGCGACCGCTACCGAATAGAGCCAGCCGCGATGGCCGTCGTATCCCGCCATGGTCGTGCCGACGACCGCGCCCTCCCGTTCGGCGACGAGGAACAGTTCGGGCTGATGCGCGAGCTTGCGCGGGATCGAGTTCGCCGCGTGATTGCGCGGTGGGTCGGCGGGAAAGACTTTTCGCCAGAGCCTTTCGACCTGCTCGAAGTCTGCATCGCGATAAACGCGCACGAGCGTGCGTGGCATGGCGTGGATCACAGGTCCAGGTGAAGAAACTGGCTGAAGGCGTTTGGCCTGTAGTCGGCAAAGGCGTCGCCATCGACGAAACCCCGCTTGCGGTACATGGCGAGAGCGGGCTCGAATGCCTCGCCGCGCCCGGTTTCGAGACTGAGGCGCCTGACACCCCGTTCGCGCGCGGCGGCGATGATCGTGTCTAGGATTGCGGCTGCCGCGCCTTGCCGAAGGTAATCGGGATAGGTTCGCATCGACTTCACCTCGGCCATGCCGTCGCCCAGCATCTTGAGCGCACCGATCGAGGCGATCTCCAACTGCCCATAGCCGACCGTCTGCCATGCCGACCAGACTGTCACGTCCGGCGCCTGCAACCCGCCAAGATCCAGCGCGAAGACCGCGTCGGGAGGCGAGTTCTTGTGCATGCCCGACAGGTGGAGCGCCAGAAGATCGCGGGTCTGCCGGTTGCTCAGGTCGTCTTCGCGGATCACGAACATGGCGGGCCTAGAAGCAGTCGACCGACACGATCACGCCGGCCCCGTCGGTTTCGATGTTGAGGCGACCGGGACGAAGGTCGTCGGTGACCGGCTGGCCGGTGACGAAGGTGCGCACGCCGCCGCTGGCCGATCCCTCGACGACGGCGCGAACGTCATCGCTCATCGGCTGGCCGACGAACTGATAGGCCCGGTCGGCGCCGCAGCTTTCGGGCAGGATGCCGAGGCAGTTGGAGCCGCTCGGCCGGTCAGGGTCGGCATAGGCCGGGCAGCTTTCGGGCGCCTGCCAGCGCTTGACCGGCCGGTCCGGCGCGCCGTTCACCTCGACCTTTTCGGTCACCTCCGCGATCTGCCGGCCGACCGTCGCTTCCTCGGACGGCTCCTTGCCACACGCGCCCAGTGCGGCGGTGAGCATCAGGATGGCGGCGAGGGCGCGACGGTCGGGGCGAGGGATCATTTGCGTTCGAATGCTGCCGAAATGTCGAGGACGACGGCATCGGACACCATGGGCACGAACGTGGCAATCCCGAAATCGCTGCGCTTCAGCATGGCGCGACCTTCGAAGCCGACGGTTTGAGCCTTGTTCATCGGATTGGTTCCGGCCCCGGTGAAGCGCGCGGCGATCGCGACGGGCCTCGTCCTGCCGTTGAGCGTAAGGTCGCCGACGATCGTGGCACGGTCCGGTCCGGTCCGGGTCACGCTGGTCGAAACGAAGCGGGCGGGCACCGGATCCGCGCCGAAGAAATCGGGCGCGGCACCATCCTTGCCGGGGCGCAGCAGGTGTTCCTTCAGCCCTTCGGAGGCGACGGCCAGCGAAGTGATGGGAATCGTCACGTCCAGCTTCGCCGTCTCGGGCGCGGCAGTATCGAGATCGAGCGTGCCGGTGACGCTGCCGAAGATGCCGAAATAGTCGTTGAAGCCGAAGTGATCGACGCGCCAGCCGACGAGCGTGTGGTTGGGATCGACCGCATAGCTCCCCGCCGCAACGCGAGAGGCATCGGCAACGCCGGGAAGCGGCGCATCCTGCGCCACGAGCGGAGCGGTCAGCCCGATGCCCGCCGCCGCCAGCGCGGCGGGAAGGGCGATGCGAAGCACGCGCGAATTGCGAAAGGTCGAACGATTCATCGATGGTCCCCTGACGTTTGGAAGGTTGCAGGAATCATTCTGGGGACTTCGCGCCATCGTGACAACGAGGCACATCGATGTGACCGAAGGAAAGACTGCCACCAGACGCAAGGCGGGCCCGCGATCGCCGGGACGATCGCGGGCCCGCTTCTTGTCCGGTCCCGATGAGGGCGCCCGAAGCGCCCCTTCGGTCAGGAAATGCCGATCAGTTCTTGGCCTTGTCGACCAGCGCGTTGGCCTTGATCCAGGGCATCATCGCGCGCAGCTTGGCGCCGGTTTCCTCGATCGGGTGGCGCAAGGCCGCCTTGCGCGCAGCCTTCAGTTCGGGCTGACCGGCGCGGTTGTCCATGACGAAGGCCTTGACGAAGCGGCCCGACTGGATGTCCGCCAGCACGCGCTTCATTTCCTTCTTCGTCTCTTCGGTAATGATGCGCGGGCCGATCGTGATGTCGCCGTATTCGGCGGTGTTCGAGATCGAGTAGCGCATGTTGGCGATGCCGCCTTCATACATCAGGTCGACGATCAGCTTCAGTTCGTGGAGGCATTCGAAATAGGCCATTTCCGGCGCATAGCCGGCCTCGACCAGCGTTTCGAAACCGGCTTGGACCAGCGCCGTCGCGCCGCCGCACAGCACGGCCTGCTCGCCGAACAGGTCGGTTTCGCATTCCTCGCGGAAGTTGGTCTCGATGATGCCCGAACGGCCGCCGCCGACGCCCGAGGCGTAGGCGAGGCTGATGTCGTGCGCGTTGCCGGTGGCATCCTGCGCGACCGCGATCAGGCAGGGGACGCCGCCGCCGCGCTGGAATTCCGAGCGCACGGTGTGGCCGGGGCCCTTCGGCGCGATCATGATGACGTCGACGTCGGGGCGCGCCTCGATCAGGCCGAAGTGGACGTTGAGGCCGTGCGCAAAGGCAAGGGCGGCGCCGGGCTTCATGTTGTCGTGCAGGTCGGCGTAGTAGATCGCGGCCTGGTGCTCGTCGGGAGCGAGGATCATGATGATGTCCGCCCACTTCGCCGCCTCGGCGTTCGACAGCACCTTGAAGCCGGCGCCTTCGGCCTTCTTCGCGGTGGCCGAACCTTCGCGCAGGGCGATGGCGACGTCCTTCACGCCGGAATCGCGCAGGTTCTGGGCGTGGGCGTGGCCCTGCGAGCCATAGCCGACGATGGCGATCTTCTTGTCCTTGATGAGGTTCAGGTCGCAATCGGCGTCGTAATAGACTTTCACTTCAATTCCCCTTGGCTTTTCGCCTGCTGACATGGCCGGCCCGCCGGATGATCGTGGCGGCGCATAGCTGGTGTGGATGGTGGCTTCAAATGTATCGTTTGGAACGAAATCCGTATGGTCAGGCGCCGTTCGCGCCGCGCATCATGCCGACGATCCCGGTGCGGCCCACCTCGACCAGCCCCAGTTCGCGCATGAGCGCGACGAAGCTGTCGATCTTTTCCGGGCCGCCGGTGATCTCGAATATGAAACTTTCGGTCGTGCTGTCGACCACCTTGGCGCGGTAGACGTCGGCGAGGCGCAGCGCCTCCACCCGGCTGTCGCCGCGGCCCGAGACCTTCACCAGCGCCAGCTCGCGCTCGACATGCGGGCCGAGTTCGGTGAGGTCGGAAACCTTGTGGACCGGGACGAGGCGTTCGAGCTGGGCGTGGATCTGGTCGATCACTTCGGGCGGGCCGTGGGTGACGATGGTGATCCGGCTGATCTGGTGGTTCTCCGAGATGTCGGCCACCGTCAGCGAATCGATGTTGTAGCCGCGCGCGGTGAACAGCCCCGCGATCTTGGCGAGGATGCCGCTCTCGTTGTCGACGGTGATGGCGAGGACGTGGCGCTCGGCGGCGCGTTTCTCGATATGCATCAGACGGACGCCTTTGCTTCTTCGCTGACCGGCGCGGGCTGGGTTTCGTCGCCGTAGAGCAGCATTTCGGTGTGCGGCGCGCCGGAGCGGAACATCGGCAGGCAGTTCGCCAGCTTGGCGACGCGGCAATCGACGATCACCGGTCCGTCATGGTCGATCATTGCCTGGATGCCCGCGTCGAGATCGTCGAGATCCTCGATGCGGATGCCCTTCCAGCAGTAGGCTTCGGCCAGCTTCACGAAATCGGGCAGCGCGTCGCTGTACGAGTTCGAATAACGGCCCTCAAAGGTCAGTTCCTGCCATTGGCGGACCATCCCCATGTACTCGTTGTTGAGGATGAAGATCTTGACCGGCAGTCGGTACTGGCTGGCCGTGCCGAGCTCCTGGATGTTCATCTGGATCGAAGCTTCACCCGCAATGTCGATGACCAGCGCGCCCGGATTGCCGAGCTGCGCGCCGATCGCGGCGGGCAGACCGTAGCCCATCGTGCCGAGACCCCCGCTCGTCAGCCACTTGTTGGGACCGAAGAAGTGGAAGTGCTGCGCGGCCCACATCTGGTGCTGGCCGACCTCGGTCGTGATGATCGGATCGCGGTCCCTGGTCAGCTCGAACAGGCGTTCGACCGCGAGCTGCGGCATGATCTCGTCCTCGGACCGCGGATAGGCGAGCGAATTGCGCGCGCGCCAGCCGTCGATCCGGGCATACCATTCGCCAAGGTCCTGCGCCCGCGCGCCGGTCGCCTTCCACGTGTCGAGAAGCTGGCGCAGGACCTGCGCGCAATCGCCCAGCAGCGGCAGGTCGACACGAACGGTCTTGTTGATCGACGAACGGTCGATATCGATGTGGATCTTCTTCGCATCGGGCGAGAAATCCTCGATCCGGCCGGTGACGCGGTCGTCGAAGCGGGCGCCGATGGCGACGACGAGATCGGCCCGGTTCATCGCCATGTTGGCTTCATAGGTTCCGTGCATGCCCAGCATGCCCAGCCACGCCCTGTTTTGAGCCGGGTAGGCGCCGAGGCCCATGAGCGTGCTGGTGATCGGCGCGCCGGTGATCGCCTGCAACTCGCGCAGAAGGTCCGATGCCTCCGGCCCCGAATTAATGACGCCGCCGCCGCTGTAGAGCACGGGGCACTTCGCCGCGGCGATCATGCGAACCGCCTCGGCGATCGCGTCGTCGGGCGCGGTGGTCGGCGGGGCGTAGCGGGTCGGCTTTTCGAGCTGGCGGACGGGCGCACTGGCGACTTGGACGTCCTTGGGAATGTCGATGACGACCGGGCCGGGGCGGCCCGTGGTCGCGATCTGGAACGCCTCGGCGATCGTGGCGGCCAGTTCCGACGGGTCTTTAACCAGGTAATTGTGCTTCGTGCAGTGCCGGGTGATGCCGACGGTGTCGGCTTCCTGGAACGCGTCGGTGCCGATCATCGAGGTTGCGACCTGGCCGGTCAGGACGACCATCGGGATCGAATCCATGAAGGCGTCGGCGATGCCGGTGACGGCATTGGTCGCGCCCGGCCCGCTGGTCACGAGGACGACGCCGGGCTTTCCGGTCGATCGCGCGTAGCCTTCGGCGGCGTGGGCGGCGCCCGCTTCGTGGCGGACGAGGATGTGGCGGATGCGATTGTCGGAAAACAGCGCATCGTAGATGGGCAGCACCGCACCGCCGGGATAGCCGAAGACGACTTCGACCCCCTGTTCGACCAGGCTGTCCATCAGGATGTCGGCGCCGCTGCGCTCGGTCACTGCAATTCTCCGTTCAATATTCCAGGTTCGGCCAAAAGAATGGGCCCGAGCGTCGTGCGCCCGGGCCTCTCTCTCCCAACCTTATTTGCCCGGCGAACTAGGCGACATAGAATATCATGTCAACCGCAAATCCCGTAATAATGTTTCAATTATAAGCTTGTTATCGACACTTTCGGTATCAAAGCGCGTCCAAGCGGTGGGTGGCTGATGCCGAAACCAAGTATATTGCCGCTTGGCATAGCGGCGAGTCGCCTGTGCGCCGGCCTCGAGCGTAGCGGCACGATCGGCGCGACCCGCCAGCATCGCCGCGATCTCCGGCACCCCGATCGCGCGCATAACGGGAAGGGCCGGATCGAGGTCGCGGGACAGCAGCGCCTCGACCTCCTCGACCGCACCATTCTCCATCATCAGGGCAAAGCGACGGTCGCAACGCGCGTAAAGCCACTCGCGCTCCGGCACGAGCACAGTGGCGGTCAGGGCCACCGCCCCTGCGATACCGCCTTCGCGCCGCGCGTGCCAGTGATCGAGGGGGCGGCCGGTGCTGCGGACCACTTCCAGCGCGCGGGCGACGCGGGTGGTGTCGGCAGGGTTCAGGCGCATTGCCGCCTGCGGATCCTCGCTGGCCAGAGCCGCATGCGCCGCAGCGACGGGCAGGGCGCGCACCGCCTCTCGCACCGCGGGGTCGATGGCGGGGATCGGCGCGATGCCGTCGATCAGCGTGCGCAAGTAGAGACCGGTGCCACCGACGAGGATCGGCAGCCGCCGCGAGGCATGGGCCTTCGCGATCTCGTCCCTGGCTCTTGCGGCCCAGTCGGCGGCCGAGCAGGCCTGTGCCCCGTCCCACGTGCCGAACAGGACATGCGGCACGCCGCGCATCTCGGCCTCGCTCGGCCTCGCCGACAATACGGCGAGATCAGCATAGACCTGCGCGCTGTCGGCGTTGATGACCGTGGCGGGCAGACCCGCCCGTTCGGACGCCAGCGCCAGCTCGACCGCGAGATCGCTCTTGCCGCTGGCGGTCGGCCCTGCAATGAGCGCGACGCGAGGCCTGGCGCCGCTGATCGAACCATTGCCTGCCGACCCGTCATCGAAGGAGATCCCGTCCGTGCTCATCGCCCGGCTGATAGCAGACCCAGCAAGCATGGAAACCGCGCTCGACGCGGCGGCGGCCGCGTTGGCCGACAAGGGTTGGGCGATGGCGGGTGCGCAGATGCTCGATTTTTGCGGCGACGTGCTGGAAATCCAGCTGGCCGGCGGCGATGCGACGGGGGTGCGTGCCGTGCTCGATGCCAGCTTCGGACCCTGCGACCTCTTGATGAGCGATGCCGAGATCGTCGTTCCCCAGCTTTTCGTGTCGGACATGGATTCGACGATGATCGGGCAGGAATGCATCGACGAGCTGGCCGACTTTGCCGGTATCAAACCCCAGATCGCCGAAATCACCGAGCGGGCGATGCAAGGCGAACTGGATTTCGCCAGCGCCCTGACCGAGCGGGTCGGATTTCTCACCGGGCTTGAGGAATCGGCGATAAGTCGTTGTCTTGACCAACGTATCGTGCCGATGGCCGGCGCTCGCACGCTGGTCGAAACGCTGAAGGCGCGCGGTTGCCGGACGGTCCTGGTCACCGGCGGATTTCATGCCTTTGCCGATCCGGTGGCCGAGATGCTCGGCTTCGAGCGCGTCGTCGGCAACCGGCTCGGCGTGGCGGACGGGAAGCTCACCGGCAAGCTGGCGGCGGAGATCGTTGACAGCACGACGAAGCGGCAGACGCTGGAGCAGGAAAAGGCGCGACTCGGCGACGGGGCGGTGACGATGGCCGCCGGGGACGGCGCCAACGACATCCCCATGATCGAGGCGGCGACTTACGGCATGGCCTATTACGCCAAGCCCAAGGCCAAGGCCGCGGCGAACGGCTGGGTCGATCGGGGCGATCTGACCAGCATCCTGAAGTTGCTGGGTATTCCCCAGTCGGACTGGGTGGGCTGATCCGCCAAGCCGGGGCTCGTTGCAACGCGGCGCGCGGATCCCGGCCCCGAAGCTGCCGGGCCGGTAGGGAATTCGGGGCAATTCTGCTAGAGTGAGGCACTGGGTCGCAAGGAAGTCGGAACGGGGGACTTCGATGCTCGCTGCCAAAACCGCAATCCGCCTGATCGCCGGATTCGCATCGCTCGGACTGGTGGGTGCAGGCTCGGCGCAGGCCGGGCCCCAGCCGGGCGACAGGGTGCCCGGCGTCTACAACTGCTTTTTCGTCGATGGGCCCCTGACACCCTCGTTCGAGGCGCGCAGCGCGGCTTCGCAGGCCAATGGCCGGGTCATGTGGATCTACCCGTCGTTCCGGGCCTTTTCGATGCGTGCACCTGCTGCTGCGGTGGACAGGATGCTGCAGAAGAACCCGATGATCGACCATTGTTCGCAAGCGGTCATCGTCAGCCTGCCGCCCGAAATGGCCTCTGCCAGCAGCACGGTGCAAAAAGGCCCGCCTTCCGGTGGGGGTGGCGGCGGCGGTGGAGGTGGCAAGACCGATACGATCCCCTGGGGCGTCGCTTACGTAAAGGGGGGCATCGGTTATAACGGCGGCAAGGCCTGGGTTGTCGATACCGGGGTCAGCGCGTCGACCGGCGACCTGTCGCTCGATGCGGCA
Organism: Croceicoccus sp. BE223; assembly: GCF_031457155.1. NCBI lineage: Bacteria > Pseudomonadati > Pseudomonadota > Alphaproteobacteria > Sphingomonadales > Erythrobacteraceae > Croceicoccus > Croceicoccus sp. BE223. Next base: position 119,816 of record NZ_JAVDWB010000005.1, read on the forward strand.
AACTCCGCGGTCTTCCTTTCGGTGCCGAACTCGATCGACGGGACCTCGACGCAGGATTACAACGGGCACGGCACGCACGTCGCCGGAACCATCGCCGCGCTGAAGAACGGCAAGGCGGTGGTCGGCGTTGCGCCCGGAGCTGTCGTGGTTCCGGTCAAGGTGCTGGCCTACACCGGCCTGGGCCTCGATTCCGATGTCGCCATGGGGCTGCAGCACGTGCTCGGCCGCGCGAAAAAGGGCGATGTCGCCAACCTGTCGATCAGCGGCGATGTCGATTCCGACCTGATGGACGCGGCGGTCGTCGCATTCGCGGACAGGTTCGTGACGGCAGCGGGCGGGCCATCGCTGGTGATCGCCGCCGGCAACTCCACCAGGGACATCAACGATCCCGATGTCCGCTATTCCCCGCCCGCCGATATCGACGGACCGGGCATCTACACGGTCAGCGCCATCGACGCATCGGGGTCGTGGGCGTCATTCTCGAACTACGGGGCATCGGTCGACTATGCCGAACCGGGCGTCGACATCGTTTCGCTCAATACTTCCGGCAGGACCGCGAAGAAGAGCGGCACGTCCATGGCGGCGCCGCACCTTGTGGGTATCCTGCTTTCGAGCGGGACGCCCATCGTGAAGGGAACCACGGTCGATCCGGCCAATGCCGCGGTGGACATCGGCAGCAACCCCTGACTTTCCTTAGCCGGTCAGAACACGATAAGCGGCGAGGGACTGATCGTGATGACCGAGGCGGCCCGCAACCCGGGCGGCACGGCCGCGAGCAGCCGCGCGGCGTTCTGCTCGCTGGTGACGGTGATTTCGAAGCGGTCCCGCTCCTACGAGAAAGGGGCCATCGCATCCTGCATCCCGATCGACCGGAGTGCAGTGTCGTAGAGGTCGATGAAGCAGCGCGTCTCGGCAATCGGATAGCGCACTTCGCGCAAGACGAACCTTTTGCGCAAATGGGGCGAGAGCGCGGCCATCACCGCGCTTTGGTCGACGGGCGGCTTCGGGTCGACCGTCAGCCTCGGCTCGCTGGCCTGGGCACGGACGAAGCCCGGCAGGCGCTCCCGCTCGGCCCGGTAGCCGAATTCGGAGAGGACCGCGATATCCTATATGAACGGCGCATACCGATAGCCGTTTTGCGCGGCATAGGCCCGAAAGTAGGCGCGAGCGAGCGCCGGCGAGTGGGCGCGATAGGACATCGCCGTCGCAGTTGGCCCGTCCGGACTGGCACCATAGCCCGCAAGAACGAGCGCGGCAGCGAGGGCGGATGCGACCTTACATGCCGCGGAAACGAGCGCGCCGCGCGGCCCGTTTCCGCGCGCGCGGGATCAGGCTTCCATCCAGTCCCGGAAGAACGCCTCGTTCGCTTCGCGCAGGTCCGCGAGCGATACCCGGCTTTCACCGGTGAGCGATCGGAATGTCACCGCCTCGCCCTCGATCACGCCGAGCGCGACGGCGGCGAGCCCGGCGGCAGCGGCGGCTTCGAGGATCGGTTCTGCCTCTTCGGCAGTGACGACGTAACGCGACTGGTCCTCGCCGAACCAGAACGAGGCCGCGCCCCGGCCTTCGGGGAGGGCGACCGTGCAGCCGATGCCGCCGGCCAGAGCCATTTCCGCCAGCGCGACGGCGAGGCCGCCGTCGGAACAGTCGTGAACCGCCGTGACCGCGCCGTCGGCGATCAGCTTGCGCACCGTTTCCCCGGCCCGCTTCGCCAGGTCGAGGCCGACCGGCGGGGGCGGGCCTTCTTCCCGGCCCAGCACTTCGCGCAAGTAGAGCGACTGGCCCAGGTGCCCGGATTCGCCGCCGATGACGACGACCTGTTCGCCCGCCGCCTTGAAGGCGATGGTGGCCATGATCGCATAATCCTGCATCAGGCCGACGCCGCCGATCGCGGGGGTCGGCAGGATAGCGCTGCCGCCGCCGGTCGCCTTGCTTTCGTTGTAGAGGCTGACGTTGCCCGACACGATCGGGAAGTCGAGCTCGCGGCAGGCTTCGCCCATGCCCTGCAGGCAGCCGACGAACTGGGCCATGATCTCGGGCCGCTGCGGATTGCCGAAATTGAGGCAGTTGGTCACCGCCAGCGGCGTCGCGCCGACCGCGCTGATATTGCGATAGGCTTCGGCGATGGCCTGCTTGCCGCCCTCGTACGGATCAGCATAGCAGTAGCGCGGCGTGCAGTCGGTGCTGATCGCCAGCGCCTTTTTCGTGCCGTGCACGCGCACGACCGCCGCGTCGCCGCCCGATTTCTGGAGCGTGTCGGCACCGACCTGGCTGTCGTACTGCTCCCAGATCCACTTGCGGCTGGCGAGGTCGGCACAGCCCATCAGGGTGGTCAGCGCGGCGGCGACGTCGATGGTCTCCTCGACCGCGCCCATGGCGGGCACGCCGTTCCACGCGGCATATTCGTCGCGGCCGATATAGGGGCGGTCGTATTCCGGCGCGTCGGCGGCCAGCGGTCCGAGCGGGATGTCGCAGACGACCTCGCCGTCGAATTCCAGCACCATGTGGCCGGTATCGGTGACTTCGCCGATGACCGCGAAGTCCAGCTCCCACTTGCGGAAGATCGCCTCGGCCATGGCTTCCTTGCCGGGCTTCAGCACCATGAGCATGCGCTCCTGGCTTTCCGACAGCATCATCTCGTAAGGCGTCATGCCCTCTTCGCGGCAGGGCACCTGGTTCATGTCGAGCCGGATACCCGCCTTGCCGTTGGTCGCCATCTCGACCGAAGACGACGTGAGACCGGCAGCCCCCATGTCCTGGATCGCGACGATGGCATCGGTCGCCATCAGTTCGAGGCAGGCCTCGATCAGCAGCTTTTCGGTGAAGGGATCGCCAACCTGCACGGTCGGGCGCTTCTCGTCGCTGTTCTCGTCGAAGTCGGCGCTGGCCATGGTCGCGCCGTGGATGCCGTCGCGCCCGGTCTTCGATCCGACGTAGACGATCGGATTGCCGACGCCGGTCGCGGCCGAATAGAAGATCCGGTCCGCGTCCGCGACGCCCACGGTCATCGCGTTCACGAGGATGTTGCCGTCGTAGGCCTTGTGGAAGTTGGTTTCGCCGCCGACGGTCGGCACGCCGACGCAGTTGCCGTAGCCGCCGATCCCCTCGACCACGCCCTTGACCAGGTGCTTCATCTTCGGATGGTCGGGCCGCCCGAAGCGCAGCGCGTTCATGTTGGCGACGGGACGCGCGCCCATCGTGAACACGTCGCGCAGGATGCCGCCGACGCCGGTCGCCGCGCCCTGGTAGGGCTCGATGTAGCTGGGGTGGTTGTGGCTCTCCATCTTGAAGATCGCGGCCTGTCCGTCGCCGATGTCGATGACGCCGGCGTTCTCGCCCGGGCCGCAGATCACCCACGGCGCCTCGGTCGGCAGCTTCTTGAGATGCAGGCGCGAGGACTTGTACGAGCAATGCTCGGACCACATCACCGAGAAGATGCCCAGTTCCACGAGATTGGGCTCGCGGCCCAAGGCGTGGAGGACGCGCTGGTATTCTTCGGAGGAGAGGCCGTGCGCCTCGACGATCTCGGGAGTGATGTCGCTCATATCCCGCGCCCCTTAATCGTGCCTGCGCCAAGGTTCCAGTCCTTTGTCGGCTGGCGCGCGCCTCATCGGCAAGCCTGGCGCTTTGCGGGGAGGAAGGCATTGTCGGCGCTTGACCCCATGGAACCGCGCCGCCATTGCTATGCGCCATGAACGACGCGCCCGATGCCACCGGCTCCGACATTGCCGACCTGACTTACGAGCAGGCGCTCAAGGCGCTGGAGGACGTGGTGCGGCGACTGGAAAGCGGCGACGTGGCGCTCGACGAATCGATCACCCTTTACGAGCGCGGCGAGCGGTTGCGCGCGCATTGCCAGGCCCGGCTCGACGCGGCGCAGGCGCGGATCGAGAAGATCGTCGCCGGTCCCGACGGCGTGCCCACCGGCACCCGCCCGTTCGACGAGGGCTGAGCCATGGGAATCGAAGGTGTCGTGACCGCGAGCGTGCTGGGCGATGCGCTGAACCGCATCCGCGAGGACGTCGACAAGCATTTCGACCTCTTGCTTCCGGTCCCCGACGATGCTCGCGCTCGGCTGTTTCAGGCGATGCGGCATGCCGCGATCGGCGGCGGCAAGCGGCTGCGTCCGCTGCTGCTGGTGGCGACCGCGGGCCTCTTCGGGGTGGAACGCGATGCGGCCGTGCGCACCGGCTGCGCGGTGGAGGCGATCCACGCCTATTCGCTGATCCACGACGATCTGCCCTGCATGGACGACGATGCCCTGCGCCACGGGCGGCCGACCGTGCATCTGGAGTTCGACGAGGCTACCGCGGTGCTGGCTGGCGACGCGCTCCACGCGCTGGCCTTCGACATCCTGGTCAGCCCGCAAGTCACCAGCGATCCCTTCGTCCGCTGCGAACTGGTCCTGACGCTTGCAAAGGCGAGCGGGATGGACGGCATGGCCGGCGGCCAGATGATGGACATGATGGCCGAACAGGCGGGAGAGCGGGGCGAGGGGTTCAACCTTCACACCGTGACCCGGTTGCAGCAGCTCAAGACCGGCGCGCTGCTCGGCGCCTCTGTCGAGATGGGCGCGATCCTGGGCCGCGTTCCGCCGGAGGGGCGCGTGCATCTGAAGAACTATGCCCGCGACATCGGCCTTGCCTTCCAGATCGCGGACGATCTCCTCGATCACGAAGGAGACGAGGAACTGGCCGGCAAGGCGCTGCGCAAGGACGAGGCGGCGGGCAAGGCGACGTTCGTGTCGCTGCTCGGCCCCGAACGCGCGCGAGAACAGGCGCAGATGCTGGTGCAGCAGGCGATCGGCCACCTGTCGTCGCATGGCGAGGAGGCCGACGTCCTGCGGGCCATCGCCCGCTACATCGTGGAACGCGAATACTGATCGCCCGGCAGGGCATGGGTACGAGCCGGAGGGGCAGGGTTTGAGCACGCGCATCGGGATTTATCCGGGGACTTTCGACCCGGTCACGCTGGGGCATCTCGACATCATTCGTCGCGGCTCCAAGCTGGTCGACGAACTGATCATCGGGGTGACGACGAACCCGTCCAAGAACCCGATGTTCACGCCCGCCGAACGAATGGCTATGGTCGAGCGTGAGGTTGCCGCGCTCGGCATCGACAACGTCCGCGTCGTCGGGTTCAACGCGCTCCTGATCAAGTTTGCGCAAAAGATGCGGGCATCGGTGCTGATCCGCGGGCTGCGCGCGGTGGCCGACTTCGAGTACGAGTACCAGATGGCGGGCATGAACCAGCAACTCGATCCCGGCATCGAGACCGTGTTCCTAATGGCCGACGTTTCGTTGCAGCCGATCGCGTCGAAGCTGGTCAAGGAAATCGCGCTTTTCGGCGGCGATATTTCGCGCTTCGTCAGCCCTTCGGTATGCGAGGAAGTGATCGCGCGGGTCGACGCACAGGGACGGATGGGCGATTACTGATCGCCTGCATCGTTACCGGACAAGTGGGTACGATGCGCTTGTCATGCATTGCCCCTGTCATTCATTGCAACGTCATCCGTGCACGGCTAATCGCCGCTCATCGCCATTTACGGGATCTGCATTCCAGATGAAATTTCGCTTCCATGCCCGCGCCGCGATCCTCGGTGCCGCGTTCGGTCTTGCTACCCTTTCGATGCCCGCGATGGCGCAGGAAAAGCCCGATACCAGCGCCATCTCCACCGACCCGCTCGTCGCCGCGACCGCCGGCATGACGCCGGAGGAACGCGCCGCTTATGCCAAGGAATACTGGTCGGTCGACATGTCGCTGGAAAGCGACCCAGACAACATCCTGCTGCTCGACCTGTCCAATGGCGGGCGCGTCGCGATCCGCCTGAAACCGCAGTGGGCGCCCGGCCATGTCGAGCGGATCAAGACGCTGACGCGCCAGGGCTTCTACGACGGCGTGATCTTCCACCGCGTGATCGAAGGCTTCATGGCGCAGACCGGCGACCCGACCGGCACCGGCACGGGCGGTTCGCCGCTCCCCGACCTCAAGGCCGAATTCAACCGCGTGCCGCATCTGCGCGGCAGCGTTTCGGCCGCGCGAGAGGGCAACAACGAGGATTCGGCCAACAGCCAGTTCTTCATCGTCTTTTATCCGACGCTGCAGCTCGACCGGAAGTACAGCAATTTCGGCCGCGTCATCGCCGGCATGCAATACGTCGACCAGATCCAGCGCGGCCAGCCTCCGGTCAACCCGACCAAGATCTTGCAGGCGTCCATCGCCAGCGACCACAAGGCGCCGCCGGTCACGACGCCGATGACTGGCGAGATAACGTCGGAAATGCTGTCCGCGCCGATCGCCGACACGCCCGCCGATTAAGCCGCCTTTTCATCCCGCGCGCCAGCGTCTAGGCGCGCGGGCATGAAAGTCGACCTCTTCGATTTCGATCTTCCGCCCGAACGCATCGCCCTGCGTCCGGCCCGCCCGCGCGATGCCGCCCGGCTGCTGGTCGCCGAGGGGGGCGCGCCGCTGACCGACCAGATCGTGCGCGACTTGCCGCAGGTCCTGCGCGCGGGCGACATCCTGGTTTTCAACGATACCCGCGTCATACCCGCCCAGCTCGAAGGGCGGCGGGGCGATGCCAGCATCGGCGCGACCTTGCACAAGCGCATCGACTTGCGCCGCTGGCATGCCTTTGTCCGCAATGCCAAGCGGGTTCGGATCGGCGATCGCATCGAGTTTCCCGCAGGCGTCACCGCTGTGGCGGAGGCGCGCCATGCCGACGGGAGCCTGACCCTGGCGTTCGAAGGGGACGAGCCGGTCGAGGTTCTCCTCGAACGCGCCGGCCGGATGCCGCTGCCGCCCTATATCGCCGGCAAGCGGGACACCGATGCGGCGGATCGCGAGGATTACCAGACGATGTTCGCGCGCGAGGACGGGGCTGTCGCGGCGCCGACCGCCGCCTTGCACTTCACGCCCGACCTGATCGCCGCGCTCGATGCGGCGGGCATCGGGCGAGAGACGCTGACGCTGCATGTGGGTGCGGGCACCTTTCTGCCGGTGAAGGCCACGGACACCGACGATCACGCGATGCACAGCGAATGGGGTCGCATCGAAGCGGAAACCGCCGCCCGGCTCAACGACGCGCGCGCCAATGGCAACCGGGTCATCGCGGTCGGCACGACCTCGCTCCGCCTGCTCGAAAGCGCAGCGGACGACGGAGGGATCATCCATCCCTTCGAGGGCGATACCGCCATCTTCATCACGCCGGGCTACCGCTTTCGCGCCATCGACGGGCTGATGACCAATTTTCACCTGCCGAAATCCACGCTGTTCATGCTGGTCAGCGCGCTGATGGGACTGGACAGGATGCAGGCGGTCTACGCCCACGCCATCGCCGGCGACTATCGCTTCTACAGCTATGGCGACGGATCGCTGCTCATCCCTTGACTGACGGGATTGCGGGAAAAAGACGGCCCGCACCGGGGGCGCGGGCCTTAAGGGGAGAAGACACGACCGGCAAAGGTCCTGCCCGATCCTGCTAGAAAATCCGCGGCGCGAATTCATTGATCGGGATCAAAACCTTCGCATCGTGCGGCGCGATAGCCTTGCAATCGCTGACCCGCCCATCACATTGCGCGGGTGAGCGAACCGATCCTACAAATCAGCGGCCTTGAGAAAACCTATCCGGGACGGGGCTCCGCTCCGCCGACGAGGGCTCTGGAAAAAGTCGACCTCGACATTCGCAAGGGTGAGATCTTCGCCCTGCTCGGCCCCAACGGCGCGGGCAAGACGACGCTCATCGGGGCGGTCTGCGGACTGGTTCGGCCGACCGGCGGCACGATCCGCGCCTTCGGGCTCGATCTTGCGCGCGACTGGCGCAAGGTCCGTGCCCGCATCGGCCTGGTCCCGCAGGAGATGGCGGTCGACATCTTCGAGACAGTCCATCGCACTGTCACCTATTCGCGGGGCCTGTTCGGGCGGCCGCACGATCCTGCGCGGATCGAGGAAATCCTGCGCGCGCTCAGCCTGTGGGACAAGCGCGATGCGCAGCTTCGCATGCTCTCGGGCGGGATGAAGCGGCGCGTGCTGATCGCCAAGGCGCTGGCCCACGATCCCGAACTGCTTTTCCTCGACGAGCCGACCGCGGGGGTCGATGTCGAGCTGCGGCGCGACATGTGGAAGCAGATCGACCGCTTACGCGAACAAGGCGTCACGATCATCCTGACGACCCACTACATCGAGGAAGCGGAGGAGATGGCCGACCGGGTCGGCGTCATCGACAAGGGCCGCATCCTGCTGGTCGACAGCAAGGACGAGATGATGCGCAGTCTTGGCAGGACCGAGGCGCAGTTCGCGCTTTCCGCCCCGATGGCGACCATCCCTGCCGGGCTGGCGCGCGATGGGCTGTCGCTTTCGGACGACGGCCTGACCCTGTGCTATCGCGGCGGCGATGGGGCCGGGGCGGGCAAGGCGGCTGTGGCCGAGATCGCGCAGACGCTGACCCGGCAGGGCATCGCCTATGCCGGCATCGACATGCGCGAATCGAGCCTGGAGGACATCTTCGTCAATCTCGTCAAGGACCGGCCGGAGATCGCCGCATGACCCTGGGCTTCCACTGGCGCAGCGCTTGGGCGATCTACCAGCGCGAAGTCGCGCGCGCCTGGCGCACGGTGTTCGGCACGATCGTCTCGCCGGTGCTGACGACCTGCCTCTATTTCATCGTTTTCGGCGCGGCCATCGGCGGGCGCATGGATGCGGTAGGGGGCGTATCCTATGGCGCCTTCATCGTGCCGGGCCTGCTGCTTCTGACGCTGTTGTCCGAAAGCACCGCCAACGGCAGTTTCGGCATCTACATGCCGCGCTTTACCGGCGCGATCTACGAACTGCTCTCGGCGCCGGTCAGCGTGGCCGAAACGCTGGTCGGGTTCGTCGGCGCGGCGGTGACGAAATCGCTGATCATTGCGGCGATCATCCTGCTGACCGCCAATTTCTTCGTCGACTACCAAATCGCCCACCCGGTTCTCGCCTTCCTCTACATCGTGCTGGTGGCGAGCGCCTTCTCGCTCTTCGGCTTCATCCTCGGACTATGGGCCGACGGGTTCGAGAAGCTGCAGATGGTGCCGCTGCTGATCCTTACGCCGCTGACGTTTCTGGGCGGCACCTTCTATTCGATCGCCATGCTGGCCGAGCCGTGGCGCACGGTCGCGATGTTCAATCCGATCGTCTACCTCGTGAACGGGCTGCGGTGGACCTTCTTCGAACAGGCCGACGTCGCCTTTGGCGTGGCGCTGGGCATGACCGTCGGCTTTCTGCTGCTGTGCATCACGGCGATCTGGTGGATCTTCCGCACGGGTTGGCGGCTGCGCGAATGATTGGTAGCGGGGTCGAATGTTCCGATCCCGCCTGGTCGCCGCACGTTTCGCCTTTTTTCCTCTCGTGGCCGCGCTGCCGGTAGCGGCTCATGCCGCGCTGCCAGAGGCGGCGCTGCGCATGATCGCCGCCGCCGAGGCGACCGGCGATGCCGCGCAAGTCGCCGCCGTTCACGCCGCCGCCCGCGCCGCATTCCCCGGCGATGTCGCCGAACTGGCCGTCCACAAGGCCCGCTTCGACACCGTGCTCGAGAAGCGGCGCGAGGAAGACGCGCGCAACCGCCAGGCCGCGATTCGCACCGCCGGCCTGTTCGAACGCTGGGAAGGCAAGGGCGAGCTGGGCGCGTTGCGCAGCACCGGCAACAGCGAAGACACCGGTCTCACCGCCGCGCTGTCGCTGGAACGGGCAGGAATCGAATGGCGGCACAAGGTGGCGGCGCAGGCGGATTACCAGCGCAGCGACGGGTCGACCACGCGCGAACGCTTCCTCCTCTCCTACGAACCCAACATCGACATTTCCCGCCGCGGCTTCGTCTTCGGGCTGGCGCAGGCAGAGCGGGACCGGGTGCAGGGCATCGCCTCGCGTACGTCGCTGTCCGGCGGGCTCGGCTATCGCTTTCACGACAGCGACCGCCTCAAGGTGGAAGTGAAGGCCGGCCCGGCCTATCGGCGGACCGCGCTGATCGACCAGGCGAACGACCGGTATCTTGCCGGGCTGGGTGCGTTCGACCTCGACTGGAAGTTTGCCGACAGGATCACGCTGACGCAGAGCGCGACGGCTTTCGTGCAGGAAGAAAACAGCACGTTCACGAGCGTGACCGGGCTGCAGGCCGGCATCGTCGGGGGCTTTTCGACGAGGCTGTCCTATCGCGTCGTGCACGAAACCAGCCCCGCCGACGCGGCGGAGCGCACCGACACGCAGTCCCGCGTGACGCTGGTCTACGACTTCTAGTGCCCTGGCAAAGCCGCGGCGGTCGTCAGCCGACGTACCAGTCGTAGAGGAGCTTGGCGGTGAGCAGGAGGCTGAGCGTCACGAGAAGCGGTCGGATCAGCCGGGCACCGTGCCGCATTGCCATGTGCGAGCCGATCCAAGATCCGACGATCGCGCCGCAGGCCATGACGAGGGCGAGGGTACAGATCACCTTGCCGCCCAGCGCGAAGACGATCACCGAGGCGATGTTCGACACCATGTTGAACAGCTTCGACAGTGCGGTCGCCCTCGTCAGCCCCTCACCGCGCAGGCCGACCAGCGAAGCCGTGAAGAAACTGCCCGCACCCGGCCCGAAGAAGCCGTCATATAGGCCGATCACCGCGCTTGCCGGGGCATAGAGGATCCGCGAGAGAAGCGGGGGATGGGGCGTATCGTCCATCCGCGGCGACAAGACGATGTAGATCGCCACCGCGCCGAGCAAGAGCGGCACGATCAGCTTCAGCGCGGCGATGGAAACGAACTGGACGAGGATGGTGCCGATGCCCGCCGTCACGAAGACGATCAAAGCCAGCCACTTCTCGCTGCGCCAGTGGACCAGGCCGGCCCGCGCATAATTGCGGAACGCGGTGGAGGTGCCGCCCAGCGACTGCACCTTGTTCACGCCCAGCGCCAAGTCAGGCGGGATCCCGGCAAACAACATCGAGGGCATCAGCAAGAGGCCGCCGCCGCCGGCAACGGCGTCGATCATGCCGGTGAGGACGGTGAGCAGGCCGAGGCCCACGATGATCCAGAGATCGATTTCCATGCGCCGTCCATAGCGCTTCGCACTTGCAGCGAAAGCTGTTCTCTCGCCATTTCGACCCCATATTCGTGTTGTGAACACGCAATTCGCCCTGTTTACGCCGGAATCGCCGCCGGCATTGGTGCCCGGACTGGCGCTGGCCGGCCCGCTGGTCACCGACGCGGAGGCCGAGCGGATCTGTCGGTGGATCGATGACAGCGGCCTGACGCCGTTCCGTTTCCAGCAGTGGACCGGGCGGCGGCTGACCAGTTCCTACGGCTGGCACTACGACTTTGCCGGTGGCGGCGTCGTCCGGGCGGAGCCGATGCCGGACTGGCTCCTGGCCTTGCGCCGACGCGTTGTGCAGGGGATGGGCGACGAGCCCGATGCGTACGAACAGGCGCTGCTGATCCGCTACGATCCGGGCGCGGGCATCGGCTGGCACCGCGACCGGCCGCAGTTCGGCCGCGTCATCGGCCTTTCCCTGGGCGCGCCGGCCACCATGCGCCTGCGGCAAAGGCGCGAGGGCGGTTTCGCCCGCGCCGTCTTTCCGCTGACCCCGGGGCATGCCTACATCCTCGATGGCGAGGCGCGGCGCGACTGGGAGCATTCGATCGTGCCGCTTGGGCAAGCGCGCTGGTCGGCGACGTTTCGCACGCTGGCTTAACGCGGCAGGGCACGCTAAGCGGCGCGGCGATGACCCGATTTGACTTCACCATCCACGCCCGCGACGGCAAGGCGCGCACCGGCACGATCCGGATGCAGCGCGGCGACATCCAGACGCCCGCCTTCATGCCTGTCGGCACGGCCGCCACGGTCAAGGCGATGAAGGTCGAGGACGTGCGCGCGACCGGCGCCGACATCATCCTCGGCAACACCTACCACCTGATGCTGCGCCCGGGCGCGGAGAGGGTCGCGCGGCTTGGCGGCCTGCACAAGTTCATGGGCTGGAACCGCCCGATCCTGACCGACAGCGGCGGTTACCAGGTGATGAGCCTGTCCGACCTTCGCAAGATCACCGAGGAGGGTGTGAGCTTTCGCAGCCATCTCGACGGGTCGAAGCACATGCTGACGCCAGAACGCAGCATGGAAATACAGCGGCTCCTAGGCAGCGACATCGTCATGGCCTTCGACGAGTGCCCGCGCGCCGACCAGCCGCGCGATGCGATCGCGAAGTCGATGGACATGTCGATGCGCTGGGCAAAACGCAGCCGCGACGGCTTCGACAGCGGCGTGGAACACGCCTCGCGCGCGGCTCTGTTCGGCATCCAGCAGGGCGCGCTGGACGAGGAGCTGCGCGGGCAAAGCGCGCAGGCGCTGCGCGAGATCGGCTTCGATGGCTATGCGATCGGCGGACTTGCGGTGGGCGAGGGGCAGGAGGCGATGTTCGCCACGCTCGATTTCGCGCCAGGTCAGTTGCCGGACGACAAGCCGCGTTACCTGATGGGCGTGGGCAAGCCGGACGATCTCGTCGGTGCAGTGGAACGCGGGGTCGACATGTTCGACTGCGTCCTGCCCAGCCGGTCGGGTCGCAACGGGCAGGTCTTCACCTGGAACGGGCCGCTCAACATGCGCAATGCACGGCACGCGGATGATCCGGCCACGCTCGATCCGGATTGCTTCTGCGCGGTCTGTCGCAAGGGATATTCGCGCGCCTACCTGCATCACCTCGTCAAGGCGGGCGAGATCTTGGGCGCGATGCTGCTGACCGAGCACAACATCTCGTTCTATCAGGCGCTCATGGCGGGGATGCGATCGTCGATCGCGTCCGGCACGATGCGGCAGTTCGCGGCCGGCTTTCGTCGGAGCTACTTCGCCCGGGATTAGGCAGCCAGAGGCTCGTCGCCTTCCGGCGCACCGCGCACCTGGAGTTGCGTTTCCCGGTACTTATAGAAACGGTCGCTAGCCTTGTCGTAGTAGCCGGCGCCGATGGCGCAGGCTTGTTTCATGGCCACCTGAAGGTCGGTGTACCACTTGCCCTTGGTGTTCGGAGTGACGAAACGGTATTGCATAGTGCCCGGGTAATGCGCGGACCGGCATCGCGGTTCCCGGCTTAAAATGTTGCGATCGCGGAATATTTTTGCCCGATTTCCGCCACAAAAGAAAAAGGGCGGGGAAGCCCGCCCTTTTTCGGATTTTGCGGTCTTTTTCGAGCCGATCAGCGCGAATAGAACTCGACGACCAGGTTCGGTTCCATGCGAACCGGATAGGGCACCTCGTCCAGCGTGGGAACGCGGGCAAAGGTCACCTTGTCGTTGCCGTCGGTCGCGACGTAGTCGGGGATCTCGCGCTCGGGAAGGCTCTGCGCCTCGATGATCAGCGCCATTTCCTTGGCCTTGGCACCCAGCGAGATCACGTCGCCGACTTTCACGCGGCGCGAAGGAATGTTGCACTTCACGCCGTTGACCAGGATGTGGCCGTGGTTGACGATCTGGCGAGCCGAAAACACGGTCGGCGCGAACTTGGCGCGATAGACGACCATGTCGAGGCGCTGTTCGAGCAGGCCGATCAGGTTCTGGCCGGTGTCGCCCTTCATGCGCGACGCTTCGATGTAAGTGCTCTTGAACTGCTTCTCGGTCACGTCGCCGTAATAGCCCTTGAGCTTCTGCTTGGCGCGCAGCTGCAGGCCGTAGTCCGAAACCTTGCTCTTGCGGCGCTGACCGTGCTGGCCGGGGCCGTACGAGCGCTTGTTGACCGGGCTGTTCGGGCGGCCCCAGATGTTCTCGCCCATGCGACGGTCGAGTTTGTGCTTGGCGCTGGTGCGCTTCGTCATCGTATGCTCCAATATGCTGTCCCCGCCACCATGGCAGGGCCCAAGCCCGGCATCGCACCGACTGGCCCTTTTGCCAGCCGCGGCCACCGCTTCACCGGGGTGCGGGACCTATCGGGAGCGGACCTGTAGCAGGCCCGACCGACGTGGATGCGCGGCCCATAAAGGAATGGTCGGCGAAGTCAAGCGCACGGGCGGGGTGGCAGGGCTCCTTCGCCATGGCGCGGACAACGCTCGACAAGCCCCGTCGCTTTGGGCAAAGCGCGAGGCCATGAACGTTGCTGCCAAGTCACCCGAAGCCTGCCGATCCATGACCGAAGTCCGCGCAGGGGTCGACGCGATCGACCGGGCGCTGATGGACCTTCTCGCCTCCCGTTTCGGCTACATGCGCGCCGCCGCGCGGATCAAGACGACGCGCGAGGCTGTGCGCGACGAGGATCGCAAGCGGGCGGTGATCGAGGCGGCCGTTGCCGACGCGGCCGACAAGGGCGTGCCGACGGACTTCGTCGCCCTGATGTGGGAAACGATGGTCGAAGCCTCGATCGCCTACGAGACCGAGAAATGGGACGCGCTGCGGGCCTGATCACAGGCTATTCGGCGGTCGTCGGGTCGATCGTCGCGCGCACCTGGCTGATGCTGTTGGCGGGAAAGCCCGCGGTGCCGGAGTGCTGGCGGATCAGGTCCTCGCTCGGCGCGCGATAGATGCAGTAGATCTTGTCGTCGGTGACGTAGCTTTGCACCCACTGGATGTCGGGGCCCAGTTCATGAAGCACGCTGCACGAGGTCTGCGAAGCGGCCTTCAGGTCGCCGGCCGACAAATTTCCGACGCCGGGCATGTCCCGCTCGATCACGAATTGCGGCATGGGTGTTCTCCCTCGCGACCCGCAATTCCAAGCGTATCACCGGCACTCCCTGTTTGAAATCGCTTTCGCAAAGGGCGCGCCGCTAGTCCCGATCCGGTTTGCCAAGGGCGGACAGGACGCCGCGCATCGTCCGCACCTCGAGGTGGTTCCAGCCCGGCTTGGTCAGCATGTTGCGCAAGGTCCGCTTCGTCGCGGCGGCGCGGCTTTGAGGCCGGAAATAGCCCTTCGGCTCCAGCAGCGCCTCCATCTGCGCGATCATGCCGTCGAGTTCGGCCTGCGGGGCAGGGGGCAGCAGGTCTTCCTGCGTCGGCTGGGCCAGGGGCTGGGCCATCGATGCAGATGCGGTCTTGGACCATTCGTAGGCCATCAGGATCACCGCCTGCGCCAGGTTCAGCGAGCCGAATTCCGGATTGATCGGCACCGTCACGATGTTGCGCGCGACCGCGACGTCATCGGTTTCGAGGCCCGAGCGTTCGGGACCGAACAGGATGGCGTGACGCCCCTGCGAGGTTGCGATCTCGCGCGCGGCTTCCTCCGGCGTCAGCACCGGCTTGGTCACGCCGCGCTTGCGCACCGTGGTCGCGTGGACATGTTCGCAATCGGCGACCGCATCGGCGACACTGGCATAGACCTGCGCCCGTTCGAGCACCACGTCCGCGCCGCTGGCAGCAGGGCCGGCGCCGGGGTTGGGCCAGCCGTCGCGCGGGGCGACGAGCCGCATCTCGGTCAGGCCGAAGTTCAGCATGGCGCGCGCCGCCTTGCCGATGTTCTCGCCCAGTTGCGGGCGCACCAGCACGATGACGGGTTGGATCGGGGCGCTTTCCATCGCCTACTCGCCCGCCGCGTCGCGCACGGTCTTGGCGAACTGGGCGAAGTCCTGCGCCTCGCTGAACTCGCGATAGACGCTGGCGAAACGGATATAGGCGACCGGGTCGAGCTGGCGCAGACCTTCCATCACCATCTCGCCGATCTCGGCGCTGGCGATCTCGCTGTCGCCGCGCGTCTCGACCTGCCGCTGCACGCCGGAAACGAGCCGATCGATGCGGTCCTGCTCGATCCCGCGCTTGCGGCAGGCGAGCATCACGGCATGTTCGAGCTTTTCCCGCTCGAATGGCTCGCGGCGCGGTTCCTCGCCCGCGGGGCCGGATTTCAGCACGGTGATCTCTCGCAACTGGATGCGCTCGAACGTGGTGAAACGCGCGCCGCAGCCCTCGCACTGCCGCCGGCGGCGGATCGCGCTGCCGTCCTCTGCGGGCCGCGAGTCCTTTACCTGGCTCGATTCATGGGCACAGAACGGGCAGCGCAAACGTCAGGCCTTCAGATCTTGCCCTTGGCCTTGGCCCAGCCAAGTCCGCCGCCGACCGCCGCGCCCAGCAGCGGGCCGACGAAGGGGACGGGGATGGCGACGATCGCGCCGATGACGCCCCACTTGAGCGCGGTCTTGGTCGTCGGGCTCATGCCTTCATTGGGATATTCGGCCATGTCTCGGATTCCTCAGCTGTAGATCGGGAAGCGATCGCACAGTTCCTCGACGCGCTGACGCACGTTCCGTTCCACTTGCGCGTCGCCTTCCTCACCGCACCGGCGCAATCCGTCGAGAACGTCGGCGACCATGTGGCCGATCTGGCGGAATTCTTCCGGCCCGAAACCGCGCGTCGTGCCCGCCGGGCTGCCGACGCGGATGCCGCTGGTCTTGGTGGGCGGCAGCGGATCGTTGGGGATGCCGTTCTTGTTGCAGGTGATGCCCGCCCGCTCCAGCGCTTCGTCCGCGTCCTTGCCGGTCACGCCCAGCGGCGTCAGGTCGATCAGCGCGAGGTGCGTGTCGGTGCCGCCCGAGACGATTTCCGCCCCGCGTTCCTTCAGCGTCGCGGCGAGGACCTGCGCGTTCTCGACGACCCTTGCGGCATAGTCCTTGAACTCGGGGCGCAGCGCTTCGCCGAAAGCGATCGCCTTGGCGGCGATGACATGCATCAGCGGCCCGCCCTGCAGCCCCGGAAACACCGCCGAGTTGATCTTCTTGGCCAGCGCCTCGTCATTGGTCAGGATCATGCCCGAGCGGGGCCCGCGCAGCGTCTTGTGCGTGGTGGTCGTCGCGATGTGGGCGTGGGGGAAGGGCGAGGGGTGGACACCTGCCGCGACCAGCCCGGCAAAGTGCGCCATGTCGACATGGAGCAGCGCGCCCACCTTGTCGGCGATGGCGCGCATGCGGGCAAAATCGATGATCCGCGGATAGGCGCTGCCGCCCGCGATGATGAGCTTGGGGTTGTTCTCGGCGGCCAGGCGCTCGACCTCGTCATAATCGATGAGGTGGGTGTCGGGCGTTACGCCGTATTGCACCGCGTTGAACCACTTACCCGACAGCGCCGGTTTCGCGCCGTGAGTCAGGTGCCCGCCGGCGTCGAGGCTCATGCCCAGAATCGTGTCGCCCGGCTTGACTGTGGCGAGCAGCACCGCGCCGTTCGCCTGCGCGCCCGAGTGCGGCTGCACGTTGGCGAAGCCGCAGTCGAAGAGCTGCTTGGCGCGTTCGATCGCGAGCGTTTCGATCTCGTCCGACGGGCCGCAGCCCTGGTAATAGCGCTTGCCGGGATAGCCCTCGGCGTACTTGTTGGTCAGCACCGACCCTTGCGCCTCGAGCACCGCCTTCGACACGATGTTCTCCGATGCGATCAGTTCGATCTGCTTGCGTTCGCGGGCCATCTCGGCGTCGATCGCGCGGGCGATGGCGGGGTCGGTCTCGGCGATGCCGTCGGTGAAGAAGCCGGGGGCGCGGATCAGGGTTTCGGTGCTCATCTTGGCGTCTCCGCTCAGCAGGAGGGGTTGGACAGCTTCTCGACGCGGCCGGCGTGGCGGCCTCCGCCGAAATCGGTGGAGAGGAATGCGTCGAGACACGCCTTGGCCATGTCCGGCCCGGTCAGGCGCGCGCCCATGGCGATCACGTTGGCATCGTTGTGTTCGCGGGCCAACGCGGCCGAAAGCGGTTCCGACACCAGCGCGGCGCGGCAGGCCGGGTTGCGATTGACCGCGATGGAAATGCCGATGCCCGACCCGCAGAGCGCGACGCCGTATTGCGCGGTGCCGTCGGCGACGACCGAGGCCAGCTTGTAGCCGTAGTCCGGGTAATCGACCCGGTCGGCGGTTTCGGGGCCGAGATCGGCAACCTCGTGGCCGAGGTCGACGAGGTATTCGCGCAGGTCCGCCTTCAGGTCGACGGCGGCGTGATCGGAAGCAATGGCGATTCGCATCGTGGTCCCGTGATCGTGAGGGGATTCGGCTTGGGCCCGCGCATAGTGCGATGCGGCGCCAAACACCACCCGGGAAAGCAATGACGTGGGTGGAACCCGATTGAAAGATCCGATGGGACTGATCGCTATTTCTGAAACCTGCGCACCGGAACCGAATGGATGCAAGTTCGCTGTGATGGTACAAGCCTCGGCGCGGGTCGTGCGGCGGTTTGATGTTTCTCCAGCCCAAGGGTGCTAGCCATGGCCAAGTCCGTCCCCCCGACCAAGACCCCCCGTACAACCACAGACGCCGGCATCCCGGTGCAGAGCGACGAACATTCGCTCAGCCTTGGTCCTGATGGTCCGCTGGTCCTCAACGATCACTACCTGATCGAGCAGATGGCGAACTTCAACCGCGAGCGGATTCCCGAACGCCAGCCCCATGCCAAGGGTTCGGGCGCGTTCGGCTATTTCGAGACGACGCACGACGTGTCGCAGTATACCAAGGCGAAAATCTTCCAGAAGGGCGCCAGGGCCGAGGCTGCGGTCCGCTTCTCCACCGTGGCAGGCGAACGGGGCAGCCCCGACACCTGGCGCGATCCGCGCGGCTTTTCGGTGAAGATCTACACCGAGGACGGCAACTTCGACATGGTCGGCAACAATACGCCGATTTTCTTCATCCGCGATCCGTTGAAGTTCCAGCATTTCATCCGCAGCCAGAAGCGCCGCGCCGACAATGGCCTGCGCGATCACGACATGCAGTGGGATTTCTGGACGCTTTCGCCCGAAAGCGCGCACCAGGTCACCTACCTGATGGGCGACCGGGGCATCCCCAAGAACTGGCGCGAGATGAACGGCTACGGCAGCCACACCTACATGCTGATCAACGAGAGCGGCGAGAAGTTCTGGGTCAAGTTCCACTGGATGACCGACCAGGGGACCGAGAGCGGCAATGCGCACCTGACGCAGGACGAGGCCGACCGGCTGGCGGGCATCGATGGCGACTTCCACCGCCGCGACCTGTTCGATCACATCGCCAGGGGCGAATTCCCGAGCTGGACGCTGAAGTGGCAGATCATGCCCTTCGACGAGGCGAAGACTTATCGCATCAATCCGTTCGACCTCACGAAGATCTGGCCGCATGGTGATTATCCGCTGATCGAGGTCGGCAAGCTGGTGCTGAACGAGAACCCAGTCGACTGGGACACGCAGATCGAGCAACTGGCGTTCGAGCCGAACAACATGGTACCGGGCACCGGCCTGTCGCCCGACAAGATGCTGCTGGCGCGCGGGTTTTCCTATGCGGATGCCCATCGCCACAGGCTGGGCGTCAACTACAAGCAGATCCCGGTCAACGCGGCCAAGAACGCCGAGGTGCATTCCTATTCGCGCGGCGGGGCGATGCGGGTGCAGAACGCGCTCGATCCGGTCTATGCGCCCAATTCCTATGGCGGCCCTTCGGCTCAGCCCGAGGTGGGCGGCGAGGCGACCTGGTATGCCGACGGCGAGATGGTCCGTGCGGCCTATACCCTGCGCGAGGACGACGACGATTTCAGCCAGGCACGAGACCTGATCCGCAAGGTGATGGACGATGCCCAGCGCGAACGGCTGGTCGCGAACATCGCCGGGCACCTCTCCAACGGGGTCAGCGAAAGGATCCTGGTTCGCGCCTTCGAATACTGGCGGAACATCGACAAGGAGACCGGCGACAAGGTCGAGAAGGCGACCCGCGACCTGATCGGCGGCAAGTCCGACGAACCGGGCATGGCAAGCGCGGAGGCGATCACCGAGAACGAACCGGCCGAATAAGCACGAACGGGGCGGGCGGAGCATGGTGGCGAACCGCCCACCCTCTCGGTCTTAGGCGTATCTTTACCGCATCCGGACGAGCATGGTGGCCTGTGAAGGAGAGCGGGCCATCATGTTGTCGTTCCTGAAGCGCAAGCGGGTCTCGGTCGGTCCGCACGATTTTTCCGCCGAAACCGAGATTGCTTGCGAGGCGGCCGAGATCTTCCCGATGCTCGACGTGACCGACAACCTGTTCTGGCGCGTCGTGCTCGGCGATCACGTCGAACGCGTGGGAGAGCGAGATTTTCACCAGGTCGATCGACGCATGCCGGACATGGACGTCCACCTCGAAGTGCTGGATCGCGAGGCGGGAAGGATGATCGAACTGGGGGTCGTCTGCGATCCCTCGCCAGAGGAACTGGCCGCGTCACGCGAATGCTATCGCCTCGAGCCGATCGGGCCGGGCTTGACCCGACTGACCCTCGACATGAGCGTCTTGCTGAAAACGGAATTGAACGAAAAGGCCTTTCCGAAGAGGCCTTCCTTTTCAGCCTTGCCGTATTCAACACGGTCGAAAAGATCCGGATTTTTGCCGAAGAAGGGCCCGATGCGGTGCGCATTGCCGACGGGCAGGTCGTCGCCGGGATCGACTCGCCCTGCCTCAACTAGGCCGGCGACGCGCTCAGGAAAGGTGGCGCCGTCCTTCCCTGAAGAAGGACAACGCCACCGACTTCTGCATTACTGGTCGAGGAAGCTGCGCATCTTGCGGCTGCGGCTCGGGTGCTTGAGCTTCCTCAGCGCCTTGGCCTCGATCTGGCGGATGCGTTCGCGCGTGACCGAGAACTGCTGGCCCACTTCCTCCAGTGTGTGATCGGTGTTCATGCCGATGCCGAAACGCATGCGCAGCACGCGTTCCTCGCGCGGGGTGAGGCTCGCGAGAACGCGGGTGACCGTTTCCTTGAGGTTCGCCTGGATCGCAGCATCGACGGGGATGATCGCGTTCTTGTCCTCGATGAAGTCGCCCAGGTGCGAATCCTCCTCGTCGCCGATCGGCGTTTCGAGGCTGATCGGTTCCTTGGCGATCTTCATCACCTTGCGAACCTTTTCGAGCGGCATCGACAGCCGCTCGGCCATTTCCTCCGGCGTCGGTTCACGGCCCTGTTCGTGCAGGAATTGGCGGCTGGTGCGGACCAGTTTGTTGATCGTCTCGATCATGTGGACCGGGATGCGGATCGTGCGGGCCTGGTCCGCGATCGATCGGGTGATCGCCTGCCGGATCCACCAGGTGGCATAAGTGCTGAACTTGTAGCCGCGGCGATACTCGAACTTGTCGACCGCCTTCATCAGGCCGATGTTGCCTTCCTGGATCAGGTCAAGGAACTGCAAGCCGCGGTTGGTGTACTTCTTGGCGATCGAGATCACGAGACGCAGGTTGGCCTCGACCATCTCTTTCTTGGCGATGCGCGCCTCGCGCTCAGCCTTCTGGACCGTGTTCACGATCCGCCGGAACTCGTGCAGCGCCATGCCGGTCTGGCTGGCGATGTCGGCGATCTCGGCGCGGATGCGCTCCACCGCGTCGTCTTCCTTCTCGGCGAAGGCGGCCCACTTCTTGTCCTTCTTCGCCATCTCCGAAAGCCAGGTGTCGTCAAGCTCGCGCCCGACGTAGCTTTCGAGGAAATCGGCGCGCTTCACCTTGTGCCGTTCGGCCAAGCGCAGCATCTGGCCGCCCAGCGCGGTCAACCGGCGGTTGAAGGCGTAAAGGTTGTCGACGAGAAACTCGATCTTCGTCGCGTGGAACTGCACCGATTCGACTTCGGCGGTCAGGTCCTCGCGCAGCTTCTCGTACTTGTCTTCCTTCGCCTTGGGGAAGCTCTCGCCGCGGCCCATCGCCTCGACGCGTTCTTCCTGCAATTTCTCGAAGGTCTGGAACAGCTTGGTGATCCGGGCGAACCGCTCCAGCGCCTCGGGCTTGAGCGCCGCTTCCATCTGGGCGAGCGAGAGGGTGTTGTCCTCGTCGTCGTCCTCTTCCTTGCGGCGGCTCGAACCTTCCTCGCCGTCCTCGTCGCCGGACTCTTCCTCGTCCTCGACGTCATCGTCGTCCTTGTAGGACGGACCGGCAGTCTCTTCCGAGATCTCGCCGTCGCCTTCGTCGTCGTCGTTGAGGCTTTCGGGCGCCGGCTCCTTGGACAGCATGGCGTCGAGATCGAGGATCTCGCGCAGCTGCATTTCCTCGTTGTTCAGCGCTTCGGACCACTGGATGATGGCGTGGAAGGTGATCGGGCTTTCGCACAGACCCATGATCATCATGTCGCGACCGGCCTCGATCCGCTTGGCGATGGCGATCTCGCCCTCGCGCGACAGCAGTTCGACCGCGCCCATTTCGCGCAGGTACATGCGGACCGGGTCGTCCGTCCGCTCGATCGTTTCCTTCTTCTTGACCGGCGCCTTGTGGCCCGATCCGGCGGCGGAACCGTCGTCCTCGTCGCCGTCATCGTCGTCGGCGAGTTCGTCGGGACCGTCGCTTTCGCCATCGCCGTCGCCGTCGGAATCATCGTCGTTCTCGACGATATTGACGCCCATCTCGCTGATCGCGGCCATGATGTCCTCGATCTGCTCGGACGACATCTGGTCCTGCGGCAGGGCCTCGTTCAACTCGTCATAAGTAATCACGCCGCGCTTCTTGGCGCGGGCGATAAGCTTCTTGATGGACGCTTCGTTGAGATCGATCAGCGGGGCATCGCCGCTTTCGTTCTTGTCGCTCGTCGTCGCCATATGCCGTTCTGGTTTCCCGTAATTCCCACGCCGACCGGTGAAATGCGCCCCATCTTGAGGGTAATCTCAGGCCGACGCACTCGCGCGCGATGCCGCCATTTGCATGAGGCGGCGTTCGAATTCCAGCTTTCTCTTCAGCAAACGCTGCTGCTCTGCATAGGCTCCTTCCGGATCCTGTGCGAAACGCGCCGTCGCCTCGGCCAATGCAGTCTCTATTGCCGGCTTCTCCACCAGCAGGTCGATGGCCTGCACCAGTTCTTGCGTGGCCTCTTTCGCCTCTGCGTGATCGGTCAGGAAGGCAAATTTCATGCCGCCGATCGTTTCCCTGTCGGGAAGGCTCAGTCCACGTCCCTCCAATATGGCTGCAACATCGGCGCTTTCAAGCACGGACGACGCGTTTTTCCCGTCGAACCTGCGCGCTTCTGCCGCCTCCAGCATGGCGTCGAGCAGGCGGGCCTGTTGCCGGTCCTCAGGGTGGAGGCCGGCGAGGCGCTCGCTCTCTTCGCCGATCACGGCGGGATGGGCGCAAAGGCCGATCAGCAGCGCGTCGATCAGCCGGGCGCGGACGGCATCGGGGGTGAGGCGTCGCAACCTGTCGGATGGCGGCAGGATAGACGTCCGTCCGCCGAAACGGTCCTGTCCCTTCCGGAAATTGCCCGGCTGGAATGGCGCGCGCTCCTTCGGCGGAAAGGCGAAGGCGCCATAGCGGTCGAGCAGTTCGCGGCGATAGAGCGACCGGATGTCGGGGTGCTGGATCGTCTCGGCATGATCGATCAGCCGTGCCTTCAGCCCCGCCTTGTCCTCCGGCGTGCGCAGCGGCAGGGCGTCGCGCTCGAACCGCCAGATCGCGTCGACCAGCGTCTCCGCCTTGGCCAGAACCGCTTCCATCGCCTCGGCCCCGTCGCGGCGAATCAGGTCGTCGGGGTCCATTCCCTGCGGCAGGGTCACGATGCTCAGCGAATGACCGGGTTTCAGCAGCGGCAGCGCACGGGTGATCGCCCGCATCGCGGCGCGCTGGCCGGCGCTGTCCCCGTCGAAGCAGAGCACCGGAACCGGCACCAGTTTCCAGATCAGTTCGAGCTGGTTCTCGGTCAGCGCCGTACCCATCGGCGCGACCGCCTCGCCGATACCGGCGGCGGCCAGCGCGATCACGTCCATGTAGCCTTCGACCACGACGATCCGGTTCGACTGGCGAGAGGCAGCGGCAGCACGGTGCAGGTTGTAAAGCGTGCGCCCCTTGTCGAAGACCGGGGTGTCCGGGCTGTTCAGGTATTTCGGCGCATTCGCCACATCCGCCAGGATGCGCCCGCCGAAGGCGATGACCCGTCCGCGACGGTCCTGAATCGGCAGCATCAGCCGCCCGCGGAACCGATCGTAGGGTTCCTTGCCCTCGACATCGATCAGCAGCCCCGCCTCGACCAGCATCGGCTTCGGAAACGACGCAAGGGCAGGGGCGATCGCGCCGCGATCCTCCGGCGCATAGCCGAACCCAAATTCGCGGATCGCCGCCGCCGACACGCCGCGCTTGTCCAGGTAAGCGCGGGCTTGCGCCCCGGCGGGCGAGGCGAGATTGGCGACGAACCAGGCCTGCGCGCCGGCCATCGCATCGTGCAGCGTGGCGCGCTGCTCCGCGGCCCGGGCCATGCGCGGATCGGGGGCGGGGACTTCCATCCCGGCCTGCGCCGCCAGTTCCTTGACCGCGTCCATGAAGGGCAGGCCCTGCTGGTCGGTCATCCAGCGGATCGCATCGCCATGCGCGCCGCAGCCGAAGCAGTGATAGAAGCCCTTCTCGTCGTTGACCGTGAAGCTGGGCGTCTTCTCATTATGGAACGGGCAGCACGCCTTCCACTCCCGCCCCGCCTTGGTCAGCCGCGTGGTGCGGCCGATCACGCCCGAAAGCGTGATCCTGCTCCGCAGTTCGTCCAGCCATTGGGGGGAGAGCGCCATCCCCTTTGAGTATTACGAAAGGCCCGATTACGAAAGCGAGGCTTTGACGAGGCCGCTGGCCTTGCTCATGTCGAGCTGCGCACCGTGGCGCGATTTCAGCTCGGCCATGACGCGTCCCATGTCCTTCATGCCTTGTGCGCCCAGTTCGGCCTTGATCGCCTCGATCGCGGCGGCGGTCTCGGCCTCGCTCATCTGCTGGGGCAGGTATTCCTCGATCACGCGCATCTCGGCCTCTTCGGCGGCGGCCAGCTCCTCCCGCCCGCCCTGCCGGTACATCTCGATCGATTCGCGGCGCTGCTTGGCCATCTTCTGCAGCACCTCCACGATCATCGCGTCGTCGTCCGCCGGGCCGCCGCTGGTGCGCAGTTCGATGTCGCGATCCTTGATCTTGGCGAGGATCAGGCGGATCGCGGCGAGGCGTTCCTTGTCCTTGTCCTTCATCGCGCTGATCTGGGCGGCCTTCAGGGTATCGCGAAGCATGATGGTTCCAATGTCCTCTGCGGGGAATGTCCGATGCGCGGCCCCTAGCGAAAAGAAACCTTCCCGCCTACCTTGACGCTGCAACCGCACCTCTCTAGCGGACGAGCCTTAGCACGCATCGCTGGAAACACGAGATAACGGAGCGCCAATTTCATGGCCGACGCCGCACCTTCGCACGCGCCTCAACCGAAAAGCGCGACCGCCGTTCTGGTCTTTGCCGACGGTCACGTCGCCTGGGGCAGGGGCTTCGGCGCGGTGGGCGATGCGGTGGGCGAGCTGTGCTTCAACACCGCGATGACCGGATACCAGGAAGTGATGACCGACCCGAGCTACGCGGGCCAGTTCGTCTGCTTCACCTTTCCCCACATCGGCAATGTCGGCACCAACCCCGAAGACGTGGAAGGCCTGTGCGATTCGGCGCTGGGCTGCGTGGTGCGCGAGGACGTGACCGACCCGTCGAACTTCCGCGCGATGGGCGACCTGCCGCAGTGGATGGCTGAGAAGGGCAAGATCGGCATCGCCGGGCTCGACACCCGCGCGCTGACCCGCCGCATCCGCACGCTGGGCGCGCCCAACGTGGTGATCGCGCACGATCCCGACGGCAACTTCGATCTCGACGCCCTGCTCGCCAAGGCGAAGGCATGGCCGGGGCTGGAGGGCATGGACCTGGCGAAGAGCGTGGCGCGCTCGTGCCATCAGGACTGGACCGGCGGGCACTGGACGCTGGGCAACGGCTATGACGCACCCGGCCTCGATGGCCGCCCGCATGTCGTCGCGATGGACTTCGGCGCGAAAGACAACATCTTCCGCAACCTCGTGAAGGCGGGCGCGAAAGTCACCGTGGTTCCGGCCGAAGCGACCTTCGACGAAATCATGGCCTTCAAGCCCGACGGCGTGTTCCTGTCGAACGGCCCCGGCGATCCGGCGGCGACGGGCGAATACGCAGTGCCGGTGATCAAGGCGCTGCTCGACGCCGACGTGCCCCTCTTCGGCATCTGCCTCGGCCACCAGATGCTGGCGCTCGCGGCGGGGGCCAGGACCTCCAAGATGTTTCAGGGCCACCGCGGCGCCAACCACCCGGTCCAGCGCGTCGGCGGCATCTGGGGCGAGACCGAGGGGCTGGTCGAGATCACCAGCATGAACCACGGCTTCGCGGTCGACGGCGACACGCTTCCGGCGGGCGTGATCGAAACGCACCGCTCGCTGTTCGACGGCACCAATTGCGGCATCGCAATCAAGGGCAAGAAGGCGTTCGGCGTGCAGTATCACCCGGAGGCCAGCCCGGGGCCGCAGGACAGCTTTTACTTGTTCGAGAAGTTCGTGGGTGAGTTGGGGTGAAGCGCAGATCGCTTCTGCCATTTGCCTGTGGAATGGCGTTGGCGACGGCGGTCTGGGTTGCGAGCTTGCTGATGGGTGGCCAACGTATGGCGGCCAAAGAATTGGTGCTCGAATATAAGCGGCCTTGGGGCCACGTTCGAAGTGTGGACCCAGGGAGAAAGTATGAAAAAGTCGCCGATTACGTTGTGTTCATCGCTGACCACTGCGCCGTGAAGAACTGGAAATTGGACGGTACGATTGGTGTGACCGATATCGAAGACACTGCATGGCTTAGGATTGAAGATGGAAGTCTGTCAGATCCTGCTTTTGCGTGCCTCTTGAAGTTTGCTGATGCGCCGTTTGTCACCGTCTCGCGTCAACCTGTTTCGAGCAGGTCGATGTTGGATGCTAATTGATCGATTAGACCCGAAAGAACAAAATGCCCAAACGCACTGACATCTCGTCCATCCTCATCATCGGCGCGGGTCCGATCATCATCGGTCAGGCCTGCGAGTTCGACTATTCGGGCACGCAGGCGGTCAAGGCATTGAAGGAGGAGGGCTACCGGGTGATCTTGGTGAACTCCAACCCCGCCACGATCATGACCGATCCGGAAATGGCCGACGCGACGTATGTCGAGCCGATCACTCCCGAATTCGTCGCCAAGGTGATCGAAAAGGAACGCCCCGACGCGGTGCTGCCTACCATGGGAGGGCAGACTGCGCTCAACACCGCGCTGCGCCTGTTCGAGAACGGAACGCTCGAAAAGTACGGCGTGAAGATGATCGGCGCCGATGCCGATGCCATCGACAAGGCGGAGAACCGCCAGCGCTTCCGCGAGGCGATGGACAAGATCGGCCTCGAATCCGCGCGCAGCGGCGTCGCCAACACGGTCGAGCAGGCGTTCGCCGTGCTGGAGCACACCGGCCTGCCCTCGATCATTCGGCCTTCCTTCACGCTGGGCGGCACCGGCGGCGGCATCGCCTACAACAAGGCCGAGTTCGAGAAGATCGTTCGCGAAGGTCTCGACGCCAGCCCGACCACCGAAGTCCTCATCGAGGAATCGCTGCTCGGCTGGAAGGAATACGAGATGGAGGTTGTCCGCGACCGCAAGGACAACTGCATCATCATCTGTTCGATCGAGAACGTCGACCCGATGGGCGTCCACACCGGCGATTCGATCACCGTCGCCCCGGCGCTGACGCTGACCGACAAGGAATACCAGATCATGCGCACCGCCAGCATCGAGGTGCTCCGCGAGATCGGCGTGGAGACTGGCGGTTCCAACGTGCAGTTCGCGGTGAACCCGGCGGACGGCCGCCTGATCGTGATCGAGATGAACCCGCGCGTTTCGCGCTCCTCGGCGCTGGCGTCGAAGGCCACGGGCTTTCCCATCGCCCGCGTCGCGGCGAAGCTCGCCGTCGGCTACACGCTCGACGAGATCACCAACGAGATCACCGGCGCGACCCCGGCCAGTTTCGAGCCGACGATCGACTACATCGTCACCAAGATACCCCGGTTCGCCTTCGAAAAGTTCAAGGGCGCGGAAAACAAGCTGTCGACCGCGATGAAGTCGGTCGGCGAAGTCATGGCCATCGGCCGCAACATGAAGGAATCGCTGCAAAAGGCGCTGCGCGGCCTCGAAACCGGGCTCGACGGTTTCAACCGCATCGAGGAACTGGAAGGCGCGTCGAAGGACGTGATCACCGCCCGCCTTGCCGAGCGCACCCCCGAACGGCTTCTGATCGTCGCGCAGGCCTTCCGCGAGGGCATGACCCGCGACGAGATCCACGCGGTGACGCAGTACGACCCCTGGTTCCTGAAGCACATCGAGCAGATCATCGAGGAAGAGGCCCGCATCGTCGAAGCGGGCGTCCCCGGCGATGCCGAAGGCTTGCGGCGGCTGAAGGCGATGGGCTTTTCCGACAAGCGCCTCGCCACCCTGGCGGTGCGTTCGGTCGGCGTCGCCGGCGGCATGGGCGAGACCCAGGCCAAGCGCTCGGGCCTGCTCCACGATACGCTGCGCGCGATGGCCGGCGGCACCAGCGAGGAGGAAATCCGCAAGCTGCGCCACAAGCTGGGCGTGCGGCCGGTGTTCAAGCGCATCGACAGCTGCGCCGCGGAGTTCGAGGCGATTACGCCCTACATGTACTCGACCTACGAGGCGCCGCTGTTCGGCGAGCCCGAGAACGAGGCCATGCCGTCCGACCGCCGGAAGGTCGTCATCCTTGGCGGCGGCCCGAACCGGATCGGTCAGGGGATCGAATTCGATTACTGCTGCTGCCACGCGTGCTTCGCACTGGAGGACGCCGGGTTCGAAACGATCATGATCAACTGCAACCCGGAAACCGTCTCGACCGATTACGACACCTCGGACCGCCTCTATTTCGAGCCGCTGACGGCAGAGGACGTGCTCGAAATCCTCGCGGTCGAGATGTCGAACGGCGAATTGCACGGCGTAATCGTGCAGTTCGGCGGGCAGACCCCGCTGAAACTGGCGCAGGCGCTGGAGGATGCAGGCATCCCGATCCTGGGCACCTCGCCCGACGCGATCGACCTGGCCGAAGACCGTGAGCGGTTCGCCAAGCTGGTCAACAAGCTGAACCTGAAGCAGCCCGCCAACGGCATCGCCCGCAGCCAGGAAGAAGCGCGCGGCATCGCGGCGCAGATCGGCTACCCGGTGCTGATCCGCCCGTCCTACGTGCTGGGCGGGCGTGCGATGGAGATCGTGGATAGCGAGGCGCAGCTCGACGAATACATGGCCACCGCGGTCAGGGTTTCGGGCGATTCGCCGGTGCTGATCGACCAGTACCTGCGCGACGCCATCGAATGCGACGTCGACGCCCTGTCCGACGGGACCGACGTGGTCGTCGCGGGCGTCATGCAGCATATCGAGGAAGCCGGGGTCCATTCGGGCGACAGCGCCTGTACCCTGCCGCCCTACAGCCTGTCCGCCGACATCATCGCCGAGATGGAGCGCCAGGCCGACCTGCTCGCCCGCGCGCTCAAGGTCGTGGGCCTGATGAACATCCAGTTCGCGGTGAAGGACGGCGAAGTCTACCTCATCGAGGTGAATCCGCGCGCGTCGCGCACCGTGCCCTTCGTCGCCAAGGCGATCGGCGACCCCATCGCCAAGATCGCCGCGCGGGTCATGGCGGGCGAGAAGCTGGCCGACCTGCCGAAGATCCGCCGCGAGATCGACCATATCGCGGTCAAGGAGGCGGTCTTCCCGTTCAGCCGCTTCCCCGGCACCGACCCGGTCCTATCACCGGAAATGAAATCGACCGGCGAAGTGATGGGCATCGACACCGACTTCACCGCCGCCTTCATCAAGAGCCAGCTGGGTGCGGGCGTCGTCCTGCCGGAAAGGGGCGTGCTCTTCGTGTCGGTCAAGGACACGGACAAGGACCATGTCCTTCCTGCCATCCGCAAGCTGGCCGACAACGGTTTTTCGATCATCGCGACCGGCGGCACGCAGCGTTTCCTGGCCGACAATGGCGTGGCGGTGGAACGGGTCAACAAGGTCGCCGAGGGCCGGCCACACATCGTCGACCGGATCATCGATGGCGAAGTCTCGCTGATCTTCAACACCACCGAGGGCTGGCAGAGCCTCAAGGACTCCGCCTCGATCCGCCAGGCCGCGCTGGGCGCCAAGGTGGCGATCTACACCACCGCCGCCGCCGCCGTGGTCGCCGCCGATGCCATTGTGGCGCAACGCGGCGGCAAGCTTGAAGTGCGCTCGCTTCAATCCTATTATGGTTGACTGATCGGATTTCCCTCAATCGTTCAGGCTGTTCCCGCACTCGCTTCCAGATGAAGAGAGTGGCGGGGCAGCCTGTCCGGGAAATGCGGCGCGACACGCAGGAACAGGGAAAGACATGGCGAGTATCGAAAAAGTCCCGATGCTGGCGGAAGGGTACGAGAAGCTGATCTCGGACCTGAAGACGCTGCGCGAAGAACGGCCGCGGGTCGTCGACGCCATCGAGGAAGCGCGTGCGCACGGCGATCTTTCGGAAAATGCCGAATATCACGCGGCCAAGGAACGCCAGGGCCAGATCGAAGCGCAGATCGCGGAACTGGAAGACAAGATCAGTCGCGCGCAGATCATCGACCCGACGACACTGTCGGGCGACCGGATCGTATTCGGCGCGACCGTGACCCTGCTCGACGACGACGACAAGCCCGTCACCTACCAGATCGTCGGCCAGACCGAGGCGGACGCCAAGAAGGGCCGGATCTCCTATTCGAGCCCGCTGGCCCGCGCACTGATCGGCAAGAAGACGGGCGACGAGATCGAGGTCACCGTGCCGTCGGGCGATCGTTTCTACGTAGTCGAAAAGATCGAGTTCATCTGAGCGGTCGGAGCAGGCGCTGGAACCAGGCTACGTCCGGCCAGCGCCCGAATCTTTGCCCACCTCGCGGTAAAGGCCGACAGGGGTGAAGCCGATTGCCTCGTGCAGCGCGATGCTGGCCGTGCTGGGCAGTTCGATCGCCGCAATGCCGCATTTTGGCGAATAGGCGATGAAGAGGGAGGGGCATTATCGCGCGCCCTGCCGATACCGCGACAGGATCGCGGCGATCCGGCCGACCATCGGTGATGGAAGCTATCCTAGCGCGAGATTGTCGTGCCGATCAGACAGGACGCACAGATCGCCGCCATGGCTTGCGCATCCGCCGCTTTAGCCGAACGGATGCGCAACGGTCAGCTCACCCCTTTGGCAGACCGGGTTCGAGCAATTTGTGCAGGTGAACGATGACGTATTTCATCTCCGCATCGTCCACGGTGCGCTGCGCATTGGCGCGCCAGGCATCCTCGGCACTGGCATAATCAGGGAACACGCCGACGAGGTGGACCGAAGGCAGGTCGGCAAATTCCAGCGAGCGCGGATCCGTGACCCGGCCACCCATCACGAGATGCAACTTCTGCGACATGCGAAGCGGTTCCTTTTCGGAGAGAGGGAGGGGGCGGCTCCTTCGTTGGAGCCTGCCGTCGCGGCACCCTCTAAACAAAAATCGGCCCGGCGCAAGACTTGCCCCGGGCCGACATTGGTCGTGCATTCGTCAGTGGTCAGCGGCGGATCTTGCTCGCCAGCGACTGGGCCTGCGAAGCGGTCGCTTCGCCAACCCGCCTCACACTATCGGCCAGCGATGCGCCGGCGTCGCCCGCCCGGTCGGCAAGGCCCGATCCGGTGGCGGCAAAGCTTTCGCCGATCTCGCCAAGCTTCTCCTGGCTCGCCTCAGCCGCCTCGCGCGTCATGTTGAGCATGCGCGCACCGTAGGTCGCGGCCAGTTCGGCCACCATGCCGCCCAGCGCAACCGCGCCGCCGCGCATCTTGCGACCGGGCTTTCCGGGCAGGGCGAAGGCGATCAGCGCACCGGCGGCGACCGCGCCCGAGATCGAAAGAAGCGGATGCTTCTTCACGAATTCGACAGTCGCTTCGGCGTATTCGGCAGCCTTTTCCTCGACCTTGTCCTTGACCGGTCCGGCACGGGCGGCAAGCCTGTCCTGCGCCGCCTTGACCCGTTCGGTCAGGGTCGGCTCGGCTGGCGAGTAAGTGGTTACGGCGGGAACGCCGGCGCCGTCGTTGGCGGCGGTGGGTTCGGCTTCGTTCACGGGTAATTCCTTCCGGATGTCTGCAAATACGGCATTTGCCAAATCAATGCCTCGCAACCGCGAGAGTTCCGGCGGACGGCGTGGTCAGGCCTCTTCCGTCTCTCTCTCGGGTTCGCTTGCCTCTACGCTGTCGTCTTCGGCCTGATCCCCACTCATGATGCTCGCGGCGAAGGCCATCAGCGGCTTGCGCAGGAAGAAGCCCGTCAGGGCCAGAACTCCAGCCCCGACCAGAGAGCGATGACGATCGGCGGCATCGATGGCTGTCTCGGCCATGAGCCTGCCGTCCTCGGCGATGCGGGTGATGACCCGCTTCCCGATCCCGGCTGCGCCCAGGTCTGCCGAAATAAGGTCTTTCTGCGCGTCGAACACCTTGCGGGCCGCGCGGCGGAGGCGCTTCGCTTCCAAAACCTCCTGTTCGGTCATGCGTCGTCTCCATCGCCGATAACGGCCTTCAGCTTGGC
Source organism: Croceicoccus sp. BE223 (assembly GCF_031457155.1). NCBI lineage: Bacteria > Pseudomonadati > Pseudomonadota > Alphaproteobacteria > Sphingomonadales > Erythrobacteraceae > Croceicoccus > Croceicoccus sp. BE223. The sequence continues at coordinate 152,072 of NZ_JAVDWB010000005.1, forward strand.
GAGCGTCGCCTTGCCGCGCGAGGCGAAGATGGCTGCCCCGATCAGCAGAAAGCCAGCGACCACGGCCGTCGAACCCCAATAAGTGATGATCTGGCCGAGCGCGAGGACCAGCCCGACGGTGATCGCCATCAGTGCGAAAAACGCAAGAACGCCGGCGATCGCGAAATGAACCGCGATCTTCTGGCCCTGTTTCGCGCCGTAGATGGCGCGCTTCTTGTGAAAATCGAGCTCCGCTTCGGCAAGAAGGCGCCCGTCGCTGACGAGCGCCTTGATATCCTCTGCCAGCGACCTTTCGGCTGCCGGTTCGAACTCCTGCGGAGTCTCGCGCTGATAGCCGGTGCTATCGAGCATGTCGTTCCCCCTCAAAAGCCGCCTTACTTGCTACGGAACAGGCGGGCGAGGAGGAAACCGGCGCCGACCGCGACGGCCACGGCGGTGCCGGGGCTCTTGCGGATCATCTCGCGCGCGTCTTCGCCCAGTTCGTCGAGGCTCTTGGCATCGAGCTTGGCCGCGCCGCTTTCCAGCGAGCGCGCGGCGGACCGGGCATAGTCGCCGTACTTGACGCCCAGCTTTTCATCGAGCGTCGGCGCGTTGTCGGTGGCTAGACGGCTCAGCGAAACAAGCGCCTCGCTGGTGCGGGCCTTGGTCTCGTTGGCAAGCTCGGTCGCCTTCGCTTTGGCTTGGTCGCCATAGACGGCGGCGTCGCCCTTGAGCTGCGAACTCTTTTCGCCTGCGCGGCCCTTGTAACCATCAGCCTTTACCTTCGCGTCCGCCTTCAGGGCCTCTGCCTTTTCGAGCGCCTCGGCCTTCAGCGCGGCAGCGCCGGCCTTCGCTTCGTCGAGCGCCTTGGAAAAGCGGCTCTTGGCTTCTTCGCGGTGGGTGGTCACCGGTGTTGCCGGGGTCGTCGGTTCGATCGGATCAACCATGGTTTCCATCTTTCTTCCTATTACCGCCCGGTCGTCGGGCGGCCCCTTCATGATACAATACGGCAACGGCCAGAACCGTTCGTGCCTTTGCGGCTTCAACGACGGTTGCCAGCGATTGTTCCGCCCTTTATCGGCACCCAGCATAACACACAGGGCGCGTTTTTGCGCGCCTTGCGTCTTCGAAACCGGGCAGCATCAGGAAGGCAGCGACATGACCGCGATCATCGACATCCACGGGCGCGAAATCCTCGACAGCCGGGGCAACCCGACCGTCGAAGTGGACGTCCTGCTCGAAGACGGCTCGATGGGCCGCGCGGCGGTTCCCTCCGGCGCATCGACCGGCGCGCACGAGGCGGTGGAACTGCGCGACGGCGACAAGACCCGCTATCTCGGCAAGGGCGTGCAGAAGGCGGTCGACGCCGTCAACGACGAGATCGCGGACGTGCTCCTCGGCCTCGACGCCGAAGACCAGCGCGACATCGATCTCGCCATGATCGCCCTTGACGGAACCGAGAACAAGAGCCGCATCGGCGCGAATGCGATCCTCGGCACTTCTCTGGCGGTGGCGAAGGCGGCCGCGGCGGCGCGGGGCTTGCCGCTCTACAGCTATGTCGGCGGTGTCCAGGCGCATGTCCTGCCGGTGCCGATGATGAACATCATCAACGGCGGCGAGCATGCCGACAATCCCATCGACTTCCAGGAATTCATGATCATGCCCGTCGGCGCCGAAACGCTGGCCGACGCGGTGCGCTGGGGCGCAGAGATCTTCCACACCTTGAAGAAGGGGCTGCACGACAAGGGCCTGTCGACCTCGGTAGGTGACGAGGGCGGCTTCGCGCCGAATCTCGCAAGCACCCGCGCCGCTCTCGATTTCGTCATGGAATCGATCGAGAAGGCGGGCTTCAAGCCCGGTGACGACATCGCTCTTGCGCTCGATTGCGCCAGCACCGAGTTCTTCTCGGACGGCCGTTACGACATCGCCGGCGAAGGTCTTTCGCTGACCGGCGTCGAGATGGCCGACTACCTCGCCGATCTCTGCGCCAACTACCCGATCCGCTCGATCGAGGATGGCATGGCCGAGGACGATTTCGAAGGCTGGAAGGCGCTGACCGACAAGATCGGCCACAAGGTCCAGCTCGTCGGCGACGACCTCTTCGTCACCAATCCCAAGCGCCTGACGATGGGCATCGGCGAGGGGCTGGCCAACTCGCTGCTCGTCAAGGTCAACCAGATCGGCACCCTGACCGAGACGCTGGAGGCGGTCTCCATCGCTCAGCGCAACGGCTACACCGCGGTCATGTCGCACCGTTCGGGCGAAACCGAGGACAGCACGATCGCCGACCTCGCCGTCGCCACCAACTGCGGCCAGATCAAGACCGGCTCGCTCGCGCGGTCGGACCGGTTGGCCAAGTACAACCAGCTGATCCGGATCGAGGAAGAGCTGGGCAATTCGGCAATCTACGCCGGATCGCGCTGCTTCGGCCGGCTGTCCTGACCGGTTTGCCGGGGCGGCGCGCGGCGCTGGCCCGGCTTGGCTGGCCATCCGGCCAGCAGCCCCGGCGGGCGATTGCGGAACGGCGAAAAGACACCTAGAAGACACTGTCGCCACGATTTTGCCACAAACGCCCGACGGGAAGTCTCGCGCCTTGCGCTCAACCTTGCTCTCCGCCTCCCTGCTGCTGCTCGCCACGATCGGGCTTGCGGCGGGGTGCTCGTCGGACAACCGAGACCGCGGCGCGGCGGTGCAGGGCACGGGCGTCGGCATCGACCTCGACGCGATGGACAAGTCTGTCGCGCCGGGGAAGGACTTCTACCTTTATGCCAACGGGGCCTGGGAAAAGGCCGCCGTCATCCCGGCGGACCGGTCGTCGGTCGGTGTCTTTCCCGACCTGAGGGACCGCGCCGACGCGCAGATGGCGGAACTCGTCACGGGCCTCGCCGGGCAGGAAACGGATCCCGGCACGGCGCAGGACGCGGTGCGCCGCTATCATGCCGCTTTCATGGACGTGGCCGCGATCGAAAAGGCGGGCTTGGCCCCGGTGCAGGGGCAGATTGCCCGGTACGACCGGATCGCGACGAACGAGGACCTGTCGCGCGCGCTCGGCCAGCAACTGCGCGCCGACGTCGATCCGTTCAACTGGTCCGATGTCGAAACGCCGCACCTGTTCGGCCTGTTCGTCAGCGCACCGCTGAGCGGGGGCGAGAACGAGCCCTACCTCCTGCCGGGCGGACTGTCGCTGCCGACGCGCGAGGCCTATGGCGGCGCCCAGCGCGCCGTCCTGCAGCGCAAGGTCACGACGATGCTGCGCCTCGCCGGACGCGACGATGCCGCCGGTCGCGCGGCGCGGGTGGTGGCGCTGGAAGCGAAGATCGCTGCGGCGAGCCCCGATCAGGCGGCGCTCTACGATTTCATCTCGGCCCCTTCGTCGTGGCAGCGCGACCAGTTCGCGCGCAAGGCACCGGGCATGGACTGGTCCGCCTTTTTCGAGGCGGCGGGCCTCGGCGGCGCGGACACGGTGATCGCCTATCGCGGGGAGAATATCTCGCGCCTTGCCGCGCTCGTCGGATCGGAACCGATCGAGGTCTGGCGCGACTGGCTGGTCTATCGCCACTTGGCCGATCATGCGGACGTGCTGCCCGCCGCGTTCGCCAAGGCGGCGCTGGAGTTCGATGCGGCGATCAGCGGCGTGAAAAAGGCGCGCCCACGCAACGAACAGGCGATAAAAGCGCTCGACCGCCACCTGGGCGGAGCGATGAGCCGGCTCTACGCAGAGCGCTACATGCCCGATTCAGACCGCCGCGCCATTCGCGAAATGACGCGGGCGATCAAGGATGCCTTCGCCGCCCGCCTTGCCAAGGCCGACTGGCTCGATCCGGAAACCCGCGACGAAGCCTTGCGCAAGCTGTCCGCGTTGCAGGTCGGCATCGGCTATCCCGAGAATTTCGAGAGCTTTCGCGGTCTGGATCTGCGGGGCAAGGGTGCCTACGCGGCGACCATCGCGGCGGACGACCTCGCCTATCGCCGGCAAATGGCCAAGCTGGGCAAGCCGCAGGACCGGGGCGAGTGGTGGATCCGCGCGAACGACGCGAATGCGCTCAACCTGCCGCTTCAGAACGCGATCAACCTGCCCGCGGCGATCTTGCAGCCGCCGATGTACAACGCCGCCTCCGATCCGGCGGCGAATTACGGCGCGATCGGCGCGGTGATTGGGCACGAAATCAGCCATGCCTTCGATTCGCTCGGCGCATCGTTCGACAGCAGCGGTGTTCTGCGCAACTGGTGGACGCGCGAGGATCTCGCCGAATTCAACCGCCGCGCTGCGGTCCTCTCCGCGCAATATTCGGCCTATCGCCCTTTCCCCGGGGTCGCCATCGATGGGGAGGGTTCGCTGGCCGAGAATATCGCCGACGTTGCCGGCCTCGCTGCCGCATACGACGCCTATCGCGCGTCGCTGGACGGGCGCGAGCCACCGGTGATCGAGGGCCTGACCGGCGAGCAGCGCTTTTTCATCGCCTTTGCCCAGTCGAACCGAAGCAAGCGGCGTGAAAAGGCGGAGCGGACCCTGCTGCTGACCGACAGCCACGCGCCGGATCACTACCGCGCACTGACCGTCCGCAACATCGATGCCTGGTATCGCGCCTTCGACGTCCAGCCCGGCGCAGAGCTCTATCTCGCGCCGCGCGACCGGATCACGATCTGGTAGGCAAGCGCCGCGCCTGCCGGTCGGCAGGCAAGGGCCAAGCGCTTCAGGCTGCGAAGCGGGCCTGCAGCTCGAGCAGGCACAGCGCGGCCTTTGCCGCTTCGCCGCCCTTGTCCTTCTGCGCGGGATCGGCGCGGACAATCGCCTGCTGCTCGTTTTCGACCGTGAGGATGCCGTTGCCGATGGCGATGCCGTCCATCGTCAGCGCCATGATGCCCCGCGCGCTCTCTCCGGCGACGATCTCGAAGTGATAGGTCTCGCCCCGGATGACGACGCCGATGGCGACGAAGCCATCGTAGCGACCCGATTCCGCCGCCAGTGAAATCGCGCCCGGGATTTCCAGCGCGCCCGGAACGGTGAGGACGTCGACATGGTGGCCGGCATTCTCCAGCGCAGCGCGGGCGCCGGCGATCAGCATGTCGTTGAGGTGGTCGTAGAAGCGAGCCTCGACGATCAGGAAGCGAGCCATGCGGTAAACTCCGGAACGGGCAGGGGGATCAGACGACGATCGGACGTTCGCCCACGATGGAAAGGCCATATCCTTCCAGCGCGACGAGCGAGTGATGCGAATTGGTGAGCAGGATCATTTCGTGCACGCCCAGTTCCGACAGGATCTGCGCGCCGACACCGTAGTCGCGCAATTCGTCCATCGACGGAGCAGGCCTGTTTCCGGAATGCAGGTCGAGCGCGGTCGACCAGTAGTCTGCCCGGTTCCGGTTGATCAGCACGACGACGCCCGATCCTTCCTCGGCGATCAGCTGCATGGCGCGCCCCAGTTCCCCATTGCGGGGGTGATCCTCGCCTAGGGTGTCAGCAAAGATGTTGAGGCCATGCATCCGCACCAGCGTCGGCTTGTCCGGGTCGATATGGCCGAGGGTGAGGGCCAAGGTCTCTTCGCCGGTCGCCTTGTTGAAAAAGGCATTGGCCGTCCACCGTCCACCGAAGCGGCTTTCGAAGCGGCTTTCCGATCGTTTTTCGACGATGTGGTCGTGCTTGCGGCGATAGGCGATGAGATCGCGGATGGTGCCGATCTTCAGGTCGTGGCGACGGGCGAAGACGAGCAGGTCGTCCATCCGCGCCATGGTGCCGTCGTCGTTCATGATCTCGCAGATCACGCCCGACGGGTTGAGGCCGGCAAGCCGAGAGATATCAACCGCCGCCTCGGTATGTCCGGCGCGGATCAGCACCCCGCCGTCGCGCGCGACAAGCGGGAAGACGTGGCCCGGGGTGACGATGTCGTCGCGGCCCTTGCTGGCATCGATGGCGACGCTGACCGTGCGCGCCCGGTCTCCGGCGCTGATGCCGGTGGTCACGCCCTCGCGTGCCTCTATCGAGGTGGTGAAAGCGGTCTCGTGCCGCGTCCGGTTGTTCCGGCTCATCAGCTCCAGCCCGAGTTCCTCTACCCGTGCGCGGGTGAGAGTGAGACAGATCAGGCCGCGGCCATGGGTCGCCATGAAGTTGATCGCGGCAGGGGTGGCCATCTGCGCCGGAATCACGAGATCGCCTTCGTTTTCGCGATCCTCGTCATCCACCAGGATGAACATCCGGCCGTTCCGCGCCTCGTCGATAATCTCCTCGGGCGTGGCAAGAACGGGACGGTCGCTGCTGCTGGCGAGAAACGCATCGAGCTTTGCGATCGTATCGGACGTGGGATTCCAGTCGTCGTTTAGACACTCACGCAGGCTGTTCGCGTGAAGGCCGGCGGCACGGGCTATCGCGGTTCGGGTCATCGTGCCGTCGCGAACGAGATCCCTGATTCGGGCTTGGGTGGTGCGGGTCAGCGTTGTCATGGCAAGGCATTGGCACATAGCAGTGTGATTTGCAAGAATGGCGACATCGCAATGTGATCGCGAGCGTCTGGGTCAAGGCTTTTGCCGATTAAGGCCGTGTTGAATCGCGAATTTCTTGCTCCAAAGAAAAAGCCCCGCCGAAGGGCGGGGCTTCCGATTGGCAGCTTTTCAGCTCACCGATAGGGCATCAGCAGGTCCTTGAGCGGCTCCCACCAAAACCCGATAAGCATGGACAACATAATGGCCTCCGTTCTTGAGGCCTTTTGTTAACCACACTTTTTAAGGTTAATAAAGTGTTAATTTCACGGCAGTTTGTCTTCGATCCGCCTCCAGCATCTGCAGGAATTGGGGCAGAAACTGCGGTTTTCCGAGCAAGTAACCCTGGCCGATCGGACATCCGAGCTCGCGCAGGCCGTTGCGGTCCTCGTCGGTTTCGATCCCCTCGGCGACGAGTCGCATGCCCGCAAGCTGAGCTGTGCGAGCCAGCGCGGCGATGACCATGCGCGCACGTTCGCTGTGCTGCGCAAGGACCACGAAGCTGCGGTCGATCTTGATCTCGTCGCAGGGCAGGGAGACCAGCAGCGACAGGTTGGCCTCCCCCGTGCCGAAATCGTCGAGCGCGACGTGATAGCCGATCCGCTGCAAGGCTTGCAGATTGCGTGCGGCGCGCTCGATGCTGGGTATGCGGGCGGTCTCGGTGATCTCGATCGTGATGGCCGATGGTTGGCCGCCGCCAGCCCTGATGTTTTCCTGCACGAAATTGACGAAGTCGTCGTCGGCGATGATGGTGGCCGAGATGTTGACGCTGACCCGGACGTTGGCCGGTGCCGTCTTCTGCGAGGCCCGGGCGGCCAGCCGCAGCGTGTGCGCGGTCAGGGGCTTCAGGCGACCCGCGCGCTCGATCTGGGGGATGAACTGCGACGGGCTGATGACCCCGCGTTCGGGATGCCGCCATCGCACCAGCGCCTCGACGCCGACGATCGTATCGTCGTCCAGCCTGACCTGCGGCTGGAACGCGAGGTAGATTTGCTCCTTGCTGATCGCCTCGTCGAGAGAGGCCAGCAGCGAAAGCTGCCAGTTCGCATCGTAACCGTCCTGTTCGCTGACGTAAGCGATGCGGCTTGGTCGCGTGCCGGCCTTGTCGGCCGCCACGACCGTTGCGCTGATCGCCTGGCGCGGCTTTTCGATGGCGCAGTCCAGGAGGCCGAACGAACAGGCGAAGTCCAAGGTGCGGTCCGCGACCTTCAGCGGCGCACTGGTCAGCGCGAGGAGGCCCGCGACGTGGCTCTTGGCGTTCTCCAGATCCTCGAACCAGGCGAAATGCCCCGACGTGTCGGTGTAGATCTTCTGGCCGGAGCCGACCGACAGGCGCTTGGCGATCTGCTGGACGAATTCGGAATGCTGGGCGGGTTCGAGACTGGCGAGGATCTCTTCGAAATTGTCGACCTTGGCGATGACCAGGCGGCCTGTCGCGGCCGCGTAGTCGTCTTCCAGCGCGTGGAAGTTGGGAAGCCCCGAAAGCCGCTCCGTTCCTGCGGCGCGCTCGCGTGCCAGCGTGCGGTATCGCATCGTGAAGAATACGACGAGCATGGTCACTGCGCTGCCCATTCCGACCACGGGGCCGAACGGCGCGACGCCCAGGGGTATCGCAACGACCAGCATGGACACGACCGCATACATGCGCCGCCGCGCCTTCCGCGGCAGCGTCGTCGCGACATAGAGCAGCAGGAGGGTCAGGAGGAAGGTCGTGAGATTGGTGATTTCGACCGGGGGGCCCGATCGCAGGGTCTCTGCCGAAACGATGTCCGCGAAGATCGAGGGCACCCAGTTCCACTCGTTGGGCACGAGCACGGTCCTGTCGAGTGCCCCCGTCGACGCACCGATGACCACGCGCTTTCCGCGCAACCAAGACGGCGGTACCTTGCCGGACCTGAAATCCTGCAAGGAATGAACCGGGATCGTGCCGATGGCATAGCGATAGTCGATCGGCACTTCGACCGCCGCATTTCCCTTTCCGGCGATGGCCGAGGAGAAGGTGGCATACCTGCGCCCGCCGACCTCGATCGAACCGTCCACGAACGCGCGAAACCTGGTCGGCAAGACCCTGTCGGCCTGGATCGCTTCGGTCACGTTGGGGAAGGAGGCGCGGCGATCGACGCGGATGCCCGAGGAGTTTTCCTCCGCCGCATATGTGATCGACCAGCCGATGGTGACCGGGGCATCGCTGGCGGCAATCGACTTGCCCAGCGCCTCGATGCCGGAATCGGTCTGAACGAACTGGCCTTCGATGAAGATCGCCTGCGCCCCCTGTTTCGAGGCGAGCGAGACGGCTTCGGCCTGGCGTTCCGCGATCGAGATGGCCGTGAAACTGCGATCGTTGGTGATGTCCACCAGCACGATCTCGCCCGAGACCGGCTGCGGCGCGACGGCGGCCCCGACCCAGCGCGGCAAATGATCGATGAGCAGGGGGACGTAGAAGACGTAGAGCATCCACGCGACAAGGGCGCTGACCCCGAGCTGGTACAGCCGGGTCAGATCCTGGGAGGAAGCGCGGCGCGCTGAAAAGGACCAGGGGCGGGTCGTCACGCCCGCTGTCATACCGGGCTTTGGTTAACTTTTCGCTGACAAACGCTGGCGTCAATTCAAGGATTATTGCCCCGACGATGGTTAACGGGGCGCTTACGATGTTTCCGACAAAGCTGGGCAATCAAGGCGTTGCCGCGGTTTCCTCAGGACCGGGCGCCGGGGTTGCGTCGTCGGACGGATCGGGCGCTGCAGGCAGCAGGACCTCGATGTCGACGCGGCGATTTTTCAGCCGTCCTTTTTCGTCCGGCGTGCCGTCGAGATGGGCGTTGGGTGCGATCGGTCGCATTTCTCCGAGCGCGATGATGGTGATCCTGTCTTCATCGACCCCCGCTTCTCGGAGCGCATCGGCGACCATTTCCGCCCGACGGCGTGAGGATTTCAGGTTGACCTCGTCGCTGCCCACGGAATCGCTGTGGCCGCGCAGGACGATGCCGCCCCCGGCCTTGAACTGATCGGACGCCAGCGCCGAGGCGATGGTCGCTTCCGCTCCATCGGGCAATTCGGCCGAGGCATCGCCGAACGGAATCGTGGCGGTAAACGGCCCGGTGGGCCCCTCGACCACCGGGTCGGGCATCTCCCGCAGGATCGAGGCCGGACTTGCCGACATATTTGGCGTCGGCCTCGGTTCCGGATCGGCTTCCGGCTTCTGACAGCCGACCGCCGCCAGTGCGGTCAAGGGCAAGATGGCGATGACGATGGGGCGGAACATGGCATTCTCCCTCATGCCGGACTTGCGTCCGGTTTGTTGGCGCCGGCGCCTTTCTTGTCGCCCTTGCGCTCCCTGGCTGCCTGGACACGCTCGGCCGATGGCGCCTCCGGTGGCGAGTAGGACAGGACGAGATCGCCGCTGCCGGGGGACGGACGCGAGGCGTGTGTGAAGAACTTGAGCCCGCCGTCCTTGCGCAGGACAAGCAGGAAATCGGCACCGTCAGGCAGGGTGCTGCGCGCATCGTCGATGCCGAAACGGTCGGACAGGCGCGTCTTGCGGAATTCCCAGCCCGCCGTCTGGCGCCGATGCATCTCTTCCATGTCGGCCCCGGATTCGAACAGCGAACGCCCCCTTATCGCACTGGGCAGGGCACGCGGATCGTCGTGATGGCCCGGCTCACCCAACTGGTAGACGGCATCGCGGCCCAGTTCCGGCGCGAATTCCATGCAGACGAGCGAGTTGTAGGCCTCGTTCTCCGTAGCCGCGACCAGCACCTGATAGCGCGTCAGATCGAGGGTGTGCTCGGTCGCTTCGGCGAGGATTTCGCCGTGGTAGGTCTCCAGACCCTGCTGCCTTGCCGCGGAAAGACGCCACCAGCTCGTGTCGGAGATCGTCACCGGCACGCCGACCGCCTTCAGCTCGATGGCAAGCGCGATCGACCACGGTGTCGCACCGACCAGCAGCAGACCCTTGCTGCCCGCGCCAGTCACTCCAAGCAGGCGGGCAACCGGCTGGATGGTGAAGCCGTGGGCGACGATGGTGGCGACGCACACCGCGAAGGACAGGCTGATCAGGATCGTACCGTCCCCATAGCCGAGGTCGGACAGTCGCAGCGCGAAGAGGCCGGAGATCGCGATGGAGACGATGCCGCGCGGCGCAATCCACCCGAGGAAGAGCCGTTCGCGCCACGGGATGGAACTGAATGCCAGGCTGATGATGACGGTCGCCGGTCGGACGAGGAAGAGGATGGCGAGAATGAAGAGCGTAAACTGCCACTCGAGCGAGCGAAGCGTCTCGAACTCCAGAGAGGCGGACAGGAGGATGAAGATGCCCGACACCAGGATGACGGCGATGTTCTGCTTGAAGGGATGGATGTCGCGCAGCGAATCGACCTTCATGTTGGCCAGCGCAATGCCCATGATGGTCACGGCGACGAGCCCGGTTTCGTTCTGGATCGCGTTGGCGACCACGAACAGCGCGACGACGACCACCAGCAGCACCGGCGCCTTGAGGTATTCGGGAACATATCCCCGCGGGAAGCTCCACGCGATCAGCTTGGCCGCCGCATAGCCGAGGATCGCCGCCGCGACGGTGGCGAACAGAAGTAGGGGCACGACTTCCAGCGCGTTCGATCCGTCGGCGGAGGCGCGAAAGTATTCGTAGGCCAGCACGGCGGCCATCGCGCCCACCGGATCGTTGACGATCGCCTCCCACTTGAGCACCGCAGAAGGTCGCTGCGCCACGGCCGACTGTCGCAGCATGGGGATCACCACTGTGGGTCCGGTGACGATTAGAATGCCGGCAAAGATGATGGCCACGGGCCACACCAGCCCGGCGATGTAGTAGCAGGCGAGCGAACCGAGCAGCCAGGCGACCGGGCCGCCGATGACGCACATGCGCCACACCGCGCTACCGGTCTTGCGAAGCTCGCGGAAATCGAGGCTTAGTCCGCCTTCGAACAGGATCAGGGCGACCCCGATCGACACAGCCGGTTCGAGCAGTTCGCCGAACGCGTGGTGCGGATCGATGCCGCCGAGCAGCGGCCCCGCGATGAAGCCGGCGCCGAGCATCAGCACGATCGCGGGCCAACCGGTGCGCCATGCCACCCATTGCGCGCCGATGCCGAGAACCCCGACGAGCGCGATAACAATTGCCTGTTCTTCCATTACCCCTCTTGTCGCCGCGCCGGTATCGGACGCCAGGCGACCAAGTTGCCCTTGGTAAAGAAAGTGCTCAACCGCTCGAGGGTTCCCCGAAAGCGGGAATGGCGGCGCCACTTCGGGCGAACTTCACGGGAAGTCGCGCATGATATTCGATATTTTAGGGATAAAGGGTGGTGGACGCACTAGGGCTCGAACCTAGGACCCGCTGATTAAGAGTCAGCTGCTCTACCAACTGAGCTATGCGTCCACATCGCCGCTTCGGGGCCGCGATACGGGGAAGGGCCGAGGCCCTGTCCGCCGTGGAGCGCCCCAAATAGTGTCTGACGCGATTCGCGCAAGCGCTTTTTCAGCTATCCTCGAAGCCGCCCCGGATATCGCGTTTGCCCCACCGATCGACCGCCATGATCAGGCCCATGCAGATCATCAGCGTCATCATCGAGGATCCGCCATGACTCATGAACGGCAGCGGGATGCCGACGACCGGGGCAAGCCCCATGACCATCATCAGGTTGATTGCACAGTAGAAGAAGATGGTCGCCGTGAGCCCCGCCGCCATCAGCCGCGAGAAGCGCCCCGGCGCATCGCGCGCCACGCGCAGGCCATAGCGCAGGATGATGCCGAAAACGAAGAGCACGAAGAGCCCGCCCAGCATGCCCCACTCCTCCGCCATCGTGGCGAATACGAAGTCGGTGTGCGGCTCGGGCAAGTAGGCGAGGTGGCTCTGCGTGCCGTTGCCGAACCCCTTGCCGAACAGCCCGCCCGATCCGATCGCGATCTTCGACTGGGTGATGTGATAGCCCGTGCCCAGCGGGTCGCTTTCGGGATCGAGGAAGGTGAAGACCCGCTGCCGCTGATAGTCGTGCAGCGCAACGAAGAACAGGAACGGGATCGCGATCATGACGGCAACGCCGGCGCCGATGAACCAGATCAGCGGGAGGCCGGCGAGAAACATGACGACGACCGCCCCGAAAGTAATGGCAAGGCCGGTGCCCAGGTCCGGCTGGATCAGCACCAGGCCGACCGGCAGGCCGATCAGCACGGCGGGTATCGCCAGCGAGCGGAATTCCCGCGTCGCCCCCGGGGGGAGCATGTCGTAGAAACGCGCCAGGATGATGACGATGGCCGGTTTCATCAGTTCCGACGGCTGCAGCGTCATGAAGCCGAGGTTCAGCCACCGCTGGCTGCCGCCGCCGACGAAGCCCAGCGCCTCGACCGCCATCAACAGCAGCAGGACGATGACGTAGATGGGCAATGCCATTATTTTCACGAACTCGCGACTGAACCGCGAAATGACGATCGCCATCACGAGAAACGCGAGATAGCGCACGACGTGCATTGCCGACCATGGCATCCAGTGGCCTGCCGCCGCCGAGTAAAGCACTGCCGCGCCGAAACAGACGAGAGCCGTCAGCGGCAGGATCACGCCCCATGGCTGCCGCCCGATGCCGGCCGGAAGGGCGTTGAGGACGCTCATTGCGCTGGGCCCTGGCGCGGCGCATCCGCCGGTGCCGGTGCCGGTGCCGGCGATGGCGTGGCGGCAGGCGCATTTGCCGTCACTGCGCTGGCGGCGGTGTCGCCCTCCGCGGGGCGCGGCGCGTCGGCGTTGTTGATCGGGCGCGGCGCGGGCGTGTCGGCGGGATTGTCGACCGCGTTCTCGATAACGCTTTCCGCCGGTTTCGGCGCTGCGCCGCCATAGGCGTTCTCGTAGGCCTGGTACTTGCGGGCGAGGCGCTCCTGCGCGGTGCCGCCCCATTCGGCTTCGTAGGTGTGCAGCACCTCGACCGCTTTCTGCGGGTCGAACAGGTAGGTCATCACGTCGCGCGCCACCGGGTATGCCGACGACGAACCCGCGCCATGTTCGATCGCGACGGCGCAGGCATATTTCGGATTGTCATAAGGGGCGAAGCTGATGAAATGGCCGTGGTCGCGGTATTTCCAGGGCACGCCCTTGCCGCCCCGGCCATAGGCGAGGCTGACGACCTGCGCCGTGCCGGTCTTGCCCGAAAGCTCGATCCCCTCGAGAGGCAACTTCGCGCGCCCGGCGGTGCCGGCGCCGTTGACCACTTCCCACATCGCATGACGCACGATCTGCAGGTGCTCGTCCGAAATGTCGAGATGCGGCGCGGGGAGGGCGGGGTCGGTCGCCACGAGGCGTGGCTGCAACCTGCGGCCGCTGGCGATGCGCGAGGTCATGACCGCCTGCTGCAACGGGTTCACAAGAAAATAGCCCTGACCGATGGTCGCGTTGACCGTGTCGTAGGTCTGCCACTCGCTGTCGTACTTGCGCTTCTTCCATGCCGGGTCGGGCACGGTGCCGTAGGACTGGCTGGCGACGGGGAGGGGATACTTCCAGCCCAGGCCCAGCTTGCGGGCCATGTCGGCGATCGGCTGCATGCCGACGCGCTGGGCCATGGCGTAGAAATAGACGTCGCAGGACTGATAGATGCCCTTGGCCATGTTGACGGTGCCGTGGCCGCGCCGGTTCCAGCAACCGAACACGCGGTTGCCGACGCGCAGGCCCCCGCCGCAGAAAACCGATTCGTCGGGGTCGATCCCGGCCTTGAGCAGGGCGAGCGAAACGAAGGGCTTCACCGTCGAGCCGGGCGGGTAGAGGCCCGAGAGCACCTTGTTGCGCAGCGGAACGTGGTCGTCCTCGGACAGCATCTTCCATTCGACACGGCCGATGCCGTCGGAAAAGCTGTTGGGATCGAAGCTGGGCATAGATGCCATGCACAGCAGGTCGCCCTTTTCGAGATCCATGACCACGACCGACCCGGATTCCAGCCCGATGCGCCGCGCTGCATAATCCTGCAGCTTGGCGTTGATGGTCAGCTTGACCGGGTCGCCCTGAACGTCCTCCTTGGTTTCGAGATCGCGGACGATCTTGCCGTTGGCGGTCACTTCGGCCCGGCGCGCGCCCGGCTCGCCGCGGAGGCGCTTCTCGAAGTATTTCTCGACCCCGTCCTTGCCGATCTTGAAACCGGGCGTGATCAGCAGCGGGTTCTTTTCCTGCTCGTATTCCTCTGCCGAGACGGTGCCGACATAGCCCAGCAGATGCCCGACCGACGGGCCGGTAGGGTAATACCGCGTAAAGCCGCGCTGCGGCACCACGCCGGGCAGGTCCGGCAGGCGCACCGACAGCGCCGCGAACTGCTCCCAGTCGACGCCTGTCGCCACCTCGACCGGGCGGAACCCGCGCGCGCCGTCAAGCTTGTCGCGAAGGTCGGTGATCGCCGCGGGCGTCAGCTCGAGAATCTCGCCCAGCGTCGAGAGCGTCCGCTCCTTGTCGATGACCCGTTCGGGCACGAGGTCGACGCGGAAATCGGCGCGGTTCGACGCCATCGGTATGCCGTTGCGATCGAGGATCCAGCCCCGGCGCGGCGGGATCAGGGTCAGGTCGACGCGGTTCGATTCCGAGGCCAGCTCGTACTTCTCGTTCTCCGCCACCGCGAGATAGGCCATGCGCACCGCCAGAAGCACGCCGACGCCGCCCTGGATGCTGCCGATGACGAAGCTGCGCCGGTCGAACCGGTTGCGCAGTTCGCCGCTGCTGACGCGCTGCTCGATACGCGGGCCACGCCGCTTCCACCCGAGCATCAGCCGAGTTTCCGCACGCGGGCGAGACGAAAGAGATCGAGAATGGCGATCACGCGAGTCAGCAAGGGGAAAGCGATGAAGCACAACAATAGCTGGGGAAGGATGACTGCCGGGTGAAAGGTGCCGCCGGAAAACGCCGCCAATGCATGCGCGACGAAGAGATAGATTGCGATGACGCCGCTGGCGACCAGCCAGTCCTGCCAGAAACCGCGCCAGCGCAGCCAGCCGTCGATCAGCTCCAGCCCAATCATCGCCAGCGACCAGAGCAGGATGGCGCTGCCGAAGGGTTGCCCCGAATAGAGATCGTCAATCAGCCCAAGGGGCGCACCGGCCCAGATCGGCAGCAGGCCCGGGCGCAGCAGGCGCCAGCCGATCAGCAGCATAAAGCCCAATGGCGGCAGCACCGGGGCCGAGGCGATGATCGGCGACAGCGGCATCAACGAGGCAAGCGCAATGGTAACCCACGGCACCGTCTTCGCCAGCAGCGGCGAGGGCGCGCGATTGATGCGCCGCGCAAACAGCCCCTGGCCGGGCAGCCGGTCGCCGGTCAGCGCCACGCCGCGCTTACTCCGCCGCCGGCTTGGCCGGGTCGCGCAGTTCGGTCAGCGGTTGCCAGATCGGCTCCACCACGACGAATTCGCTGGCCGCCGGGTCCGACACGATGCGCGCCACCGCGCCGTCGCGGGTGACGTTGGCGACGATCGCGACCGGCACGTTGGGGCGATAGAGCCCGCCCGAACCGGACGTGACGAAAACGTCGCCCTTCTTCAGCGGGTTGATGCCCAGGTCGATCAGCCGGATGACGAGCGTACCGTTCGACTGCCCTTGCGCGAAACCGGCGATGTCGCCGTTGACGCGGCGCACCGGCACAACGCTCTCGCCATCGGTGATCAGCAGGATTCGCGCCGTCCGCTGCCCCACCTCGAGCACGCGGCCGACCAGCCCGGTGGAGGAGCGAACCGGCATGCCCACCTGCACCCCGTCGCGCGCCCCGGCGCTGAGCAGGGCAAAACGGCGCGTCGAGCTGGCGGTCGATCCGATCAGGCGCGCGGCAGTAACCGGGCGGCCGTCGGTTTCCCGCACGTTCAGCAACTGCTTGAGCCGCTGGTTCTCCGACTTGATCGCCTCCGCCTCGGCCAGCCTGGAGCGGGCAATCGCCAGTTCCTTTCGCAGCTGCGCGTTCTTGCTGCCCGCCGCGATATAGCCTGCGATCACGTCGATCACCGACTTGCCGCCGGTGCGCACGGTCGCGCCGACCTGACCCGCCGGCGCGGCGACGTCGGTGGCCGCGCTTCGCGCAAAGGCGAAGGTCGCCGGATGGAACAAGGAGATCATCAGCAGCACGAAGCCCAGCGCGGCGCCGAAGAACGCCGCGACATAACTGGTGAACAGGCCGAGTTGCGCCCGCTTGGAAAAACTGGAGCGACGGTCTTTTGGCGGTGCCATCGCCACGCCCCTTTCAAGTCAGATCGAATGCCTCAGGCGGTCATCAATACGCCGCGATAGACCGGTTCCTCCAGCGCGCGACCGGTGCCGAGCGCGACGCAGGACAGCGGATCTTCCGCGACGGTGACGGGAAGGCCGGTTTCCTCGCGCAGATGCTCGTCCAGCCCCTTGATCAGCGCGCCGCCGCCCGTCAGCACGATGCCCTGGTCGACGATGTCGGCGGCCAGTTCCGGCGCGGTGTTTTCCAGCGCGATGCGCACCGCCTCGACGATGGCGCCGATCGGTTCGGCCAGCGCTTCGGCGATGTTCGCCTGGCTGATCGTGATTTCCTTGGGCACGCCGTTGACAAGGTCGCGGCCGCGAATGTGGATGACTTCGCCTTCGCCGTCCTCGGGCACCGTCGCGATGGCGTAGTCCTGCTTGATCCGTTCCGCCGTCGCTTCGCCGATCAGCAGGTTGTGGTGGCGGCGGACGTAGGAGACGATCGCCTCGTCCATCTTGTCGCCACCGACGCGCACGCTGGTGGTGTAGGCGAGGCCACGCAGCGACAGCACGGCGACCTCGGTGGTGCCGCCGCCGATGTCGACCACCATCGAGCCGACCGGTTCGGTCACCGGCATGCCGGCGCCGATCGCGGCGGCCATCGGTTCGAGGATCAGGTAGACCTGCGATGCGCCCGCGTTGCTGGCCGCGTCACGGATCGCGCGGCGTTCGACCGAGGTCGAGCCCGACGGCACGCAGATCACGATCTCGGGAAAGCGGAACATCGAGCGTTTGCCGTGCACCTTCTTGATGAAATACTTGATCATCTCCTCGGCGACCTCGATGTCGGCGATGACGCCATCGCGCAAGGGGCGGATCGCCTCGATGCTGTCGGGCGTCTTGCCCATCATCATCTTGGCATCGTCGCCGACCGCCTTCACCTTCTTGATGCCGTTCAGCGTCTCGATCGCGACGACCGAAGGCTCGTTGAGCACGATCCCGCGCCCCTCGACATAGACGAGCGTGTTCGCGGTGCCGAGATCGATGGCCATGTTCTGCGAACCGAACTGAAACAGGCGGGTAAAGAAATTGGACATGGACGGTGCGGATCCCTGGTGAAATGAAGGCGCGCGGCTGAATCGGGCGGCGCTTGGGGTGGCGGCGTTGCGAGTGACTAGCGCAAAAGAGTAGACGGATGGAAAATTTTTCGCGCGGGGATGCTGCCTTTTCCACACCGTCCGCCTCGAAAAACCGGGAGTTCGTCGCTAGACCCCCATCCATGCCGCAGATCCGCCGCCTTCCCGACAACCTGGTGAACCGGATCGCGGCGGGCGAAGTGGTCGAACGGCCCGCCGCCGCGCTCAAGGAACTCGTCGAAAACGCCATCGATGCCGGTGCGACGCGGATCGACGTGGCGCTGAAAGCGGGCGGGCTCGACGGGATCGAGGTGACCGACGACGGCTGCGGCATGGCCCCGGAAGAGATGGCACTTGCACTGGAACGCCACGCGACCTCGAAATTGCCGGAGACGCTGGTGGGCGCGGAAGGCGCGATCGAGAAGGTGCTGACCCTCGGCTTTCGCGGAGAGGCGCTGCCGTCGATCGCCAGCGTTGCGCGCCTCACCATCGAAAGCCGCCCGCGCCACTTGGCCGAGGGCTGGCAGCGCATCGTCGATCACGGGCGACTGGTGAGCGAAGGGCCGGCCGCCTTGCCGCCGGGAACGCGCATCCGGGTCGAGGAGGTTTTCGCGCAGGTGCCGGCCCGCCGGAAATTCCTGCGCTCTGCCCGCAGCGAATATGCCGCATGCCACGATGTCGTGCGTCGTCTCGCCATGGCGCGCCCCGATATCGGCTTTTCGCTGTCCAACGACGGACGGCGCATTTTCCAGGTGCAACCCGACGAGGCGCTGGCCACCCGCGTCAGCCGTCTCGTCGCGCGCGAACTGGCCGACAACGCCGTTGCGGTCGACGTGATGCGCGGCCCGGCGGATGCGCCGCTGCGCATGACCGGACTGGCTGGTTTGCCGACCTACAACCGGGGCGTGGCCGATCACCAGTACCTGTTCGTCAACGGCCGTCCGGTGAAGGACCGCTTGCTGATCGGCGCGGTGCGCGGCGCCTATTCCGACATGCTCGCCCGCGACCGGCATGCCGTCCTCGCCCTATTTCTCGAGGTTCCGGCGGAGGAGGTCGACGTCAACGTCCACCCGGCCAAGACCGAGGTGCGGTTCCGCGATCCGGCCATGGTGCGCGGCCTCATCGTTTCGGGGCTGCGCGATGCGCTGGCAGGGGGCGACCGGCGCAGCGCGCAGGCGCCGGACGCGGCCGCCATGGGCCTGTGGCAGCGCGAGGGCGACCCGGCCGGAACCGACACCGCACCGGTCGCCCGAGACAATCGCCCGCTGTTCCAGGGCTGGCAGCCGCAGCGCGGGCCGATCACGCCGCCCGTCTGGCACGAGGCGGAGCGGACGATCCTTGCCGACGACTTCATGCCCTCTGCCCGTGCCGAACAGGCATTGGAAGAGGCTGGCGACGCCGCGCGCTTTCCGCTGGGCGTCGCGCGCGGACAGATTGCCGAGACCTACATCGTTGCGGAAGCCGCCGACGGCCTCGTCATCGTCGACCAGCACGCCGCGCACGAGCGCTTGACACTCGAACGGCTGAAGGCGGCGGGGGCGGACGATGCCGTCGCCCGGTCGCAGGCGCTGCTTCTGCCCGAAGTGGTCGAGATGGAGGAGGCCGACTGCGACCGGATCGAGGATGCCGCCGGAGGGCTGGCCAGCGTCGGCCTTGCGGTCGAACGTTTCGGGCCCGATGCCATGCTGGTGCGCACCATGCCCGCCGCGCTGAAGGGTGCCGATCCCGCCCGGCTGCTGCGCGACATAGCCGACGACATCGCCCAGAACGGACCTGACGAGCGCAAGGGCGCGCTGCTGCTGGGCGAAAAGCTCGATCTCGTGCTTGCGACGATGGCCTGCCACGGCTCTGTCCGCGCCGGGCGCAGGCTTGGCGTCGCCGAAATGAACGCACTGCTGCGCGAGATGGAAAACACCCCGCGCTCGGGCCAGTGCAATCATGGACGACCGACGTGGGTCAAGCTGTCGATGGATGACGTCGAGAAACTGTTCGGGCGCAGATAGGACAAAAGGCAAGATGCGAAAGATGATGGTGGCGGCGACGGCGATGGTCCTGCTGGCCGGTTGCGGCGACGAGGCGAATCCGGCGAAGGATGCGGCCGACGTGGCGGAAATCAATGCCATGCACGACATGCCGGCGGTGCAGCCGCTGACCCCGGAATCGATCGCCTATTCCGATGTCGAGAAATTCGGGCTGAGCGGCGCGGGTTGCAGCTTCGCGCCCGATGGCGGCATCGCCGTCGTCTTCATCGGCCAGGGCGAGCACGGCTACATGCTTCAGAATGGCAAAGTCGTCGACTTCGCACCTGACAAGGGCAGCGCGAGATTGCCGGTGGCGGGATACGAAAAATACGATGGCAAGGAATTCGCCGTCGCGTTGAAGGTGACGGGGGAACCCGGCGACGGCATCACCGCCAGCCAGTATCCCGGCAGCATGACGGTGACCGACAGCAAGGGCCGGGTCGTCTACGACAAGAAGGGCGCCCTCGGCTGCGGCAGTTAGTCGCGGCCCGCCGCATCGCGCGTGCGTACCAGCCCCATGGTGCGCATGGCCATCACCGGCTCTCCGGTCGCGTCCAGCGTCTCGATCTTCTGGTCGAGGATGCCCATGCCGGTCCGCGCCTTGCTGCGCCGCTTTTCGAGCACCACCGCGCGCACCGACAGCACGTCGCCCGGCCATACCGGGCGCAGCCAGTTGAGTTCGCGCACCCCGGCACCGCCGAGGCTCGTCCCTTCGTGGCCGATCCAGCCTTCGACCAGCATGTTCATCGTCACCGCCGCCGTCATCCAGCCGCTGGCCGCCAAGGCACCGAACGGCCCTTCCTTTGCGGCATCGTCGTCGAGGTGGAACGCCTGCGGATCGTAGCGCGAGGCGAACTCGATGATCTCCTCGCGCGTGATCTCGTATCGGCCAAAATGGTGGACTTCGCCGACCTCGATGTCTTCGTAATAGGGCATGGCCGCCCGCCTAGCATGCCGGCGGGCGGCCGCAAAGCATCGCTCTAGCTGCGGAATGCCGGCTTCATGCCCGAAGGATCGAGGTCGGGAATAATGCGGTACTGGGCGAGGATGAGGCTGAAGATACCGAACAGCAGAAGGCCGATCGCGACGAGCGTGAACAGCATGCCCTGGCCGATAAGCGAGGCGACCGCATCGCCCAATGTCTTCACCTGACCCGATCCGCCCGAAAGGAAACCGGCCTTGACCAGCGACCAGCCGATGATGAGGTAGACGACGCCGCGCGCGACATAGCCCGCCCCACCGACCCAGCGGGTGAAGCTCGGCGCGCGCGGGCTGACATAGTGCATGAAGCTGCCCGAAATGCCTTGCTTCGCCTGCATGAAGGCTGCGACCAGAAACGCGATGCCCAGCAGGCCCAGGACCACGCCGCCCAGCGAAATGGACAGCAGGCCTGCCGCCATTTCCTGCGCGCCGCCGCCGGACGTTTCCGCACTGCCTTCGTAGCTGGCGAACTTGTAGGCGGTCCAGGCCAGCGCGGTATGACCGATAGCACTGCCGATGTGCCCCGCGCGCTTGGCCATGCCCTTGGAATCCGAACCCTTGTGCTCGAGATCGAAGATGCCGGTGGCAAACCGGAACAGCGCATAGGCGGCCAGACCCACGACCATCAGCCACAACAGTGCGGTACCCGCCGGGATGTTCTCGATCGCCTTGAAGATGCCGTCGGTGCCTTCGGCCATCTGGCCCGCACTGGTCAGCGCGATATAGCCAAGCATGATGTAGAGAATGGCGCGCGACAGGTAACCCAGTCGCACGAGCCATTCGAGTTTTTCGGATTTATCGACCATTTCGGCATGTCCCCTTGTGTTGGCAAGGGAACGGGCGAGCGTCCGATTGGTGCCCGCAGCCACTGCCGACATCGGCAACAGCGACGGCATGGCAAGGCTTCAGCTCAGACGAGTGGCGCCCGGATCATCAACGCCCGCGGGCCCGGATGAAACCGATCAGACGTTGAACTTGAACATCATCACGTCGCCATCCTTGACGAGGTATTCCTTGCCTTCCTGGCGCAGCTTGCCCGCCTCGCGGGCGCCGCTTTCGCCGCCCAGCGCGATGTAGTCGTCATAGGCGATCGTTTCCGCGCGGATGAAACCGCGTTCGAAATCGGTATGGATCTCGCCGGCGGCCTGCGGTGCCTTGGCCCCGTCGGGAAAAGTCCAGGCGCGCGCTTCCTTGGGCCCGGCGGTGAAGAAGGTCTTGAGGCCGAGGAGGTCGTAACCGGCGCGGATGACGCGGGCGAGACCCGATTCGTCGAGCCCCATCTCGGCCAGGAACTCGGCGCGGTCGGCCGGGTCCATCGCGACGATCTCGCTCTCGATCGCGGCCGAAACGACGACCGCCTGCGCGCCCTCTGCCCTGGCCTTTTCGAAGACCTTCTCCGTCAACTCGTTTCCGGTCGCGGCATCCTCTTCGGCCACGTTGCACACGTAGAGCACGGGCTTTGCGGTCAGCAGCTGCGCCTGGCGGAAAACGCGGGCTTCCTCCTCGTCTTTCGGCTCGGTCAGGCGCGCGGGCTTGCCGTCGCGCAGAAGTTCGAGCGTCTGGCCCAGAACGCTGGCGATCAGCTTCGATTCCTTGTCGCCGCCGGTGGCGCGCTTGGCGGCGGCGGGCACGCGCTTTTCGAGGCTTTCGAGATCGGACAGGAGCAGCTCGGTCTCGACCACCTCGGCATCGGCAAGGGGATCGACCTTGTTGGCGACATGCTGGATGTCGTCATCCTCAAAACAGCGCAGGACATGCACGATGGCGTCCACCTCGCGGATGTTGCCGAGGAACTGGTTGCCCAGGCCTTCGCCCTTCGACGCGCCTTTCACCAGGCCGGCGATATCGACGAAGGCGAGCTGCGTCGGCACGATCTTCGCGCTGCCGGCGATGCGGGCGATCTCGTCCAGCCGCGGATCGGGGACGCCGACCTGGCCGACGTTGGGCTCGATCGTGCAGAACGGATAGTTCGCCGCCTGCGCCGCCTGCGTCTCGGTCAACGCGTTGAACAGCGTCGACTTGCCGACATTGGGAAGGCCCACGATGCCGCAACGAAAACCCATGAAATGCTCCGTCAATCAGGTGTGGAGGCCCGATAGAGCCAGAGGGGCGGAATGGCTAGGGGGAATACCGGCGCCAGGGGGAACGCCGGTTTGCCGGCGCAGCGCGCGGCGCATTGCCGGATGGGCAGGGCAGGCGTAGCTTCCCCCGCGCCCGACAGGGGCGTAGGGAGACACAGACATGAAGAAGCTCGTTCTCGTGGCGGCCATGGCCGCCCTGTCCGCCTGTTCGCAACCCGCCGAACAGGCACCTGCCGCCCAGGCTACCGACACGGCGCAGGCGGCACCCGCCGCGACCGAGACCGCTGCCGCATCGATGGCGGTGGACGGCAAGCCCGACACTGGCAATTTTCAGATGTCCGGCCCCGACGGCGCCAGTTTCAAGCTGACGATGAACGGCGACGGGACGCTGGTGACCGATGTCGACGGCACGACGACCAACGGAACCTGGACCAAGACCGAGCCGGCGACCTACTGCATGACGATGGAGGGCGAAGCGGAAGCCAAGTGCTACGTCGACGTGATGGACGGCACGACTTGGCGTTCGACCAACTCCGCCGATCCGAAGGACACCTGGACCGTCGTCCGCATCAACTGATCAGGGCCATCTTTCCGCCCGCGATCGTTGGGGGAACGTCGCGGGCGGGCTATTCCCGGTCGGGGTTCGTTCTGCGATACAGCAGGCGGCGGCCCTTCGGCCGACCGACGGGAATCGGGCCGGGATGAAAGCAGAAGAGGTCGGCCAAACGCGCTCGGTCCGCTCGGTCCTGGGGCCCGGCCTCGTCACCGGGGCGGCAGACGACGATCCCAGCGGCATCGGCACCTACAGCCAGGTGGGTGCGCAGTTCGGCTACCAGATGGCCTGGACCATGCCGTTCGCCTTTCCGCTTCTGGCGGCGATCCAGGAGATCTGCGCCCGCGTCGGCGCTGTCACCGGGCGGGGGATCGCGCAGAACCTGCGGCGGCACTATCCACGCTGGCTACTGCGCACCGTCGTCCTGCTCCTGCTGGTCGCAAACATGATCAACCTGGGTGCCGATCTCGGCGCGATGGGGGCGGTGATGGGCCTGATCCTGCCCGGCCCGGTGCTAACCTACACCGTCGGCTTCGCGGTCGTGTCCGTGCTGCTGGAAGTGCTGGTCAGCTACGATCGCTACGCCGGGATACTCAAGTGGGCGACTCTCTCGCTGTTCGCCTATGTGGGGGTGCTGCTGTTCGCAGAAGTCGATTGGGCCGCAGCGGCGCAGGGGGCCTTCGTGCCCCGGTTCGCGATGGAGCAGGCGCAGCTGATGGCGCTGGTCGCGGTTTTCGGCACGACGATCAGCCCTTACCTGTTCTTCTGGCAGGCGGGGCAAGAGGTCGAGGAGCAGCATCGCCGCCACGTCAAGCCGCTGCACGCCTCGCCGCGGACTGCGGGGGCCGAACTGCGCCGCATCAGGGTGGATACGCTGGTCGGCATGGGATTCTCGCACTTGGTCGCCCTGGCCATAATGATTGCGACGGCGGCGACGCTGCACCAGAAGGGAATCACCGACATCGCATCGGCGGCGGATGCGGCGGTGGCCTTGCGCCCGATCGCGGGGGATGCGGCGTTCGCGCTGTTTGCCATGGGCATCATCGGCACCGGGTTGCTGGCGGTGCCGATCCTGGCCGGGTCCGCCGCCTATGCGGTCAGCGAAACCTTCGGCTGGACCGAAGGGCTGGGCCGACGGCCCAAGGAAGCAAAGGCGTTCTACGCCGTGATCGCGATTGCCACGCTGGGCGGAACGGCGATCAATTTCGTCGACATCGATCCGATGCGCGCGCTCTATGTCGCGGCGGTGGTCAACGGCGTGCTCGCGCCGCCGCTGATGATCGTGCTGATGCTGATGGCGACGAACCCGCGCGTGATGGGGCACCTTACGATATCACGCCGGCTTGCGGCGATGGGCTGGATTGCCGCAGCGGTGATGATCGGGGTGGTGCTGATGTTTGCCCTCGCCTGATCGCGGTTCGCGCCGGCGTTGCGAGAACAGGGAAGGGGCGGGGTGCGCCCGCCCCTCCGGCTTTCACAGGTCCTCGTCGATGCTTTTGCTGACGAGGATGTTGACCGAAACCCGGCGGTTCTGGGCCTTGCCTTCCGCCGTGCTGTTGTCGGCCAGCGGGTCCGACGCCGCCATCCCGGTCGGGCTGAGCATGCGCCACGGCTTCCAGCCGCAGGCCTGCTGAAGATAGTTGACGACCCGTCCCGCGCGCTTCTCGCTCAGTTCCTGGTTCACCTCGTAGCTGCCGGTGGAATCGGTGTAGCCGACCACCAGCAACAGCGCGTTGCCCATCGCCTCCGCCTGCGAGGCGGCGTCGCACAGGTTGCGCTCGCCCTCCGGCGTCAGGCGGTACTTGCCGCTGTCGAAATAAACGTTGGTCGTGCCCTTGACGTTATAGTTGTCGATGTCGGCCATGCGGGTGCGCAGCGCTTCGACCATCTTGGCGTTTTTGCCGATCGCCTCGTCATGCTCGCCGAATTTCTGCGCCGTGCCGTTGTGGACGATGGCGGCCATCTTCAGGTCGCTGTTCTTCATCGCGACTTCAGTGGCGACGAGGCCGTTGGCGTACTGCACCGTCTGCACCGTTACCGGCAGCCCGTTGTAGAGCGAATTGGTGTCGAGCGTCTTGCCGCCGCCCAGAAAGCCGCCCTTCGCCTTGACCTTGGTCTGGTTGTCGTAGGCGACGACAACGCGCGTGCCGTCGGGCTTGGTGATCTGGAGCTTCTCATCGGTGCGCCGCGTGATGACGCCTTCTACTTTCGGACCCTCGGCGACACGGGCACCATAGACGGTGGTGAGCACGTCTTCGTTCGACGCAAATTCCTGCGCATGCACGGTGCCAGCGACCGGCATGGCCAGCATGGCGAGCAACACGATGCGCGCCGGCCTCTTCGAAACGAAATTCATCACGGTACTCCCCTTGGTCCCCGGCCAGAATAAACACGGCGGTCCGGAAGGTAAACCGTTCCAGACCGTGGTAAAGGTGAGGTGAAGAGTTATGGTAACGGTAATTAAACCATCGCCCTGGCCGCCAACGAACCGGCTGTTCAGGGCTGTTCCGATCCCGCTTCTGAGAATTTCGCCGCGCTTTCAATGCGGTGGCGGGCGACATGCTTCTGCAGGTTGGCCAGTGCCCAGATATCGTAGAGCGTATGCCCGACGATCGCGGCGAGAAGGCTGCCCGACCAGGCGAACGGCAGCGCGATCGCGAGGCCGATGACGAACTGGATCAGCATGATCGGCGGGCGCGAAAGGTGGATGGCGGCAAATCCGGCGGTGGCGAGGATGACGCCGGGCAGGGTGCCAAGCTGGTCGGACAGCCAGGTCTGCGCTCCTGCGCGAAAGGCGATCTCCTCGCCGATCCCCGCGCAAAGCGAGAACCATAGGAGCGCTTTCCAGCCAAGCGGTTCCTGCAGGAAGGGGTAGGCCCGCGCCTGGTCGATCAGCAGGCGGTGCGACAAGTCGGGAGCGAGAGCCTGGAGACCGGCGGCGGCGGCCACCAGCACCGCCGCGATGCAAAGGCCGAGCAGGACTTGCGCCCCATCGAACGAGATCATCGCGGACAGGGGTCTGCCGCCGGCCTGCCAGACGGCACCGCCAATCACCGCGAGCCCCACGGCCTGCACGCCGATCAGCGCCGCTGCCCCCCGCACGCCGATTACGCGCGCTTCGCGGGCCATGTTCAGTCCTGAAGGCGGAGCGCGAGATCGCTCATGAAGCGGGCGTCGTCGCCCTTGGCCAGCCACTCTGCCTCTGCCGCGATGGCGCCCAGCATGTCGGCAAGGTCGTCCATTTCCGCCTTGGCATAGTTGCCGAGGACGTGGCCGGTGACGCGGTCCTTGTGCCCCGGATGACCGATGCCGATGCGCACGCGCCGGAAATCGGGGCCGAGATACTTGTCGATGGAGCGCAGGCCGTTGTGTCCCGCCAGTCCGCCTCCCATCCGGACCTTCACCTTGAAGGGCGCGAGATCGAGTTCGTCGTGAAAGACGGTCAGCGCGTCCATGCCCAGCTTATAGAAGCGCATGGCCTCACCGACTGAAACGCCGCTTTCGTTCATGAACGTCGCGGGCTTGAGCAACAGGACTTTTGCGCCGCCGATGCGGCCTTCCTGCAGCCAGCCGGAGAACTTCTTCTGGACAGGGCCGAAGTCGTGCACCTCGGCTATGGTGTCCATCGCCATGAATCCGATGTTGTGACGATTGAGCGCGTATTTCGCGCCGGGATTTCCAAGGCCGACCCAAAGCTGCATCACGGGCCCCTAGCCAAGAACGGCGCAAAAGAAAACGCCGGCCCCGCAAGGGACCGGCGTTTTCGGTGTCGTTGTCGCAAAAAGGCGGAGAGGCTCAGGCCTCCGCTTCGCCTTCTTCGGCTTCGCCGGCGGCAGCGCCTTCGGCCTTCTTCAGCGCCGAGGGAGCGACCAGCGTCGCGATGGTGAAGTCACGATCGGTGATCGCGCTTTCGCTGCCCTTGGGCAGGGTGACTTCGCTGATGTGGATCGCATCGCCGACATCCTTGCCGGTGACGTCGATCTCGATCTCGCTCGGGATCTTGTCCGCGTCGCAGACCAGCTCCAGCTCGTGACGGACGACGTTGAGCACGCCGCCCTTCTTGAGGCCGGGCGAGGCGTCTTCGTTGGTGAAGACGACCGGCACCGCGACTTCGACCTTGGCGTTCTTGCTCAAGCGCAGGAAGTCGACGTGGGTCGGACGGTCGGAAACCGGGTGAAAGGCGACGTCCTTGGGCAGGGTGCGGACCGACTTGCCGTCGATCTCGATCATCACGATCGAGTTGGCGAAGTGGCCGGTGTGGAGAAGCTTAGAAAGAGCACGCTCCTCGACGTGGATCGTCTGGGGCTCTTCCTTGCCGCCGTAGATGACTGCAGGGACACGACCGTCACGGCGCAGTGCACGGGAGGCTCCCTTGCCTGCCCGATCGCGCGCCTCGGCCGCCAGGGTAAGCTGATCGCTCATGGTTCTGACCTTCGAAACTGGTTGATACAATAACGCATGCCCAGCGCCTCCAGGGATGACCGACAGGGCAAGCGAAGGCGGGCGGCTAGACGCAAACGCGCGCAAAAGCAAGGGCGGATGCGGGCCTACTGGACGCGGGTGGCGGTGTAGCCGCGTTTCGCCAGCAGCGCGATCAGCCCGTCGGAATTGCCCATGTGGCCTGCACCCACTGCGACGAAGGGCCGGTTGCCCGACTGGAGCTGGTCGACGATCCGGCCGATCCACCGCTCGTTGCGACGGGACAGGATCGCCCCGCGAAGGCCGCTGTTCTGTTCAAAACCCATGTCCATCAGGGCGCCCAGCCGGTCGGCATCGCCGTCGATCCAGACTTGGGCCAGCTCGTCTGGCTTCATTTCCCCGGACTGGCGCACCATCGATTCCAGAAGCGTCTGCTGTTCGTTGCCCGAGAGCTGGTCGAAGATGCGGAACTGCTCCTCGGTCGTCTCGAAGCCGACGATCGGCTTGTCCCGCCAATCGGCGATCAGCGCCTTGTCGACCCCGTGCGCGCCGTCCATCGTGCTCTTCTGCTGTATCTGGGAGGCGAGCATCAGCGCCGCCGCCCATGTCTCGACGTAATGAAAGGCCTCGGGGTCGGCCCCGGCCTCGTCCATCAGCTCGTCCAGTTCGTCACGCCAGACGGGCGACACCCGCTCCTCGATCGGGGGCAGGGTGGGGTCATAGGCCAGTTCGGTGAAGTATTTCTGGCTGTCCGCCTGGTTGAGGTCCTTGATCTCGACCATGAGGACGCCGGCCTCGGCCAGAGCCTGGTCCAGTGTTTCGCCGTGCCAGTCGGTCCCGGCCGGCAGCGCGTGGATCGTGCCGAACAGCCATCCGGCCGGGGGCGAGCCTTCGGGTGCGCCGGCCTTGTCGATGCGCCACAGCGCCGGCTCCGCCTTCTGCCCGCATCCGGCCAGCAGCAGCGCCGCCGGCAGCAGGAGCCACGTCAGCAATCGATAAACCAAATGCGCGTCCCCCCCGCAATTGGCGCGTGTCAGTACGCCACGCGGCTGGCGGTCAGGCCCCGTTCGGCCAGCCGGACCTGAACCGAATCGTCGCCCGCAAGGTGCCCGGCGCCCACCGCCACGAAGACGGTGCCCGGCTGCTTCATCCGCGCGTCGATCCATTCGGCCCAACGCTCGTTCCGCTTGGCCAGAAGCACGTCGTAAAGCACGGGGGTGTCGTCCATCCCTTCGTTCAGCAAGGCGGCGGCCGCGGCGGTGTCGCCGGTCGCCCACGCGGTTTCCATCCTGGCGAAGGTCTGGTCCATGTCGCCCATCTCGTCGACGCCGGACATCAGGAACGCGACCTGATCGGCCTCGCTGAGGCTGGAGAAGAAGCCCATCTGCTGTTCGAAAGACTCCAGCCCGACCTGCTTCAACCCGCGTTGAGCCGCGGCGGCCAGCAACACCTTCTCTGCGCCCTTGTCCGCTTCGTATCCCATCAAGGCCAGCGGTGCGGCGGCCAGCGTGATCCCGGCAAACCAGGGCTGCATCGGTTCGAGAGAGGCAGGTGCTATGCCGATGCGCTGCGCGGCGACGGCGAAGCGGACATACTGTTCGGTGGAGAGAAGCTTCGACAGGCCCCGCCCAGGCGCGGCCAGCGCCGATTTCTGCAACACGGGCGCGATCGCGGCCGGCTCCGGCTCCAGCATTTCCAGCACCAGTTCGTCGGATTCGGCAAAGGCGGTGGCGACGCCGTCGTCGAACCAGACAAGATCGGGCTTCAGCGCATGCATCGTGCCGAAGAGGTAGATCGTGGTGTCGTCGTCCTTCACCACCCAGAGCGCCGGATCGGCATCGCTGCGATCGAACGCCGCCTCTTCCGCCACGGCGGGAGAACCGAAGCCGAGCAGGGCCGCAAGCGGCGCCAGGCGACGGACGAGAGACTTGAGCTTCATGGCAACCCTTGGCTGGCGAGCCTTTCGGCCCAGTCGCGACGATATATGAAGCCGAAGAGTGAACGGGAAGTGATCAGGCTATCCTTTTGCATCCGAGACGTCCGCCCTGGCCGGGACAGAAGGTACCGCGGGGCGCCGATTCCCAATGCGCTCTTGCAATACCCCGGCAGCGTCCCATTGACGCGCCGCCCGCGCTTGCGCCATGGCGCGGCGCATGACACGCGATCCCACCCGGTCCTTTCAGGACATGATCCTCGCGCTCCACGATTTCTGGAGCGCCAGGGGCTGCCTGATCCTGCAGCCTTACGACATGCGCATGGGGGCGGGCACGTTCCATACCGCCACCACCTTGCGCGCGCTCGGGCCGGAACCGTGGAACGCCGCGTTCGTTCAGCCCTGCCGCCGCCCGACCGACGGTCGCTATGGCGAGAACCCCAACCGGTTGCAGCACTACTACCAGTACCAGGTCATCCTGAAGCCGAGCCCGCCCGCCATCCAGGACTGGTATCTGGAAAGCCTGCGGGTGATTGGCATCGATCCGCTGAAGCACGACATCCGCTTCGTCGAGGATGATTGGGAGAGCCCGACGCTCGGCGCCTGGGGTCTGGGCTGGGAAGTCTGGTGCGACGGGATGGAAGTGACCCAGTTCACCTATTTCCAGCAGATGGGCGGCTTCGATTGCAAGCCGGTCGCGGGCGAGCTGACCTACGGGCTCGAACGCCTGGCGATGTACATCCAGGGTGTCGACAACGTCTACGATCTCGACTTCAACGGGCGCGGCGTCACTTACGGCGACGTCTTCCTCGAAAACGAGAAGCAGATGTCGAAGTGGAACTTCGAGGTCGCCGACACCGAGGCCCTGTTCGACATATTCGCCAAGGCCGAGGCCGAATGCAGGAACGCCCTTGCCAGCGACGTGCCGATCGCCGCCTATGAACAGGCGGTCGAGGCAAGCCACGTCTTCAACCTCCTTCAGGCGCGCGGCGTCATCAGCGTGCAGGAACGGGCCAGCTACATGGGCCGCGTCCGCGACCTGGCGCGCTCATCGTGCGAGAAATACGCCGAGAAGATGACCCCCGCCTGGCAGGCGAAATATCCGGAGTGGAGCCTGTGAGCGACTTCCTCCTCGAACTTCTTTCCGAAGAGATCCCGGCGCGGATGCAGGCCGGTGCGCGCGCCGAACTCGAACGGCTCTTCCGTCGCGCGATGGAAACCGCGGGCGTTGCGGCGGGCGAGGTTACCGTCTGGTCGACCCCGCGCCGGCTCGCCCTGATCGCACGCGCGCTGCCGCAAGCGACCGAGGCGGTGAGCGATGAAGCCAAGGGTCCGCCAGAGGGGGCGCCCGATGCCGCCATCGACGGATTCTGCCGCAAGAATGGCGTGAGCCGCGACCAGCTGGAACTTCGCGACGTCAAGGGCCGCAAGACATGGTTCGCGGTCATCGAGAAGCCGGGCAGGGCAACGAGGGATGTGCTTGCACAGGCGATCCCGGCGATCATCCGCGACTTCGCCTGGCCCAAGTCGATGCGCTGGGGCGATGCCTCGCTGTCGACAGGGTCGTTGCGCTGGGTGCGACCGCTCAAGGGCATCGTCGCCATTCTCGGCGAGGAACTGGTACCGTGCGAAATCGACGGGATCGCCGCAGGCTACGCGACGCTGGGCCACCGCTTCCACCATCCGGGCGAAATCACCATCGGCGGCGCGCACGACTACGCCGAAAAGCTGCGCGCCTGCCACGTCATCGTCGATCACGCGGAGCGGCAAGACATGGTTCGCGACGCCGCGCTGCGAGTTGCCGCGGATGCGGGCCTGACGCTGGTCGAGGACGAGGGGCTGGTGATCGAGAACGCGGGTCTCACCGAATGGCCGGTGCCGCTGCTCGGCCGGTTCGAGGACAGCTACCTCGACGTGCCGCCCGAGGTCATCCAGCTGACCGCACGCACCAACCAGAAGTATTTCGTCTGCAACGAGGGGGCTGAAAAGGATGGGGCGGGCAGGCTTGCCAATGCCTTCGTCTGCACGGCCAATATCGCCTCGGAAGACCCGTCGGTCATCGTCGACGGAAACCGCAAGGTTCTCGCCGCGCGGCTTTCGGATGCGCGGTTCTTCTGGGACCAGGATCAGAAGACGCCGCTTACCGAGCACGCGAAGAAGCTCGAGCGCATAACCTTCCACGAAAAGCTGGGCACCGTTGCCGACAAGGTCGAGCGGGTGGCGAAGCTCGCCCGCTGGCTGGCGGAAGAAGGCATCGTGCCCAGTGCCGATCCGGCTCTGACCGAGCAGGCGGCGCGGCTCGCCAAGGCCGACCTCGTCACCGAAATGGTCGGTGAATTCCCAGAACTTCAAGGGCTTACGGGCGGATATTACGCCCGCGCCGAAGGTCTGCCCGATGCCGTCGCCGAGGCAATCCGCGATCACTACAAGCCGGTGGGCCAGGGCGACGAAGTGCCGACCGCGCCGGTGACGGTGGCGGTTAGCCTGGCCGACAAGCTGGATACGCTGCGCAGCTTCTTCGCGATCGACGAGAAGCCGACCGGGTCCAAGGATCCCTTCGCCCTGCGCCGCGCCGCACTCGCCGTCATCCGGCTCATCACCGCGAACGACCTGCGCCTGGCCGTGGCCGATGGCGACCTGCTCGACTTTTTCGCCGACCGTCTGAAGGTGCAGCAGAAGGAAGCGGGCATCCGCCACGACCTGATCGACGCGGTCTTTGCGCTGGGCAACGAGGACGATCTCGTCCGCCTTCTCGCGCGAGTGAAGGCGCTGCAGGCGTTCATGGAAGGGGGCGAGGGCGGGAACCTGCTCGCGGGCTACAAGCGCGCCGCCAACATCCTCAGGAAGGAAGGCTACGAGCCGGTCGAGACCCGCATCGCGCGCACCGGCGAGGAAGACCCGCTGTCGCTGGTCGACGATCCCGATCTTGGCGAGATCTACGCGCAGCGGGGGCAGAACCCGGCCTACGACCTAGAACCTGCCGAAGCGGCCCTTGTCGCCGCGCTCGACAACGCCGAACCGGCAGCCTTCGACGCGGTGCGGGCGGAGGACTTTGCCGAAGCGATGACCGCGCTCGCCTCGTTGCGCGCGCCCATCGACGCCTTCTTCGACGACGTCACCGTCAACGATGCCGACCCCGTCAAGCGCGCCAGCCGGCTCGCGCTTCTCGCGCGCTTCGTTGCTGCGGTGCACAAAGTCGCGGACTTTTCCCGGATCGAGGGCTGACTTGGCGCAATGTAGCGCCTAAGGGGGCGCCACCGGACGAAAGACGACCTTGCGGCGCCGTCGCTCTGTTGCGCTGCAAGGTCGAGCAAAAGAGGGCACGGCCAACATGACGCAGTATGTCTACACCTTTGGCGGCGACGCGGTTTCGGACGATCCCCGGGCGAAGGACAAGACGATTACCGGCGGCAAGGGCGCGAACCTTGCGGAGATGGCCGCGATCGGCCTGCCGGTGCCGCCGGGCTTCACGATCACCACCGAGATGTGCGTCAAGTACTTGGCCGAAGGCGCGAACTTCGACGATGCGCTGCGCGCCGAGGTCGCTGCCGCACTGGGCCATATCGAGCGGACCGTCGGCAAGCGCTTCGGTGATGCGGCCGATCCGCTGCTGGTCTCGGTCCGGTCGGGCGCGCGGGTGTCGATGCCGGGCATGATGGACACCGTGCTCAACCTCGGCCTCAACGACGCGACGGTCGTCGGCCTCGCGGCCACGTCGGGCGACGAACGCTTCGCCTGGGACTCCTATCGTCGCTTCATCCAGATGTATGCCGACGTCGTCCTCGGCCTCGATCACGGCCTGTTCGAGGAAGCGCTGGAGATCGCCAAGGAAGACAAGGGCTACTACAACGACGTCGAACTGACCGCCGACGACTGGAAGGCGCTCGTTGGCGAATACAAGGACATCGCCAGCCGCGAACTCGGCCGGCCGTTCCCGCAGGACCCGGCCGAACAGCTGTGGGGCGCGATCGAGGCGGTCTTCGCGAGCTGGGATTCGGACCGCGCGAAGGTCTATCGCCGGCTGAACGACATTCCCGGCGGCTGGGGCACCGCGGTCAATGTCCAGGCGATGGTCTTCGGCAACATGGGCGACACCAGCGCAACCGGCGTCGCCTTCACCCGCGATCCGGCGACGGGGGAGCGGGCCTATTACGGCGAATACCTGATCAACGCGCAGGGCGAGGATGTCGTCGCCGGAATCCGAACGCCGCAATACCTGACCAGGGCCGCGCGCGAGGCGGCGGGCGCGCAGGCGCCATCGATGGAAGAATCGATGCCCGATGCCTACACTCAGCTGGCGCGCGTGTTCGACCTGCTCGAAAACCACTATAGGGACATGCAGGACATCGAGTTCACGGTGCAGCAGGGCGTGCTGTGGATGCTGCAGACCCGCAGCGGCAAGCGCACCGCCAAGGCGGCGCTGAAGATGGCCGTCGACATGGTCCACGAAGGCCTGATCGACGAGGCGACGGCCATCCGCCGCATCGATCCGATGGCGCTCGACCAGCTGCTCCACCCGACGCTCGACCCGGCGGCCGAACGCCACGTGCTGGCCACCGGCCTGCCGGCATCGCCCGGCGCGGCTTCGGGCAAGGCGGTGTTCGATGCCGATACCGCGGAAACCTGGGCCGAACGGGGCGAGGACGTGATCCTCGTCCGCGTCGAGACCAGCCCCGAGGACATCCACGGCATGCACGCAGCCAAGGGCATCCTGACCGCGCGCGGCGGCATGACCAGCCACGCCGCGGTGGTCGCCCGCGGCATGGGCCGCCCCTGCGTGTCGGGCGCGTCAGCCCTGTCGATCGATCGCAAGGCGCGGGTCGCCCGCATTGGCCGGACCGAGATCGCCGAGGGTGACGTCCTCACGCTCGACGGATCGACCGGCGAGGTCATGCTGGGCGCGGTGCCGACGATCGAGCCCGAACTGGTCGGCGATTTCGCAACGCTGATGGAATGGGCCGACGCGAAGCGCCGGATGAAGGTACGCACCAACGCCGAGACGCCCGCCGACTGCAGGATGGCCCGCCAGTTCGGGGCCGAGGGCATCGGCCTGTGCCGGACCGAGCACATGTTCTTCGACGCCGGCCGGATTTCCAGCGTGCGGCAGATGATCCTGGCCGAGGACAGGAAGGGCCGCGAGGCCGCGCTCGCCAAGCTGCTTCCCGAACAGCGCAGCGACTTCAAGGCGATCTTCACCGAGATGGCGGGCCTGCCGGTCACCATCCGCCTGCTCGATCCGCCGCTCCACGAATTCCTGCCGCAAGGCGATGCCGAGTTCGAGGAACTGGCCGAGATCACCGGTTACGGCGTCGATCACCTGCGCCGCCGCGCCGACGAGCTTCACGAGTTCAACCCGATGCTCGGCCATCGCGGCTGCCGTCTCGGCATTACCTTCCCCGAGATCTACGAGATGCAGGCGCAGGCCATCTTCGAGGCGGCGATCGAGGTCGCGGTGGAGAGCGGCGAGGCGCCGGTGCCGGAAATCATGATCCCGCTGGTCGCCACCCGGCGCGAGCTGCAGATCCTGAAGGCACTCGTGGACAAGGTCGCCGGAGAGGTCTTTGCCGCCAAGGGCCGCACGCTCGACTACCTCGTCGGCACGATGATCGAACTGCCGCGTGCCGCGCTGATGGCGGGCGAGATCGCGGAGGAGGGTGCATTCTTCTCCTTCGGCACCAACGACCTCACCCAGACCACGCTGGGGGTGTCGCGCGACGATGCGGCCCGCTTCCTCAACCCCTATGTCGAGAAGGGCATCTACCCCCGCGACCCGTTCGTGACCCTCGATATCGAGGGCGTGGGCCAGCTGGTGGAACTGGCGGCCGCGCGCGGCCGGGCGACCCGGCCCGGGATCAAGCTGGGCATCTGCGGCGAACACGGCGGCGATCCGGCATCGATCGCGTTCTGCGAAAAGGTCGGCCTCGATTACGTCTCGGCCTCGCCCTACCGCGTTCCCATCGCCCGCCTCGCCGCGGCACAGGCCGCGCTCAACGCCTGAGCCAGCGCAGGGGCAGAAGGCGAGGGCCTAGAGGCGAGGGGCGGGGGACCAGCCGCTCAGCGTGACGACTTCGAATCGTTCGCGGACCAAGCCATCGTCTCCGGCCCGGTCCGCGAACGCGGTCTGCGCCCGCACAAGGGCCGATTTGCCCAGCGACGGACCGGGATCGTTAAGGACATTGCCCAGCCCCTGCGCCCGCAAGTCGCCGACGAGCTGTTCGAGGCTTTCGAACGCGACTTCGAAGCCCCAGCCATCGACCACGGGGCTGGCGAAGCCGATCCGGGTCATCAACTGTCCCGCCGCGCGAACGTCGACCTGCGGGTGGATACGCGGAGCGGGGCGATCGCCATCGGCGGCCAGCATGGCCGCCCGCAGCACCGGCAGGCTGCCCGCACCAAGGAAACTGGCGAGCATCAGGCCGTCCGCCGCCAGCGCCCGCCGCATCAGCGCGAGCGCGCCGGGCAGGTCGTTGACGGTGTCGAGCAAGCCGAGCGAGACGATGAGGTCATAGGGACCGCCGGGAAGGGGGCTCTCTTCGTCGAGAGGCGTTCCCAGCATCGCGCTCGGATCGGCGCGGAGAGTTTGCGTTGAAGCGCCCAGACCCTCTGCAAAACCCCCGGTCACGTCGCCGATGACGAGTGCGTTGGTGAAGTCGCGATTGAGGAAACCGAGCCGGTCCAACGCGTCAGCCGCCAGCTCGCGCGCGACGGTCGACACGGCCTTACCGCCGAGCCGCTGCCGGGCCATGCGGGCGCGGACGGCAAGTCGGCGCTGCTTCGAAAAGATCCGGGGCGGGGGCGGGGCGACGTCCATTCCGCGCCTCTGCCGGGGAACGCGGCCGGGTGCAACCTTGCGCAGGCGGCGGCGCAAGGGCAGACGATGCGGGTGTCGCTTCGCCAAGTTCTTGCCCCGGTCATCGATTTCGTGTTTCCGCCCCGCTGTCCCGGCTGCGGCGATGCGGTCCTGGCCGATCCGCACGGCGACGATGCCCTCTGCGCCACCTGTTTCGCCCGGCTGGAGCTGCCCGGCGAGCCCAGCTGTGCGACCTGCCAGCGTCCGTTCGGGGCCGATCACTTCGCGGCCGAGGCCCGCTGCGCCCGGTGCCTTGCCGAACCGCCGCAGCACGATGGCATCGTCGCGGCGACGATCTATGGCGACGTGTCGCGCCAGATGGCGCTCGACCTGAAGCACGCAGGGCGAATCGCGCTGGCCGGGCCGATGGGCCGCCGGATCGCGGCGCGCATCGGCGATTGCGCGGGGCCGGACCCGCTGGTCGTGCCCGTGCCGCTGCACAGCTGGCGGATCTGGCGGCGCGGCTACAACCAGTCGGCGATGATCGCCCGGTCCATTGCCCGCGACCGGGGATGGAGCCTTTTGCCCGATGCGCTGATCCGCAATCGCGCAACGCGCAGCCTGGGCGGCCTGAACCCGGATCAGCGCCGAGCCGAACTGCGCGGGGCGATCGCGGTTTCGCGCCGCGCCTTGCCCCGGATCGGGGGGCGCGATGTCCTGCTCGTCGACGACGTGCTGACCAGCGGCGCGACCAGCGATACCTGCGTGCGAGCGCTGAAGCATGCCGGGGCCGCGCGGGTGGTCATCGCGTGTTATGCGCGGGTCATTGCCGGCGACCCGGTCGCGCCGCTATCGCAGGACGAAGGCTCTCCGGACCCGCCCGGAAACGCGAAACGCCCGGAACCTGTCGGCTCCGGGCGTCCCGCGTGACTAATCGGACTGTTGGCGCATCAGGGACCCCGTCGATCCCGAGCTGCCGCCCGATCCCCTCAATGTTCGGCGGAGCCCCCCGGCACCGCCAATTTCCCTGAACGTAGACCGCATCAGAGGACGTCTGCGATAACGTCTGCCCTTTCGGGCGTCCGGCTCCCTCAAGCCGTGGGCGCTTTGTGCATGGCATGGCCGCTTTGTGGAAGTGGCCATGCGTGATTGGCATGGATATTATGCAACGGTGTGCCTAACGTGCAACAACCGGTGTGTCAGACCTGTCCTCTACGCATCTTTCCCCAATCGTTTGAAAGCTCCGCATGTCCGCAGATGCCATCGATACGACCCTCGAATTCCGCCCCCGGTTCGATGCCGCCGGCCTCATCACCGCGGTTTGCGTCGACGCCGCCGGGGGTGATGTGCTGATGGTCGCGCATATGAACGAGGACGCGCTGCGCCTCACGCGCGAAACGGGATTCGCCTATTTCTGGTCGCGATCGCGCGGCAAGCTCTGGAAGAAGGGCGAGAGCAGCGGCCACGTCCTGCGAATTGTCGAAATGCTGGTCGATTGCGACCAGGACTGCCTCGTCCTCCGCGTGGAACCGCACGGGCCGGCGTGCCACACCAACGCGCGGTCTTGCTTCTTTCGAAGGGTTACAGATGACGGTCTCCAACGGCTTGCTTGACGTTGACGTCAACGTCAACTAAATCTGCGGCATGACCGACGCCTCGCACAACATGGACCCGCAGGCCACCTGGACCATCGCCGAACTTTCGGCGGAGTTCGGCGTGACCGCCCGCGCACTTCGTTTCTATGAGGAGCGCGGCCTGATCTCGCCCCAGCGAGTGGGCAGCCAGCGCATCTATTCGCAGCGCGACCGTGCTCGCCTGCACTGGATCGAGCGGGCCAAGGGCGTCGGTTTCTCGCTCACCGAAGTGGGCGAAATGCTCGATCTCTACGATCTCGACGACGGTCGCACCCTGCAGCGCCGCGTTACGATCGAGCGTTGCCGCGAACAGCTCGCCAAGCTGGAGCGGCAGCAGGAAGACATTGCATGGGCCATGGGCGTCCTTCGCGACTTCATTCACGAGGTCGAGACGCAGATGGTTCCGGACCAGCGAGAGGACTGACATGCCTACCTACACTGCCCCCGTTCGTGACAGCCGCTTCGTGCTCGAGCAGGTCATCGGCCTGCCCGGACTTGCCGGCACGCCCGGGTTCGACGAATTCGATGCCGACATGATCGCGCCGATCCTGGAGGAAGCGGGGCGTTTCTTTGCCGAGGTCGTGGCACCGACCAATCATCCCGCGGACCAGGAAGGCTGCACCCGCCACGAGGACGGGTCCGTTACGACCCCGGCCGGTTTCAAGGAAATGTACCAGCAGGTTCGCGAAGCGGGCTGGAACACGCTGGCGCTGCCGGTCGACCGCGGTGGGCAGGGCATGCCCGGCGTGCTCAACTTCGCGGTCGAGGAATACCTGACCAGCGCGAACATGGCCTTCGGCATGTACTTCGGCCTCACCGCCGGTGCGATCGAGGCGATCGAGGCGCGGGCCTCGCAGGAACTGCGCGACCTTTACGTGCCGAAGATGGCGTCGGGCGAATGGTCGGGCACAATGAACCTGACCGAACCGCACGCCGGCACCGACCTTGGCCTGCTGCGCACCCGCGCCGAGCCCAATGGCGACGGCAGCTGGTCGATCACCGGCACCAAGATCTTCATCTCCTCGGGCGAGCATGACCTGACCAGCAACATCATCCACCTCGTGCTGGCCCGCACGCCCGACGCGCCGAAGGGCACGAAGGGGATCTCGATGTTCATCGTGCCCAAGTTCATCCCCGATGCCGAAGGCAATCCCGGTGCGCGCAATTCGCTGTCGTGCGGCTCCCTCGAGGAAAAGATGGGCATCCACGCGAATTCGACCTGCGTGATGAACTACGACGGCGCGACCGGCTGGCTCGTCGGTGACGAGAACAAGGGCCTGGCCGCCATGTTCATCATGATGAACGCGGCGCGGCTCTGGGTCGGGTTGCAGGGCTTCTCGCAGGCCGAACTCGCCTACCAGAACGGGGCTGCCTATGCGCTGGATCGCCGCCAGGGCCGCGCGCTGACCGGCCCGAAGGAGCCGGGAGAGGCCGCCGATCCGCTGATCGTGCACCCCGACGTGCGCCGCCTGCTGCTCGACGCCCGCGCCCGCGTGGAAGGTATGCGCGCGCTCGGTCTGTGGATCGCGTTGCAGAACGATCTGGCCCATGCCGGGCCCGAGGACGGCCGCGCCGCGGCCGACGACATGGTCCAGCTGCTCACCCCCATCGTCAAGGCGATCGGTACCGACATCGGTATGCGAGTCGCGCAGGACATGCAGCAGGTCTGGGGCGGCCACGGCTACATCGTCGAGAACGGCATGGAGCAGTTCGTCCGCGATGCCCGCATCACCCAGATCTATGAAGGCGCGAACGGGGTCCAGGCGATGGATCTCGTCGGGCGCAAGCTGGCCATGCACGGTGGCCGCGCGATCCAGAGCTTCTTCGGCATGGTCGACAAGGATTGCGCCGACGCCGCCGATCCGCGCGTGGCGGCGCTGGCCGAGGCGCTGGGCAAGGCCAACGGCGAACTGAAGGCCGCGTCGATGTGGCTGATGCAGAACGGCATGGCCAACCCCGACAACATCGGTTCGGCCGCCTATCACTACATGGAGATGCTCGGTCTCGTGTCGATGGGCTGGATGTGGCTGCGCATGGCGAAGGCGGCGTCCGCCTCGCTGGACGCGGGCGACGAGGACAAGGGCTTCATGGAGGCCAAGCTGGTCACCGCGCGCCACTTCGCCGAAAGCCACCTGCCCGAAGCGGGCGCGCTGCGCCGCAAGCTCCAGGCCGGGGCGACGACGATCATGGACCTGCCGGCCGAAGCCTTCCTGCGCGTGGGCTGAGGCCCTTCGCGTAGGCCGGCTAGCGGGGAAAGACCTCGTCCAGCACCATCATCGCGGCGGACCAGCTCTGCCGGTCGGCCCGCGCATGATAAGCAACGGCGTCCATGCCCCGCGTGTCCGAGGCGGGATCGGTGAAGCCGTGCTTCGCCCCGCCGAAGACCAGCAAGGACCAGTCGGCTTCGGCCGCGTCCATTTCCGCCTCGAAGGCGGCGACATGATCGCGCGGCACCATCGGATCGGCGTCGCCCTGGCAGACCATGATGACCGGCGCGATCCGGTCCGAGGCTGGCGCATCGGTCTGCAAAAGGCCGTGGAAGCTGATCGCGGCACGGATGTCCGCCCCGTCGCGGGCCATTTCCAGCACCGCCATGCCGCCCATGCAGAAACCCATCGCGGCAAAGGGCATGCCCGGCGCCGCGTCCTGCGCGGCAGCGAGGTTGGCCGTCAGCATGGACCGGAAAGCCGCAGGCTCCGTCATGATGGCGCGCCCCCTGGCCATCATCTCATCGCCTTCCGGCCCGTCGATCCCGTAGAAATCGGCGATCGCCGCGACGTAGCCGGCGTCGGCCAGCATCCGGGCGCGGCGATCCATCGCATCGTTGCGGTTGAAGATCGTCGGGCAGATCAGCACCGCGCCCCGCGCTGCGCCCTCGGGCCGCAGCACGGCCAGCCCGTGTTCCGTGCCGCCGTGAACGAAGCGGCGTTCCTCGAACCCGCTCATTCCGGCAGGAAATCCGGCACCGACAGATACCGCTCGCCGGTGTCGTAGTTGAAGCCCAGCACGCGGCTGCCAGCGGGAAGGTCGGGAATCTTCTTGGCGATCGCCGCCAGCGTCGCGCCCGAACTGATGCCGACGAGCAGGCCTTCGGTCGTCGCGCACTTGCGCGCCATGTCCTTGGCCGCATCGGCGGACACCTGGATCGCGCCGTCGATGGCGCGGGTGTGCAGGTTGCCGGGGATGAACCCCGCGCCGATACCCTGAATCGGGTGGGGCCCAGGCTGCCCGCCGGAAATGACCGGGGACAGTTCCGGCTCGACCGCGTAGGCCTTCATCTGCGGCCAGACGTTCTTCAACGCCTCGGCACAGCCGGTGAGGTGGCCGCCGGTGCCGACGCCGGTGATCATCACGTCTATGGGCTCCTGCGCGAAGTCGCTCAGGATCTCGTGCGCGGTGGTGCGGACGTGGACCGCGACGTTCGCCGGGTTCTCGAACTGCTGTGGCATCCAGCTGTTGGGGGTCGCCGCGACAAGCTCCTGCGCGCGGGCGAGGGCGCCCTTCATGCCCAGTTCGCGCGGGGTGAGGTCAAAGGTCGCGCCATAGGCCAGCATCAGGCGGCGGCGTTCGATCGACATCGATTCGGGCATGACGAGGACCAGCTTGTAGCCCTTCACCGCCGCGACCATGGCAAGCCCGATGCCGGTGTTGCCCGAAGTCGGCTCGATGATCGTGCCGCCGGGCTTGAGCAGGCCGTCGGCCTCGGCCTGTTCGACCATGGCAAGACCGATGCGATCCTTGATCGAGCCGCCGGGGTTGGCGCGCTCGGACTTGACCCAGACCTCGTGGTTGGGAAATAGCCGGGACAGGCGGATGTGCGGGGTGTTGCCGATGGTGGCGAGTACGCTGTCAGCCTTCATGGTCGCGGCTCCTTCTCATGGTCACTCCCGATAGGCGGGAGCGAATGTCCTGGCGTTCTTGAGTTCGGGGAACGCGAACGCCCAAATCACGGTGACCAATATCGCGCCGGCCCCGCCGAAAACAACCGCTCCCGTCGCACCCAAAAGCGCCGCGGCAATGCCGGACTGCAACTCGCCCAATTCGTTGGAGGCGGAAATGGCGAGGCCCGACAGCGACGATACCCGCCCGCGCATGGCGTCGGGGGTGTTGAGCTGCACCAGCGACGATCGGACGAAGACCGACACCATGTCCGCCGCGCCCAGCACGACGAGCAGCGCGAGGCTGACCACGAACAGGTGACTGAAACCGAACAGCGCCGTGGCGAGGCCATAGACACCGACCGCGAGCAGCATCTTGACGCCGACGTTGTGCTCCATGGGCCGAAACGCAAACCACAGGGCGACGATGCCCGCGCCCAGGGCCGGTGCCGCGCGCATCCAGCCGAGGCCGACCGGCCCCACCATCAGGATGTCGCGCGCGAAGACCGGCAGCAGCGCCGTCACCCCGCCCAGCAAGACCGCGAAGAGATCGAGCGAGATCGCCCCCAGCAGGAACCTGTCGTGCCAGACGAAGCGCAGGCCGTCCCGTATCTGCTGGATCGGATGGACCTTGAGATCGACATCGGGCTTTCGCACCGGCTTGATCAGCGTGATCAGCGTTGCCGATACGGCCAGCAGTCCGACCGCGACGATGTAGGGCAGCGAGGGGAACACCGCGAACAGCATGCCCCCGACCGCGGGGCCGAGGACGCTGGCGAACTGCCAGGCGATCGAGTTTGTGGCGATGGCCCGGGGAATGACCTTGGCCGGCACGAGATTGGGCGCGAGCGAATTCATCGCCGGGCCGAAGAAGATCCGCGCCACGCCGTGCAGCGCGGCCAGGGCGAAGAGCAGCGGAAGCGAAAGCGCGTCGGTCCATGTCGCGAGCCCCAGCCCGCCCGCGACCAGCATGTCGATGCCAACCGAAAGGGCCGCCACCTTGCGCCGGTCGTAACGGTCGGCCACGACGCCCGCGATCGGGGTCAGCAGGAACAGCGGCGCGAACTGCACGAAGCCCAGGATGCCGAGCTGGAACGCGGCGGCCCTGCGGCTCATGCCATAGTCGGACCGGGCGATGTCGTAGAC
The DNA here is from genome assembly GCF_031457155.1 of Croceicoccus sp. BE223. NCBI lineage: Bacteria > Pseudomonadati > Pseudomonadota > Alphaproteobacteria > Sphingomonadales > Erythrobacteraceae > Croceicoccus > Croceicoccus sp. BE223. Next base: position 195,264 of record NZ_JAVDWB010000005.1, read on the forward strand.
CTGCCAGCCGAGAACGACGACGAGCGACAGCGTCGCGATCACCCCGCAGAAGCGGGCCACCCAGAACAGGCGGTAGTCGCGATAGGCCAGCGGGTGGCGCGGTTCGGGCGATCCGACGCCGGCCTCGATGCTTTCTTCCATCCCGCCGGCCTAGACCGCGGGGTGGAATTCGCCGCCAGCTTCGTCGAGCCAGTGCAGCACCCCGTCCGAAATAGCGAAGAAACCGCCCCGCAACCGCAGCTTGCCGGCCTTTTCCTTGCTGGCGATGCAGGGGAAGGTGCGCAGGTTGTCGAGCGATACCTTGACCGCGGCCTGCTCCATTGCCCGTTCGGCGGGGCGCCCTTCGGTCCCGTGGCGCGCCGCGACTTCGTCTCGCGCATCGTCGAGCAATTCGATCCAGTCGGCGATGAAGCCGCCGTGACCCGGTTCGGTGCCGAGCATCGACTGCGTCAGCGCCGCCTTGCACCCGCCACACATGCCGTGGCCGAGGACGACGATTTCCTCGACCTCCAGCACCTGCACCGCGAACTCGAGCGCTGCCGACACGCCGTGGTGGCCGGGCGTCGTCTCGAACGGGGGGACCATGGCGGCGACGTTGCGGACGACGAAGATCTCGCCGGGGTCGACATCGAAGACCTGCGCCGGGTCGACGCGGCTGTCGGAGCAGGCGATGACCATGACCTTGGGCTCCTGCCCTTCGCGCAACTGCATCCAGCGTTCCCGCTGGGGAGTCCACATTTTGTCGCGGAAACGCAGGTAGCCGGCGTTGAGCGAGGCGAAGGAGGTCGAAGAATCGGTCATGCCACGCCCTTTGCCGCCAACCATTGCGGCTGGCAAGCGACCGCCTTATGTGGATCGCCATGAACGACATCGCAGATACCGCCGCCATCGCCGCGTCAGAGCATCAGGCGGAGCGCCGCCGCAAGCCCGACTGGATCCGGGTCAAGGCCCCGACCAGCAAGGGCTTTGCCGAGACGCGCCGCCTGATGCGCGATCTCAAGCTCAACACGGTGTGCGAGGAAGCGGCCTGTCCGAACATCGGCGAATGCTGGACCAAGAAGCACGCGACGGTGATGATCCTGGGCGATGTCTGCACCCGCGCGTGCCGGTTCTGCAACGTGAAGACCGGGATGCCGCGCGTGCTCGATCCGATGGAGCCGGTCAACGTCGCGACCGCCGCGGCGGAGATGGGGCTCGAACACATCGTCATCACCTCGGTCGACCGCGACGACCTGCCCGATGGCGGCGCGGGGCATTTCGTCCGCGTGATCGAAGAACTGCGCAAGCGCACGCCGGGCACCACGATCGAGATCCTGACGCCCGACTTCCGCGGCAAGATGAAGCGCGCCGTCGCCCAGATCGTCGAGGCGCGGCCGGACGTCTACAACCACAATCTCGAAACCGTGCCCCGGCTCTACCCCACGGTGCGGCCCGGCGCGCGCTACTATGCCTCGTTGCGCCTGCTCGAAGAGGTGAAGAACCTCGATCCGTCGATCTTCACCAAGAGCGGGATCATGCTGGGGCTGGGCGAACAGCGGCTGGAAATCCATCAGGTGATGGACGACATGCGCAGCGCCGACATCGATTTCCTGACGATGGGACAGTACCTCCAGCCGACGCCGAAGCATCACAAGGTCATCGACTTCGTCACCCCGCAGCAGTTCGACGCGCTGGGCCAGATCGCGAGGGCCAAGGGCTTCCTCCAGGTCGCCTCCAGCCCGCTCACCCGGTCCAGCTATCACGCGGGCGACGATTTCGCAGAGATGCGCGCGGCGCGCGAGGCGAAGCTGGCAAAGGCCGCCGGCAAGCAGTGAACCGGTTCGACTGATGCCCAACATTCGCGAATCGCGCGAGCTGCCCTACAGCGCCGAACGCATGTTCGACCTCGTCGCGGATGTGGCGAGCTATCCGCAGTTCCTGCCTTGGGTGGTGGCGACGCGGGTCAAGTCGGACAACGAGACCGAGATGGTCGCCGACATGATGGTCGGTTTCAAGGCGCTGCGCGAGAAGTTCACCTCGCGCGTGCACAAGGAGAGGCCGAACAGGATCGTCGTCGATTACGTCGACGGACCGCTCAGCCATCTCGAGAACGCCTGGCATTTCGAACCGATCGACGAGCATCGCTGCCGCATCGACTTCTGCGTCGATTTCACGTTCCGCAACGCGGTGTTCGAAGCGCTGGCGGGCCAGTATCTCGACCGTGCCTTTCGCAAGATGGTCGGCGCCTTCGAAGCGCGCGCCGGCGAGCTTTACGGACCGCCGGTCGCCTGAAGCCTCTGGTCAGAAGTCGGGTGAGCGCGCCGCTTCGCCGGTCGCCGACTTCGGCAGCAGCAGTTCGAGCGCGCAGATCGCGGCGCGGTGGCGCACTTCGGCCCGCGATGCGCAGTCGAACCGCTTGAGCTCGGCCGCCGGCTCCTTGCCATCGAGATCCTCGCGCCGCGCGCGGGCAAAGATGACCGTGCCGACCGGTTTCTTCTCGGTCCCGCCGTCGGGCCCGGCAACGCCGGTAATGGCGACGGCAAGGTCCGCGCCCGAACGCGCCAGCGCCCCCTGTGCCATCGACCATGCGACGGCGATGGATACCGCGCCGAACGTCTCGATGAGGTCCGAGGGGACTTTGAGCATCTCCATCTTCGCATCGTTCGAATAGGATACGAAGCCGCGGTCGAGCACGGCGGACGATCCGGGGATCTCCGTCAGTGCGGCGGCGACGAGGCCGCCGGTGCAGCTTTCGGCGATCGCAACCGTGGTGCCGCGTTCGCGGTGGGCATCGACCACGCGCTGCGCGAGGGCGACGATATCGGGGGGAAGAAGTGAATCCATGAAGTCCGTCAATCCGCGTCGATGATTATCAGGGGGCGGCCATACGGGCCGGGCGTCCGCTCAGCGGGTCGCCGACAACAGAACCTGTGCCTGTGCCGCGATCCCTTCGCCGCGACCGGCAAAGCCCAGCCGCTCGGTAGTCGTCGCCTTGACCGATATCGCCGCGATGTCAACTCCAAGCAGTTCGGCAATTCGTGCGCGCATAACGTCGCGATGGGGTCCGACCTTGGGCGCTTCGCACACGATCGTAACGTCCGCGTTGGCCACCGCGTAGCCGGCGTCGCGCGCAGTCCTTGCCGCGTGGGACAGGAAGATGTGGCTCGCCGCGCCCTTCCATTGAGGGTCCGACGGCGGGAAATGCTGGCCGATATCGCCCAGCGCGGCAGCGCCCAGGATCGCGTCGGTCAGCGCGTGGAGCGCGACGTCGGCATCACTGTGGCCCGACAACGCGCGATCGTGCGGCACCAGCACGCCGCAGAGCCAGACGCCGTCGCCGGGAACCAGCCGATGCACGTCATAACCGCTGCCGATGCGGAAGGCCGGCGCGCCGTGGAGCGCTTCGGCGCGGGCAAAGTCGGCCGGATGGGTCAGTTTCTCGAGCATGGCGTCTCCTTCGACCACGGCGACGGAGCCGCCCGCACCGCGCACCATCTGCGCATCGTCGGTCGCCTCGCGCCCCGGCGGCCAGGCACGATGCGCGGCCAGCAGGGCTTCGAAACGGAAAGCCTGCGGCGTCTGAACGCGCCACAGCCCGTCGCGCGGGACGACATCGCCGAGTTGTCCGTCCGCTCGCGCCAGGGTATCGACGACGGGCAGGGCGGGAACCGCCCCGTCGTGCCGGTCGAGCGCCGCCAGCAGGTCGTCCACCACCCGAAGGGGGCAGAAGGGCCGTGCCGCGTCGTGCACCAGCACGCGCCGCGCGCCGCCGTCAGCGGCAATCGCGGCCAGCGCCGCGGCGACCGAGTCGCGTCGCTCGCTACCGCCGATGACGAAAGAGGCCGTCCTGGGTGCGATGGCAGCGGCGAATTCCGCCTCCTGCCCCATGCCGATGACGAACAGCACCTGGTCGATCGCAGGATGCTCCGACATCGTCGCGAGGGCATGGGCCACCGGCGAGCGTCCGGCCACCTTGCGGTACTGCTTGGGCGCACCTTCGCCGGCCCGTTCGCCGCGCCCGGCGGCGACGATGACGGCAACCGTCTGTTCGGCAGGATGCGCGCGAGATGGGGGAGGGGACGACATCGCTCGCGCACATAGACCTTGCCGTCATGCCTTGCCAGCCCCCGATGATGCCCTGACGGGCCGCGCGGCCCTGCAGGCTTGCCGCAGGGCAGCAAATCCCGTAAGGGCTGCCCAAATTTTAGGCACTCCCCACTTATGCAGCATCCCCCTTCGCCCGGTACGTTCCCCATCGCGATCGGCCCCGTGACGGTCGCCACGCCCGTGGTTCTCGCGCCGATGACCGGCGTGACCGACCGGCCGTTCCGCACGCTCGTGCGCCGCTTCGGATCGGGCCTCAACGTGACCGAGATGATTGCCAGCCCCGCGATGATCCGCGAAACGCGCCAGTCGTTGCAGAAGGCGGACTGGGACCCGATTGAGGAGCCGGTATCCCTCCAGCTCGCCGGTTGCAGCCCCGCCGAAATGGCCGAGGCGGCGAAGCTCAACGAGGATCGCGGCGTGGCGATCATCGACATCAACATGGGGTGCCCGGTCAAGAAGGTGGTCAACGGCGATGCCGGCAGCGCGCTGATGCGCGACCTGCCGCTGGCCGCCAGCCTGATCGAGGCGACGGTGAAGGCGGTGTCGGTGCCGGTGACCGTGAAGATGCGGATGGGCTGGTGCCATGACAGCCTCAATGCCCCGGAACTCGCCCACATCGCCGAAGATCTCGGCGCAAAGCTGATCACCGTGCACGGGCGCACCCGCAACCAGATGTACAAGGGCCACGCCGACTGGGCCTTCGTTCGTCGGGTCAAGGACGCCGTGTCCCTGCCGGTGATCGTCAACGGCGACATCTGCGGCATCGACGATGCCGCCACGGCCCTGGCGCAGAGCGGGGCGGACGGCGTGATGATCGGGCGCGGCGCCTATGGCAAGCCGTGGCTGCTGGGCCAGGTGATGGACTGGCTGGAAGGCCGCGACGTTCGCCCCGACCCGACGCTGGCCGAACAACTGAACCTTATCGTCGAGCATTACACGATGATGCTGGAGCATTACGGCAGCTTCACCGGCGTTCGCATGGCCCGCAAGCATCTCGGCTGGTACACCAAGGGCCTGCCGGGATCGGCCGAGTTCCGGAACAAGGTGAACTTCGTCGACGACGCCGACGCGGCGCTGGCTATGATCCGGGAATTCTACGCCCCGCTGCTGGCGGACGAGCCCGAGCGGAGGGCCGCGTGATACCGTTCCGGCAGGCGAGCGATCTTCCCGACGCCGCCCGCCTGATCGCGAGCCTGCCGCAGGCCGTGATCCTGCTGCGCCCGGAACTGCGCATCGCCTCGGTCAATGCCGCGGCCGAACAGTTGCTGGGGCAGGGCGCGCGCCGCCTTGTCGGCAAGGCGCTGCCCGCCGTTATCGAATTCAACGAAGCCCGGCTGATCGAGATGATGCGCGACAGCGACGTGCAGATCAGCGCGAACGACATCACCGCGCGCATGGGCCGTTCGGCGGCGGCGCGGCTCGACATGGCGATCGCCCCGGTGATCGGCCACCCCGGCTGGCAGGTCCTGACCCTGACCGCGCCGACCGAGCTGGAGACGCTCGACCGCACCGGCGACGCCCAGCGCGAAGACAACGTGCTGCGCGCGCCGGAAATCCTCGCGCACGAGATCAAGAACCCGCTCGCCGGCATCCGCGGCGCGGCGCAGCTGATCGCGCGCAAGCTGAAATCCGCGGACCGGCCGCTCGCCGAACTGATCGCCGACGAGGTCGACCGCATCGCGCAGCTGATCGATCACATGCAGTCGCTTTCGCGTCGCACGCGCGAACCGGCGGTCCCGGTCAACCTGCACGTCGCGGTCCGCCGCGCCCGCGCGGTCGTGGAGGCCGCCGGTATCGAAGGCGTGGCGCTGACCGAGGAGTTCGACCCTTCGCTGCCCGAGGTCATGGCCAATGGCGATGCGCTGATGCAGGTCCTGATCAATCTCATGACCAACGCGGTCGAAGCGTGCCGCAAGGCTGAGCGCCCCGCGGTGCGCCTGCGCACGCGTTTTGCCAGCGGTATCGCGCTCCACGCTCGCGGCCGTGCCGCGCCGCTGCGCCTGCCTATCGAGATCACCGTGTCCGACAACGGCCCCGGTATCGATCCCGCCGTCCGCGACCACCTTTTCGAACCGTTCGTGACCTCCAAAAAAAGCGGCCAGGGCCTCGGCCTCGCGCTCGTGCGCAAGCTGGTGCGCGACATGGACGGCCGCATCAGCCACGACCGCGACGACAGCAGCGGACTGACCCATTTCCGCATCCACCTGCCGATGGCCGAGGCGGCGCCGCGCTCCCTCGACCGGACTGACGAGGCCATGACGTGAGCGATCCCATCCTGCTGGTCGAGGACGACATCTCGATCGCCATCGTCATCACCACCGCGCTTGAGGACGAGGGCCTGCAGACGGTGCGGTGCGACACGATTGCCGAGCGCGACCGCCTGCTGGCGAGCCGACGGTTCGCGATGATGGTGACCGACGTCATGCTGAAGGACGGCGACGGCATCGAGACGATCGGCAACGTGCGCGCCGCCGCGCCCGCCATGCCGGTCATCATCCTGTCGGCTCAGAACACGCTCGACACCGCGGTACGCGCGACCGACAGCGGCGCCTTCGAATACTTCCCCAAGCCGTTCGACCTCGACGAGCTGGTCCGCGCCGTGAAGCAGGCCATCGGCAGCACCGCCAGCGCCCCGGTGCCGGAACCGAGCGAAGAGGGGATGGCGCTGCCGCTCGTCGGCCGGTCGCCGGCAATGCAGGCGGTCTATCGCATGATCACGCGCGTCCTGCGCAACGATCTGACCGTGCTGATCTTGGGCGAATCGGGCACCGGCAAGGAACTGGTCGCCGAAGCGATACACCAACTCGGCGGGCGGTCGTCAGGCCCGTTCGTCGCCGTCAACACCGCCGCAATCCCCGCCGAACTCATCGAATCGGAACTGTTCGGCCACGAGAAGGGCGCCTTCACCGGCGCGATGAACCGCCACATCGGCAAGTTCGAGCAGGCGCACGGCGGAACCCTATTCCTCGACGAGATCGGCGACATGCCGATGCAGGCGCAGACCCGCTTGCTCCGCGCGTTGCAGTCGGGCCGGATCCTGCGCGTCGGCGGGCGGGAGGAAGTGCCGTTCGATGCGCGCATCATCGCCGCGACGAACAAGGACCTGGTGCCGATGATCGCGGACGGCACTTTCCGCGAGGATCTTTACTATCGGCTGAATGTCGTGCCCATCCAGCTGCCGCCGCTGCGTGAACGGGGTGACGATATCGCCGCGCTGAGCCGACATTTCCTGGCTCAGGCTTCGCGCGATGGCTTGCCGACCCACGCGCTGAGCGAGGAGGGCGCTGCCCTGCTGTGTCGCCAGCCATGGCGCGGCAACGTGCGCGAACTGAAGAATTTCATCTACCGCGTCGCGCTCCTCGCCCGCGACGATGTCATCGACGAGCACACGCTGCGCAGCGCGCTTGCCGAGGAGGGCGGCCATGCATCGCGTAGCGAAAGGCCCGGATCGGCATCGACAGCCCCCGCGGCCGATCGAGGCGACGACCTTTCCGGTGCTCTGGGACGGTGGCTGACCGCAAATTCTCCGGCACCGGGCGAAATCTACGCCCGCGCCATCGCCGCGTTCGAACGTCCGCTCTTTGCCCACATGCTCGACGCGACCGGCGGCAACCAGCTGCGCGCCGCACAGATGCTGGGCATCAATCGCAACACCTTGCGCAAGCGTCTTGTCGAACTCGAGATCGATCCGGAAAGCTACGGAAACCGGGGCCAGACGGGTTCTTCGCAACGCTGAGGTGACAGAGCGTTGCTACGAGCCACTTGCATTTGCGCAACAGGGCTGTTGTAACCACGCAACGATGCAAATCGACTCCGGCGAACAGATCGAACAGTCCCAAAATCGGCGCGGCAACGCGGCCGAGGGGCGCGGCTGGTCGCGCCTCACCCGGCGGGTCGGGGTAATCTGGTACCGGTCCAACGGCTTCGTCATGCTGGAGCTGCTGCTGTTCGCGCTGCTCCTTCTGGTCCTGTTCGGCGGCTGGCTGACGCTGGGCGCCGACAGGTCGACCGGCCAGCTCCTGCCGGTTTCGACCACGACTTCCTTGCTGGTCGCAACGCTGGTGCCGGCGCTGGGCCTGCTCATGCTGGCCGGGCGGCGACTGGCGCTGATGCGCGCGCGCAAGCTGACCGGCAGCACCGGACGCCTCCATGTCCGCCTCGTCTTCTTCTTCTCGCTCATTGCGGCGGTGCCGACGTTGCTGGTCGTCGCGTTCGCTTCCTACCTGTTCCAGTCCGGCGTGGAATTCTGGTTCTCCGAACGCTCGCGCGGGCTGCTCGAAGACGCGAACCAGCTCGCCCGCGGTTACTACGAACAAAACCTTCGCGACATCGGCGACGAGACGGTGGCGATGGCCGGGGACGTACGCTTCTACCTCAGCCAGGCGAACATCACCTCGCCCGAATTCGCCGAGGCCTATACCCGCCAGGTCATCATTCGCGAGCTCAACGAATCGGCGATCATCGAGCGCGGTCGGGACGGCGTGGTGCGCACCGCCGCCATCGTCGATCCGGACCAGGACGAGGGCCCGCACCGGATCGAGCCGGCGACGTTCGACCGGCTGGCGAAGGGTGAAACCGTCGTCGTGAGCGCGACGGCCCAGCGGATCGAGGCGGTGACCCCGATCGATCTTAAGCGAGGCGTCTACCTCTACACCGCGCGCAAGTCCGACGCGCAGGCGCAGAGCCAGTGGCAGCGCGCACAGTCCGTCCTTGCCAATTACGACAGCCTGATCCGCAACGCGCGCAATCTCCAATTGCGGTTCAACGCCGCGCTGCTGGCCGTCTCGCTGCTCCTTGTCGTCTTTGCCGTGTGGTTTGCCTTGCGCTTCGCCGACCGGCAGGTGGAGCCGCTCGCCGAACTCCTCGCTGCCGCGCGCGACGTCGGTTCTGGCGACTTTTCCAAGCGCGTCGAGGGACGGACCGGCAACGACGAGATCGGCCTGCTCAACCGCGCCTTTAACCGTATGACCGAGCAGATCGCCGGACAGACGCAGGCCCTGATCGAGGCCAATGAACTGCTTGTGGAGCGCCGCGCCTTTACCGAGGCGGTCTTGGATTCGGCGACGTCCGGCATCGTCTCGGTCGATTATGACGGGCTGGTCCTGCTGATCAACGGATCGGCGCAGGCCATGCTGTTCGAAGGAGGCGAGGGCAGGGCCATCGGTCGCAAGTTAAGCGACATCGCGCCCGCGCTGGCCGAACAGCTTGCTGCCGGGCGCAGCAGCGGCGTCATACAGCATACCCGCGGCGCGGACACGCGCACCCTTGCGGTGAAGATCGCCAATACGCGGCACGGCAGCGTGCTGACCTTCGAGGACATCACCCGCCAGCTTCTCGACCAGCGACGCGCGGCCTGGTCCGACGTGGCGCGCCGCATCGCGCACGAAATCAAGAACCCGCTGACCCCGATCCAGCTCGCCACCGAGCGTCTGGGCCGCCGTTTCGGCCGGCAGATCGAGACTGACGCCGAACTGTTCGCCGAACTGACCCAGACGATCATCCGGCAGGTCGGCGACCTGCGCAAGATGGTCGACGAATTTTCCAGCTTCGCCCGCATGCCCAAGCCCAGCTTTCGCGACGAGGACATGTCGGAACTGGTGCGCCAGGCGATGTTCCTGCAGGAAGTCGGCAACCCGCAGATCACCTATCGCTTCGACTCCGACGAGGGCGACACCGTCATCGCCTGTGACCGGCACCAGGTCGGGCAGGCGATGACCAACGTGTTGAAGAACGCGGCAGAGGCCATCGAGACGCGGGCGTCGGAGGCGGATGGCGACTACAAAGGGCGCATCCTCGTTCACATGTCGCCCGATCGCGAGGGCGTGACCGTCACCGTCACCGATAACGGGGTCGGCCTGCCGCTCGAAGGATCGCGCATCGTCGAACCCTACATGACTACGCGGGAGAAGGGCACGGGCCTCGGCCTTGCGATCGTGCAGAAGATCCTGGGCGAACATGGCGGCAACATCGCCTTCGAACCCGCGCCGTCGGTCGACGGAGAGCAGGGCGGGACTTGTGTCCGGCTGCGCTTCTCGCGCGATCCGCTCGCCGACCTTGCCCCGCAGGACGACGCCGACCTGACTCGACCCGACACCGGCCGATCCGACGCAGGGAAATCCGGTGACGGCAGGGAAGCCGCAGAATGATGATGGAACAGAACTGATGGCACTCGATATCCTGATCGTCGATGACGAGCGTGACATCCGCGAGCTTGTCGCCGGCGTCCTTTCCGACGAAGGCTACGATTGCCGCACCGCGGGCGACAGCGTCTCTGCGCTCGGCGCGATCGACGAGCGGCGGCCCAGCCTCGTCCTCCTCGACGTCTGGCTGCACGGCTCGCCGATGGACGGTCTGGAAGTGCTGGACGCGATCAAGCAGCGCGAGCCGGACCTGCCGGTGATCATCTTCTCGGGCCATGGGAATATCGACACGGCGGTGGCGGCGGTCAGCCGCGGAGCGGTCGACTTCATCGAGAAGCCCTTCGAATCCGAACGGCTGCTCCACATGGTCGGACGGGCGACCGAAACCGATCGTCTTCGCCGCCAGAACGCACAGCTTCGGCAAGGGGGCGACAGCTTCTTTGACGAATTCCACGGATCTTCCAGCACGATCAACGCCGTGCGGGCGACCTTGAAGCGGGTGGCCGGAACCGGGAGCCGGGTGCTGATCACCGGTCCGGCAGGCGCGGGAAAGGAAGTCGCCGCCCGGTTGCTCCACACGTGGAGCACGCGGTCCGACAAGCCCTTCGTCACGGTGAATTCCGCGCGCATCACCCCCGAACGCTTCGAACAGGAACTGTTCGGCGAGGAACAGGACGGCAAGCTGGTGCGGGCAGGCCTTCTCGAGATGGCCGACGGCGGCACCCTGTTTCTCGATGAAGTAGCGGACATGCCCGAATCGACCCAAGCCCGGATCCTGCGCGTCCTGACCGACCAGGCCTTCGTGCGCGTCGGCGGCAACCGCCAGATCCGGGTCGACGTTCGCGTCGCCTCGGCCACCTCCCGCGATCTGGAGGAGGAGATCGCCGAACGGCGCTTCCGCGAGGATCTTTACTACAGGCTCAACGTCGTGCCGGTGCAGATTCCCTCGCTGGCAGAGCGGCGGAGCGACATCCCGATGCTGGTCAACCATTTCTTCGCCCGCTTCGCCACGGCGCAAGGGGTTCAGCCGCCCGCGATCAGCGACGATGCCATGGCCATCCTCCAAAGCTACGACTGGCCCGGCAACGTGCGCCAGCTTCGCAACGTCATCGAGCGGACGCTGATCCTCGCCCCGCGCGACCGGCTGAAGCTGATCGAGGCCGACATGCTGCCCGGCGAGATTACTCAGGAGGACAGTGGTGACGGCGCCGGTATCGCGGCGATGATGGGCATTCCCCTGCGCGAGGCGCGCGAGCAGTTCGAGCGCGAATATCTTCGCATCCAGATCCGCAGGTTTTCGGGAAACATCTCGCGCACCGCGAATTTCATCGGCATGGAACGCAGCGCGCTGCATCGCAAGCTCAAGTCGCTCGGCATCACCGATCGGCGCGAGGACGAAGAATGATGCTGCGACTGCGAGAAATGAGGGTTTTCTCGCGCTAAAGCGATGCTAGAATGCTCTCGATTTTCGGTTCCGGCCTGTGCCGGGGCCAGATCGCGGACGGGAACACCCCGCCGCCAACAAGAATGGAGGCCAAACATGGCTGGCAAGACGCTTTCGATCCGAACGCCCTCTCCGGCATCCAAGTCGGATCAGGAATCTGACACCATCCCCGCAACGGATGTGCCCGCGCCTGCAAAGGCGACGACCCGCACCAAGCCTGCTGCCAAGAGCACACCCGCGCTGAAGGGAAAGAACCTGCAGGACCTGTTTCTCAACCATGTGCGCCGCAACAAGACGCCGGTGACGATGTTCCTCGTCAAGGGCGTGAAGCTGCAGGGTATCGTCACCTGGTTCGACAATTTCTCGATCCTCCTGCGCCGCGACGGTCAGTCGCAGCTCGTCTACAAGCATGCGATCAGCACGATCATGCCGACCCAGCCGGTCGACGCCGACCAGTTCGAGATCGCGGAAGACGCGAAGGGCAAGCGGCAGCTTCAGGACGTATTCCTCTCCTCCGTCCGCGATGCGGGCGTGCAGGTGACGATGTTCCTGATTAACGGCGTCATGCTTCAGGGGCGCATCGCCGCCTATGACCTGTTCTGCATGTTGCTGGAGCGGGAAGGTTATGTTCAGCTCGCCTACAAGCACGCGGTGTCAACGGTTCAGCCAGTGACCCACGTCGACCTGTCGGGCGACTGGGAAGACGAAGAGTAAGAAGAGAAGAAAACTGAACGACGACGTTACCGGAGAGGTCAGCCGCGGCGCACGCGCCGTGGTGGTGATGCCAGATATCCGTTCCGCCCATATCGCGGAGCCGGAGGCGCGGCTCGAGGAAGGCTGCGGCCTTGCGCTGGCCATCGGTATCGTCGTCGCCGACAGCTTCATCATCCCCATCCGCGAGGTCAAGGCCGCGACGCTGTTCGGCTCGGGTCAGATCGACCGGATCAAGACCGCCTGCGACATGGAGGATGCCGAACTCGTCATCGTCGATGGCGCGCTTTCGGCGATCCAGCAGCGCAACCTCGAAGAGAAGATCGGCCGCAAGGTCATCGATCGGACCGGCCTGATTCTCGAAATCTTCGGCGAGCGCGCCGCCACGGCGGAAGGGCGTTTGCAGGTCGAACTGGCGCACCTCGACTACCAGGCGGGCCGGCTGGTGCGCAGCTGGACCCACCTCGAACGCCAGCGCGGCGGCTTCGGATTTCTCGGCGGCCCGGGCGAAACGCAGATCGAGGCCGACCGGCGCATGATCCGCGATCGCATGGCCCGCCTCAGGCGCGAGCTCGACTCGGTCCGCCGCACCCGCGCGCTGCACCGCGCGCGGCGGGGCAGGGCGCCATGGCCCGTGATTGCGCTGGTCGGCTATACCAACGCGGGCAAATCGACGCTATTCAACCGCATCACCGGTGCGGGGGTGATGGCCGAAGACCTGCTTTTCGCCACGCTGGACCCGACGATGCGCGGGATTACGCTGCCCGGTATCGAAAAGGCGATCCTGTCCGACACCGTAGGCTTCATATCCGACCTGCCGACCCAGCTGGTCGCCGCCTTCCGCGCCACGCTGGAGGAAGTGACCGGAGCCGACGTGATCGTCCACGTTCGCGACATCTCCAGTCCCATGACCGACATGCAGAAAGCCGAGGTCGAACAGGTTCTGGCCGATCTCGACGTCAACACCGGCGAGGAGGGCGCGCTTGCCATTCCGGTGGTGGAGGCGTGGAACAAGTGGGATATGGTGTCCGAAGACCGGCGCGAAGACCTGATGGACCTTGCCGGCAGCGAGAACCTTCCGGTGGTGTCGATCTCGGCCCTGACCGGGTTCGGCGTGGCCGCACTGGAACGCCAAATGGCAGAGATCCTCACCGCATCGGCGCGGGTTCACACCTTCGTTCTGCCGGCGACGGACGGCCAGCGCATCGCCTGGCTGCATGCCCATGGCGAAGTGCTGCGCGAAGAGGAGGGCGCAGACGAGGGCGGCTCGCCGCAACTGGAAATCGAAGTCCGGCTCGACCCGCGCGAATACGGAAAATTTCTCAGCCTGTCAGATGGTTGAGGCGCGTTCTTCGCGTTTAACCTGATTCCAGATCGCATCCTGCTCGGCAAGTTCGAGGCTAGCGAAATCGACACCGTCGGCCTTGGCAAGCGCTTCCATACCGGCAAACCGACGCTCAAACTTGCGGTTCGCGGCACGAAGGGCGTCTTCGGCGTCTATGCCGTTCTTGCGCAGCCAGTTGACCAACGCAAAAAGCATGTCACCCGCTTCCTCGTGGCGATGGTCGGGGTGGCTGGCCGCTTCGAGTTCGGCGATTTCCTCGCGCAGCTTGTCGCCTGCGCCGCCGCTGTCCGGCCAGTCGAACCCGACGCGCGCGGCCCGTTTCTGCAGCTTCTCGGCGCGGAGCAGGGCGGGGAGGCCAAGCGCCACCCCGTCCAGTGCGCCGGCCTGCGCCTTCTCGCGGCGTTCGGCTGCCTTGATGCTCTCCCAGTTGGCGCGAACCGCTGCGGTTTCGTTGACCGCGCCTTCGCCGAAGATGTGCGGGTGCCGGCGTTCCATCTTGTCCGCAATGCCGGCAGCGACATCGGCGAAATCGAAATGCCCCGCCTCTTCGGCCATGCGCGCGTGGAACACGACTTGGAGCAACAGATCGCCGAGTTCGTCGCGCAAATCCGCCATGTCGTCGCGCGCAATCGCGTCGGCGACCTCGTGCGCTTCCTCCAGCGTGTAAGGTGCGATCGAGGCGAAGGTCTGCGCCAGATCCCATTCGCAGCCACCGTCGGGATCGCGCAGGCGAGCCATGATGGACAGGAGCCGGTCGATCGGGCGAGGAGGGGCGGAAAGAGAGTCGCTCATCCGTCCGGGCTATCCCCTCGGTGCCGTGGGGGCAATGGGCCGGGTCGCAAAGGCGTTGGACAGCAAGCCCGCTCTGGCATAACCGGGACCGGAATAGGCGGTTCATCTCGAACACGCGAAAGTGGGAGCGGCCAAGTTGGGCAATCCAGCAGTCCTTTACGAACAGTCCGGTCATGTCGTGACGCTGACGCTGAACATGCCCAAACTGCGCAACCCGGTATCCGAGCCGGAGATCATCGAAGAGCTTGTCGCCGCGGTCGACCGGATGAACCGCGACAAGGATGTGCGCGCCGCGATCCTGACCGGTGCCGGCAAGGCTTTCTCGTCGGGTGGAAATCTCAAGGCCATGGCCGCGCCGGACGGCAATGTCTACGCCGCGCCGGCTGAAAACCGGCTCTGGTATCTCAACGGCATTCAGCGGATTCCGCTCGCGTTCGAACGCCTGGAGGTGCCGATCATCGCTGCCGTCAACGGCCCGGCGATCGGTGCGGGGTGCGATGTCGCCTGCATGTGCGACATCCGGGTTGCCGGGCGCAGTGCGAGCTTTGCCGAAAGCTTCGTCAAGGTCGGTCTGATTCCTGGCGACGGCGGTGCGTGGCTGTTGCCGCGGGCCATCGGCCAGAGCCGTGCGAGGGAGATGGCCTTTACCGGCGATGCCATCGATGCCGAAACGGCCCTGGCATGGGGCCTGGTTTCCTATGTCGTCGAGGATGCCGAACTGCTCGCCAAGGCCAATGAGATCGCCGATCGCATCGCGGCCAATCCGCCAAAGGCGGTTCGGATGACCAAGAAGCTGATGACGAGTGCACAGGACATGACTCTAGAGCGCGTTCTGGACTTTTCCGCGGCGATGCAGCCGCTGGCGCACGCAACCCAGGATCATCGCGAGGCGCTGCAGGCTTTTGTCGAGAAGCGGAAGCCATCCTTCAAGGGCGACTGACGGAAAGGGGAGCGGACGGGCTCGCAAGCCGGTCGGTTCCCCAATCGCACTATTCCTAAAATGATAATATATATTATGTAAAATATAAAGCCGGAGCCAATCAGAGGCCAAGCCACCGGAAAGCCAAGGCCGCCGCCCCGAAGATCCCCGTCCAGATCGTGGCTTGGCGCAACATCTTGCCTCGGCTCACGTCTTCCGCCCGGTAGCCAGCGATCGCAAGAATCAGCCACGCCATCATGGCCACGATCGAGACGACAGCATCGGCGCTCACAGTTGGATCTCCAACCCGTCATAAGCAGGCTCGACGTGTTCCGGCGTTTCGGCATCCAGCGTCGCGTAATCGAGGCTCTTGTCGAGATGCGTCAGCACCACCCGGCGCGCACCGCACCGATCTGCCAAGTCCAGCGCCATTGCGAGATGCGCGTGCGTCGGATGAGGCTCGCGGCGCAGGCAATCGACCACCAGCAGGTCGACATCCTCCATCACATCGACAAGATCGTCCGTTATCTCACTGAAATCGGTGGCGTAACCGATCGACTGCCGCCCTCCGGAAAAGCGGAACGCCGTCGATCGCGCTGGCCCGTGCGGCATCAGGCACCAATCCACCGACATGCCGCCGATCAGGCGCAGCCGGTCCAGCGTTTCGAGGGAAACGATGGTGGGATAGCCGTGCTGGCCGGCAAAGACGTATCCGAACCGCTGGCGCAAGCGCCGCACCGTCTCCTCTGCCGCATAGCCGGGGATCGGTCCCTCTCGACCATACCGCATGACCCGGAGGTCATCGATGCCATGGCAGTGGTCGGCATGGTCGTGGGTCCAGAATACCGCGTCGACCGAAGGGATGTCGTTGGCCAGCAACTGGTGTCGCAGGTCGGTCGAGGTATCGATCAGGATCCGCTGCCCGCTGTCCGATTCGACGATGATCGACACGCGCGTTCGCCGGTTGCGCGGATTATCCGGATCGCAGGCGCCCCAGTCGTTGCCGATCCGCGGCACCCCGGTCGAGGTGCCCGATCCCAGCACCAGCAGCTTCACAGCGCCGCCTTGCTGAAAAGCGCCGCGAAATTTCGCCCGGTCGTGGCGGCAAGCGCATCCGGCGTGGTCTGGCGCAGCCTCGCCACGAATTCCAAAGTGTCAGCGACGAACGCCGGCTCGCAGGTCTTGCCTCGATGCGGCACGGGAGCAAGGAACGGCGCATCGGTTTCGACCAGAAGACGCTCGTCGGGCACTATCAGGGCCGTTTCCTGCAAATCCGCGGCGTTCTTGAACGTGACGATGCCCGAGAGCGAGATCGTCAGGCCCAGATCGAGAACCGCGTCCGCGAACGCGCGCGAAGCGGTGAAGCAGTGGATCAGCGCCGGGAAGGGCCCGTCCTCCATTTCCTCGCGCAGGATCGCAAGCGTGTCGTCCTCGGCATCGCGGCTGTGAATGATCAGCGGCAGGCCGGTCTCGCGGGCAACGCCGATGTGAACGCGAAAAAGCGCTTGCTGCACGATCCGGTCGGAATGTTCGTAGAAGTAATCGAGCCCCGTTTCGCCGATCCCGATGACCCGCGGACTTGCAGCCGCCTCCAGCAGGGCATCGCGACCGAGGTCCGCATGCTGCTCCGCCTCGTGCGGGTGGATACCGACACTGGCCCAGACATCCGGTTCCCGCTCGGCCAGGCCGACGACCTCGGCCCACTCCGAACGCCGCGTGGAGATGTTGAGAAACCCCCTCACCCCCCTCGCCCGGGCATTTGCCAGGATCTCATGCTGTCGTTCCGCCAAGCCCTTGTAATTGAGATGACAATGGGAATCGATCAACATCAGGCTGTCGCTTCCTCGGGCAGCTCAAGCCGCGGAAACACGCCGATCGGCTTGTCCACTTGGAAACCGGCATCGACCAGCCCGGCGAACCATGTGTTGTCAGCCAGCACACCGAAATCGCGCGCATCTGCCGCTACGCCCATCTGGTCGAGCAGCCGATCGGCCGATCCGGGCACGACCGGCCGAACCGCGATCGCCAGCTTGCGGACGCATTTGAAAAGGGTCATCAGCACGCCGGTCATGCGGTCCGGGTCGCTCTTGCGCAGCGCCCAGGGCGCCATTTCGTCGACATACTGGTTGCAGGCGAACACCGCCTTCATCCAGGCGTCGAGCCCGGTGCTGAAATCGAGATCTTCGAACCGCTCGATCAGCGTGGCAACGCCCTCGTCCACCGCAGCGAGCAACGCCAAGTCTTCGTCCGCTTCCGGGGTGATGGAAAGTTTGCCATCGAGGTTCTTGGAAATCATGGACAAACTGCGCTGCGCTAGATTGCCGAAGCTGTTGGCCAGCTCCGCATTGGTGCGCGTGACGATCGCTTCGGGCGAGTAGGAACCGTCCTGCCCGAAAGCGATTTCGCGCATCAGGAAATAGCGCAGCGGATCGACCCCGAACTTGTCGGCAAGGTCGACCGGGTCGGTCGTGTTGCCGAGCGATTTCGATTCCTTCTGGCCGCGATTGAGAAGGAAACCGTGTCCGAAGACCTGCCTCGGCAGCGGCACTTTCGCGCTCATGAGAAACGCCGGCCAGTATACGGCATGGAACCGAACGATGTCCTTGCCTATCAGGTGAAGGTCGGCCGGCCAGAACCGGGTGAAGTCGTCGGTTTCGTCCGGATAGCCGAGGCCGGTGAGATAGTTGGTCAGGGCATCGACCCAGACATACATGACGTGGCCGTCGGCGCCCGGAACGTGCACGCCCCAGTCGAAACTGCTGCGCGAAACCGACAAGTCGCGCAGACCGCCCTCGACAAAGCGGACCACCTCGTTGCGGCGGCTCGCCGGCCGGATGAAGTCCGGATTGTCACGATAAAGCGCCAACAGAGGTTCGGCGTAATGGGAAAGACGGAAGAACCAGCTTTCCTCGACCGTCCATTCGACCGGCGTGCCCTGCGGCGAGAGCTTTTCGCCCCCTTCCCCGTCGGTCAATTCGCTTTCGTCGTAATAGGCCTCGTCGCGGATCGAATACCAGCCCTCGTAGCGGTCAAGATAGAGGTCGCCATTTGCTTCCATCGCCTGCCAGAGCGCCTGGCTTGCGGCATGGTGCCGGTCTTCGGTGGTACGGATGAAGTTGTCGTATGAGATGTCAAGAGTGTCGAACAGGCTCTTGAAATATCCAGACATTTCATCGCACAATTCGCGCGGGGTGACGCCGAGATCCCGTGCCTTTTGCGCCATTTTCAGGCCATGCTCGTCCGTGCCGGTCTGGAAGCGAACCTCGCGTCCCCGGGCACGTTGAAAGCGGGCGATGACGTCGGCGGCGATCGTTTCGTAGGCGTGGCCGATGTGCGGCTTGCCATTGGGATAGTGGATCGCGGTCGTGATGTAATAGGGTTCGGCCATCAGGCCCTGCTTCCTTCGGATATGCGAAAAAGGGGCCGCACCGGACCCTCACCCGCTCTCCTTAGGAGGGGCGGCGGCGGCCAGCAACCCGCCAATTTCGACGACGGCAAGCCCTGCATCATAGTTGGCGAACGGGATCTCGGCGCCGAAGCGAGTCAGTCTTGCATGCGCCTCGATCAACCGGGCCTGGACCGCACGGCTCGCCAGTGGCGCGCGCTCGGCGCAGATCGCGCGGGCCAGTTCGACGCTGGCCAGGAGCCGGTCGCGATCGGGCCGCGCGCCGATGGCCGACGCCAGCGCGCCGCGCCGCGCAAAGTCCGGATCGCCCTCCGCCACGATGCCAAGCAACTCTCGGCGGATCACGGCCAGGTCGTCATCGATGAAGTCGAGTGCCGCGCCCGGCGAACCGTGTGCCGCCGCCACGGCCGCCCGCGCCGCGTCGCCCGATGCGGCAGCCCGCTCCGCCGCGACGATGCGCGCCACCTCGTCGTCTGCCAGCGGGGCAAACCGCAAGGTGCGACAACGCGAACGCACCGTTGGCAAAAGGCCGCCCGGCCGATGCGAGACGAGGAGGAATATCGTCCCTGCCGGGGGTTCCTCCAGGCTCTTGAGGAGGGCGTTTACCGCCGATTTTTCGAGATCGTCGGCGCTATCGAAGATGATGACCCGGTGCGACCCAAGGGTCGGCCGCGTGGTCAGCCGCCGCTGCATGGCGCGAACCTGATCGACGCTGATGTTGCGCTTGGTCGCGAAGGGCTTGCCGTCGTCGCGCTTCTTTTCGTCCTCGCTTGTGGCGGGAAGCCGCTGCAGGAGGAGGATGTCCGGATGATGTTCCGGCGCAGGCTGGGCCACGCCGGGCTCGGCAACCAGATCGGCGGCCGCGGCAAGGGCGAAGCCCGCTTTGCCGAGGCCGCGCGCGCCGGTCAGCAGCCAGCCATGGTGCATTCGCCCGCCGCTGACCGCAGCCCGCCATTCGCGCCAGACTTCGTCGTGGCCGACAAGACGGGTCACGGCAGGTAGTCTGCCAGCGCGGCCAGCACCCGGCCATGGACATCGTTCGGCGAGCCGGCCGCGGCAATCGGCACGAACCGTTTGGGCTCGGCCTCCGCCAGTTCGCGAAAGCGCCGCGCAACCTCGGCGTGATAGGCCGCGTCGCGTCCGCCGATGCGGTCGCCGTTACCGGCATCCCGCGTGGCGGCGCGGCTCGCGGCCTCGTGCGCGTCCAGTTCGAACAGGAACGTTCGATGCGGCAGGAAACCGTCGCTACCAATGGCGTGAAGCGCCATGATCTGTTCGTCGCCCAAAGCCCCCGCCCCGCCCTGATAGGCGCGACTGGAATCGACAAAACGGTCACACAGCACCCATTTCCCCTCGGCAAGGGCCGGGCGAATGAGATTGGCGACATGATCGGCCCGCGCCGCCGCGAACAGAAGCGCTTCTGCCCGCGCGTTCCAGTCGTGCGCCGGGTCCAATAGCAACCCGCGCAACGCTTCGGCGCCCGGCGTGCCGCCCGGTTCGCGAGTTACGACATGGGAGATGCCCCTCGCCGTCAGCGCATCGCCCAACAAACGGACCTGGGTCGATTTGCCCGCCCCTTCGCCGCCTTCGAACGTGATGAACCGGGCCTCGGTCATGTCACCAGCGAGAGGAGGCCATTGCGCATCCGCTGCCACCAGTTGGCGACGGCAACGTCATGCGTGGCGACGAGCGGCACCTCGCTCTTCACGCCATCGGGCGTGCGGATGGTGAGCGACGCCACTTTCTGCCCCTTGGCAATCGGCGCCTGTGCCGGCCCTAGGTACCGCACCGCCACCTTGGCCTCCGCCGCCTGCCCGTTCGGCGCGGTGACGAAGATCGGGCGCGTGGAGGCGACTTCGAGGCTGCGCTCCGCCCCACCCTGCAATTCGACATTCGCGACCGGCTGGTTCGCGCCGAAAAGCATGCGGGCGTGCCAGTCGTCGAAGCCCCAGTTGATGAAGTCGCGGGCAATCGCCTTGCGCGCCTGTCCGCTTTCGGTGCCACCGATCACCATGACAAGACGCCTGCCGTTCCGCTCGGCAGATCCGACGAAGCCGTAACCCGCCTCGTTCGTGAAGCCGGTCTTCAGCCCGTCCGCGCCCTCCACCGCGTCGAGGATCGGATTTCGGTTATGCTGCTGAATGCGGTTCCATTCGAACAGGCGGATGCCGAAATAGCGTTCGTACTTGCCGGGATGGCGGGTGATGATCGCACGGGCGAGCGTGGCAAGGTCGCGCGCGCTGGTGTAGGTGCGCCCCTGATCCGGCCAGCCGTTCGGGGTGCCGAAATGGCTGTCCTTCATGCCCAGCTCGCGCGCCTTGGCGTTCATCAGGTCGACCCAGTTGGGAACGCTGCCCGCCGCTCCCTCGGCCAGGACGACGCAGCCATCGTTGGCCGATACCGTCAGGATGCCCTTGAGCAGGGTGTCGACCGGAATGGCCGTGCCGCGCGCGACGAACATCGACGAGCCCTTGCCGCTCCATTCCTTGAAGGCGGCGTCGCTCACCGGCATCCGCTGGGCCAGTTGCAGCGTACCTTCGTCCAGCATTTCGAAGGCCGTGTAGGCCGTCATCAGCTTGGTAAGCGAGGCGGGCATGAAGCGACGGTCGGCCTCGCGGCTGAACAGCACGCGGCCCGAACCGAGATCGACCATATAGGCCAGCGGCGCGCCTTCGAGCGAAGGCGGGGTCGGCGGCGTCCGGCTCGAAACCACCGGCGCGCCACGTTGCGCTCCAGCCTGCGCTCCTGTCGTCACCGGCGACACCAGCGCCAGCATCGCGCCTGCGATGAGGATCGGACGAACGACGGTACGCAACATCGGCTTGTCGGCAGGCAAGATCATCGGCGGGGGCAAGCATCCACTCTGGGCGCCGGCCCGCATGGGGTCAGCGCCGGATTTGGTCTGCCAAGAGCCCTACCGAAAGGGCGTAATAGTTGGAACAGTTGTAATCGAGTATCACCCGGTAATTGCCCGTCAGCAGATAGGCGGTGTTCCCCTCTCCGTCCGGCTCCATCAGCACGGCCGTAGTGCCGTCGGGCAGGAAGCCCTGCGGCCTTACGCCAAGCGCCTTCCACTCGCCCACCGTGCGCCACTGGCTGTGCCGCGCAAAGACGCGCGGGCATCGCGGCGAGGCCAGCTGCGTCTTTATCGACGCCCGGTCGAAGCTCGAAGGGACATAGGCCTGAACGCCCCACCTTTCGCCCGGACGCCATCCGGCGGAGCGGAAATAGGCGGCAATCGAGGCGAGGGTATCGGCCCGGCTGTTCCAGATGTCGCGCGTCCCGTTGCCGTCACCGTCCTGCGCCACGCGCAGCCAGACGGAGGGCAGAAATTGCGGATTGCCGATGGCCCCCGCCCAGCTTCCTTTCAACTGCGAGCGGGAAATGCCCCGGTCCAGCATCTTGAGCGTGGCGACCAGTTCGTCCTCGAACAAGTCGCGGCGGCGTCCTTCGTAAGCGAGCGTCGCCAGCGAACGGATGGTGTCGAAGTCGCCCTTGAACGACCCGTAATTGGTTTCATGCCCCCAGATCGCGATCAGAATCTGGCCCGGAACGCCGTACCTGGCCTCTATCGCGGGAAGCAGCGAAGCGCTTGCCGCATAGGCGTTGCGCCCGCCGTTGATCCGCGCCGTATCGACGTGCTGGCGGCGATAGGGTTCGAACGGCGGTGAAACCGAATTGGGATCGTAGGCTTGCGGTCGGTCGAGATCGACGACGCGCTGGTTGATGGTCAGCCCGGACAAACCGGCAGCAATGGACCTTTCCGAGACCCCTTCCGCTCGCGCCCGCGCAGCAACGGTCTGAAGATAGGCTTCGAAACCCGCCTGGGTATAGACCTGGGCCTGGGCCGGTGCCGCGGCGGTGACAGTCGCGGCCGCAAGGGCAAGTGATTGAAGAATCGTGGTGAATCGAAAGGAAAGGTTCATGCGGCGAAGCATGGCACATCGAGCAGGCCGTGTGAATCCTTCGATGCGACGCATGCACGCATCCGCGTGACAGACCGATCCGGAGCCGCTAACGGCAGCGACACGGACAGGTGGCCGAGTGGTTTAAGGCAGCGGTCTTGAAAACCGCCGTGCGGGCAACCGTACCGTGGGTTCGAATCCCACCCTGTCCGCCAATCCACTTCCAATGCCGGAGTCTACGCGAGCGCCGGAGATTGCCGGTTGCCTTGCGGCGGGGGCCCAAGTGCGTCATGCTTTCCCCGGGCCGTGGAAGGGGAACGAACATGACGCGCAAGACCATCCTGGCAATCGCGGTGGCGAGCCTTTGCAGCCTCGCTCCCGTTTCGGGACAGGCTCAAGATGCCGCCGAATCCGCGATGATCATGTCTGGCAGCAGCCAGACCGGCAAGGCGCAGCGATCGCTCGGCAATGCCATAACCAACAGCGTAAATCGCGCCAGCAACGCCATCGCCGCAACCAACGCGCAGCGCCGGGCCCCCGTGCAACGCAGGGCCAATGGCGCGGTCCATATCGGGGGTAGCCTACCCGCCGGGGTCGATCCCCTGGAAGGCACCGACGCGACCACGTACCAGCTTGGCAGCGGGGCCTCGATCCGCACCACGGGCCGGATCAACACCGCGCCCGGATCGCGCTGCGTCAGCGAGTGCGAGAAAGTCGGCCAGGAACCGGCGAAGTAGGCAACAGCGGTCTCAGCAGGCGCGGCGCAGTTCAGCGTCCCGGAAGACTATCGGCGAACGCGGCGTCCGTCCCATGATGGATGCGCGTTGCGCCTCTCGCACGACATCTTCGACCTGAGCGCTTCCCAGCGGACGCAGAAAGCGCAGACCAACGCCTTCGCCCGTCCTGACCCAGCGCACTTCGGCCACGACATGACGCTCGCCCGGCAGTTCGAGTTCGACCGCCTCCTGCCTGCGAAGTCGCAAGCGGAAGGAGTGCAAGGCACAGCCCTCGCTCGACATGTCGGCTAGCGTTACGCGCTGAGGCAAACCGGCCCCGGTCCTGACGCGGCAGTCGGCATGCACTGCCTGGCGCTGGGCGCTTCTCCATTGCATCGTCATCTCCCGTTCTGAACGGCCATCGGGCCCTGAGACCTTCGCCCTGAGACTTTCGCCCTGAGACTTTCGCATAGTGCGCCGCCGCACCGAGAGTGCAATTTCGTTAACCATTAACGGCGCCTCGCTGTCTCGAATCCGGTCACGAGGAACAGGGGGCCGCGATCCGGGTTTGGAAAAGGAGGACGGCGGGAACACATAACGAGGAGGCGTATCGTGGAAGGCGTCAATCCCCTTATCTGGGTCGCGGTGGCGGCCGTCGCGATCGTGGTTCTGCTGGTCTGGTATCTCAGCGCCCGCAAGCGGACCGCTCACTTGCGCGAGACCTTCGGCGACGAATACGACCGTACCGTCGAGACCGTCGGCAGCACGGGCAAGGCCGAAGCGGCGCTTGCCGAGCGCGAGAAGCGCGTATCCGCCCTTGAAATCCGCCCTCTGACCGGAACCGAGCGCGACGCCTTCGCTCACGAATGGGCCGAGGCCAAGACGGTTTTCGTCGACAGCCCGCCGGAGGCCGTACTGCGCGCGGACCGGGTCCTCGCCAAGGTCATGAAGACAAAAGGTTATCCCATGGCCGACTTCGATCGCCGGCACGAAGATCTGACCGTGGAGCATGGCGATGTCGCGCGGCATTATCTGGCGGGCCATGAAATCACCGAGCGTCATTCGCGCGGCGATGCGTCGACCGAAGACCTCAGGCAGGCGATGATGCACTTCGAAGCGCTGTTCGAGCGCCTTGTCGCCGACTTAGCCCCGTCAGCCCACGGGTCGGCCATAAGCGATACTGCCCCGGTCAAGACAACCGGATTGGTGATCGACGTCCATCCGGACGAAACCCGCGCCCCTGCGATCAGTCGCCGGGTCGAGGAGGCGCGCTGAAGGTTTAGAGGCGGCGGTCAGTAGCCGGTGTAACGCCCCGGCTTGTGCCACGCGATCAGGATGCCGCTGACCGCCGCCACGCTCAGTATCGAGTAGATCGCCTTTTCCGACGGGATGGCGATAATCGCGGCGATGATGATCGCTGCATCCAGCGCGAAGCTCATCCAGCCCACGCTCCATCCCCTCTTCTTCTGCAGCCACATCGACAGGATCGTCACGCCTCCCACGCCCGTGCGGTGGCGAAGCATGGCGAGAATGCCGGCGCCCGACGCCGTGCCGCCGGCCACGGCAGCAAACGCCGGTTCGATGCTGTCGATGCTGACGCAGAGCCGCGTGACGGCGAGCCAGATCGACACAAGAGCAACCGCGGCGACTGACTTGACGAAATAAGCGCGGCCCAGCGCGCTCCACGCCAGGACGAAGAACGGCAGGTTGAGCAGCCAGAAGGCGACGTCCACGGTAACAGGGAAGAGGTATGAAAGGAGCAGCGCCACTCCGCCCATGCCCGCGGTCACGATCCCGGCGGCCTTCATCAGCGTCAGGCCGATCGCCATCAGCAGTGAGCCGGTGGCGAGGCCGTAGACATCGTCAGCGAAGCTATGCGGTCGCGCTTCGGGCAGCGCAGATGTATCGTGTTCTCCCATCGGCGCCCATTAGACGCCGCGGGATCCGGGTGGCAAGATCAGCCCTGCTGGGTCAGTTGACGGACCGGCTCACGCAAGCCGATCGTCGGGTCGGGCGTTGCATCATCGGCCATCTGCCGCGGCATTGCCGCCCGGTCGATCTGTCGCGGGACCACACGCGCTTCATGGCTGGGAAGCGTTTCGTGATCGGAAATCTCGAACTCCATGATCCTGCTCCACGTCTGGTTTTGACGGGGAAATTCAGAAACATGGCCGTTGTTCCCGGCGCAGCGACGAACTGCCACGGCGCTGCGCCGGGTCGCATTCCGGATGTCAGATATGGATTGCCCGACCGTAGGAGGCCAGCACCGCCTCGTGCATAGATTCGCTGATGGTCGGGTGCGGGAACACGGTCTGCATCAGTTCGGCCTCGGTCGTCTCCAGCGTCTTGCCGACGACGTAGCCTTGGATCATCTCGGTCACTTCCGCGCCGATCATGTGGGCGCCCAGCAGTTCGCCGGTCTTGGCATCGAACACCGTCTTCACGAAGCCTTCCGGTTCGCCAAGAGCGATCGCCTTGCCGTTGCCGATGAAGGGGAAGGTGCCGGCCTTGACCTCGAAGCCGGCTTCCTTGGCCCTTTCCTCGGTCATGCCGACGCTGGCGATCTGCGGATGGCAATACGTGCAGCCGGGAATGTTGTTGCGGTCCAGCCCGTGCGGATGGACATCCTTGTTGCCCAGTTCCCTCGCGATGGCTTCGGCAGCGGTCACGCCTTCGTGGCTCGCCTTGTGGGCCAGCCAGGGGCCGGGGGTGCAGTCGCCGATGGCCCAAAGCCCCGCGACGCCGGTGCGGCCAAGGTCGTCGATCTGGATGAAGCCGCGCTCCATCTTCGCGCCGACCGCTTCAAGCCCGATGTTCTCGGTATTGGGCACGATGCCCACGGCAGAGATGACGTGGCTGAACTCGTGGTCCGCGACCTTGCCGTCCTTGCCCTTGATCTTGGCCTTCACGCCGCCGCCCGAAGTCTCGATCGCCTCGACCCCGGCGCCGGTCAAGATGGTCATGCCCTGCTTGGTCAGCGCCTTTTCGAGGAAGGCGGACACGTCCTTGTCCTCGACCGGCACGATCCGGTCCAGCATCTCGACCACGGTGACGTCGACGCCCATGTCGTTGTAGAAGCTGGCAAACTCGATGCCGATCGCGCCCGATCCCATGACCAGCAGCTTGCTCGGCATTTCCTTGGGCGTCATCGCGTGGCGATAGGTCCAGATCCGCTCGCCGTCCGCCTTCGCAAAGGGCAGCTCGCGAGCCCGCGCGCCGGTCGCGACGATCACGTGTTTGGCGCTGATCGTTTCCGCCCCGTCCTTGCCCTTGACCTCGATGCTGGTGGCGGACTTCAGCGTCCCCTCACCCATGTGCACCGTGATCTTGTTCTTCTTCATCAGGTGGGTGACGCCCTTGTTCAGCTGCGAGGCAACGCCCCGGCTCCGCTTGACGATGGCGTCGAGGTCCGCCTCGATCGCACCGGCGACCTTGAGGCCGTAGGACGAGGCATGCTCCATGAAATGCTTGATCTCGGCCGAACGCAGCAGCGCCTTGGTCGGGATGCAGCCCCAGTTGAGGCAGATGCCGCCGAGCAGTTCGCGTTCGACGATCGCGGTCTTGAGGCCGAGCTGCGCGGCGCGGATCGCCGCGACATAGCCGCCGGGGCCGGAACCGAGGACGATCACGTCATAGCTTGCCGACATTTCTAAAGCTCCTGCCCAGTCTTCAGCGCCGGGCGGTCGATTACCGCGCGCGGGCGCCCTGTTTCATCAACGACCACGAAGGTGAAGCTGCCGGAGCATACTTCCTTCGTCGCCTCACCGTTACGTTCGCGGGCAATGCCGCGAACCTCTATATTGAGAGAGGTCGTCCCCTCTCGCGCGATCTCGGCATGGATCGACAGTTCGTCGCCCACCCCCATCGCGCCGGGAAAACGGAAATCGGTCGCGCCGATCACCACCGCCGTACCGTGCGCATGGCGCGATGCGAGCGAGCCTGCGCCCAGCGCCATCTGGCTCATCAACCAGCCGCCGAACACGCCGCCATAGGGGTTCGTGTCGGCGGGCATGGCGGTGACGCGAATAACGGGCTGGCCGCCCACGTCTATCATCAGGCGAGCAGCCCCAGCGGCTTCTCGACCAGGTCCTTGAACACCTGCATCAGCTGCGCGCCGTCGGCCCCGTCGATGGCGCGGTGGTCGAAGCTGCCGGTGGCCGACATGATCGTCGCGATCTGCAGCGCGTCGTCGACGACGTATGGCCGCTTCTCGCCCGCACCGATCGCCATGATCATGCCCTGCGGCGGATTGATCACTGCCTCGAACTGCTTGATGCCGTACATGCCCATGTTGGACAGGCTGGCGGTGCCGCCCTGGAATTCGTGCGGGGCCAGCTTGCCGTCGCGGGCGCGGGCGGCAAGGTCCTTCATCTCGGTGCTGATCTTCGAGATCGACTTCTCACCGGCATCCACGACGATCGGCGTGATGAGACCTGCCGGGATCGACACCGCGACAGAGATATCGGCGCGGCTGAAGCTGAGCAGCTGGTCGCCGGCGAACTGCACGTTGCACTTTGGCACCGCGAGCAGCGATTTCGCCAGCGCCTTGATCAGCAGGTCGTTGACCGAAAGCTTCACGCCGCTCTTGGCAAGGCTGTCGTTCAGTTCCGCGCGCAGCTTCAGCAGCGCATCCAGGCGCACATCCACGGTGAGGTAGATGTGCGGCACCTGCTGCTTCGATTCGGTAAGCCGCCGCGCGATGGTCTTGCGCATGTTGGACAGCTTCTCCGCGCTATGCGGGATATCCGACGTGGCGGGCGCCGAAGACGCTGCGGGGGACGGAGCCGATGCCGCGGACGCCGTCGCAGTCGGCGCGGCGGCGCCGGGCTTCGCACCCTCGACATCCGCCTTGACGATGCGACCGTTGGGTCCGCTGCCCTTCACGGTGGAAAGGTCGATCCCCTTCCCTTCGGCAATCCGCTTGGCAAGCGGGGAGGCGAGCACGCGGCTCCCGGACGCAGCGGGAATAGGCGACGCCGCGGGTGCAGCCTCTGCCTTGGCGGCGGAAGCCGTCGGCGCAGCGGCCGCTTCGGGCGCGGTCGATTGGGTAGGGGCAACCTGTGCGGCCGGTGCGGCGGCGATGCTGTCGGCGTCTTCGCCATCTTCGGCAAGCGTCGCGATGACGGTGCCGACCTTCACGTTCTCGGTGCCGGCCTCGATGGCGATGTCGGCGACGACGCCTTCATCGATCGCCTCGAATTCCATCGTCGCCTTGTCGGTCTCGATCTCGGCGATGATGTCGCCCGGTTCGATCCTGTCACCCTTCTTGACCAGCCACTTGGCGAGAGTGCCCTCCTCCATGGTGGGGGAGAGCGCAGGCATCTTCAGTTGGATCGCCATCGGAATCCTTAGTATGCGTGAGGGAGGATATGTGTTTTGCCGCGGTTTTGCGCAGCATCGCCGCCCGGGTCAAGGCGGGTCGCGTCCTTTTTCTTGCCAAGCGATGAACAGTGGCGCAACGATCACGCCTGTGACCAACCCCCGCATTCAAGAGGCCTGATCGTGCGCGTCTATCTTGTCATCATGGACGAGACGCCGGAGGCCCGTGTCGCCCTTCGTTTCGCCTCGCGACGTGCGGCCAAGACACAGGGCGCGGTGCACATCATCGCGCTGGTGCCCAAGCAGCAGTTCGTCGCGTTCGGCGGGGTCCAGGCAACCATCGAGGAAGAGGCCAAGAGCCGCGCCGAGGTGCTGGTCATGGCAGCGGCGGGCAGCCTTCTGCAGGAAAGCGGGAGGATGCCGACGATCTCGGTCAAAGTCGGCGACGGCGCCAAGGTCGTCGCCGAATACCTTGCCGAACATGGCGAGGTCGCCGCGCTCGTGCTCGGCGCGGCGGCGGAGGGTACGCCCGGCCCGCTGGTCAGCCACTTCGCCGGCCAGCGCGCGGGGCAGCTGCCCTGCCCGCTGATGCTCGTCCCCGGTGGCTTGTCCGACGAGCAGATCGACGCGCTGAGCTAGACCCTTACTTCCGCTTGCCCTGGTGGCGGATGTTGCCGGGGCGCCCGCGCTTGCCCTGCAGGAAACCGGTCTTGTCCTGCCGCTTGGGTCCGCCCTTGTTCTTGGGCTTGCCTTGGAACCGGCTGCCGCGCGGCTCGATGCGCCCTTCGAATTCGGGCGGCTCGAACTTCAGCGCGCCGGTCAGCGGATTGGCTTCGGCGAGGCGCAGCTTCAGCCTGTCGCCGCTGCGATATTCCGTCCCCGTCTGCTCGCCGCGCAGCACTTGCGCCCGCTCGTCGTAGTGGAACCGCTCGTCGCCCAGCACCGAAACGGGAACCAGCCCGTCGCCGCCAAAGCCGAGGATCGTCGCGAAGAGGCCGAACTTCTGCACCCCGGTGACGCGCGTGTCGAACGTCTCGCCGACCTTGCCCGCCAGCCATGCCGCGACGTAGCGGTCGATGGTGTCGCGCTCGGCTTCCATCGCGCGGCGCTCGGTCTGGCTGATCGCCTCGCTGACCCGCTCGAGCGAAGCGCGATCCCGGTCCGAAAGCCCGGAATGCGCCGGGATCGAATGGTCCTTCGGGCGTGGTTGCTCAAGTCCGTAGGCCTCGACCAGCGCGCGGTGGACGAGAAGATCGGAATAGCGGCGGATCGGCGACGTGAAATGCGCATAGGAGCCGAGCGCGAGGCCGAAGTGCCCGGCATTGCGCGGACCGTAATAGGCCTGCGTCTGGCTGCGCAGCACCTGCTCCATGATCAGCGCCTTCTCCGCCTCGTCGGCGACGTCCTTGATCAGGCGGTTGAACAGGCTGGGGGTGACGACCTGGCCCAGCGCCAGCTTGCGATCCATGGTCGCCAAGTAATCCTTCAGCGCGACGAGCTTCTCGCGGCTCGGCGGTTCGTGGACGCGATAGACGACGGGCGCAGCCTTGGCTTCCAGCGCCTTGGCCGCAGCGACGTTGGCGGCGATCATGAACTCCTCGACCACCCGGTGCGCGTCGAGCCGTTCGCGCACCGCGACTTCGGCGATGCGGCCCTTCTCGTCGAGCACGACACGGCGCTCTGGCAAGTCGAGATCGAGCGGGTCGCGCGCCTCCCGCGCGGCGTGGAGCAGCTTCCAGCAGCCCCAGAGATGCGCCAGGTGCTCGGCGGCGGTCCCGTCCTCGATGCGGGCCTGCGCATCCTCATAGGCGATGACTTCGGCAATTTGGACGATGGCACGGGTAAAGCGCCAGTCGCGAACGCGGCCCTCGCGGTCGATCGTCATGTGGCAGGCCATCGCCGCCCTCGCCTCGCCCTCGCCCAGCGAACAGACATCGGCGGAAAGGACGTGCGGTAGCATCGGCACGACCCGGTCCGGGAAATAGACCGAGTTGCCGCGCTTCCTCGCCTCGCGGTCCAGCTCCGATCCGGGGCGGACATAGAACGACACGTCGGCAATGGCGACGACCGCCTTCCACCCGCCGGCGTTCTGCGGATCGTCGTCGGGCGCGGCCCAGATCGCATCGTCATGGTCGCGCGCATCGGCAGGGTCGATCGCGACGATGGGGAGCCCGCGCAGGTCCTCGCGCCGGTCCTCGCTCAGCGGTAGCCTGGCGGCCCGTTCAGCCTCGTCCAGCACGTCCTGGCTGAAGACATGGGGGATGTTGTGTTTGTGGATGGCGATCAGGCTGTAGCTTTTCGGCGCCAGCGGATCGCCCAGAACCTCCAGCACCTTGACTCCGGAACGCGGCGACTTGCCCGCCGGCTCGGCAATGACCAGCTGGCCTTTCTCGGCCCCGCCCAGGTCGGCGACGGGAAGCGAGGACCGCACCGACTTGTCGACGGGCGCAAGCCAGCCCTTGCCGCTGCCGTCGATCTCGATCACGCCCATCAGGCTTTCGTGCGACAGCGGCAGCTTCTTCATCGGGTGGCCGATGTAGCCGGTGCCGGTCTCCTCCGTACGTGCCAGCACCCGATCCCCCCGGCGCAGGGCGGGCATGGCGCGCTGGCCGGCCTTGGCCTTGCCCCGGCTCTCGATCAGGCGGACCTTGGGCGGGGGAACGGCGTCGTCGGGCTGCCACGAATCGGGAATGGCGATCGGCTCGCCCTCCTCGATGTCGATCACGCGCAGCACCGTCACCTTGGGCACGCCGCCCATCTGGTGGAAGGCGGTGCGGTTGCCGTCGATCAGCCCTTCGTCGGCCATGTCGCGCAGCAGCGCCTTCAGCGCGATCTTCTCCTGCCCTTGCAGCCCGAAGGCGCGCGCGATCTCGCGCTTGCCGGCGGGCGTGCCGGAATTGCGGATGAAGTCCATGACCTGCTCCTTGCTGGGCAGGCCGGGCTTGTGCGCGGAT
Organism: Croceicoccus sp. BE223; assembly: GCF_031457155.1. Lineage (NCBI taxonomy): Bacteria > Pseudomonadati > Pseudomonadota > Alphaproteobacteria > Sphingomonadales > Erythrobacteraceae > Croceicoccus > Croceicoccus sp. BE223. The sequence goes on from NZ_JAVDWB010000005.1 coordinate 227,001, forward strand.
GGGGTGCGCTTGGGATTTCGGGCCATGACCGCCATGTGAGCGCCCCTTGGCCCGAGCGCAAGGTGCAATGCCCCGCCTCGCTCCGTCGCTTGCTTCGTCAATAGCGCGTGTAATGGCTGTAGAGTGGATTGCCGCGCCCGTAGCGCCGGTCTAGATGGTTACAAGCAAAACCAGTCTCGCGTCCGACATCTGTGGGCAGGCGGGACAAGGATGAAGTGACTCGCCATGACCGAATTCGTACCCGCCGATACCCTGCGTGCCCGGTTCAGCGCCGCCATGTCGGCCATGTACCGCGAGGAGGTGCCGCTCTACGCCGACCTCCTCGCTATCGTCGCCGATGTGAATGCGCGCAGCGAGGCCGACCTTGCCAGCAGCGATGCGGCGCGCATGGCGCAGGAACGGCACGGCGCGATCCGGGTCGGCACCGGGGCGGAATTGGCGCAGATGCGGCGGCTTTTCGCTGTCATGGGCATGGAACCGGTGGGGTACTACGATCTCGGCGCGGCCGGGCTGCCGGTACATTCGACGGCGTTTCGCCCGGTCACCGCAGCGGCGCTTGCCGCCAATCCGTTTCGGGTGTTCTGCTCGCTGCTGCGGCTCGATCTGATCGACGAGGCCGACCTCCGCGACACCGCGGCAAAGGCGCTCGCATCCCGGCGCATCTGTTCGGAACGTCTCCTCGACCTGATGGCCATGGCCGAGGAACGGGGTGGGCTCGGCGAAGAGGATGCAGCGGCGTTCCTCGCCGAAGCGCTGGAGGTGTTTCGCTGGCATGCCGAAGCGCAAGTCGCCGGTGCGGACTATGCGCGGCTTCACGCAAGGCATCCGCTCATCGCCGACATCGTCTCCTTCAAGGGGCCGCACATCAACCATCTCACTCCGCGCACGGTCGACATCGACGCGGCGCAGGCCGAGATGATCGCCCGCGGCATCGACGCGAAGGACCGCATCGAGGGACCGCCGCGGCGCAAGTGCCCGATCCTGTTGCGGCAAACCAGCTTCAAGGCCCTGTCGGAAACGATCCGCTTTGCCGATGGCACCGGCGGCGCGCACACCGCCCGCTTCGGAGAGATCGAACAGCGCGGCGCGGCGTTGACGCCCGGGGGCCGCGAACTCTACGACCGGTGTCTCGCCGAAGCGATGGCGGCGGGCGGCGACTACGAGGCGGCGCTGGTCGCCGCCTTTGCCCCCTTCCCCGACGACTGGGACGCGATGCGGGAAGCGGGCCTCGCCTGGTTCCGCGACACACCGAACGGCTTCGAACCGCTGGTGTGGGAGGATTTCCTGCCGGTCAGCGCAGCGGGCATCTTCCGCTCCAACCTCGGCGACGAGGCCGGGGAGGCGGACGCGTCGGGTGGCAGCCAGGCCGAATTCGAACAGGCGTTGGGCGCGCCGGTCGCCGACATGTTCGCCCTCTATGCGGCGCAGGCGGACCAGCCCGTCGCCGCATGAAAAGCCCCGCTCAGTACGAGCGGCCGATGTAGATGCGCTCCACCGCCGGTTCGCCGGTGAAAAAACAGGCGCTCTCCGGCTTGTCCTCGTTGAGCGGGGTGTTGCGGATCGTCAGTTTCAGCGTCTTCAGCTTCTCGACCACCGCGTCGAGCGCGGCCCCGGTCGGGCGCGACCACGCCACCTTGACCCAGCCGGGCTTCGCCGTCGTCTCGAAATAGTGCGTCAGTCCGGCGAAGTCGTCGATGTCGCAGCGGATCGCTTCGTCCCGGCGCTGCCGGGCCTGGACGAGAAGGTTCTCCTGGATGTCTTCGAGCGTTCCCGCCGCGGCGAACAGGAAATCGTCACGCTCGGCGAAGTCGAAGTCGGTCTTGCCGTCCTCGCGCCAAAGGCGGTCGCGGCGCAGCACGGCAACCTTGCCGTTCTCCATGTCGCGCGGGCCCACTTCGACGATCAGCGGCGCACCCTTGCGGACCCAGTCCCAGCGCTTCTGCGCGACCTTGCCGGGTTTGCTGTCGAGCAGCACGCGCAACGGTTCGCGGAACGCCGTCTGGTCGACCAGCGTCTTGCGAATTTTCTCGCAGTAATCGAGAATTTCGCCATCGCCCTCGTTGCCGCGCAGCATCGGCAGAATGACGACCTGGTACGGCGCGATCCGGGGCGGCACGCGCAAGCCGTCATCGTCGCCGTGCACCATGATGACGCCGCCGATCATCCGGGTCGAAACGCCCCAGCTGGTGGTGTGGCACAACGCCTGCTGCCCGTTCTGGTCCTGGTAGCGGATGTCCGCCGCCTCGGCGAAGCCGGTGCCGAGGTAGTGCGAGGTGCCCGCCTGGAGCGCCTTGCCGTCCTGCATCATCGCCTCGATCGAATATGTCGCTACGGCGCCGGGGAAGCGTTCGTTCTCGGGCTTTTCGCCCGCGATCACCGGCATGGCCAGCACGTCTTCGGCAAAGGCGCGGTAGACCTCGAGCATCTTCAGCGTCTCGACCATAGCGTCGGCGCGGTCGGCATGGGCGGTGTGCCCTTCCTGCCAAAGGAACTCGCTGGTGCGGAGGAACATCCGGGTGCGCATTTCCCAGCGCACGACGTTGGCCCACTGGTTGATGAGCAGCGGCAGGTCGCGCCAGGACTGGACCCAGCGGCTCATCGCCTGGCCGATCACCGTTTCCGATGTCGGGCGGACCACCAGCGGCTCTTCCAGCTTCGCCTCGGGGTCGACGACAAGCGTGCCGTCTTCCGACTTCAGCCGGTGGTGCGTGACGACGGCCATTTCCTTGGCGAAACCCTCGACGTGCTCCGCCTCCTTGGCGAAGTAGGACAGCGGGATGAACAGCGGAAAATAGCAGTTTTCGTGCCCCGTCGCCTTGATCTGGTCGTCGAGCAGGCGCTGGATCCGCTCCCAGATGCCCCAGCCCCACGGCTTGATCACCATGCAGCCGCGCACGCCGGATTCCTCGGCCATGTCGGCCTGGGCGATGACCGCCTGATACCATGCGGCGAAGTCGGCTTCGCGGGTTACGTCGAGGGCGTGGCGGATGTTGGGGTTCGACATGGGGAGGACTTGGAGCCTTCTTGCCTGCGCGTGTGGTCTTCTTGAAAAGCATTCGGGGCAGCCGCAGCCGCCCCGTTCGCCGGATCACCCGCGCCCTATTGCGCGCGGGGCCGTTTGCCAAGCCGGGTTACTTGCCCAGCTTGTCGAGCTGCTTCTGCATTTCCGCCATCTGCCTGCGCAGCATGTCGATGTCGTCGCCCTTCTTTTCAGGCTCCGGCGCGGGATCGGGGTTCATGCCCATCGCCGGGCGGCCAGCCATGAACGCCTCCGTCGCGGCCTGGAACATCGCCATGTTCTGCTGCGCCAGCTTGGCCAGCGGATTGGTGCCGATACTGTCTTCGAGCGCCTTGCGCATTTTCAGCTGGTTGTCGCGAAAATGCTGCATCGACATCTCGAGGTAGTGCGGGATCATCGACTGCATCGAATTGCCGTACATGCCAATCAGATCGCGCAGGAAACTGACCGGCAGCATCTGCGAGCCACCGGCGGCCTCTTCGTCCATGATGATTTGGGTCAGGATCTGGTGCGTGATGTCGGCGCCGCTCTTGGCGTCGATGACCTGGAAGTCGACGCCGTTGCGCGTCATCTCGGCAAGGTGGTCTAGCGTGATGTAACTGGACGAATCGGTGTTGTAGAGCCGCCGGTTGGCATATTTCTTGATGATGATGACATCACCCGACTTTTCAGAATCGGCCACAGATCCCCACGCCTCCGTATGAATGCAGCCGCGATGCTGCATTGTTTGCTGCAAACGCTATTAGCACATGCACAATGAACAGACCAAGCGAATAGCGCACATTTGAAACTAGTAATGCCGGCTGTCGCTACCCGCGGGCGACAATCAGTCGCGCAGCCGGTGGCCGAGACTGGTCAGGAGTTCGTATTGGGTCAGCCCGCTGATGCGCGACGCTTCGGGAAGATCGTAGTCCACCGAAATCCAGTCGCCCTCGGCGATGTCGGGCGCCCCCGTGATGTCGACGGCGGTCATGTCCATCGACACCCGGCCCAGCACCGGCAGCACCGCTTCGCCGAAGCGCATCGTGCCCTTCCCGCTCCAGGTGCGCAGGTAACCGTCGGCATAGCCCAGCGAGACGATGGCGACGCGCGTGTCGCGGATGGCCGTGAACGTCGCGCCGTAGCCGACGGTTTCTCCCGCAGACACAGTCCGGACCTGGATCACCGCCGCTTCTGGCCAGACGACCTGGCGGATGCGCCCGGCCATGGCGAGGACGGGAACGCCGCCGTAGAGTGCTAGGCCCGGGCGGGTCAGGTCGAAATGGTATCCCGCGCCCAGCGCGATGCCCGCGCTGTTGGCAAGGCTGGCGCGGCGATGCGCCACTTGCGGCGCGATCGCGGCGAAGGCGGCCCGCTGCCGCTCGTTCATCGCGCTCTCCTCATCGGCGCAGGCGAGGTGCGAGAGGAGCGTGTCGACTTCGAGGCCGGCGACCAGCAGGTTCCCGATCTCCTCTGGACGGACGCCGAGCCTGTTCATCCCGGTATCGACCATCAGGTCACAGGAACCGCCTCCGGTGCTCTGCCAAAGCCTCGCCTGATTAATACTGTTGATCACCGGCCGCACGCCGGTGGCGCGGGCATAGGCACAGTCCGCCTCGCTCAACGGACCGTGCAGAACCGAGATCGACGCATCCGTTCCGTGCTGCGCGGCATCGGCCACTTCGGACCAGTGCGCGACGTAGAAATCACGGCATCCGGCCTGCAACAGGGCCGGCATGGCGCGCGCGATCCCGGTGCCATAGGCATCGGCCTTGACCGCGGCCGCAGTCGCGGCGCTGCCGCTCATCGCATCGACGGTGCGCCAGTTGGCGGCCAGCGCATCGCCATCGACGCGCAGGCGCAGGGCGGGCGCAGGGGGATCGGTCCGGACCGGCATCAGGTTGTCGAAACGTCGTCCTCGAAATCGCGAGGAAGCCCGGGCTTGAGACCCCAGGCCGTTACCACGAAGGCGAAGGCCACGAAGAACCACGTGTACCAGAGCCCGGAATAGACGTCCCCGGTCCGCGCGATGATGTACCCGGCGATAAGCGGCAGGAAACCGCCGAAATAGCCTGCGCCGATGTGGTAGGGGATCGACATCGAACTGTAGCGGATGCGGGTCGGGAACATTTCGCTCAGCAGCGCCGCGACCGGCCCGTAGTTGGCTGCGGAAAGAAACCCGAGCACGAGCAGAAGCGCGAAGATGCCGACGAGATTGACGAAAGGCGGCACCTGCTTTTCGAACGAATAGCCGCCACGCGTCAGTTCCCCTTCGATCCGCGCCTTGCGCGCCGCACCATCCGTCAGGTCAGCGGGCGAAATCGCAACGACGCGGTCGCCGACGGCGAGCGACAACGCCTCGGACTGTCGCAGTTCGTACGGCACACCGGCTGCCGTCACCGTCTCCATGACCTTGCCGCAAGGCGACTGGGTCTGGCCGAGAAGATCGCCGAACGGATTGTACTCGCAGGCCGGGCCGGAGATAATCACGGGCGCCGCGGCGGCAGCTTGCTTGAGGCCTGGGTTGGCCAGCGCGCCGATGCCCCACATGACCGGAAACAAGAGCAGCAGGATCGCGAAGTTCCCCCAGACAATCGGCTTCTTGCGGCCGACGCGGTCCGACAGCCGACCGATCCACAAATAGAAGCCCATGCTCACCAGCGCGGCGAGCAGAAGAAGCATCTCCACCGTGAAATCGTCGATCCGCATCGGGCCTTTCAGGAACGAGAGCGTCGAGAAGAAGGCCGTGTACCAGATCGTGGTCAGGCCCGCCGTGACCCCCAGCGCGATGAAGATACGCTTGAGGTTGCCGGGGTAGGTGAAGCTCTCAACGAACGGATTGCCCGCGGTTTCGCCGGCCGCCTTCATCGCCTGGAACACCGGGCTTTCCGACAGCTTCAGCCGCATCCACAGCGAACCGGCCAGCAGCAGCAGCGACAACAGGAACGGCACGCGCCAGCCCCAGGCGGCAAAGGCCTCCGCCGGGATCAGCGCGCGGCACAGCAGGACGACGACGATCGAAAGCACGAAGCCGCCGACGACGCTGGCCTGGATGAAAGAGGTGAAGAACCCGCGCCGTTCGGGCGGGGCGTGTTCGGCGACGTAGATCGCCGCGCCGCCGTATTCGCCGCCGAGCGCCAGCCCCTGCAGGATGCGCAGAACGATGACGATCAGGGGCGCGGCCAAGCCGATACTCTCGGCAGAGGGGATCAGGCCGACGCCGGCGGTGGCGACGCCCATGAGCGTGACGGTGACGAGGAAGGTGTATTTCCGCCCCAGCTTGTCGCCCAGATACCCGAACAGGATCGCGCCGAGTGGCCGAAAACCGAACCCGATGGCAAAGCCCGCCCAGACCAGCAGCGTCTGCAGGATCGCGTTGTCACCAGGAAAGAAGGCCGCGCCGATCAGCGCCGACAAGGTGCCGTAGATGAAGAAATCGTACCATTCGAAGATGGTCCCGACAGAGGACGCGCCGACGACGAGGCGCATTTCCGCCGCTGTCATCTCGCGCCCGTCCGTGCCGGCGAGTGTCGCCTCTGCCATCGCTCCCTGTCCTCTTGCTGGCCGTATCCGTCCCGCACGCCTTATGCCGCTTCACCCCGCGTTGCCAAGCGGCGGGTGCGAGCGATCCTCAGGCGACTGCGCGAGGCTCGCGATCAAGAGCGGCCGCGGCGGCATCCCAGGCCAGCATCATCGCGCCATGCCGCGCGGGATAATCGCGCGCCGCCGCCACGATCGAGAGACCGGGCCATTCGGGCATTGGCCCCTCCCCCGCCAGCCATTTCGCCATCCGCGCGCGCGACGATGCGATCTCTCCGGCGGTGAGACCCACCACGTGGTCGGCGAAGATGGCGGCACTTGCCTGGCCTATGGCGCAAGCGCGCGAGGCAACGCCAACCGCGGCGACGCGGCCATCGTCATCCAGCGACAGGCCCACCTCGATGCGACTGCCGCAACTGGCCGAACGCGCCTCTCCGCGCCAGGGAAGGTTGCCGGTCAGCGGCCGCGCGGCAAGCGAAACCGCCGCCGCCAGCACGTCCGATGTGTAAAGCCGGTGCGCGCTCATTCTTTCTCGTCCGCAGCGTCGGTCGCCTCGGTCGCGTCGGTCGCGTCGGGTTCGTCGGTGCCAACCAGCGTGTCCATGATCTCCTCGCGCCGCTCCGACATCGTCGTGACGAGCGCGCTGCTGGCGGCATTGATGAAGGGATAGGTCCGTGCATCCCTCACCCAATCGGGCCGGCCCTTTGCACTCCAAACCGTGTCGTACCCCAGCGTGACGATCGAGAAGGTCAGGACGACGAGCACAAGCCCTTTCAACAGGCCAAACCCGAGGCCGAGGATCCTGTCGATGAAGCCGAGCGGGGAATTGCGGGTCTTGTTGCCGAGCCAGCGGGCGGTCAGACGCAGCGCGAAGATGGGCACGATGAGCAGGATCAGGAAAGCGATCAGCGCCGCGTTCGTGCCGTTATCGCGGAAGAAGGCGGTGATGATGTCGGTGAGCGGGGCGTGGAAGACGTAGATCGCGATGATCGCTGCGAACCACGCCGCAAGGGCAAGCACTTCGTGCACGAACCCGCGCGACAGGCCGCCCAGCCCGGCCAGCCCGATCACCACCAGCACTGCGATATCGAAGAATGTCATGGCGCCATTCGCTATGGATTGGCCACGATACGGTCAACGAGATTAAGCAAGCCTGTCAGCCCTTGGTAATCCATGCCGGCCTCCGGATTAACCTTGTCCACCGCATCGCGCGGGCCGCTGGCCTTCGCGAACCCCAGTTTCGCAGCTTCCTTCAGCCGGATGCCGGCGTGGGACACGGGGCGGATTTCCCCCGCGAGCGACACTTCGCCGAACCAGACCGAGCGGGACGGCAGGGGCCGGTCGGCGAGAGCGGAAACCAGCGCGGCGGCGACGGCCAGATCGGCCGCGGGATCGGTAAGGCGATAGCCACCCGCGACGTTGAGATAGACCTCGGCGGTGGAAAAATTGAGCCCGCAGCGCGCCTCCAGCACCGCCAGCAGCATGGCGAGGCGGCCATTGTCCCAACCGACGACCGCGCGCCGTGGCGTCGCGCCCGACTGTAGCCGCACGATCAGCGCCTGGATCTCGACCAGGACCGGGCGCGTCCCCTCGAGCGCCGGGAACACCGCGCTGCCGGCGAGCGGCTCGTCGCGGCCTGACAGGAACAGGCTGGACGGGTTGGACACTTCGGCAAGACCGTGCCCTTCCATCGCGAAGACCCCGATCTCGTCGACCGCGCCGAAGCGGTTCTTCAAGGCGCGCAGCACGCGGAACTGGTGCGAACGCTCGCCCTCGAAGCTCATCACCACGTCGACCATGTGTTCCAGGACGCGCGGGCCCGCGATGTTTCCGTCCTTGGTGACATGCCCGACCAGCACCAGTGCCGTCCCGCTCGACTTGGCGAAACGGATCAGTTCCAGCGCGCAGCCGCGGACCTGGCTGACCGTGCCCGGCGCGCCCTCGATCTGGTCGGAGTGCATCGTCTGGATCGAATCGATGACCAGCAAGTCCGCCGCGTCCATGTCGCCGAGCGTCGTCAGGATATCGCGCACCGACGTGGCCGAGGCCAGCTTGATCGGCGCGTCCGCCATGCCCAGCCTCTCGGCGCGAAGCCGTACCTGTCCCGCCGCTTCCTCGCCGCTGATATAGACGACGCTGCCGCCGCTACGGGCGATCTGCGCCGCGGTCTGCAGGAGGAGTGTCGACTTGCCGATGCCGGGATCGCCGCCCATCAGCACGGCACTGCCCGGGACAAGTCCGCCGCCCAGTGCGCGATCGAATTCGGCGAGGCCGGTCTTGCGCCGCACCGGCAGCGGCACCTTGGCGTCGAGCGGCACGAATTCGATCCGCCGACCCCCGCCGGAAAGATCGTGCTTGGCGGAAAAGACCGTCTCTGCCGCCTCCTCGACCAATGTGTTCCACTCGGCACAATCGGCGCACTGGCCCTGCCAGCGGTGGGTCACGCTGCCGCAGGCCTGGCAGACATATCGACGCTTTGGTTTCGCCATTATGGCGGGCCTAATGGGAACATTTATGGAACGCAAGTGGACAAGTTTCGCTTTGCCCAGCCCCTTTTGCCTGTATCAATGGCCTGATGCGGGAGAAGGAACTGCGCATCGCCCTCGTCTGCTACGGCGGGGTCAGCCTTGCGGTCTACATGCACGGCGTCACGAAGGAGGTGCTGAAGATCGCCGAGGCGAGCCGCGCGTTCCGCGACGGGATGCCGCCTCCACCAGGGTCTCCGGGCGCTTATCACAGGCTGCTGTCGGCGATCGCGAGACATGGCCACACCCGCCTGCGGGTCATTCCCGACATCCTTTCCGGCACGAGCGCGGGCGGGATGAACGCGATCTTCCTGGCAGAAGCTCTGCTGACCGGGCGTTCGCTCGACACGCTCACTCACCTCTGGCTGGACTGCGCGGACAGCGACGTCCTTCTCGCGCCAGAGGCTCGTCCGGGTCATCGCTTTTCCAAGGCCTGGGCGCAGCCGCTGGTCGAATGGACGCTACGCCGCCCAGGCAACGCGGTGTCGCGCACGGTCGCGCCCGAAACGCGCGAGGAAGTGCGCACCAAGCTGTCGCGCCTGATGCGCAGCCGCTGGTTCGCACCGCCGTTTTCCGGCCCCGGCTTTTCGCGGCTGATCGACGATGCCCTGAATTCCATGCGCGAACTGCCGCCCGGGCCGCCGCTGATCCCGGCGCGCCACCCGCTCGACCTCTTCGTCACCGCCACCGATTTTCGCGGGTATCGCGCGCCGCTTCGCGTCAACAGCCCCAGCGGCGCGACCGAAGTGGAGCACCGGCTGCCCATCGCGTTCCGCGCCTATGGCGGCGACGAGGAACTGGCCGCGCGCGCCGAGCTGGTGCTGGCGGCACGCGCGACGGCGAGCTTTCCCGGCGCATTCCCGCCGCTGGAGGTCGCCGAAATCGACGCCCTCGTCGCCGACCGATGGTTCGAATGGCCGGGGCGGGAGCGGTTTTTGCGACGGATCATGCCGCATCACGTGAGGGCTGGCGATATCGAGAGCGTCGCGCTGATCGACGGGGCGGTTCTGGTCGGCGCGCCGTTTGCCGAGGCGATCAAGGCGCTGGAAAACCGGCCCGCCTCGCGCGAGGTCGATCGCCGCTTCGTCTATGTCGATCCGCGCCCCGACGACCGCTTCGGCGACCTGCGGGCGGATATGCGGCCGATCGGGTTTTTCAGCGCGATCTTCGGCTCGCTGTCGTCGATCCCACGCGAACAGCCGATCCGGGACGACCTGGAGCGGATCGCCCGGCACTCCGCCGACGCCCTGCGGATCCGGGGCATCGTCGACGCGCTGCGACCGGAGGTGGAGAGCACCGTCGACAGGCTTCTTGGACGAACCCTGTTCCTCGACCGACCGACCGCAAGTCGCCTGACCAAGTGGCGCCAGCGCGCCCAGCAGGAGGCTGCCGTGCAGGCCGGTTTCGCGTTCCATTCCTACGCCCAGGCCAAGTTCGCCGGGATACTCGACGGGATCGCGCATCTCGTGCGCCGGGCGATCGACATCGATCCACCGAGTCACGACGACGTGGTCGCCAGCCTGTCGCGCTATCTCGATGCGCAGGGGCTTGCAACCCTGAGCAGCCCGGGCGGCGGAGCGAAAGAGGCCGCGATCATGTTCTTTCGCACCCACGACATCGGCTTTCGCATCAGGCGTCTTCGCATGCTGGTCCGCCGCCTTGCCCCCGGTGACATCGGCGACGAACTCGACCCCGAGGCGCGGGAAGCGGCGCGCGATGCGATCTACAGGTGCCTGGCGCTTTACACCCGGCTCGAACAGACCGAGGAAATGGGGAAGGACTTCGCCAAGGTTGCCGGCCGGATCATGGTCGCGCCCGAAGAGGTGCTCACGGCGCTTGCCGAACAACGCGACCTGAAGGCGACCGATCCGCGAGTCGATGCCCTGCTGGCCGACGCGCTGGCGCCGCTGCCGCGCGATCAGCGACGACAGTTGCTGCTGACCTACCTCGGCTATCCGTTCTACGACATCGCCACCCTGCCGTTGCTGGGGGCGCGAGGGATGGACGAATTCGATCCGGTCAAGGTCGACCGAATCTCGCCGGAGGACGCGGCCACGATCCGCCCCGGCGGCGCGCCGGCCACGCTGCGCGGCATCGAGTTCTACAATTTCGGCGCGTTCTTCAGCCGGGCCTATCGCGAGAACGACTACCTGTGGGGTCGGCTCCACGGGGCCGAACGGCTGATCGACATCGCCGCCTCGACCCTCGGCATCGAAGGTCCCGTGCCACCGGACGAAATCGAGGCCATAAAACGCGAAGCCTTCCTCGCCATTCTGGAAGAGGAGCGCGCCGCGCGACTATGCGCGGCGGGACTTGTCGAAAAGCTCGAACAGGAAGTGCGAGAGCGGCTGAGATAGCCGCCCTGATAGCTCAACGCCGGCTGCCGAAGTTGGCCTTGATCCGTTCGAAGAAGCCCTGCGATTCCGGGCACTGCGAATCGGTCTCGCTCTGCTGGAACTCGCGCAGCAGCTCCTTTTGCCTGGTCGAGAGCTTGCGCGGCGTCTCGACCTTCACCTCAACGATAAGGTCGCCGCGACCACGGCCCTGCAGAACCGGCATGCCATCGCCGCGCTTGCGCAGCTGTTCGCCCGACTGGATGCCGGCGGGGATGTTGATCGTCAGCCATTCGCCATCGAGACCCGGCAAACCGACCGTTCCACCCAGTGCGGCCTTGGTGAACGTGATCGGCATGCGGGTCAGCAAGGTCGTGCCATCGCGTTCGTAAACATCGTGGCGCCGCACGTGGATGAAGATGTAGAGATCGCCCGGAGGCGCGCCCAAAGGCCCCGCTTCGCCCTTGCCGGTCAACCGGATGCGGGTGCCGGTCTCGACGCCCGGGGGAATGTTTACCTCAAGCGTCTGCGGCTGGTCCACCCGCCCTTCGCCCCCGCAGGCGCGGCACGGCTTCTGGATCACTTCGCCGCGGCCATGACAGGTGGGACACGCCCGCTCGACCATGAAGAAGCCCTGCTGCGCGCGGACCTTGCCGTGGCCGGCACAGGTCGGGCAGCGCGTCTTGTCGGTGCCGGGTTCTGCGCCCGAACCATGGCATGGCTCGCAAGTCTGCGAGACCTCGATCTCGATCTGGGTCTCCTTGCCGTGGTACGCTTCCTCAAGCGTGACTTCCATGTCGTAGCGCAGGTCCGCGCCGCGGCGCGGACGTCCGCCCGCATTGCCGCCGAACGCGCTGCCGAAGATCGTCTCGAAGATGTCGCCGATGTCAGAAAAACCGGCCGAACCGCCACCGCCCCCGCTCTGCGCCTGGGCATAGGCGGCATGGCCATAGCGGTCATAGGTCGCCCGTTTTTGCGGGTCTTTCAGGCAGTCGTAGGCGACGCTGATCGCCTTGAAACGGGCTTCGGCTTCCTTGTCCCCGGGATTGCGATCGGGATGGAAGCGCATCGCCAGCTTGCGATAGGCGGACTTGATCGTCTTGTCGTCCGCCGTGCGTTCGACTTCGAGCAGCTCGTAAAAGTCGACCTCGGTTGCCACAGACACTTGATCCCTCATCGATCAAAAGTTTTCACGAAACTGGCCCGCACACACACGAGTGCAAGCCACCGAATCGCCGCACGAAGCACCGCCTGAACATCGCCAGGCCGTGATCGGCTTCGCACGATAGACCCGGCCCGCTCACCGCATGGTTAACGCCGAAGCGTCTCCATGCAAAGATGCGGGCCGGAAATATCAAGCGATTGCCGCCATTTGCGCAGCACCGCGCGTCAGTTCTTGTCTGCGCCCTCGTCGACCTCGGAGAACTCGGCGTCGACGACTTCCTCATCGGCTCCGGCAGCGGCTTCGGCACCCGGCGAGGCGGCTTCGGCCTGCTGCTTCTCGTAGATCGCCTGGCCCATCTTCATCGCCTTTTCGGCGAGCGCCTGGGCCTTGCTGTTGATGGCGTCGACATCGTCGCCTTCCAGCGCGGTCTTGACCTCGGCCACGGCGGCCTCGATCTCGGACTTGAGGTCCGGGCCGATGGCGTCGCCATGTTCCTTGAGCTGCTGCTCGGTCGAATGGACGAGGCTGTCAGCCTGGTTGCGCGCCTCGGCACGCTCCTTGCGCTTCTTGTCCTCTTCGGCGAACTTCTCCGCGTCCTGCACCATCTGCTCGATGTCGGCGTCGGACAGGCCGCCCGAGGCCTGGATGCGGATCTGCTGCTCCTTGCCGGTGCCCTTGTCCTTGGCCGACACGTTGACGATGCCGTTGGCGTCGATGTCGAACGTGACCTCGATCTGCGGCACGCCGCGCGGAGCCGGCGGAATGCCGACGAGGTCGAACTGGCCGAGCAGCTTGTTGTCGCTCGCCATTTCACGCTCGCCCTGAAACACCCGGATGGTCACTGCCTGCTGGTTGTCGTCGGCGGTCGAGTAGACCTGGCTCTTCTTGGTCGGGATCGTGGTGTTGCGGTCGATCATCTTGGTCATGATGCCGCCCAGCGTCTCGATACCCAGCGACAGCGGCGTCACATCGAGCAGCAGCACGTCCTTGACGTCCCCCTGCAGCACGCCGGCCTGGATCGCCGCACCCATGGCGACGACTTCGTCCGGGTTCACGCCGGTGTGCGGTTCCTTGCCGAAGAATTCCTTCACCGCCTCGCGCACCTTGGGCATGCGGGTCATGCCGCCGACAAGGACGACCTCGTCGATGTCCTTGGCCGTGACGCCGGCGTCGGCGAGCGCCTTCTTCATCGGCTCCTTCGTGCGGGCGATCAGGCCGTCGACCAGCCGTTCGAGATCCGAACGGGTGATCGTCTTGACGAGATGCTTGGGACCGTTCTGGTCGGCGGTGATGAAGGGCAGGTTCACTTCGGTCGACTGCGCGCTCGACAGCTCGATCTTCGCCTTCTCGGCGGCTTCCTTGAGCCGCTGAAGCGCGAGCTTGTCGTTCCGCAGATCGATACCCTCGTCCTTCTTGAACGAGTCGGCGAGATATTCGACGACCGCGGTGTCGAAGTCCTCACCGCCGAGGAACGTGTCGCCGTTGGTCGACTTCACCTCGAAAACGCCGTCGCCGATCTCGAGGATTGAGACGTCGAAGGTGCCGCCGCCGAGGTCGTAGACAGCGATGGTCTTGCCGTCGGCCTTTTCGAGGCCGTAGGCCAGCGCGGCAGCGGTCGGCTCGTTGATGATGCGCAGCACTTCGAGGCCCGCGATCTGGCCGGCGTCCTTGGTCGCCTGACGCTGGGCGTCGTTGAAGTACGCGGGAACGGTGATGACCGCCTGCGTCACGGTTTCGCCCAGATAGCTCTCGGCGGTTTCCTTCATCTTCTGAAGGATGAAGGCGCTGACTTCCGAAGGGGACAGGTCCTTGCCGCCGGCCTTTACCCAGGCGTCGCCGTTCTTGCCCTTGACGATTTCATAGGGGACGAGCTCGGTGTCCTTCTTGGTCACCGGGTCGTCGAAGCGGCGGCCGATCAGGCGCTTGACCGCGAACACGGTGTTGTCGGGGTTGGTCACCGCCTGGCGCTTGGCCGGTTGCCCGATCAGCCGCTCACCATCCTTGGTGAAGGCAACGATCGAGGGCGTGGTGCGCGCACCTTCCGAATTCTCGATGACCTTGGGCTTGTCGCCGTCCATAACCGCGACGCAGCTGTTGGTCGTGCCGAGGTCAATGCCGATAACTTTAGCCATTTTGTGCTTTCCATCCTTTGCTTTGACACCGCGCCTTCGGGGCCCCCCATGTGCGGGCAGGCCCGCCGCGCGGCTCGTTACTGCCCCGGCGATATAGGGGCGGTTTTAAGTGGAACAAGGGTGCGCGCTCCCCTATTTGAGCGCCATCCACAACCGGTTTCGGAGCCCTGATTAATGTCCCCTGCCCCGCGTTGCGTCACCGTCCTTGCCGCGCTTTGCCTGCCTCTTGGCCTGGCCGCCTGCGGCGCGCAGGAGCCCGCGAGCCAACCCGCCGACGGGCCGGCGACAGAGGCGGTCGACGTGTCAGTCGCAGCCGATGCGCCAGCCGGCGTCTCGCTCTCTGACGCCGAAGTCCGCATGCCGGCCGTGGCCGGGCGTCCGGGCGTCGCCTATTTCCGGATCGCCTCGGAAACGCCGCGCAGGATCGTCGGCATCTCCGTCCTCGGCGCCGGTCGGGCCGAAATCCACGAAACCGGATTCGAAGGCGGCAGGATGACGATGGCCAAGGTGGACAGCGTCAATCTGCAACCCGGCGAACCGGTCGTCTTCCAGTCCGGCGGATACCACGTCATGCTGTTCGACATGGCCTCGACGCTGGCAGCCGGCGGGACGGCAGACCTGACCATCACCTTCGACAACGGCGAAACAGCGTCGATCGCGGCGCGCGTGGTCGGCCCCGGCGGCATGGCGGCGCAAGGCGCGGGGCCGGTGCTGGACCTGAGCCAGCCGGCGGGCGACATGGAGGGCATGGATCATTCGACCATGTCGGCCGACGAGATGGCGGAGATGGGCCACTGAGCGGGCAGGTTCACGCCTGTCCCGTGGGCGGAAGCCGCGGGTTGACCGACGGGGAGAAGGCGCTCGTCCGCTCCCTGTTTGGCGCGGCGGTCGATGTCGAGCCGGTCACCATCCGGCGCAGGCGCTGGTTTCCGTTGCAGCCGGTCAACACCGCGATGGCGCCTATGGGGCACATCCACTTCCCGGCGGCGCACGTAGAATACGCCGACGATTTTTCCGCCGCCCCGCTGACGACGCAGGGGCTGTTCCTGCACGAAATGACGCATGTCTGGCAGGCGCAGGAGCGGGGCCGTTTCTGGCTGGTGCTGATGCGCCACCCGTTCTGCCGCTACGACTATGCCGTTCGCCCTGGGCAACCGCTGACGAGTTACGGGATAGAGCAACAGGCGGAAATAGTGCGCCACGCATTTCTGCTGCGAAACGGTTATCGCTTGCACGGGGCGCCACCCTTGGCGCAGCTTGAGAGCATATTGCCGTTCCAGACCAAATAGCGGCTCAGGCAGGGGGATAGCGATGGGCGAAACGCGAATGAAGGTACCGGCAAGGAGCCACCCGCTACCAACGTCGATCAGCCGCGAAGCCCGCGAGGCTCTGGCGGCCATGCTGTCGGCAGAAGGCTTCGCCGAATCGAAGCTCGGCCCCGCACCCGCGCAGGACGACATCGCCGGATGGATCGCCTATCGGGAACACGGCGATGCCTGGCTCGGCGGAAAGCTGGCCGAGGTCGTTCCGGTCAGTTCCATCGAAACGACCGAAATCGAAGGCGTGACGGTGCACATCGGCACTCCGCCACACATGCCGGACGACGGCGCCGTCTTTCTGGACCTGCACGGCGGCGGCATGATCCTTGGGTCCGGGCCTTTGGCGCGGCTGGAGGCGGGGCTTTATGCCGACATGACCGGCGCGCTGACCTGTTCCGTCGATTACCGGGTTCCGCCCGAAACGCGCTATCCCGGCCCGCTCGATGACTGCGTCGCGGTCTATCGCGCGCTCGTCCATCGCCACGGCGCCGATCGCATCGTGGTCGGCGGGCTCTCGGCCGGAGGCAACCTCGCGGCTGCGCTGGTGCTGCGCGCCCGAGACGAAGGCCTGCCCCTGCCTGCCGGCCTCGTCCTGCTGACGCCCGAGAACGACCTTACCGAAAGCGGCGATTCGTTCGAGACGCTGGCGGGCGTGGATCTCATCCTTCCCGAAAGGCTGATGCCGCTGAACCTGCTTTACGCAGGCGGCCACGATCTCGCGCACCCTTATCTTTCCCCGCTGTTCGGCGATTTTGCAAAGGGCTTCCCGCGAACCTTCCTGCAGTGCGGCACGCGCGACCTGTTCCTGTCGAACACGGTTCGCATGCATCGCGCGCTGCGGCGGGCGGGCATACCCTGCGAATTGCACGTTTTCGAGGGAATGCCCCACGGCGGCTTCGGCGGAGCGCCCGAAGACTTCGAACTGGCCGCCGAGGTACGGCGGTTCGCGAACGAGTGCTGGGGGCGACCGATCGACTGACCGTCAATTCATCGTAATTTAGGGTATTTGTCGCACATCGAAGCAATGTCCGACGATAATACCTTCAAGGTCGCCCGCAGCGACTATATCGACGCATGTTCGGAAGTCGAAGTTCAGGTAGTCCGGCTGATGCAGATCGCCGAGATCGAGGTAAAATCCGACTGTCTTGGCCTTAAGCTGAAAAAGCTAGCGACGGTCCTGCCTTCGCCGCAGCGTTCCAAGGCGAATGTCACTGAAGTCAGGAATGTCTGCGCCTCACTCGAGCCGTGTCTCGCCGCAAGGGCGGACATCGTTCACTCGACGCTGCAAATCTTGACGCTAGATGGATTGAAATATGCCGCGTTCGCGAATGTTCGGCAGAACCACGCTCAATCCAAAATCTATCGCCTGATGACAGCGCACCAATTGTCGCACGAGGCGCGACACCTGAAAGAACTGGCGGATCGCCTCGCAGCGGTGAAGTGGGGAAGCACACCGCCAACAGCGAGGCCGAATGCGTCGAATTCAGCGTCATGCTCGAATGGACAGAGCGTGCGCATACCCATTCGCACCTAAAGCGTCGCTAACCCCGCGCTGCTTCAGTCCGGCTTTCGCGCCACGCCCACCATCGCCGGGCGCAACAGGCGATCCCGGATCATGTAACCCGCCTGCATTTCCTGCACGACGGTCCCCGGCTCGGCGTCGGTGGACGGGATTTCGATCATCGCCTGGTGCTGGTTCGGGTCGAGAGGCAGGCCCATGGCGGCGATGCGGCTGATGCCGTGCTGGCCGAAAACCTTGTCGATCTCGCGCTGGGTCGCCTCGATCCCGGCGACGAGGCCCTTCCACTTCTCGTCCTCACGCAGGTCTTCTGGAATTGCGGCGATCGCGCGCGAAAGGTTGTCGGACACCGAAAGGATGTCACGGGCAAAACCCGTCGCCGCATAGGCGCGCGCGTCGGCGATGTCCTTTTCCATGCGGCGGCGCACGTTCTGGGTTTCGGCGCGGGCATAGAGCACCTGCTGCCTGGCTTCGGCCAGTTCCTCTTCCAGCGCGGCGACGCGATCGCCGTCCGCTGCCTCCGAAGCTTCTTCGCCGTCGATCATGTCCTCGGGCACGCCCTTCAATTCCTGTTCGACCGCTTCGTCGCGGGTCCGTTCGTCGCTCATCGCGCTATCATGTCCTGTCAGTTTGTGCCGCCGAAACGCCCGAGGTTGCGCCCCAGGCTGCGGGCCGTGAAATCCACCATGGGGACGAGCCGCGCGTAATTCAACCGCGTCGGGCCGATCACCCCCACCACTCCGATGACCCGCCCCTCGCGATCGCGATAGGGCGAGGCGATGACCGAAGAACCGGAAAGTGAGAACAGCTTGTTCTCCGAACCGATGAAGATCCGCGCGCTCTGCGCATCGCGCGCCGATGCCAGCAGGGCCGCCACCTGTTCCGATCGCTCGATGTCGTCGATCAGCGAGCGGACACGCTCCAGGTCCTCCACCGCCGCTTCGTCGAGCAGGTTCGCTTGCCCGCGCACGATCAGCACCGGGCGGCGGGTCGCGTCTTCGCTCCACACTGCCAGCCCGCGCTCGACGAGATCGCGCGCCGCGGCGTCGAGCGAAGCGCGTTCGTCGGCAAGGTCGCGCTTCACCGCCGCGATCGCCTCGGCGAGGGTGCGGCCGCGCAAGTGCGAAGAGATGTAGTTGCCGACCTGCTCCAGCACCGGCGCATCCGCGCCCCGCGGCACTTCCAGCACACGGTTCTCGACGCTGCCGTCCTCTCCCACCAGCACGGCAAGCGCCCTGCCCTGCCCCAG
This sequence comes from Croceicoccus sp. BE223, assembly GCF_031457155.1. Classification (NCBI taxonomy): domain Bacteria; kingdom Pseudomonadati; phylum Pseudomonadota; class Alphaproteobacteria; order Sphingomonadales; family Erythrobacteraceae; genus Croceicoccus; species Croceicoccus sp. BE223. The sequence goes on from NZ_JAVDWB010000005.1 coordinate 245,781, forward strand.
GGAAACGATGCTCATCTGCGTGAGCCGCGGCTCTGTCGCCGGAACCATGACCACGCCGGCACAGGCCGAGAGACTGGACAGCATCGCCGAGGTCTTTGCCAGCGCATCCTCGACCGGGCCGGGCCGGCCCATCTCGCGCTCGATGGCGATGCGTTCGGCGGCGGTCGGTTCGGCCACCTGCATCATCCCGTCGACGAAGAGGCGAAGGCCCATCTCGGTCGGCATGCGCCCCGCACTGGTGTGAGGCGCCGCCAGCAGGCCGAGCTGCTCCAGATCGGCCAGGACCGAACGGATCGAAGCGGGAGAAAGGTTGATCCCCTCGGTCGTCGCCAGCGCCTTCGACCCGACTGGCTGGCCCGAATCGAGATAACCTTCGACGACGAGACGGAAGATCTCGCGCGCGCGCTCGTTCATGTCGTGCATCGGCAGGCTGGGCATGGCCCTTATTTAAGGCTTCCCCTTGCGGCCTCAAGCCCGTTGCGCCACACGCCCGGGCGCAAGCACGATCCAGACGAGGGAATCACCGAATATGCGCCCATCCGGCCGCGCCGCAGACGAAATGCGGGCGATCACCATCGAAACCGGCTTTACCAAGCATGCGGAAGGGTCCTGCCTGATCAGTTTCGGCGACACCCGCGTGCTGTGCACCGCCAGTATCGAGGAGCGCCTGCCGCCATGGCTGCGCGGCAAGGGCGAAGGCTGGGTCACCGGCGAGTACTCGATGCTGCCGCGCGCCACCCACACCCGCGGCAGCCGCGAGGCGGCCAAGGGCAAGCAGTCGGGCCGCACGCAGGAAATCCAGCGCCTGATCGGTCGGTCGCTGCGCGCCGTGACCGACCTGAAGAAGCTTGGCGAACGGCAGATCACCCTCGATTGCGACGTGCTCCAGGCCGACGGCGGCACGCGCACCGCCTCGATCAGCGGCGCCTGGGTCGCGCTGCGCCTTGCGGTGCAGGGCTTGATGGCCAAGGGCGAGATCAGGGAAGACCCGCTGACCCGCAAGGTCGCGGCGGTTTCCTGCGGCATCTGGCAAGGAACGCCGGTGCTCGATCTCGACTACGACGAGGATTCGAAGGCCGACGCCGATGCGAACTTCGTGTTGATCGAAGGCGGCCAGATCGCCGAGGTGCAGGCTACGGCAGAAGGTGCGACCTATGACGAGGAAGGCCTGCTCCGCCTGCTCCGCCTCGCCCGTACCGGCTGCGACGAGATCTTCTGGGCGCAGGACTCGGCAGTCCGCTGATGGGCACCGCGCGTCTCGGCTCCGGCAAGCTGGTCATCGCCACGCACAACGCGGGCAAGCTGAAGGAAATCCAGGCCCTGCTTGCGCCCCATGGCGTCGATTGCATCAGCGCCGGATCGCTGGGCCTGCCCGAGCCGGCCGAGACGGGGACCACGTTCGTCGAGAACGCGCTGATCAAGGCACGGGCGGCGGCGCAGGCATCGCAGATCGTCAGCCTGGCCGACGATTCGGGCCTGTCCGTCGCCGCGCTCGACGGGCGTCCCGGCGTCTACACCGCCGACTGGGCCGAACGGCAGTGGTTCGAGGGTCCTGCCGGACGCGACTGGTACATGGCGATGGGCAAGGTCGAGGGGATGCTCGCCGAAAAGGGTGCGGACGCGCCGCGCGATGCGTGGTTTTCCTGCGTCCTTGCCATCGCCTGGCCCGACGGAACCGAGGCCGTCTACGAGGGCCGCGTCGACGGAACGCTCACCTGGCCCCCGCGCGGTACGCTGGGCTTCGGCTACGACCCTGTCTTCGTGCCGCAGGGCCGCAATCTGACCTTCGCGGAACTGGACCCGGCGGAAAAGCACGCGATGAGCCATCGCGCCGATGCGTTCCGCAAGCTCGTCGCCGAGCAGTTCGGGATCTAGAGAACAGGCTTTCCGTAGATGTTGCCCGCGGGCCAGTAGCGGCAGACCAGCCAATCGTTGCCCCCGCCCGGCACCACCGCGCATCCGACATCGGTCGTTTCGCGCCAGATAAGCTGCGTATAGTGACCGACATCGCGCCACTGGCCGGTTTTGCTCACTTGCGGGAACTGGCCGCGCTTGAAGTGGCGCTTTTCGTTCACCATCCCCTCGATCATCTCTTCGGCGGAATAGAACCCGGCGCGCCCTGCCCACAGGTTTTCGCCCGCGCCGCCACGTTCCATGCGACTGGCGTGGACCAGCGCATTCTGCTTCGACAGCTTCTTGGCATGGGCCTGCGCCTCGGCGGCGAGCTTTGGGCTCCACCGCAGGTCGGGAACGCCGACACGGCGGCGCTCGTCGTTGTGCGCGGCCAGCAAGCGATCGGCGAAACTGCCCTTGCCGACACGCTCGGTCCAGCCGCGCTCCCTGTCGGCATTGGCGGCGGACGTTCCGGCAGTCGCGGCGATGAAGATGGCAACGGCGATGGCCCCGAAGGTTCCTGCCGCGCGAAATGTGACCCTACCCATGCGGCGCATCTTGACTTCCTTGGGTTAACAGGCGCTGAAATGGCGGCATGGCGCTGGCGCTTTATATCCATTGGCCGTTCTGCCTGAAGAAGTGTCCGTACTGCGACTTCAACAGTCATGTCCGCGACAGCGTCGACGTCGCGCTGTGGCAGGATGCGCTGCTGGCCGACATGGCGCACGAGGCGGAGGCGACCGGCAGGCGCGAACTCGGCTCGATCTTCTTCGGCGGCGGCACCCCGTCGTTGATGCCGCCCGCGCTTGTCGACAGCCTGATCGCGGCGGCCGCCCGGCACTGGGATTTCGCACCCGATATCGAGATCACGCTGGAGGCCAACCCGTCGAGCGTGGAGAGTTCCAAATTCGCCGACCTCGCGCTCGCCGGGGTCAACCGCACTTCGCTCGGCGTCCAAAGTTTCGATGACAAGGCCCTGCAATTCCTGGGAAGATTGCATGACGCTCACGACGCACAGACCGCGCTCGACATCGCTCAAAGGGCTTTTGCGCGGGTCAGCTTCGATCTCATCTATGCCCGTCCGGGCCAGACCCGCGCACAGTGGAGTTCCGAACTCGGCAAGGCGCTGGCCTTCGGCACCGGTCACCTCTCGCTCTACCAGCTCACCATCGAACCGGGCACGCGCTTTGCGACCGATGTCCGACGCGGGGCGTTCGTGATGCCCGACGAGGACGAGACCAGCGAGCTGTTCGAGTTCACTCGCTTCCGCACCGAATCGGCCGGGCTTCCCGCCTATGAAACGAGCAACCATGCCCGACCGGGCGAGGAGTGCCGCCACAACCTGACCTATTGGCGTTACGGCGACTATGCCGGCATTGGGCCCGGCGCGCACGGGCGGCGCAGCGGTATCGCGACACAGCGGCACCGCAAGCCCGAGAACTTCCTCAATGCGGTGCATTACCAGGACCACGGGATTGCCGAGGAAGCGCCCCTGCCCCGCCCCGAACAGGCAGCCGAGGCCCTGATGATGGGCCTCCGGCTGACCGAAGGTGTCGACCCCGCCGCGATCGCCGCCCGCTTCGGCATCAGCGAAGGCGCGTTGCTCGACAAGGATCGGACCCGGCTGGTCGAGACGCTCGGCTTCATCGAACGCCTCAACGGTCGCCTTCGCGTAACCGGCCGCGGCATGGTGGTGCTCGACAGCTTGCTCGCCGAAATCGTCGGCCCGAACCTGATGGACACGCCGTGAGCGGAGCAAAGCCGGATTTCGATTTCCGCATCGAAGCCATGCTGAGCGAATGGCACGGGCACCTCACCCACAACCTGCGACGATCTCCCCATACCGTAAGGGCCTACGTCGCCACCGCCGAACGTCTGCTGCGCTTCGAGGGCGTCACGCCGGAATGGGACGCGCTGGCGGGTGCGGAACAGCAGATACTTCGCCATTATCTTGCTGACCGCCGGATCGACGGCCTGTCGAACACGTCGACCGCGCGCGAACTGTCTGCCATCAAGTCGTTCCTGAAGTTCTGCCGGGAAAGATTTGGAAAAACGGGACAATCTGCACCGCGAATACGCGGCCCGCGCGTCAAGAAGGGGATTCCTCGCGCCGTAACGCCGGACGAAGTCGTGAACCTCACCGAGCTCGTCGACGAAAGCGCCAGCGAAGCGTGGATCGGCGCGCGCGACCGTGCCGTGCTGTTGCTGTTGTACGGGTCGGGTCTTCGCATTGCCGAAGCGCTATCGCTCGACGGCGAGGCCCTGCCGCTGGGTGACCGCCTCGTCGTGACCGGCAAGGGTGGCAAGCAGCGAACCGTGCCCGTGTTGCCACTGGTCCGGGAGGCGGTCGAGGCCTATATCCGGGCGACGCCCTACACCCTGAATCCCAAACAGCCCCTTTTTCGCGGCGCACGGGGTGGTCGGCTGTCGCAGGGGACCGTCCAGCGCGCAGTCGCCAGGGCGCGTCACGCGCTCGGACTGCCGCCGACGGCGACACCGCATGCGCTGCGCCATTCGTTCGCCACCCATCTGCTGGGCGCAGGAGCCGATCTGCGCAGCCTGCAGGAATTGCTCGGCCACGCCAGTCTCGGTTCGACGCAGATTTATACCATGGTCGACGCGGCAACCCTGCTCGACGTCTATCGCAATGCGCACCCGCGCGAAGCGGAATAGATTATTCGGCCGGCTCTTCCGCCGTTGAGCGCGGGCTCCAGGTGATGACCCGATAGGCATACCAGACCGCGCCGATGACCAGCATGCCGATCACGATCCAGCTCAGCGTCTTTTCGAACCCGTCGAACCATCCTGCCAGAAGGGAGGCGCCGGCGATCAGCGCGGCATTCCAGATCGCGGAACCGGCAAAGGTGAAGAGCAGGAACCGCCACGTGCTCATGCAGGCGAGCCCTGCGGGCAGCGAGATGATCGTGCGCATAAGGGGGGAAAAGCGCAGGAAGAAGACGACCCACTGGCCATGCCGCCGGAAGAACTCCGAGCTGCGCTCGACATCGCACCATTCGAGGGTAAGCCAGCGGCCATGACGTTCGACGAAAGGACGGAGGCGCTTGTAACCCAGCTTACGTCCGATCCAGAACCACATGTAATTGCCGATCGTCGTGCCAAGCGTGCCCCAGATGAGCACGGGACAGAAATCCATCCGGCCGGCATGAACCGCCACCCCAGCTACGCCCATGATGACTTCGCTGGGAATCGGCGGAAAGATGTTCTCGAGAGCCATCAGCAGCGCGATGCCGAGATAGCCGCCGCCCTCGATAAGCTGGATGATCAGGTCGTGCATGGTGTCGGGAACGGTCCGGGCAGGATAAAGGTCCGTCGGTCCGGCGCGTATGCCGCGCCGGTGGCCGTGTTCAGGCCGCCTTTTCCGACACCCTTCGCTCGATCGCGTCCCAGATCATCGCCGCAGTATCGGTGCCGTTGAAACGGTCGATCGATACGATCCCCGTCGGGCTGGTGACGTTGATCTCGGTCAGCCACTTGCCGCCGATCACGTCGATGCCGACGAAGACGAGGCCCAGTTCGCGCAATTGCGGCCCCATCGCCTCGCAGATCGCCCGTTCCTCTTCGGTCAATTCGGTCGCTTCCGCCGATCCGCCCTGCGCGAGGTTGGAGCGGAACTCCCCCTCGCCCGGCTTGCGGTTGATCGCGCCCGCCACGACTCCGTCAATCAGCACGATGCGCTTGTCGCCTTCCGCCACTTCGGGAAGGAAAGGCTGGACCATGAAAGGCTCGGGCCAGGTCTGGAGGAACATCTCGACCAGTGCCGACAGGTTCGCGCCGTCCGGGCCGATGCGAAACACCGCCTTGCCGCCGTTCCCATGCAGCGGCTTGATGACGACGCCACCGGGATAGCGCTCCGCATGCCCGGCCATGAAGTCGCGCACGTCCTCGATGCGGCGGGTGATCAGCGTCGGCGGCATGAAGCGCGCGAAATCGAGGACGTAGATCTTCTCGGGCGCGTTGCGGACCGAGACGGGATCGTTGACCACCAGGGTCTCGTCGCGGATGCGTTCGAGCAGCCAAGTGCCGGTCAGGTAGCCGATGTCGAAGGGCGGATCCTGCCGCATCAGCACGACGTCGACGTTGCGGCCAAGGTCGATGGTGCGGTGCTCGCCCATCGCGAAATGATCGCCGTCGACGCGTTGCACGGTGACCGGCGCGGCCCAGGCGGTGACCCTGCCCGCGCCCGCGCCGTCGGACTTCCAGGCCAGCGTACGAACGTCGTAGTGATAGACCTGGTGCCCGCGAGCCTGCGCCGACAGCATCAGCGCGAAGCTGGAATCGCCCGACACGTTGATCGAATCCATCGGGTCCATCTGGACGGCGACACGCAGGGGAGTGGTCAAGTCGATATTCCTTCGGAACGGGCCGGATTTCAGAACTGTCCGGCGTTCGCCAGATGGCGCGGCAGGCGGCCCGGCGCAAGAAGGACGACGTCGATCCGCATGTCGTCTCCGTCGCGCAGATACTTGTGCGCCTCTGCCCCTGCCGCCGCACATACGCGGGCAAGCCGCCGGGCATCGATGGCAAGGTCGAGGTCCTCCGCCCTGGCCCGCCATTTCACCTCGACGAATATCACCATCGATCCCCGCCGTGCGACGAGATCGATCTCGCCCGCCGGGTTGCGGACCCGTTCCGCCAGGATGCGCCAACCCTTGGCGCGCAGGTACATGGCGGCCGCGGCCTCGCCCTTGCGACCCTGCCGCTCGGCGCGGATGCGGTCGGGCGCGGGCTCGGTCACTTCAGTTCCAGCGCGCGGGCATAAAGCGTCTTGCGGTCGAGCCCATGCGCCTTGGCCAGTCGCGCTGCCGCCTGCGACGGTTTTTGCGTTGCCAGTTCGGCGCGCAAGAGGGCATCGACGTCAAGATCCACGGGCCGGGCATCGCCCGGCGGCGCGATCATCACCACGATCTCTCCCTTCGGCGGATGCGCGGTGAAATGCGCTTCGAGCTCCGCGACCTGTCCGGTTCGGCATTCTTCGAACTTCTTGGTCAGCTCGCGCGCCACGGCCACCTCGCGCCCGGGCAGCGTCGCTTCGAGCGCGGCCAGGGAGTCCAGAAGACGCGGCGCGGTCTCGTAGAATATCAGCGTCGCCCTCACCGCGCCCAGTTCGGCCAGGATGTCGCGACGAGCCTTGTCCTTGGCGGGCAGGAAGCCGCCGAACAGGAAACGGTCGGTCGGCAGGCCCGACAGGGTCAGCGCGACGATCAGCGCGCTCGGCCCGGGTATGCTGACGACCTCGATGCCGCGCTTCCGCGCCTCGCGCACCAGACGGTATCCGGGGTCCGAAATCAGCGGCGTGCCGGCATCCGATACCAATGCGACCGCCTCCGTTTCGGCCATTGCCAGCAGTCGCTCGCGCACCGCAGGGTCTGCGTGATCGTCGTAGCGTACGAGCTTCTGCCTGATGCCCGCATGGTGCAGCAGCTTGCCCGTGACGCGGGTGTCCTCGCACGCGACAGCCGCCACCCGGGTCAGCACATCGAGCGCGCGGGCACTGATATCGCCCAGATTGCCAATCGGGGTCGCCACTATATACAGACCCGGATACAGGTTCGGTTCAGTCACGAGCTCTTCTTTACGGTCCGGCATTGGACCAGGGCAGTGCACCGGGATTTCAGGGAGATGCAAGCATGATTACGCACGGGTCCTTCACGCGAAGGGGCACGATGCGCGCCGGGACCGCCGGCCTACTGGCTCTCTTGCTGGCAGGTTGCGCCGGCGTCGTGCCCAAGGGCGAAGCGCCGCCACCCCCGCCGCCGAGCCAGACCCCGGGCGGCTCCCTGCCCGACAGGGACGAGACGCGCCACCGCGTCGCCTTGCTGGTGCCGCAGTCGGGTGGAAACGCGGGTGTCGGCCAGAGCCTCGCCAATGCCGCAACGATGGCCCTGCTCGATACCAACACGTCGAACGTCCGCATCACGACCTACGACACCGCCGCCGGTGCCAGGTCGGCGGCTCAGCGGGCCATCGCCGACGGCAACCGCCTGATTCTCGGTCCCCTGCTGGCGGACGACGTTGCGGCGGTGAAAGGCGTGGCGGGGCCCGCTCGCGTGCCGATGATCAGCTTTTCCAACGATCAGAACGCGGGGGGCGATGGCGTCTTCGTGATGGGTCAGATCCCGGCCCAGTCGCTGGAACGGTCGATGCGCTATGCCGGCGGCCAGGGCATCAAGACCTTCGGCGCGCTGGTGCCGACCGGTGACTATGGCCGCGCGGCATCCGACGCGATCATGGCCACGGCGCGCTCGACCGGCGCCAAGGTGCTGGCGATCGAAACGTTCGACCGCGACACCGCCTCGCTCACCGCCGCGATCAAGCGCCTGGCTGCCAAGGGCGACTACCAGGCGATCATCATCGCCGACGGTTCGCGCATGGCGGTCCGCGCCGGGCCGCTGATCCGCAACGCCGAAAAGACGGCGAGAATCATCGGCACCGAACTGTGGAGCGGCGAGGAATCGATCGCGCAGACCGCCGCCCTGCGCGGCGCGTGGTTCTCCGCAATCAGCGACGGGCGCTACAAGCGCTACTCCGACAGCTACAAGACCCGCTTCGGCGCGTCGCCCTATCGCGTCTCCACGCTGGGCTACGACGCGGTGCTGCTGACGATCAAGGTGGCGCGGGGCTGGAGGGTCGGCGATCGCTTCCCGATCGCGAGCCTGGCCGATCCGGGCGGCTTCATCGGCCTCGACGGTGCGTTCCGGTTCGAGAAGGGCGTGGTCGAGCGCGCCTTCGAAGTGCGCGAGGTCACCGCCGGTGGGGTCAAGGTCGTGTCCCCCGCCCCGACAAAGTTCTGAGCCCGTTCAGCCCATAATTTCGGCTCCGAACTCGGCACTGGCGATAACTTGCCCGGCGCGCTTGCCTGAGCGCCGCGCCGGGCGGTAGCGTTCCCGATATGTCCGACGATCTTTTCCAGAATGCCCCCACCAGCCCCGGCGAAGCCTACGACAGCTCGGCGATCGAAGTGCTCGAAGGGCTGGAGCCCGTGCGCCGGCGCCCGGGCATGTACATCGGCGGCACCGACGAACGCGCGCTGCACCACCTCGTCGCCGAAGTGCTCGACAACGCGATGGACGAAGCCGTCGCCGGCCATGCCAACCGCATCGAGATCGTGCTGGAGGTAGGACCGGACGGCACCGCCGGATCGATCACCATCAGCGACAACGGCCGCGGCATGCCGGTGGACGAGCACCCCAAGTTCCCCGGCAAGTCCGCGCTGGAAGTCATTCTCACCACGCTCCATTCGGGTGGCAAGTTCAGCGGCAAGGCCTATGCCACCAGCGGCGGCCTGCACGGTGTCGGCGTTTCGGTGGTGAACGCGCTGTCGATCGACACCAGGGTCGAGGTCGCGCGCAATCGCGAACTGTTCATGCAGACCTTCTCGCAAGGGTTGCCGACATCGAAGCTGGAGAAGATCGGCGCCGCCCCCAACCGGCGCGGCACAACGGTCAGCTTCACCCCAGACCCGGAGATCTTCGGCGCGCAAAAGTTTCGCCCGGCACGCCTCTTCCGCCTCGCCCGGTCGAAGGCCTACCTGTTCGCAGGCGTCGAGATCCGCTGGAAATGCGCGCCCGAACTGGCGAGCGAGGAAGTTCCGGCGGAAGCGGTCTTCCAGTTTCCCGGCGGCCTTGCCGATCACCTGCGCGAACAGGTCGGCGCGCGCGAGTGCGTGACCAGCGACTTCTTCGCCGGGTCGCAGGACTTTCCCGCCAACGAGCATGGCGAGACGCAGGGCCGGGTCGAATGGGCCATCGCCTGGCCGCTGTGGTCCGACGGGTCGTTCAGCTGGTACTGCAACACGATCCCGACGCCCGATGGCGGCACCCACGAACAGGGTCTGCGCGCCGCGCTGACCAAGGGGCTGCGCGCCTTTGCCGAACTGGTGAAGGAGAAGAAGGCCAAGGATCTCACCCCGGACGACGTGATGACCGGCAGCGAGGTCATGCTCTCGGTCTTCATCCGCGACCCCCAGTTCCAGAGCCAGACCAAGGACCGCCTGACCAGCCCCGAGGCAGCCCGCCTCGTCGAGAACGCGGTACGCGACCATTTCGACCATTTCCTTGCCGACAACATGGAGCGGGGGCGCGCGCTGCTGGGCGCGGTGATGGAGCGGATGGACGAGCGCCTGCGCCGCAAGCAGGAGCGCGAGGTCAAGCGCAAGACCGCGACCAACGCCAAGAAGCTACGCCTGCCGGGCAAGCTGACCGACTGCAGCGGCGAGGGAAGCGGCGAGACCGAGCTGTTCATCGTCGAAGGCGACAGCGCGGGCGGCAGCGCCAAACAGGCGCGCGACCGCAAGACCCAGGCGATCCTGCCGATCCGCGGCAAGATCCTCAACGTCGCGTCCGCCAGTGCCGACAAGATCCGCGCCAACCAGGAAATCGCCGACCTGACGCTCGCGCTGGGCTGCGGCATCCGCAAGGACTGCGACCCCGAGAACCTGCGCTACGACCGGGTCATCATCATGACCGACGCCGATGTCGACGGCGCGCATATCGCGACGCTGCTGATGACCTTTTTCTTCCAGGAAATGCCCGAACTCGTGCGGCGCGGGCACCTGTTTCTCGCCCAGCCCCCGCTCTACCGCCTGACCGCGGGTAAGGAGAGCCGCTACGCCCGCGACGACGCGCATCGCGCGGAGCTCGAGGCGACGGTGTTCAAGGGCAAGAAGGTCGAGGTCGGGCGCTTCAAGGGCCTGGGCGAGATGAACCCGCAGCAGCTTCGCGAAACGACGATGAGCATCGAGAGCCGGAGCCTGATCCGCATCACGCTTCCCGCGGAATTCGAGCAGCGGGCCAGCGTCGGTCGGCTGGTCGACGAACTGATGGGCCGTAACCCCGAGCATCGTTTCAACTTCATCCAGAACCGCGCAGGCGAGCTGGACCGCGACCTGATCGACGCCTGAGATGCCCAATTCCGCATTCCGCGTCGCCGGAGGCACCGGCCAGCGCCTGATCGTCTCCCTGCTGGCCGTCGGTTCGCTGCTGCTCGTCGTCGGGCTGGCGGCGGCGATCATGACGATGCGCTCGATCGGCGCGGATACCGATGCCGTCGAAGCCACGCTGGAAACGCAGGCCGTGATCAACCGCATCGCCGCGCTCAACGAACAGGTCGAGACGGGACGGCGCGGTTATCTGATCAACGGTGGCGATATCTTCGCACGCACCACGTCGGATGCGCTAGACGCGCTCGACGACGTGCTCGGCAGCTCCGACGCCCTGTTCCAGAGCACCGCCGAACAGACCGCCCGGTTCGCCGATCTCGAACAGCTTGTCGAGGAAAGGGCTGCGCTGGTCCGCCAGCAGCTCCGCGGGCCCGCGATGCGCATCACGGAACGGCAGGCCGATAGTTTCAGTACCGACCGCGCCGTGCTCATCACCCGCGAGATCCGCGCCCTGACCGGCGTCATGGCGGAGCGTGAGAAAGAGCGTCTGTCGCAGCGCAACACTAACCAGTACAATTCGCTCAAGCAGTTCTACGCGATCGCCGGCATCTTGCTGCTGCTGCTGATGGCGGTGATGGTCACCGCCCTGGTCGTCGTCATCCGCTTCAACCGCGCGCTTTCCGCCGCCGAAGCGGATCTGCGCCGCGCAAACGAGGGTCTGGAGGAGGCGGTGGTCGAGCGCACCACGGAGCTGCGCCGGGCCAACGCCGAGATCCAGCGCTTCGCCTACATCGTCAGCCACGACTTGCGCTCGCCGCTGGTCAACGTGCTGGGTTTCACCTCGGAACTGGAGGCCGCGGGCAAGGTGGTCCAGGCGCACCTCGACGGCTTGCGCGAAACCCATCCGGACCTTGCGACCAAGGAGCTCGCCTATGCGGTGGAGGAGGATCTGCCCGAGGCGCTCGGCTTCATCCGCACCTCGACCGAGAAGATGGACCGGCTGATCAATTCCATTCTCGAATTGTCGCGCCAGGGCCGCCGCACGCTTGCGCCCGCCAAGCTCGACATGAACGAACTGGTCGGGGCGGTTGTCGACACCCTCTACCAGCGCGCTCACGAAGAAGGTGCCAGCATCACGGTGGGCGATCTGCCGCCGGTCGAAAGCGATCGCATGGCGGTCGAGCAGATCATGGCCAACCTGGTCGAGAACGCGATCAAGTATCTCAGTCCCGACCGCGCCGGTGAAATCCGTATCGAGGGCGGGCGCGAGCGCGGGCTGGTCCATTACGATGTCATCGACAACGGCCGCGGCATCGCGCCGGGGGATCACGACCGGGTCTTCGAACTGTTCCGGCGATCGGGCAAGCAGGACAAACCCGGCGAAGGGATCGGCCTCGCCAACGTGCGGGCGCTGGCCTATCGGCTGGGCGGCAATGTCACGGTGCAATCGGAACTTGACCGTGGCGCGACTTTCCGGCTTTCACTCCCCATCAAATTCCGGGCGGTAGAAGAAACATGAACTCCCAGCAGCACGTCAACATCGTCATGGTCGAGGATGACGAAGGTCACGCCCGCCTGATCGAGAAGAACATCCGGCGCGCCGGAATCTCCAACGATATCCGTCACTTCATGGATGGCACCTCGGCGCTCGACTATCTGTTCAACGATCCGCACGGGCCCGCGTTCAACGGCCCCGCGCTGATCCTGCTTGACCTCAACCTGCCGGACATGAGCGGCACGTCGATCCTCGAGAAGGTGAAGAGCGACGAGAAGCTGAAGCGCACGCCCGTGGTGGTGCTGACCACCACCGACGACAAGGTCGAGATTCAGCGCTGCTACGATCTCGGCTGCAACGTCTATGTGACGAAGCCGGTGAACTACGAAAGCTTCGCCGACGCGATCCGCCAGCTCGGCCTCTTCCTGTCGGTGATCCAGGTCCCCGATCCCGAAGCCTGACAGGCTGCCCGCCACATGGATGGTTGCCACCGCATCCTCTACGTCGACGACGACGCCGGACTGCGGCGCCTTGTCCAGCGCGCGCTCGACCGGCGCGGCTTCGATGTCGTGCTGGCCGACAGCGCCGACGCCGCGCTCGAATGCATGGCGGCGGAGCCGTTCGCGCTGATCGCCATCGATCACGAGATGCCGGGCCGCGACGGGCTGTCGCTTCTTGGCGACATCGTCGCAATGGAAAACGCGCCCCCGGTCGTCTTCGTGACCGGCACCGATGAAACGCGCATCGCCATCGCCGCGCTCAAGTCGGGCGCGGCCGACTTCGTGGTGAAGGCCGTTGGCGACGATTTCTTCGATCTCCTGGCCAACACGTTTTCGCAGGCGCTCGACAAGGTCGCTCTGCAACGCGCCAAGGCGCAGGCCGAACGGGAATTGCGCGCCGCGAACGAGCGGCTCGAACTGATCCTCGGCGAAATCCACCATCGCATCGCCAATTCGCTGGCCATCGTGTCGACCTTCGTGTCGATGCAGGCCCGCGCCACCGACAACGAGGCCGCCGCCGCGGCGCTGCAGGAAACGCACTTTCGCATCCAGGCGGTGGCGCAGGTGCATCGCCGGCTCTACACCTCGCCCAGCACCGATGTCGTCGAGCTCGACGAATATCTCGAAAGCCTGATCGAGGACCTGCGCTCGGGCGGAACCGCGCAAGGCGCACCGATCACGGTCAGGCTCGATGCCCAGCGGGTCGAGGTCAAACCCGACAGCGCCGTTTCGGTGGGCGTCATCGTCGCCGAACTGGTCAGTAACGCCATCAAGTACGCCTTCGCCCCCGGCCAGTCCGGCGAGATCGTCGTGACCCTGCGCCCCGCCGACGGCGGCGGCTATCGCCTCCTGGTGGCCGACAACGGTCGCGGCTTCAACATCGCCGACGCGGCCACCGGATCGGGTCTCGGCATGCGGATCATCCGCGCCACCGCCGGCGGCCTCGGCAGCGAACTGCGGCAGGAGGCCTGTGACATCGGCAGCCGCCTCGTCCTCGACGTTCCGCCGACGGCCCGGCCCTGAACGGCGCGGCGGCGGGCCTTGCCCTGCTGCGCTGCACAAGATAGCGTCCCGGCCAAATCGCATAGACCGGGATACACTTGCCACCATGACCACCCGCTTCGAAGGCACCAGCAACTATGTCGCGACCGACGATCTGAAGGTCGCGGTAAACGCCGCCGTCACCTTGCGTCGTCCGCTGCTCGTGAAAGGCGAACCGGGTACCGGCAAGACCGTGCTGGCGCACGAGATCGCCAAGGCGACCGGCGCGCCGCTGATCGAGTGGAACGTCAAGTCGACGACCAAGGCGCAGCAGGGTCTTTACGAGTACGACGCCGTCGCCCGCCTTCGCGACGGGCAGCTGGGCGACGAACGCGTCCACGACATCTCCAACTACATCCGCAAGGGCAAGCTGTGGGAGGCGTTCACCTCGCCCGAACTGCCGGTCCTGCTGATCGACGAGATCGACAAGGCCGATATCGAGTTTCCGAACGACCTCTTGCAGGAGCTCGATCGGATGAGCTTCGACGTCTACGAAACCGGCGAACGGGTGGAGGCGAAGGAGCGCCCCATCGTCGTGATCACCTCGAACAACGAGAAGGAACTGCCCGACGCCTTCCTGCGCCGCTGCTTCTTCCACTACATCAAGTTCCCCGATGCCGACACGATGCGCGAGATCATCGAGGTGCATTTTCCCGGCATCCAGAGGGCGCTCGTCACCAAGGCGATGGAGATCTTCTACGAGCTCCGCGAGGTTCCGGGCCTCAAGAAGAAGCCGAGCACGAGCGAACTTCTCGACTGGCTCAAGCTTCTCCTGGTCGAGGACATGCCGCTCGACGTGCTGCAGAACCAGGATCCGACGAAGGCGATCCCGCCGCTCCACGGCGCGCTGCTCAAGAACGAACAGGACGTCATGATGTTCGAGCGGCTTGCCTTCATGGCGCGTCGGCAGGGTCGATGAGCGCGCCCTACACCGGGCGCTGCCTATGCGGCGCGGTGACCTTGCGGGCCAACGCCGGGCCGGTCGCGACGCGCCAGTGCTGGTGCCGCCAGTGCCAGTCGCTCGCCGCCGGCGGGCCGACCAACAACGCCATCTTCCGCGTCGACGACGTGATCGTGGAGGGCAAGCTCGGCCAGTCGTCGTGGCAGGCGGCAAGCGGCAACACCCTGACCTTCCGCTTCTGCCCAGAGTGCGGGACGCAGGCGTACGGCCAGAGCTCGGCCCGCCCCCACCTGATGACCCTTCGCATCGGCATGTTCGATCAGCCGCACGACCTCAGGCCGGAGATGGTCATCTGGACCGACGATGCCCCGGACTGGGCGGTGATCGATCCGGAACTCGAATGCCATCCGCGGCAACCGCCCGCCGCTTCGCTGGCGCCGCCCGGCAATTGATCCGATGTTCCTCGCATTCCTCGACGAGCTGCGCGCAGCAGGCATTCCGGCCAGCCTGAAGGAGCATCTGACGCTGCTCGAGGCGCTCGACGCGGACGTCATCGAGCAGACGCCCGAGGCCTTCTACTATCTCGCCCGCGCGACCTACGTGAAGGACGAAGGACTGCTCGACCGCTTCGACCAGGTCTTCCAGAAGGTCTTCAGGGGCGTGCTGACCGATTACGGACAGGACGCGGTTGACATTCCCGAGGACTGGCTGAAGGCTGTCGCCGAGAAGTTCCTCAGCCCCGAGGAGATGGCGAAGATCGAATCGCTGGGCGACTGGGACGAGATCATGGAGACGCTGAAGAAGCGGCTCGAAGAACAGCAGGGCCGGCACCAGGGCGGCAACAAGTGGATCGGCACCGGGGGCACGAGCCCCTTCGGCAACGGGGGCTACAATCCGGAAGGCGTGCGGATCGGCGGGGAAAGCCGGCACAAGCGCGCGATCAAGGTCTGGGAAAAGCGCGAGTTCGCGAACCTCGACAACACGCGTGAGCTGGGCACCCGCAACATCAAGATGGCGCTGCGCCGCCTGCGCCGCTTCGCGCGTGAAGGCGCGGCCGACGAACTCGACCTCGACGCGACGATCCGCGGCACCGCGCGGCAGGGGTTTCTCGACATCCAGATGCGGCCCGAGAAGCGCAATGCGGTGAAGCTGCTGCTCTTTCTCGACGTCGGCGGGTCGATGGACCCGCATGTCAAGCTGTGCGAGGAACTGTTCAGCGCGGCAACCGCCGAGTTCAAGAACCTCGAGTTCTTCTATTTCCACAACTGCCTCTACGAGGGCGTGTGGAAGGAAAACCGACGGCGCTGGTCCGAGCGCACGCCGACCTGGGACATCCTTCACAAGTACGGTCACGACTACAAGATCGTCTTCGTCGGCGATGCGGCAATGAGCCCATACGAGATCAGCCACCCGGGCGGCAGCGTCGAGCACGTGAACGAGGAGGCCGGACAGGTCTGGCTTGGCCGGGTGACGCATACTTATCCGGCCTGCGTCTGGCTCAACCCCGAGCCGCGGCGGATGTGGGACTACAGCCAGTCGAACAAGATGATCCGCCAGCTGATGAACGACCGGATGTACCCGCTGACGCTGGATGGCCTCGACGATGCGATGCGCGAACTGAGCCGGAAGCAGGGCTAGCGCGGCGGCGGGCACACCGCTGTGCCTTCTCGAATTCGTTCGGTTCCCGGCCTATCTGCCTGCCATGACCAGACAGCCCGCCTTGTTCGTCGGCCACGGGTCGCCGATGACGATGATCACCGACAATCCCGAACGCGCCGCCATGGAAGAACTGGGACGCCGCCTGCCGCGTCCTGATGCGATCCTGGCCGTGACCGCGCACTGGGAAACGCGCGGCGAAACCCGGCTTACTTCCGGCACTGGGCCGCACACGGTCCACGACTTCCGCGGATTTCCGCAGGCGTTGTTCGACATGCACTACCCCGCGCCCGGCTCACCCGATCTGGCCCGCCGCGTGGCCGCGCTGATCGGGTCGACTGCGGTGCTGGACGATGCCCACGGCTTCGATCACGGCGTCTGGGGCACGCTTTTGCCGATGTTTCCCGCTGCCGACATCCCGGTCGTCGCGATGAGCGTCGACATGGCGCTCGGCGGTGAAGGTCATCGCCGGATGGGCGAGCGACTGGCCCCGCTGCGCGATGAGAACGTTCTGATCCTCGGCAGCGGCAACGTGATCCACAACCTCGCGCTGTGGCATGAGAGCCGGGGCACGCAGCCCGACTGGGCACTCGATTTCCGCCTGCGCACCAATGTGGCCCTGCTGGAGCGGCAGGACGAAGCTCTGGTCGGGTTCGAACCCGGCGATCGCGCGGCTGCGGCGGCGGTCAACAGCGGCGAGCATTACGTTCCGCTGCTCTATCCGCTCGGATCCCGACAGGCCGACGACGCGGTGGCGCTGTTCAACGACACGCTTGACGGCGCGCTGTCGATGACGTCGGTGCTGTGGGGCGACGCTTCGCTGGTGGCCGGGCTTTAGTAGAGGAGGAACGGCGCGATCTCCTCGCGCCATTTCGCCTCGTCCGCCCCGGCGATTGCTTCGAGGTCGGCGGGTGTGCTGACAGGGTCGTCGACCCATTCGCGCAGCGCCGGGCCGCCGTTGATGACGTCGATGGCGAGCCGGTCGAACTCGTACTCATACGGAAAGTCCCGCCAGATCGGATAGTCGGGGTAGAGCCGCCGGATCGCCTTGAACGCCAGTGCCTGCAGGCGCCACGGGCGGAAGGCGTGGTGATCGTAGAACGAGCCTTCCGCGTGGATCATCAAGGCGTTGCAGAGCGTTCCTGCGTGCTTGTGGAAAGTCGGCTCGAACCAGCACTCGCGGATCGCGCAGCCGGCGAGCCAGTCGGGCGCGAAGGACTGCATCTCGGCCAGCACCGCCTTGGCATCGATGTCGGGCGCGCCGAACAGTACCTCCAGCGGACGGGTTGTGCCCCGCCCCTCGCTCAGCGTCGCGCCCTCTATCATCACCGTCCCGGCATAGGCTCGGGCCATGTTGAGGTTGGCGGCGTTGGGGCTGGGATTGATCCAGATCCGCCTTTCGGGCCATCCGAAGCCCGGACCTTCGGGTTCCCAACCCTCCATCGCGATAACGCGATAGGCGACGTCCAGATCGAAGGTGCGGATGAACCAGTGTCCCATCTCGCCCAGCGTCAGTCCGTGCCGCATGACCATCGGCCCTGCCCCGACAAAGCTTTCCTGGCCCGGCA
Organism: Croceicoccus sp. BE223; assembly: GCF_031457155.1. Taxonomy (NCBI): domain Bacteria; kingdom Pseudomonadati; phylum Pseudomonadota; class Alphaproteobacteria; order Sphingomonadales; family Erythrobacteraceae; genus Croceicoccus; species Croceicoccus sp. BE223. The sequence continues at coordinate 263,734 of NZ_JAVDWB010000005.1, forward strand.
GGAGCAGCGTGCCTTCGACCGGACGGCCTGCGGGGTTGGGCCTGTCGAGGACCCAGACCTCCTTGCCGAGCCTCGCCGCCTCCTCCAGCAGGTAGAGCAGCGTGGTGACGAAAGTGTAGATCCGGCAGCCGAGGTCCTGCAGGTCGAACAGGAAAACGTCCGCCGTCTCCATCATCGCCGGCGTGGGTCGGCGCACTTCGCCGTAAAGGCTGAAGACCGGGATGCCGTGAACCGGATCGCGTTCGTCCGGCGTTTCGACCATGTTGTCCTGCTTGTCGCCCTTCAGCCCGTGTTGCGGACCGAAGGCGCTGGTCACGTTGACGCCCGCCGCGATCAGCGCGTCGAGCGAATGGGTCAGGTCCGCCGTGACCGAGGCCGGATGAGCGATCAGCGCAACCCTGCGCCCGGCAAGCGGGGCTCGCAGGGGTTCATCGGCGAGAAGACGGTCGATGCCGAACTGGACGGGCTTGGTGGATGCGGTGCGGTTCATGTGCGCGCTGGTGCGGCAAGCCTCGCGGTGAAGCAAGCCGGATCGTGGAAGTCGGGCCGGTCATCCCCATGTGCGAGCGCCCAATAGGATTTCACCCCGCCCTCCTCCTCCAGCACCACGGTCAGCCCGGCCCGGTCGAACAACGCCTGCTCTCCGCCCAGGAGGTCGCGCGCGCTGATCGTCACCGTGACGGCCAGCAGGCGATCGCCGCTCTGCGCGGATATTTCGGGCATCGTCGTCGGGTTGAATTCGCGCATTCCGCTTCGCCGCGCGTCGAAGTCGTAGACGGCCCACCGGCCGGACGTGGCGAAGTTGAATTCGCGATAGGCCGCGCCCGGCCCGGCGGCGAACAGTTCGAAGCAGGTCGTCTGCCACAACTCGTCCTGCCTGCCGCGGCCGGAAAAGGCTGGCAGAACCAGCGCACCGATGCCGTCGACGCGGTATCGCACCATGGCCATGCCCGACATCGCGCCGGACTGGGGAAAAAGGATATCCGACTCCACGGAACGGACGGCCAGCGGGGGGTGGGCCGGGTGCGGAACCAGTGCGAGCATGGCGGCACTTTGCCTCCGCCCCTTTACACGCGCAATCGCCTAAATGCAGGGTGACCATCCAGGACGTATACCGCTGCCCTTCGCCGCGATGCGCGCCGGTCTTTGCGCGCAGGCCCGCGCGTGCTAGGCGCGCCGCGCTATGACCGAATACAGATCCTCGTTGCTTCGCCTCCTGTCCGAACGCGGCTACATTCACCAGGTGACCGACGCCGCCGCGCTCGATGCGCTGGCCGCAAAGCAGATCGTGCCTGGCTACATCGGCTTCGACCCGACCGCGCCGTCGCTGCACGTCGGCGGCATGGTGCAGATCATGCTCCTGCGCCGTCTGCAGCAGGCCGGGCACAAGCCCATCGTCCTGATGGGCGGCGGCACCGGCAAGATCGGCGATCCCAGCTTCAAGGACGAAGCCCGCTCGATGCTGAGCGAGGACCGGATCAGGGACAACGTCGCGTCGATCCGCACGATCTTCGAGCGATTCCTGACCTTCGGCGACGGGCCGACCGACGCGGTCATGGTCGACAATGCCGACTGGCTCGACCGGCTGGAATACATCCCCTTCCTGCGCGAGGTGGGACAGCACTTTTCGGTCAACCGGATGCTCAGCTTCGATTCGGTGAAGAACCGGCTGGACCGGGAGCAGTCGCTCAGCTTCCTCGAATTCAACTACATGATCTTGCAGGCCTACGACTTCCGCGAACTGGCGCAGCGCATGGACTGCGTGATGCAGATGGGCGGGTCGGACCAGTGGGGCAACATCGTCAACGGCGTCGAACTGGCGCGCCGGATGGACGGCAAGGAAGTCTATGGCGTCACGACGCCGCTGCTGACCACCGCGGACGGCACCAAGATGGGCAAGACCGTCGCAGGGGCGGTCTGGCTGAACGAGGACATGCTGCCGAACTACGATTTCTGGCAGTACTGGCGCAATTGCGACGACCGTGACGTCGGCCGTTTCCTGCGCCTGTTCACCGACCTTCCGCTCGACGAGATCGCCGAACTCGAAACGCGCGAGGGCGCGGCCATCAACGAGGCGAAGGTGCGCCTTGCCAATGAAGTCACCGCGCTGGTCCGCGGTCCCGAAGCCGCCGCCGCGGCGGAGGCGACCGCGCGCGAGACGTTTGCGGGCGGCGGCCTTGGCGCCGACCTGCCGACGCTGGAGCTGCCGGCCGACGGGTTGACCCTCGCTGCCGCGCTCACCGCGCTGGGTTTCACGGCATCGAACGGCGAGGCCAAGCGAAAGGTGGCCGAAGGCGCGGTGCGCTACGACGACATCGTGATGACCGATCCGGCGCAGGTGCTGAAGCCGGCAACGGGCGCCACGGCGCGTCTCAGCCTTGGCAAGAAGAAGCACGCCATCCTGCGCGGCTGACGGGGTTTCCGAAAGGATCTGCGGCATCGGCAGCGCCCTTGCCTTTACCATTTATTCGCCATTGCCGCTTACCTTGTCGAAGGCATCGGACAGGAGTACGGCAACAGTGGCAGGTGGTGCACAACTTTCGGTAACGGATCTGCGCCAGGCCGCGCGGCACCCGGTCGAATTTCCCGTGCTGGCAGAGCATCGCCGCCTGGGCGACATCCACATGCACATCACCAACATCTCGTCCAACGGCTTCATGGTCGAAGGCGAAATGCCGATCGGCCGGGGCGAACGGGTGATGCTGCGCCTTCCCGAAATCGGCCGGATCGAAGCGCACGTGATCTGGGTGTCCGAGGGGCGCGCAGGCCTGCAGTTCGAGCGTATCCTGCGCCCCGATGCCTTTGCCGCTATGGTCGGCCACATGCAGCCCCGCGCCAAGCCGAGGCTGCGCATCCGCAAGTGAGGCGATGCCTGCGAGGCCGCGTGGTGCCATGACCGTCGTCGCGCAACCCGGCCTTGCAAAGATCGCCGCCCGCGCTCACATCGGCGCATGACTGACGAAAAACCGCTCAAGAACATCGCGCTTCTCATCGACGCCGACAATACCACGCCGCGCGGGATCGACCCCGTCCTGACCGCGCTCGCCCAGTTGGGCCAGGTCAACATCCGGCGGGCCTACGGCAACTGGGGCAAGCCCGCCCTGCAGAAATGGGCGAAGATCACGAACAGCTTCGGCATCCGTCCGCACCAGCAGTTCGACCTGACCAAGGGCAAGAACGCCACCGACATGGCCATGACGATCGATGCCATCGACCTGCTCTATCAGGGCAAGGTCGACGGCTTCGGCATCATGAGCAGCGACAGCGACTTCACGCCGCTGGTCAGCCGCCTGCGACAGGACGGGCTTACCGTCTACGGCTTCGGCAGCGCCAAGACGCCCGAGGCGTTCAGGAAGGCCTGCACCCGCTTCATCGACATCGACCAGCTCATCGCCGGAGCCGAGGCGGACCAGGTCGACGACGAGCCGGACGAGGACCACGTCACGACGCAGCCCGCGAAGATCGACAAGGACATGATCGACCTCCTCGGCAAGGCCTGGAAGGCCGCGAAGCGCGACGAGGACGGCTATGCCCGGCTCGGCGATGTCGGCCAGATCGCGGGCAACCGATCCAGCTTCGACGTGCGCAACTACGGGTTCGAGCGGCTGATCGACCTTTTGCGCACGCTGCCGCAGTTCGAGGTGGTCATCCGCAACAGCCAGCCCTTCGTGCGCCGACTTCGCTGAACCCGCTGAAGGGCATCGGGCAAATAGAAAGGGCGGCCCCGCGAGGAGCCGCCCTTTTCGCTTCGACGCCGAGGAATGTCCTCAGCTGGCCGACTGGTTGTTGACGTAGGCGATCCACAGGCGCGCGAGCTGCGAGCGGTTGCCGGTCGTGATCTGCTCGAACGCGGCCCTTGCGTCGGCATACTTGCCCTGGTCGGCCAGCGCTATGCCGAGACCGGTCAGCGCACGGTCCTTTTCGGCACCGGTCAGCGAACCGGCGGCCTTGCGATAAAGCGTCTCCGCCTCGGCGCTCTTGCGATAGCCGAGATAGGTGTCCGCGATGTTGAGCGCAGCCGTGCCCGAAGCGCTGGCGGCGTCGGCGTTCAGTTCCTTCAGAACCGTGTCGTAACGGGTCTTGGCGATGCCCAGCTCGTCGGCGGCAAGGCTGCCGCTCGGCTTCAGGATACCGGCGGCGATGCCCTTCTCGACCAGCGCCTTGACCTCGGCCGGGCGACGACGAGCGTCCGCCTGCTCGAGATAGGCCGAATACTGCTGCGGCATGCTCAGCGCATCGGCGCGGTACATCAGGCGCAGCAGGTCGAGTTCCTCGTCCTTGGTGTAGCGCGAGAGAGCCGAGAGGACCTTGTAGGCCTCGGTCCGGTATTCGGGACGCGGGCGGCTTTCGAGGACGCGAACAGCCCACAGCGCGGCCTGGTCGTTGAGACCGTTGTTCGCCGCGATGGCAAGGCCGCGGAAAGCGTTGGTGTCGGTCGGCGCCTCACCCGCAGCGGCGCGCAGCTTCATCGCCTTGTCGATCGAATTGAGCGCCTCGGCGAAGTTCTTTTCCTGCACGTAGACCTCGGCCATCGTGGCCGGGATCGCCGGATCGTTGGGGGTCAGCGTCGCGGCCTGCTGCAGATAGGTGCGCGCGTTGGCGTAATCCTTCTGGTTGTAGCCGAGCTGGCCGCCAGCGAGGTAGACCGACGCCTGGCTTTCGACCGGCAGCTTGCCGCTTTCGATCATCAGCTTCAGGCCCTGGTACTGCATGGCCTGGTCCTGCGTCTTGGCGCCCACGTTGTAGACGAGCTGGCCGCCGGCCAGCTTCTCGTCAGCCGAGGCGATCAGCGCCGTCAGCGACGGAACCTGCGCCTTGACCGAAGCCGGATCGCTTTCGGCCGTCTTGGACATCGGCTGGTAAACCTCGATGAACTGCTTCGAGTATTCGCCGCCGCCGCTCTTCTTCTTTTGAGCAGCCATCGCCGGAGTGGCGGTGGCGGCGACCATGCCGACAGTGCCCAGCGACAGGGCAATGGCCAGCGCGGCCCGCGAAATCGAACGCTTCATCTGATACTCCTTACAATCATCCCGACGGGCGCCGAAAGGGTCGGCCCGCCTCTCCAGTAAATCTCGGGCGTGCGGGGCCACATGCCGATTTTTGCCATGCAAGGCAACCGCACAGGTCCGCAAACGCGTGCCGTCGCCCTAGGCGAAGGCAACTGAATGCGCATTGAATAAGCGGTTCAGCCGCCCTGTCGGCACGACGGGTCGCGGATGACCGGCAATTGTGGAAAAGGCCGCGCTTTTCCGGGGGCGGTTCGGGGCTTTCGCTGGCCTTTTCGCACCCCCTCCCCTAGTGCGGAAGCCAGCATTACCAAGAGCAGCAAGAGCCGCCAGAAACGTGAACGACATGACCGATACCGCCCCCCTTCCCGGTGGCCCCGACATCGCGCCGATCGACATCGTCGACGAGATGAAGTCGAGCTACCTCGACTATGCGATGAGCGTCATCGTCAGCCGCGCCCTGCCCGACGTGCGCGACGGTCTGAAACCGGTCCACCGCCGCATTCTGTTCGCCAGCCAGGAAGGCGGCTTCGTCGCCGGGCGCCCCTATCGCAAGAGCGCGAAGATCGTCGGCGACGTGATGGGCAACTACCACCCGCACGGCGACAGCGCGATCTACGATGCCCTTGCGCGGATGACGCAGGACTGGTCGATGCGGCTGCCGCTGATCGACGGCCAGGGCAACTTCGGCTCGATGGATCCCGACCCGCCGGCATCCATGCGCTATACCGAGGCGCGGCTTGCCCGCGTCGCCAATTCGCTGCTCGACGATCTCGACAAGGACACCGTCGATTTCGCCGACAACTACGACGGTTCGCGGCAGGAGCCGACCGTCCTTCCCGCCCGCTTCCCCAACCTCCTGGTCAATGGCGCGGGCGGCATCGCGGTCGGCATGGCGACCAACATCCCGCCGCACAACCTCGGCGAAGTAATCGACGGCTGCCTCGCCATGATCGAGAACCCGGGCATCACCGTCGATGAACTGTTCGAGATCATCCCCGGCCCGGACTTTCCCACCGCGCCGCTGATCCTCGGCCAGTCGGGCGCGCGCAACGCCTACCGCGACGGTCGCGGGTCCATCCTGATGCGCTGCCGCCACGAAATCGAGGAAAAGCGCGGCGATCGCCGGTCGATCGTTCTCACCTCGATCCCCTACCAGGTCGGCAAGTCGAACCTCGTCGAGAAGATCGCCGAGGCCGCCAAGGAAAAGCGGATCGAGGGCATTTCCGACATCCGCGACGAATCCAACCGCGAAGGCGTGCGCGTCGTTGTCGACCTGAAGCGCGACGCCTCGCCCGAAGTCGTGCTCAACCAGGTCTGGCGGTATACCCCGGCGCAGTCGAGCTTTCCGGCAAACATGCTGGCGATCCGCGGCGGCCGGCCCGAAGTGCTGAACCTGCGCGACATTCTGCAGAGCTTCATCCATTTCCGCGAAGAGGTCATCACCCGCCGCACCAAGTTCGAACTGAACAAGGCGCGCGAACGGGCGCACATCTTGCTCGGCCTCGTCATCGCGGTCTCGAACCTGGACGAGGTGGTCCGCATCATCCGCGGCTCGTCCAGCCCCGCCATCGCGCGCGAGGCGCTGCTGCAGCGCGAATGGGAAATGGGCGACATCGCGCCCTACATCCGGCTGGTCGAGGCGATAGAGGATGACAGCGGGCACGAGGCTTCGGCCAGCTATCGCCTCTCCGAAATCCAGGTCCGCGCCATTCTCGACTTGCGCCTCCACCGCCTCACCGCGATGGGCCGCGACGAGATCGGCGAGGAACTGCAGAAGCTGGCCACCGACATCGAAGGCTACCTCGCCATCCTCGGCGACCGCGTTCGCCTGTATCAGGTTATGCAGGACGAATTGCGCGAAGTGCGCGACGCCTACGCCACCCCGCGCAAGTCCGAGATCGCCCCGGCCTGGGACGGGCTCGAAGACGAGGACCTGATCGAGCGCGACGAGATGGTCGTGACGGTCACGCTCGACGGCTACATCAAGCGCACTCCGCTCTCCACGTTCCGCGCGCAGGCCCGCGGCGGCAAGGGCCGCGCCGGCATGGCGACGAAGGAAGAGGACGCGGTCACCAATCTCTTCGTGACCAGCACCCACAACCCGGTCCTGTTCTTCTCCACCGCGGGCAAGGTCTATCGCATGAAAGTCTGGAAGCTGCCCGAGGGCGGCCCGGCCACGCGCGGACGGCCGATGGTGAACCTCCTGCCGCTCGACAAGGACGAAACGATCCGCACCGTCCTGCCCTTGCCGGAGGACGAGAGCGTCTGGGAAAGCCTCAACGTCATGTTCGCCACGGCCAACGGCACGGTGCGGCGCAATTCGATGGGGTCGTTCACCAACGTCCCCTCGAACGGCAAGATCGCGATGCGTTTCGACGATGACAGCGACGACTATCTCGTCGGCGTCGCGCTGCTGACGGCGGACGACGACGTCCTTCTCGCCAGCCGACAGGGCAAGGCCATCCGCTTCGCCGCCGATGACGTGCGCGAATTCCAGTCCCGCACCTCCACCGGCGTGCGCGGCATGACGCTGCGGGGCGACGACAAGGTCATCTCGCTTTCGGTGCTGCACAAGTCCGACCTCGACAAGCGCGAGGAATACCTGCGCGCCGCGCCGTGGAAGGAGAACGAGGCCGAAGCCGCCCTCGACGCCGAAACCATGGCGAAGATGGAAGCGGACGAGGAGTTCATCCTCACCGTCTGCGCCAACGGATATGGCAAGCTGTCGAGCGCCTACGAATACCGTCGCACCGGTCGCGGCGGCCAGGGCATCACCAACATCGACAATATCGAGCGCAACGGCCCGGTCGTCGCCAGCTTCCCTGCACACAAGGGCGAGCAGCTGATCCTGGTCACCGATCAGGCCAAGCTGATCCGCATGCCGCTGTCTTCGCTGCGCGTCATCGGGCGCGGATCGGCGGGCGTGCGGCTGTTCGACGTGGCCAAGGGCGAACACGTCGTCGGCGCGGCGCGCATCGACGAGCAGGAAGAGCCGGAGAACGAGGTCGAGGAGGCGATCGTCGAGGAAATGGTGGCTCGCGGCACGCCCGAAACCGCGCCCGAACCGACGATAGACCGCGACGACGCGGAACCGACCGAGGACTAGGTTCGACAGGTGGTCAGGCGGCGGCCTCGCGGCGCAGCCGGCTGACCACCCCGGTCGCGATCAGCAGCTGACCCGAATAGTATATCGGATAGATCAGCCATGCCGCCCACGCGTTGCCGCGCAGCATCGGCCCGCTCACGGCGAACAGCAGCAGTTCGGACACGACGAACATCATCGCCCCCATGCCGACCCGATAGCGCGAAAAGCGGCTGGTCCAGGCCATGGCCGCCATGATGGCCATCAACAACGCATAGCCGGCGACGAGGGTCCGCCCGTCCTCTTGAGGAACGAGGAACCAGCTGATCGCCGGCAACGCGATCACCAGCGCCAGCGCCACGCCTTTCTGCGATAAGGCAAGATGTTCGCGGCGATTGCGCGAATAGAGCCAGATCGCCAGCAGCAGCGAAAAGCCCATCAGCGTCCCCGCCGCCGAATAGACCAGTTCGGAGATGCCGTCGGCCAGCGCGGCCATCCCCATCACGCCCGCAAGGATCGTGCCGTCCGGCCCCAGATGGCGCTGAAAGGAGTAGATGGCCAGCAGCGAGAGAGGCGTCGCCTTCCACGCGATCTTGAACAGGCCGGGCACGTGATCGCTATCGCCGAAGGCCCACCAGGACAGGGCGACGAGCAGGCTCGCGAAAAGCCACGGGCGGCGCTCTATCAAGGCGCGCCTCACCACGATGCCGAACTTTTCATGACCTGCGCGCCCCCGATTTCGCTCATCGCCGCTCTTTGCATTTGCATTGGGGGATAGGCAATCGCTAACCGGCGCGCATGACCAAGCAAGTCCACATCATCGGCGGCGGCCTCGCGGGAAGCGAAGCGGCATGGCAACTGGCCAACCGCGGGGTGAAGGTGCGCCTGTCCGAAATGCGCGGCGGCGGCGACAGCACGCCAGCACACCAAGGCACCGGTCTTGCCGAACTGGTCTGCTCCAACTCGTTCCGGTCCGACGACGATACCTCGAACGCAGTCGGCCTCCTGCATCACGAGATGCGCCGGCTCGGCTCGCTGGTCATGCGCGCGGCAGCCGAAGCGCAGGTGCCCGCCGGGTCGGCGCTGGCGGTAGATCGCGACGTCTTCTCGGCCCACGTCGAACGGGCGCTGGCGCAGCATCCTAATGTCGAGATCGTGCGCGAACGCATCGACGCCCTGCCCGCCGACGGCATGACCATCGTCGCCACCGGCCCGCTCACCGCCGCCGCCCTTGCCGGCAGCATCGGCCGCGCGACCGGGGCCGACAGCCTCGCCTTCTTCGATGCCATCGCACCCATCGTCTATCGTGACAGCATCGACATGGACGTGTGCTGGATCCAATCGCGCTGGGACAAGCGGACCGACGCCTCGAACGAGGAAGGCGATTACATCAACTGCCCGATGACCCGCGACCAGTACCTCGCTTTCCGGCAGGGCCTGCTCGACGGCGAGAAGACCGAGTTCAAGGAGTGGGAGGCGAACACCCCCTATTTCGAAGGGTGCATGCCGGTCGAGGTCATGGCCGCGCGGGGCAAGGATACGCTGCGCTTCGGCCCCATGAAGCCGGTCGGCCTCGACAATCCGCGCGACGTGACGCCGGAATTTCCGCAGGGCCGCTGGCCCTATGCCGTGGTGCAACTGCGACAGGACAACAAGCTCGGCACTCTGTGGAACATGGTCGGCTTCCAGACCAAGCTGAAGCACGGCGCGCAGGTCGAACTGTTCCGCACCATCCCGGGTCTCGAGAACGCCGAGTTCGCGCGGCTGGGCGGACTGCACCGCAACACCTTCCTCAATTCGCCGATTCTGCTCGACCGGCAATTGCGCCTCAAATCCGCGCGGCACGTTCGCTTTGCGGGGCAGATCACCGGCTGCGAAGGCTATGTCGAAAGCTCCGCCGTCGGCCTCATGGCCGGGATGATGGCGGCGGCTGAGCTGATGGGCGAGGACTGGACCGGCCCGCCGCGGACGACCGCGCTGGGCGCGCTCCTTTCGCACATCACCGGCGATGCCGAAGCGGCAAGCTATCAGCCGATGAACATCAACTTCGGCCTGTTCCCTATGCCGGACGAGGATGTGAAGAAGAAGCTGCGCAAGCAGGCCTACACGCAAAGGGCAAAGCGCGACATGGCCGAATGGCTCGGTCGCCAGCGGCTGCCCGAACCGGCATGACCGCTCGGCCCTAGCAGGAACAGCGCGGCTTCGGCTTGGTCTTGGGCTTTGTTGTGGCGAATTCGGCGGGGGTCAGCCGGTCGTTGCCGTCCTTGTCGGCGCCATCGAACTTGTCGACCGTGGCGACGGCCCACTCTTCGAACGTCAGCAGGTTGTTGCCGTCCTTGTCCAGCTTGCGAAAGCCAGCAACCCGGGTCGACAGCATCTCGTTCCGCGTGACGATGAGGTCGCGATTGATGTCGTAGCGGGCAAAGCGGCGCTGCTCGTCGCTGGGCTTTTCCGCCGTGGGCAGCGCCGGTCCGCGCAGCGAGCCGGCATCGGCTCCGGCATTGGGCAAGGGTTCGGGAACGGCGGGCCCGGGGGCCGTCGGCGGGGGCAGTCCCTGCGTCTCGACGGCGCGCCCCTGCCACATGAAAAGGCCGATCGCGACCAGCATCAGCGCGCCAAAGGCGCCGAGCAGCACTCGGTTCATTCCCCTAACCTCCTGTTCGCGCCATGCTAACCTGTTGTGCGAACGAAGAAAGGTGTCCCTACCCGTTCATCACCGGCCAATCAGGCCGATCCGCAAGGCAGATGTGAAACCCCCGCCACTGGCCAGCGCATCGGCGATGGCGACCGGGCGCAGGATGCGCGGCGCGGCGCCACGCAGCGGATCGACCGTGCGGAGCAGCGCGCTGGCCCGGCCCTGTTCGACCGGATCGGAAAGATGCGCGGCGATGTCGCGAAGCGCCCAGGCGTAGCCCCGTGCGGCAGCTTCGGCGGCAAGGGTATCCTTGTCAGCGGCCCGCACCAGTGCAGCCAAGGCGTCGCCCCGCGCCCCGGCCAAGGCCGCAAAGGCCGCCGGCTCGAGCGGCGCTTCGCCCAGCATCGCTTCCCACCCGTCCGCCAACCCGGAGAGGCGCTGCGCCTGATCCCCCCAGATCGACAACGCCGCCAGCAGCGGTTCGCCCGCAGGCCACCGTCCCACCGGCGTGCCGAGCGTTTCGCGCCACCACGCAAGACGCATCTGCGCCAGCATCGGTTCGCGGTTCGACGCGAGGATGTGGGCGAATCGACGATCCAGCGCGAAAAAGCCTGTCCACAACGGCCTCGCCGTCGCCGGCGCATGACTGATCGCCATCCTTAACGGCGGCGGCAAGTCCTGCAGCAGCGAGTCCAAATTCGCCCGAAAGTCAGCGCGATGGCTTCCTAACATGCCGTTAACCCTGTTCCTTCAAGAGCCGCTTACCAGAAATCGCCTAGTTTCATCGCGTGCCACCGTGTCCGGCCCCATTCGGGCCTGCATGGACGTCAGCCTGCAAGGGAGCAACCGATGATCCTTCACAACGCGACCAACCGCGCCAGGCGGTTCTTTCGTTCGTTCAGGAAGGATACGAGCGCCAATGCCCTGATCCTTGCCGCCTTCGGCGCGCCAATGATCGTGGGCGGCGGCGGTTTCGCCGTCGATTTCGCGCAATACTACTTGTGGAAGCGCGAACTGCAGTTCGCAGCCGACCAAGCGGCCATTGCTGCGGCCTGGGACTTGGCAAATAATCCTTCGAGCACCACTTTCGTCGCCCGCGGCCTTACCGAATTCGGCACCAACGAGTCGGTGACGAAGGATTTCAACACGACCCCGTCGATCGTTCGTTCGAACTATGCCGGCGAAATCGGCAATGCCGTCTCCGTGACCGTCGAGGCCACGAAGATGCTTCCCTTCACCAGCTACTTCACACGCTCGGCGACGACTGTTTCGATCTACAGCCAGGCCGCCTTCACGGGCGGATTGAGGACGACAGAGTGCCTGAAGGCGGTCGATCCGCATGATTCGGGGGTCATCACCTTCAACGGCAACCCGGTCTTCACCGCCGGGTGCGGCATCGCGGCGCTTTCGGATTCGAAAAAGATCTGCGTCACCGCCTACGACGACGACGGCCTTTGCGTCGACAAGGCGGACGGGACCAGCGGTTGGGAAGGCGAGGATGCCATCATCGCGAACGGCACGCCGACCATCGAGGCGGGCACCATCGTCACCGCGGGCACCGTCGACGACGAGATCGAACTGCTCACCGACGACCTCATCATCGAGAATTTCGGCCAGCTCTACGACCAGTTCGCCGACCTCGTCCCGCCGATCGACAAGGTGACGACGAACGGAAGCTACGAATGCAAGTCCGTCGGCGGCGGCAAGGGCAAGGGATCGGACAGCACAAAGAAGATCGGCGTCGCGACACCCGGCATTTACCCCAACGGCCTCAAGGTTTCGTGCGACACGACCTTCCAGTCGGGCATCTACGTCATCAAGAACGCAGACCTTGACATCGGCGGCAACTATTCCACGATCGGCAGTGACATCCTCTTCATCCTGATGGACGGGGCGGGCATCCAGATCGTCGGCACGTCCGTCAACGGGACGTCGAACCAGATCAACCTGCAAGGCATCACCTACGACACCCTGATCCGCTATGGCGTCGACACCGCAAGCGCCGAACGGATGACCGGGATGCTGGTCTACGAAGATCCGGAATCGCCGGGGAACAATCCCAGCGGCGAAGGCCTGGGCAACAAGTTCGCGGGCACGTCGACCACCTGGATCAGCGGCACCGTCTACCTGCCGAAGAGCACGCTGAGCCTTGCCGGCACGGCCAACGTGGCGAACATCTGCCTCACCATCATCGCCAACAAGATCAACATGAACGGCACGGTCAACATGTCCGATTTCTGCCCCGAGGGCGAATCGCACGAAGAGGTCGTGTTCCTCGGCACGGTCCGGCTGGTGGGGTGATGGCGATGACCACTATCCTCCGCCGCGTCCGCCAATTCCTGCACGAAGATCGCGCTTCGGTCCTCATCGAAACCGCTTTCATCGCGCCCGCTCTTGTTGGGCTCACGCTGGGCGGCGTCGAAGTCGGCGCGATGTATGCGAAGCAGACCCAGCTGCAGCAGGTCGCGTCGAATGCGATGGAAATCATCCTGACCGCCGCTCCCAAGACGGAAACCGAAGGGGCGGCAACGATCGCGCAGGTGCGCGCCTATGCGGCCAGTGCCACCGGCCTGACGCCCACGACCAGCACGACACCCGAGGTCGGGCAAGTCGCGGTTTTCAAGCGCTATCGCTGCGGCAACAATTCCGAACGCCAGGCGACGTATGGCTGCTCCAATTCGACGCAGACCATCAGCACGTTCATCGTGATCTACATGCGCCAAACCTACACCCCTGTCTGGGCAAGTTATGGCATCGGTCAGGCGATGACATTCAACGTCCGGCGTTCGGTGCAGATCGGGTGATGTCATGAAGGAATTTCTCGCCCGGCTGCACAGGGACGAACGCGGCGTCTCCGTCATCGAGCTGGCGTTCCTTCTGCCGGTCCTGATCACGATGCTGATCTCGGTGCTGCAGATCGGCCTCTATCTTCAGGCGCAGAACGCGGTGCGCGGGGTGGCCGGCGAAATGAGCCGCGCAATGGCGGTGGAATCGCAGAAGCAGAACCAGCTTACGAACCGGCAGATCGAGGACATGGCCCTCGCCGTGGCGGTGTCTCCGCCCTACATCCTGAACAGCTCGCAGCTCGATGTCACGGTTGCCGACAGCGCGAGCCAGAACATCGATCGCGTTCGCAAGATCGACGTCAACCTGAACTACACCGTGCCCAACCTTCTCGGCTTCGCCAAGTGGGGCATTCTCGACGTCGTCTACACCAAGCAGGTCTTCGTCTCTTACACCGACCCGTCAGCCGGCGCAGAAACCAGCGAGGACACCGGTGGAGATCTCGGCACGATCTGAACCGGGCGCCGGACAGAAAAAGGCCCGCCGCCGGTGCATGTCCGGCAGCGGGCCTTTTCATGTGTTCACGCCGATCAGGCCTTGTAGCAGACCTTCTTCGCCGCCTCGACGATGCGGGCGGCATTGATCAGCGCCGCCTTCTCGAGGTTTGCCGCGTACGGCAGCGGCACGTCGACGTCAGTCACCCGCAGGACCGGGGCATCGAGATCGTCGAAGCCCTGTTCCATGCAGACGGCGGCAATCTCGCTCGCAATCGAGCAGGTCGGCCAGCCCTCCTCGGCCACGATCAGACGATTGGTCTTCTTGAGGCTCGCCAGCACGGTCCCGGTATCGAGAGGACGCAGCGTCCGCAGGTCGATGACCTCTGCGTCGATCCCCTCGCCCGCCAACGTCTGCGCCGCTTCGAGCGCGAGACCGACGCCGATCGAATAGGACACGATCGTCACGTCCGACCCTTCGCGCACGATCCGCGCCTTGCCGATCGGCAGGACGTAGTCGTCCAGTTCCGGCACTTCGAATGTCCGGCCGTAAAGCAGTTCGTTCTCGAGGAAGACCACCGGGTCGTTGCTGCGGATCGCCGCCTTCATCAGGCCCTTGCCGTCCGCCGCGTCATAGGGCGCGATGACGATCAGACCCGGGACGCTGGCATACCACGGCCCGTAGTTCTGCGAGTGCTGCGCGCCCACCCGGCTCGCCGCGCCGTTGGGACCGCGGAACACGACCGGGCAGCGCATCTGCCCGCCCGACATGTAGTTGGTCTTGGCGGCCGAGTTGATGATGTGGTCGATCGCCTGCATCGCGAAGTTGAAGGTCATGAACTCGACGATCGGGCGAAGACCGCCCATTGCCGCGCCGGTGCCGATGCCGGCAAAGCCGTATTCGGTGATCGGCGTGTCGATGACCCGCTTGGCACCGAACTCGTCGAGCAGGCCTTGCGTGACCTTGTAGGCGCCTTGGTATTCGGCGACTTCCTCGCCCATGACGAAGACGCGGTCATCGGCCTGCATTTCCTCCGCCATCGCGTCGCGCAGCGCCTCGCGCACAGTCAGCGAGACCATCTTCGTGCCTTCGGGCAGATCGGGATCGCGCGCCGCGACCGGGGCGGCGGCAGGCGCAGTCGTGGCCGGTTCAGCAGGCGGTGTCGCCGGGGCCGGAGCCGCGTCGGCCTGGCGCTCAGCCGAAGCAGCGGCGGGCGCAGCGGTCTCGTCGCCCTCGCCGTCCAGCACCGCGATCACGGTACCGACCTTCACGTTCTCGGTTCCGGCCTCGACCATGATCTTGCCGACGGTGCCTTCGTCGATGGCTTCGAATTCCATCGTCGCCTTGTCGGTCTCGATCTCGGCAATGACGTCGCCGGGCGAGATCGCGTCGCCTTCCTTCACCAGCCACTTGGCCAGGGTGCCCTCTTCCATCGTGGGAGAGAGCGCGGGCATCTTCAGTTCGATTGCCATCAGTATTTATCCACCAGCACGTCGGTGTAGAGTTCGGACAGTTCGGGCTCCGGCGAGCTCTCGGCAAAGTCGGCCGCCTCGCCCACTTGCGCGCGGATCGCCTTTTCGAGGTCCTTGAGCTTCGCTTCGTCGAGCCCGCGATCCATCAGCAACGCCTTGGCGTGGTCGATCGGGTCGCGCTTCTCGCGCATCTCGTTGACCTCGTCGCGGGTCCGGTACTTGGCCGGGTCCGACATCGAGTGGCCGCGATAGCGATAGGTGTTCATTTCCATGAGCACCGGCCCGTTGCCGCCGCGCACATGTTCCAGCGCCACTTCGGCCGCGCCGCGCACGGCCAGCACGTCCATCCCGTCGACGAACATGCCGGGAATGCGGAATGCGGTGCCGCGCCGGTGGAAATGCGTTTCCGCGCTCGACCGGGCGGTGCTGGTGCCCATCGCGTACTGGTTGTTCTCGATCACGAAGACGATCGGCAGGTCCCACAGGGCCGCCATGTTGAACGTCTCGTAGACCTGGCCCTGGTTGGCCGCGCCGTCACCGAAATAGGCGAGGCAGACGCCGCCGTCCCCGCGGTACTTGTGCGCAAAGGCGAGGCCCGCGCCCAGCGGCACTTGCGCGCCGACGATGCCGTGGCCGCCGTAGAAGGCGTGTTCGGTGCTGAACATGTGCATCGACCCGCCCTTGCCGCGCGAGATGCCAGCGGCCCGGCCGGTCAGTTCCGCCATGATCACCTTGGGATCGATGCCGTAGGCCAGCATGTGGCCATGGTCGCGATAGCCGGTGATGACGCTGTCCTTGCCCTCCGCAAGGGCGGACTGGAGGCCGACGGCCACCGCTTCCTGCCCGATGTAAAGGTGGCAGAACCCGCCGATGAGGCCGAGGCCGTAGAGCTGGCCGGCCCTTTCCTCGAACCGGCGGATGAGCAGCATCTGTTCGTAGAACGTCAGCAGTTCCTCGTCGCTGGCCTTGTACGAGCCTTTTTCTTCGTACTTGTCCTGCAACGACCGGAGGGCGAAATCGGGATTGTCGCCCGAACCCGCGGCGGCCGCCTGTGACGTGCCGCCGGTCGACTTCTTAGTAGCCAATCGATTACCTCGTTCGTCTTAACGCGCGCCGGAGAGGGAGGGAGAGGCCCGCGTTCAGGAACCGTATAAGATTGCTTTGCCCCCGCGCACAAGCACCGATGTCGCGCTGCGGAAAATGCGTTGCCGGCTGTGGCGCAGCGGTCAGTCCTCTCGCGAGATGACCACTTCGTCGGGGTGTGCGACATTCAGATTGCCGCGCAGCAATTCGCCGACAAGGTCTGGGTCGGCATTGTTGGGATCGAGCAATTCAACCCGGTTGGCGATGCGCGCCTTTTCCGCTTCCAGTTCGGTGAGCTGCTGCTGCCGGTGTTCCAGGACGCGGGCCGACTCGCTCCAGGCGCGAACCCCGGTCGGCCCGACGAGCGCCATGGCACCCATCACGACGAGCGCGCTGACCGCGGCGACGCGACCAAGGCGACGCTTGGGCAAGGTGGGGCGAGCCGCCATCTTGCGGCGCTTGCCCAGCTGCATGAGATTGTTTCCGGCCATTGGATTACCAGAATCATAAAATGGCCTTCCTCGCAAGCGGCTAGGCTGCCGATTGCGCCGCAGTGGACAAGTTTGCGGACGGAGCGATGCGCTTTACGCCGCCGGGAAGCGGCCTGCGTTTGCCCGATGGGTCACGCCGTGACGGTCATCTCCCGGATCGCGTCGAGCACCGCCGGGTCCTCGATCGTGGCGGGGGTCGCGAACTCCTCGTTGTCCAGGATCTTGCGCAGCGTGTTGCGCAGGATCTTGCCCGAACGCGTCTTGGGCAGGCCCGGCACGATCAGCACCCTTTTGAGCGCGGCGACCGCGCCCAACTCGCCCCGCACCGCGGCGACGATCCGGGCGGCTATTTCGTCAGAGTCTCCCGCCCCTGCCCGCAACACCGCGAAGGCGACGGGCGTCATGCCCTTCACCGGGTCTGCCGCGCCGACGACCGCACATTCGGCGACGCCGTCCTGCCGGGCGACGATCTGCTCCATCTGCCCGGTCGACAGGCGGTGGCCGGCGACGTTGATGATATCGTCGGTCCGGCCCATGATGTGGACGAAGCCGTCCGCATCGATGTGCCCGGCATCGCCGGTTTCGTAGTGACCGGGATAGGCAGCGAAGTTCTTCGCATAGCCGTCGTGGTTGCGCCACAGGGTACGGAAGGCGCCCGGCGGCAGCGGTTCCCTGATGCAAACGGCGCCGCTGGCCCCGGCGGGCAGTTCGTGGCCGGCCTCGTCCAGCACCGCGAAGTTCGAGCCGGGCACCGGAAAGCCGGCACTGCCGGGAAGCCGCCGCGTATCGCCGAGGCCGAAGCAGGTGGCGATCGCCGGCCAGCCCAGTTCGGTCTGCCACCAGTGGTCGATCACCGGCAGGCCGGTCTGCGCCTCCAGCCAGTGGATCGTGTCGGGATCGGCGCGTTCGCCGGCCAGGAAGATCGCGCGCAGCTTGCCGGTGCCGATCTCGCGAATGTAGCGTCCTTCGGGATCTTCCTTGCGGATGGCGCGGATGGCGGTGGGCGCGGAGAAGAAGGTCTTCACCTCGTGCCGGACGATGGTGCGCCAGAACGTGCCGGGATCGGGCGTGCCGACGGGCTTGCCCTCGAACAGCACGGTCGTCGCGCCGATCAGCAGGGGGGCGTAGGTGATGTAGCTGTGCCCGACGACCCAGCCGACGTCGGACGCGGCCCAGAACGTGTCGCCCGCCGCGATGTCGTAGATCGCACCCATCGACCAGGCGAGCGCGACGGCGTGACCGCCGTTGTCGCGCACCACGCCCTTGGGCACGCCCGTCGTGCCGGAGGTGTAGAGGATGTAGAGCGGATCGCCCGCCGCCAGTTCGGCGCAGGGCGGGACCGGATCCTTGGCTGCGGCTTCGTGCAGCGCGTACCAGTCGTGCTGTTCCTCTCCCGAAAGGGCGGCCGGAACCTGCGGCCGCTGCAGCACGACCACCGCGCCCGGCTCGTGCGAGGCCAGCGACAGCGCCTCGTCCACCAGCGGCTTGTAGGCAATCGTCCGGTTGCCCTCGATTCCGCACGATGCGGAAAGGAGCACGGCAGGGCGGGCATCGTCGATGCGCTTGGCCAGTTCCAGCGGCGCGAACCCGCCGAAGACGACGGAATGGATCGCCCCGAGCCGCGCGCAGGCGAGCATGGCGAAGAGCGTCTCGGGCACCATCGGCATGTAGATGACGACCCGGTCCCCCTTCCCCACGCCGAGCCGGACCAGCATGGCCGCGACCTGGCCCACCTCGACAAGCAGGTCCTTGTACGAATAGGCGTGCACCGTCCCGGTGACCGGACTGTCGTAGACAATTGCCGGCTGGTCGCCGCGACCGGCCGCGACATGCCGGTCGACGCAGTTGTGGCAGGTGTTGAGCGTACCGCCCGGAAACCAGCCTTCAGTTATGTCGTAGCCGGTGCGCGGCGGTGTCATCCAGTCGATCGCGGCTGCGGCCTTAAGCCAGAACGCCGATCCGTCGTCGATGCTTTCCCGCAGGGCGCTTTCGTAGGCTTCGCTCACCGTTTCTCTCCCGCCAATGCCATCAGGGTGCCCATGGCCCGCAACCGACGGCGCACCCGGCCGGAAACCGGGTGCGCCGCCTCGATCGAGGTTCAACCCGCGATCAATCGTCGATGTTCCGCTTGAAGGTTTCAGGCAGGAACAGCAGGCCGACAATCACGGTCAGCGCGGCAACCAGCACCGGATACCACAGGCCGTAGTAGATATCGCCGGTCGCCGCGACCATCGCAAAGGCCGTCGTGGGCAGGAACCCGCCGAACCAGCCATTGCCGATGTGGTAGGGCAGGCTCATCGAGGTGTAGCGGATCTTGCTGGGAAACAGCTCGACCAGCATGGCCGCGATGGGGCCGTAGACCATCGTCACCAGCAGCACGAGATAGGTCAGGATCAGGACCACCATCGGCTTGTTGATGCCCGCAGGGTCTGCGAAGAGCACCATCTTCGGGGCCTTATCGTCGTTCAGCGCAGCCGGGTTGTCCTTCACCGGATAGCCCGCTTCGCGCAGGGTGGTGATGACCTGGCCGCCGAAAGCCTTGATCGCGGCGGCCTTCTCCTCGCCCGTCACCGCATTCGGATCGGGCGCGGCGATCACCTTGTCGCCGATGGCAACGCTGGCCACCGTGCCCGCCGGGGCATCGACGGTGGAATAGCTGATCGCGTTCTTGGCCAGATAGGATTTGGCGATGTCGCAGCTGCTGGTGTCGAACTTGTTCTTGCCGATCGGGTCGAACTGGAACGAGCAGTCCTCTTCGTTGACGGTCACCGTTACCGGGGCGTTCACGGCGGCACGCGCCATGGCCGGGTTGGCCGCTTCGGACAGGGCATGGAACGCCGGGATGTAGGTGACAGCCGCCAGCGCGCAGCCACCGAGGATGAGATACTTGCGCCCGATGCGATCCGACAGCCAGCCAAAGAAGACGAAGAAAGGCGTACCGATGGCGAGCGCGATGGCGATCAGGATATTGGCCGTCTTGCCGTCGACCAGCATCATCTTTTCCAGGAAGAACAGGGCGTAGAACTGCCCGGTGTACCAGACCACTGCCTGGCCAGCGACCGCGCCGAGCAGCGCGACCAGCACCCACTTCAGATTGCCCCACTTGCCGAAGGCTTCGGACAGCGGCGCCTTGGAGGTCTTGCCCTCGTCCTTCATCTTCTGGAAAACCGGGCTTTCGGCGAGCTGCATGCGGATCCACATCGAGACCATCAGCAGGATGATCGAGACGAGGAACGGGATGCGCCAGCCCCAGTCCTTGAACGCCTCCTCGCCCAACCAGGTGCGCACGCCGATGACGACGAGCAGCGCCGCGAAGAGGCCGAAGGTCGCCGTCGTCTGGATGAAGCTGGTGTAGAGCCCGCGTTTGTGATTGGGCGCGTGTTCGGCAACATAGGTGGCGGCGCCGCCATATTCGCCGCCCAGCGCCAGGCCCTGCACAAGGCGCATGATGACCAGCAGGATCGGAGCCGCGACACCGATCGAGGCGTAGCTGGGCAAGAGGCCGACGACGAAGGTCGACAGGCCCATCAGACCCATGGTGACGAGGAAGGTGTTCTTGCGCCCGACGAGATCGCCGATCCGCCCGAAGACCAGCGCGCCGAACGGCCGCACCGCAAAGCCCGCCGCAAAGGCCGCGAGCGCGAAGATGAAGCCGGTCGTCTCGTTCACGCCCGAGAAGAACTGGGCCGAGATGATCGTGGCCAGAAGGCCGTATAGGTAGAAATCGTACCATTCGAACACCGTGCCGAGCGACGAGGCGGTGATGACGAGCTTTTCGCTCTGTGTCGCCTCGTGGTGCTTGGGTGCCGAGTCGTAGGTCGTAGCCATAGTCTCTCTCCCGTCCTGTCTCTTCAGAAGCTGTACTTTGCGGCGAACTCGACCCGGTCAAGCGTGCCGTCGGCACCGTTGACCAGTTCGCGATTGCCGCGGCGATATTCGATGCCGAGATCGACGTTTTTCACCGGCGAATAGAAGACGTTCGTCGCCGCGCTCCACGCTTCCTTGTTGAAGCCGCCGATGTCGGAGAGCGTGAGCGAGTTCGCATAGTCGACCTTCTGGTATGACCCCATCAGGTTAACCCGCACCACCGGCGACAGCGCGATGCGGGCGGCGACGATGGCCGCGATCTCGTCGACGCTGGCGAGATCGCCGGTTGCCGGAACGAAGACCGCGTCGGGAGCGAAGTTCAGGCCGATGTAGCGACCGGCGTTGTGGCCGTAGGTGACGAGCGCGCGGATGTCGGAGGTCTTCGCGTCGTTCAGGAACAGCTTGCCGCCGCCGCTGACGGCCCAGCCCGTCGCATCCGCCGCGACGCCGCCGGTTTCCACCCGCACCTGCCGGACGAGGCCGGCCAGCGACAGTTCGCCGAACGAGGGCGCAAGGGCCAGTCGCGCGGTGAAATCGGGGATGCGGTCATCGCCGTTCTCGACCAGCGCCGGCGCACCCGCGACCGCGGTGCCGGATTCGGGATTCTCGACGCCCAGGTGCAGCGTCGCCGTTTTGCCGACCGGCGCGCTGTAGCGGATCAAAGGCTGCCGGACGAAGACCGTACCCTCCGCACCGCCGACGAAGTCGGTCGTTTCCGGAAGCGCCCCGGTGTACTGGAACGTCGTCCAGTCCTGTCCGAAAGTCAGCTTGTCGAACTGCAGGAAGGCACGGCGCAGCGTCAGGTTGTAGCCGTTGGTGGTGCGCTGCGACCCCTGCGTACCGGGCGAGGTCTGGAAGTCCGCCTCGACCAGGCCCTTCAGGGTATGCCCGGCGACGTCGGTGGCGAGGTTCAGCCAGAAGCGCGACTGTTTGGCGCTGACATCCTGCACCGTGCTGCTCGGCCCGGCACCCACCGGGATCGTCTGCGGCAGGTAGAAATCGCGGCCCAGCGAATTGTTGGCGACCTCGCCTTCGCTGAACGTGCTGTGCGATGCGACGAGTTTGATGAAGCCGCCCATCTTTACCGTCGTCGAGCCTACCCGGAAGCCTTCGGGCACCGGCCTGCTTTCCAGCGCCGCCAGCTTCTTCGCGGTTTCCTCGGTGCCCGCCTGAGCCGCCTGGGCGACGACTACGGCTTCGTTCTGCGCGGCGCGTGATGCGGCAAGATCCGCTCGCAGCGCCTGCATCTCGGACTCCAGCCTCTCGAGCCTTGCCTCCAGTTCGCTTTCGCGCGCCGTCTGGGCAAGAGCCGACCCCGGCGCGAGCAGCGCCGTGGTGGTCAGCAGGACTCCGGCAATTCGTGGCAATTGGCGTGCCATCGTGAACCTCTCCGCTTCATCGGCCTGGTTTTCGCCGACCTGATCTGGGACGAGGGCATCGTGCCGGATGTCGCGTTCGCATGGCATCCAGACCTAGGTGCGTCGGGCACGACCATGGTCGGGGGTTGGTCTTCCCGCGCGGTTTGCGTTAGCGTGGGGCCGGATCATGCCCGCACGCTCCGGACAGAGAGCGACGCGCATGACTGCGGGAGCAAGAGCGATGCCAGGACCTTTCCGTTCGAACCGGACGCGCCACGGATCGCGGCCATGACCATCCTGATCGCCGACGATCATCCGCTGTTTCGCCAGGCGCTCTGCATGGCGGTGTCGCGTGTCGCGCCCGGCGAACGGGTGATCGAAGCCGGCACTCTCAACGCCGCGGCGCGCCATGTGGGCGAGACGGACGACCTCTCGCTCATCCTGCTCGACCTCAAGATGCCGGGTGCCGTCGGCTATTCGGGCATCGCCCTGCTCCACGCCGAACGGCCCAACGTGCCGATCCTCGTCGTGTCGAGCGCGGAGGGCGAGAACGCCGCGAGCGAGGTGCGCAGCTTCGGCGCAGTCGGCTTCATCAACAAGAACGGCGATCTCGATGCGATGGAGGACGCGATCCGCGCGGCCCTTGCCGGCAAGCGGCCGGTCGCCCCGCCCCCGGTCGAACCGGAGAGCGAGGCCGGAGTGCGCGAAACGGTCGCGGGCCTGACCCCGACCCAGCTCAAGGTGCTCCTTGCCGTGGTCGAAGGCCAGCTGAACAAGCAGATCGCCTGGAACCTCGGCATTACCGAGGCAACGGTGAAGGGGCACATGACCGCGATCATGCGCAAGCTGGACGTCGGCAACCGCACGCAGGCGGCCCTTGTCGCTCGCTCGCTGGGGCTAGATCTCGCCCACTGATGCGGCGGCCAGGAACCGTTCGATGGCGACTGGATCGGCGGGCTTGGCCAGCATCTCGACGCCGAGCGCGGCGGCCTCCTGCGCCAGACCGGCGACCATCGAAGCGGTGACGATAAGCGCCGGCAGGTCCGGCCGCCTTGCGCGCAAGGCTCGGACCAGTTCGATGCCGGTCTCGCCGTCCGCCAGGCGCAGGTCGGCGACCAGCGCATCGACCGATTCGGCGTAATCCAGCGCCTCGGCGATCGTCGCCGCACCGATGGGCGTATGACCGATTCCTTGCAGCATCGCGCACGTCGCCTCGATCACGCGCGGATCGTCATCGACGACGAGAACGCGCAGGCCATGGGCAGCAACAGTGGCCTTTGCCCTGGCCCGCTTGCGCGGCGCAGCGCGCTCCTCCGGGCCCGTGCGAAGAACGATCGTGAAGGTGCTGCCGTGCCCCGGGCGCGACGCCAGCTCGATCTCGCCACCCAGCAGCCGCGCGATGCGGCGCGAGAGGGCGAGGCCGAGGCCGAGACCTTCGGCCTCCACCTCGCCGAGGCGGGTAAATTCGCGGAAGATCTCCTGCTGGCGATCCGGCGCGATGCCGACGCCGCTGTCCGCCACCGCGATTCCGAGATGATCGCCCCGGCGTCGCACCCCGATGACGATCCCGCCCGTGACGGTGTAGCGGATGGCATTGGAAACGAGGTTCTGCACGACCGAGCGGAGCAGGCCCGGATCGCTGGCCACCACCGCACCGCTGTCGACGACGCGCAGGGTCAGCCCCTTGGCCTCCCCCAGCGGTTGCAGGCCGCCCGCGACATCGCGCAGAAACGGGCCCAGCTCAATCCGTTCGGGCTGTGGAACCACGCCGCCGGCATCGATGCGACTGATGTCGAGCAATGCGCGCAGCAGCGCCTCGGCCCCGACGATCGCTTCGTCGATCCGGCCGGCCAGCGCCCGTTCCGCGCTGTCGAGCTGGCGCGAAAGGGCGCTGGTGAACAGCCGCGCGACGTGAAGAGGTTGCAGCAGGTCGTGGCTGGCGGCGGCGAGGAAGCGCGTCTTCTCCCGGTCGCTGTCGGCCAAACGCGCATTGGCCTCGCTCAGCTCCAGCGTCCGTTCGCGAACCCTGTGTTCGAGTTCCTCGAGAGTGCGCGAGAGCTTTTCGCGGGTGCGCGCCTCTTCGGTGACGTCGATGAAGCTCATGACGTAGCCACCGCCGGGCATCGGGCCACCGACCGTCTTGATCACCCGCCCATCGGCACGCTCGCGCTCGAACTCGTGAGTGGTGCCGGTGCGCATGTGCGCGAGGCGCTTGGCGACCTGAAGCTCGATGTCGCCCTCGCCCAGCTCGCCGCGCCCGAAGTCGCCCCTGCCGGCGTTGAAACGGATGAGTTCGGCGATTGGCGTCCCGACGCGGACCATGCCCGGAGGGTAGCTGAACATGTCGAGGTAGCGGGTGTTCCAGGCGACGAGATTCATGTCGGCGTCGACGACGCTGATGCCCGAATCGAGGTTTTCGAACGTCGCGGCCAGCAACTGGCGCGAAAAACGCAGCGATTGCCCCCCTTCGTCGAGCAGGCGCGTGACTTCGGCGAGGCTCATCCTCCCGCCGCTGAGCGCCGAGGCGACCAGAGCGCGCGCCGGTGCGGCGCCGACGACGCGCGCCAGCACCTCCTGCGCGAACTGGGCGCTGCGCCGGTCGATCGGGGCGCGCGGGTCGATGCCGGCGAATTCCTGCCGCGCCCTCTCGATCCCGACGAAGCCGGCGACGAGATCGACAAGGTCCTGCTGGTCGCGCACCTGCCGCTGCATCCGCAGCAGCTTGGGCAGGCCCGGCCGCGCCACCCGCCCGGCGGAAAACAGCGCCAGGAGCGCGAGGTTCGCGCCGAGGCTCCAGAACACGCCATGAACCAGCGGGCTGGCCGAACCGATGTGAAACAGGTTCAGCGGATCGAGCGGCGTCAACGCAAGCGCCTCCAGCCAGTCCAGCGGCAGGATCGGCGGCAGCGCGAGGGTATAAAGCCAGAGCATCAACCCGACGGTGAGACTGGCCCGCGCCGGTCGCGGATCGCGCTGCGCACCGTAAGCGGCGATCAGCAGGTGCGGCGTGAACTGTGCCATCGCGGCAAAGGCGATGAGGCCGATCGAGGCGAGCGTCTCCGCCTCGCCCACCAGCATGGCCCAGGCCAGCGACGCCAGCATGACCGCCGCCACCGCGCCGCGCCGGATGGCGAGGATCCGGCGCCCGAAACCCCCGTGTTCGCCGCCGGTCCCCGACCGCACGACACTTGCGAGAAACAGGTCATTCGAGACCATCGTCGACAGGGCGGTCGCATCGACGATCGCCATCGAGGCCGCGGCGCTGATACCGCCGAGCAGTGCCACCGCCGCGATCCAGTCGTTGCCCGCCGCCATCGGCAGCGCCAGCACGTAGAGGTCGGGATTCGTCGAGCCTGGCAGGAGCGCGAAACCGCCCAGCGCGATGGCGGGCGCCATGGCCGCCATGGCACCGATGTAGACCGCCAGGCCCCCTGACGCGCGCGGCAGGTCTTCCGCGCTTCGCGCCTCCACCAGCCCCATGTAGAACTGCCGCGGCAGGACGATCACCGCGAACAGCGAGATGACGAAGATCACCGCGGTATCGACCGAGACGAGGTTCGGATGAAACACCGTGCGCAGCGCCTGCCCCGCCTGTTGCACAGGGGCGGCAGGCATGCTCCACACCAAGAGCAGGGCGAAAATCGCCACGCTGGCCAGCGCGACGATCTTGATCAGCGATTCAAGCCCGATGGCAAAGACCAGCCCTTCGCTGCGGCCCGCAATCTCGAAGCGCCGGATGCCGAACAGCACGGCGAACAGCGCCAGCAGAACGGTCGCCGCAACCATGGCCGGGACAGCGACATCGTGACCCGAAACGAACGAGAGGGCGTAGCCGATCGAACGGAGCTGGAGCGCGATGTAGGGGATCGTGCCCAGAAGGCAGATTACGGCGACCAGCCGTCCGACCGCGATGTCGTGTGCGAAGCGCGTGGCGATGAAGTCCGATATGCTGGTCGCCTGTTCTTCGGCGACGGCGCGCGACAGGCGGCGAAGAAACCCGCGCGCCAGCAGCAGGAGCAGCACCGGGCCCAGGTAAATCGGCAGGTAGTTCCAGCCCCGCATCGCCGCGCTGCCGACCGCGCCGTAGAAAGTCCAGCTGCTGCAATAGACGCCGAGCGCGAGGACGTAGGCGATGTGGCGATTGCGGGCGAGGACGCGGTTCCCTTCGCCCTTCGCCTCGACATAGGCGGCCACCACGAACAGCGCGACGACCAGCCCGACCGGCAGGAGGGCGGCCGGGATCAGTCCCATCGGCGGCCATGGCTGTTCGGGCTGTACGGCTTCACGATCTCGTCACGGCCCCTCCCTGTCGTCGACCCTCCCCTTGTGCAACGAGGCGCCGCCCGATGGCAAGCAGACCAAGGTCGGGGGTAGCCCCTTCCTTTCCGGGCTACTTGCCGCCCGACGACATCAGGCGGAAGCCCCAGGCCGACAGGGTCACGCTGTCGCCCGCTTTCAGCGTGGCGGATTGGCCCGTCCGGAATTCGGTATAGGTGCCCTCTGCCAGCGCGTCCGACAGCCTGGCCGTGACCGGCTGGGGCGAAAGGTTGAACAGGCCGACGACCTTGTTGCCGTCCTTCTGCCGCATCCAGGCGAACATCTGCTTCGACTTGTCGTTCACGACCTGCTGCATCCGCGCGCCCCACCGTCCGTTGTCCAGCGCCGGGTTCGCCTTGCGGAAGGCGATGAGGTCGGTGATCAGCTGGCCGAGCTGGCAGTCCTTGCCCTGCGACCAGTCGATCGGGTCCTTCTCGAAGAACTCGAGCCGCTTGGCGTTGCACGCCTCCTGGCCGTTATGGACGACGGCAAGGCCCTCGCCGGCAAAGGCGAGCGCAGTAAAGATCGGCAGCGCATCGCCGAAATTCTCGTACTGCGTGCCTTCCCAGGCGTTGCTGTCGTGGTTCTCGATATACGTCATGCGCATCGCCTCATGCGGCCATGCGCTCTCGTTTTCGGCATAGTACCCGAACAGCGCGGTGGCGTCGGCCTTGCCCTTGGCGATGTCCTTTACCGCGCCGTGCCATTCCCAGGCGTAGACGGCGTCGAAGGCGCGGCGGGTCAGTTCCGGCGTCTTCCATTCGGCCAGCATGAAGACCGGCTTGATCGCGTCGAGCCGCGCGCGTTCGGTTTCCCAGAAGTCGGTCGGGACATATCCGGCGGCATCGGCGCGATAGCCGTCGACGCCGAATTCGCGGACCCAGTATTCCATCGCCCCGCCGACATGTTCGCGCACGCCCGGCTTCGACCAGTCGAGGTCGATCACGTCGGACCAGTCCCACCACGGGGTGGGCCGGAAGTCGCCCTTCCAGTCTTTTTCGTACCAGTCGGGGTGCTCGCTCGCGAGCTTGTTGTCCCAGGCGGTGTGGTTGGCAACGAGGTCCAGGATTACGCGGAAACCCTGCGCGTGAGCCGCATCGACGAAGTGCCTGAAGTCCTCCTTCGTGCCGAACTCCGGGTTCACGTCGTAATAGTCCTTCACCGAATAGGGCGAGCCGAGCGTGCCCTTGCGGTTCTTCTCGCCGATCGGGTGGATCGGCATCAGCCACAGAATATCGACGCCCAGTGCCTTCAGCCGGGGCAGTTCCCTTTCCGCGGCGCGGAAGGTTCCCTCCTTCGTGAACTGGCGTGTGTTGATCTGGTAGAGGACGGCGTCCTTCGACCAGTCGGGATTGGTCAACTCGACATAGGGCTGCGGCGTCCACGGGTCGCGCCCGGCACGCTCCTGCGTTGCATCGGCGGGCGTTTCGGGCGTCGTGCCCATGGCGTAAAGGCTGCCCGCGCCGAGCAGCGCGGCGGCAGTGGCGGCGATCAGGGGACGAGTCAGTTTCATGCAGGCCTCGCGGTAGCGGTGTGAGCAGAAGGGATGGCGGCGGACACGCGCGTCATGGCAAGCGCGGCGATGATCCAGGCGGCGGCGGCGAACAGCATCGTCCACACCGGTTCATCCGGGAAGAACGCGAGCATGATCGAACCCATCACCGTGGCCACCAGCAACTGCGGCACGACGACGAAGACGTTGAACAGGCCCATGTAGATGCCGAGTTTTGCCTGCGGCAGGTTTGAGGCGAGGATCGCGTAAGGCATCGCGAGGATCGAAGCCCAGGCGATGCCGATGCCGATTTCGCAGACGAGCAGCGCCGTCGCATTGCGCAGCAGGAAGAAGCCGAGGAAACCGGCGGCGCCGAGCAGGAGGCAGATCGAGTGCGTGCGCACCTGCCCGAAGCGCCGCGCCATCCACGGCAGAAGCGCGAGCGCGGCGATCGCGGCGACCCCGTTGTAGACGGTGAACAGCACGTTCACCCAGTTCGCGCCCTCGTTATAGGCGGCGCCGGCGGTGTCGGTCGCCCCGAAGACGTATTGCGTCACGACCGGCGTGGTGTTTATCCACATGATGAAGAGGGCGGACCAGCTGAAGAACTGGACGAGCGCGAGGCGCTTCATCACCGGCGGCATACCCGAAAAGTCGCCGACGATGCTCGACAGCATGTTGGCAGGCCGCCCGGCCCGGGCCATCCGGATCGCGACCATGTCGAGCACGCCGTAGACGGCGAGCAGGGCGCCGAGAAGGTAGACCTCCTTCTCCAGCGCGAACAGAAGGACGGCACCCGCGACAGCGAGGCCCGCCACGATCCAGGCAAGCGAGCGCAGCGGCGACTTGGCGGCCAGCCGGGCCATCATCGCGGTGTCGTCGACGGCCTTGCCCCCGGATGCGAAGGCGGCCTGCTGTTCGGGAGAGTATTCGCGCGTCGAGACGACGGTCCAGAGCACCGCCAGCAGGAGCGCCGCGGCCCCGAACCAGAAGGCGTAGCGCACGGTATCGGGCAACTCGCCCTCGCCCGCGACATTGGCGACACCGAGATGCTCCAGCACGAACGGGAAGATCGAACCGAGCACCGCGCCCGCGCCGATGAAGGCAGTCTGCACCGCATATCCGGCGGCGTGCTGGTCGGTGCGCAGCATGTCCCCGACGAATGCGCGAAACGGCTCCATCGAGATGTTGAGGCTTGCATCCAGCAGCCACAGCATCGCTGCGGCAAAGACCAGCGGCGCGGCAATGGCAGGGGCCAGCGGCATCAGGAACAGCGCCAGCGCGGCAAGCACCGCGCCGGTCAGGAAATAGGGGCGGCGGCGGCCGAGCCGGTTCCAGGTCCGGTCGGACATGTGGCCGATGATCGGCTGCACGATGAGGCCGGTGAGCGGCGCGGCGACCCAGAGCGCGGGCAGATCGTCCATGCTCGCGCCCAGCGTCTGGAAGACGCGGCTCATGTTGGCGTTCTGCAGGGCGAAGCCGACCTGGATGCCGAAGAAGCCGAAGCTGATGTTCCACAGGCCCCAGAAGCCCTGCCGCGGCTTTTCCATCGCGGACATATCCTTTCCCGTTGCCCATCCGCTCGCGGCGGGGGCCTTCATGCCCCGGTTCCATGCCACGCCGTGCGCGACAACAAGAATACGAATGTATCGCGCCGCAAAATCGGGCGCAGGCGATCAGGTCGCGACCGTGCTGCCCCGGACCAGCAGTCTGGTCGGCAGGCGCGCATCGGGCGCCGGACGACGCTCGATCTGCGCCATCAGCGTTTCGACGAGGCGCTTGCCCGCCCCGGCCACGTCCTGCTGCACGGTCGTCAGCGGAGGACTGGTCAGGCTGGCGGCGGGAATGTTGTCGAAGCCGACCACGGCCACATCCTCGGGCACCCTCAGCCCCGCCCCCGCCAGCGCGCGCATCGCGCCAATGGCGATTAGGTCGCTGGCCGCAAAGATCGCGTCGAATGCGCGTCCGGAAGCCAGCAGCTCGCGGGCGGCGCGATAGCCGGCGTCCTCGTTGGTCAACGCATCGAACTGCAAGCCAGGATCGGGTTCGAACCCCGCCTCGCGGCAGGCCGCGACCATGCCGTCGTAGCGGTGGGCGAACTCGGGATACTGCCCGGTCGAATGGCCCAGGAACGCGATGCGCCGCCGCCCGATCGACAACAAGTGCTCGCCCGCCATGCGCCCGGCGCCAAGATTGTCCGACCCGATCGTCGAGCCGCTGAAATCGTCGCGCACCGAACCCCATCGCGCGAAATGTGTCCCCTGCTCGACCAGCTTCTCGAGCCGCGAGCGATAGATCTCGAAATCGCCGTAACCCAGCAGGATCAAGCCGTCCGCGCGGTGCGCGTCCTGGTAGCGAACGTGCCAGTCGTCCTCCATCCGCTGGAACGAGATCAGCAGGTCGAGGCCGCGATTGGCGCAGGCCCGCGTGATGGACCCGAGCATGGCGAGGAAGAAGGGATTGATCATGCTGTCGTCGGGGGTCGGATCCTCGAAGAACAGCAGCGCGATGGTGTTCGACCGCTGCGATCGCAGCGAGGATGCGTTCTTGTCGACGGTGTAGTTCAAGTCGCGGGCGATCTTCTCGATTCGCTCGCGCGTTTCGCGGCTGACCGACTGGTCGCCGCGCAAGGCGCGGCTCACGGTCGGCTGCGAGACTCCGGCCGCATAGGCGATGTCGAAACTGGTCGGCCTGCCGCTCGGCTTGCGCCCCATGAAATCCTCCGCGCCGGGTGCCCGACTGGCCCCGCGGCGGCGCCAGCATAACGGCTGATACCGTCCGCGGGAAGAAAATCTGCCACGTGCAAGTTGCTGACGAAACTGGATTTTCTATCGACCACGCGAAATCTCGCAACAGCAGCGTATACGTATGCTGTCTTCCGCCCCGGCGCGGATGCACGGTATCGAGGCCCGAAGCCGCTGACCGGAGAAGCCCGGCAGACGGCACGAAATCGAGAAGGCGCGACGACCCGCACAAGCCTTCCCGCCTAGGGGACTGAGGATGAATTTTCGGACCAAGTTGAGCCATAGCGTCAGCGCCACCGCCTTTGCGGCTGCATTCGTCGCGCTTGCCTTGCCGGGCACCGCTTTCGCACAGGAAGCCAGCCTCGAGCCGGGCGACGAGACCGTGTCGGAGGATGACACGCAGGGCAGCGTCATCATCGTCGAGGGCTATCGCCAGGCGCTGGAAACGGCGATCAACCTGAAGAAGGACAGCCCGGTCATCGCCGAGGCGTTCAGCGCCGAGGACATCGGCAAGCTGCCCGACGTGTCGATCGCTGAAACGCTGGGCCGCCTCCCCGGCCTCGCCGTGCAGCGCATCAACGGCCGCGCGCAGTCGCTCTCGGTCCGCGGTCTTGGCCCAGACTACTCGACCTCGCTCCTCAACGGCCGCGAGCTCGTCTCCTCCGGCGACAACCGCGCCGTCGAGTACGACCAGTACCCGTCGGAACTGATCGACCAGGGCGTCGTCTACAAGACGCCTTACGCGGGTCTCATCGGTCAGGGCTTGGCCGGTACGGTCGACCTGCGCACCATCCGCCCGCTCTCGAAGAACGAGCGCATCATCAACGTCGCCGGCCGGCTTGAATTCAACGAGGGCGGCTCGCTCAACCCCGACGTTAAGGGCTGGGGCTATCGCGCCACCGGCACCTATGTCGACCAGTTCGCCGACGACACGCTGGGCATCGCGCTGGGCGTTGCCCTGCAATCCAGCCCGAGCCAGGTGAAGCGCTTCAGCGCCTGGGGCTACCCGACCGAGAACGGCACCATGGTGCTGGGCGGCATGAAGCCCTTCGCCAAGTCGGTCGACCTCGACCGCCTCGGCGCTTTCGGCACGCTCGAGTGGGAGCCGACGGAGAACTGGAACACCTCGGTCGACGTGTTCTATGCCGATTATCGCGAACGCATCCCGATGCGCGGCATCGAGTTCCCGCTCTATCCGGGCTGGGGCGCGAGCACGACCATTACCGACCTGCAGGGCACGGGCATGGCCGACAGCGTGACGTATGAAAACGTCCAGCCGGTCATCCGCAACGACTACGATCGCAAAGATACGGAGACCTTCGCGGCGGGCTGGAACACCAAGTACGAAAACGACGATATCCTGCTCAACATCGATCTGTCCTACTCGAAGGCCGATCGCCGGCTGCAGCAGGTCGAGAGCTACTCGGGCTTCGGCTACGGCGCGAGCGCGAGCGATCCGTCCGACACCGTCACATATGTCCGCGGCGACGGCGGTTTCCCGTTCCAGTTCACCAACACCGCCGACTATTCCGACACCGGCACGATCTTCCTGACCGACCCGCGCGGCTGGGGCGGCGGTCGCAACATCGTCCAGGCCGGCTTCATCAACGACACGATGACCAAGGACGAGCTCTATTCGGGGCGGGCGGAGCTGGCGTTCAAGCTGGACAACGGCTTCGTCAAGCAGTTGGTCGGCGGCGTTGCCTACACCGATCGCACCAAGAAGCGCGACATCACGCAGAACTTCCTGAGCCTGTCGGGCGGCACCTCGACCAACCCGAACGATCCGGGCGCGGTGCGCGAATTGCCGATCCCGCAGTCGGCCCTGCTCGATCCGATGGCCTCGCTCGGCTTCCTCGGCTTTGGCCCGCAGGTCGCCTACGATCCCTTCGCGCTGATCGCCGACGGCACCTACGTCCTCACCGACATCCAGAGCTCGGACCTGCCCTTCCCCGGCGACTGGACCGTGTCCGAAAAGGTCTGGACCGGCTACGTCCGCGCCGATCTGGACGCCGACCTGGGCGCGATCCCGATGACCGGCAACATCGGCCTGCAGGTCGTCCGCACCGACCAGTCGTCTGACGGGTTCAATTCGCCGGGCGGCATCAATGCGGTGCGCACCGCGGTGACCGACGGCGACAAGTACACGCACTTGCTGCCCAGCCTGTCGCTGAATTTCGAGGTGGCGGACAATGCCAAGTTGCGCTTCGGCGCGGCACGCACCCTGGCCCGCCCGCGCATGGACCAGCTCAACGCATCGTCCAACGCGACGATCGCGACGCAGCCGACCGGCGCGCTGAACTCGCTGTTCTCGGCCAGTGGCGGCAACCCGAAGCTGCGCCCCTATATCGCCGACAGCGTCGACGTCTCGTTCGAGAAGTACTTCGCAGGCGGCAAGGGCTACATCGCGGTGGCCGGCTACTACAAGTGGCTCAAGGACTTCGTGAACCCGAACGCGGTCAGCGTGGTGCGCGACTTCGCCTACCTGCTGCCCACGCTTAGCCCGGAACAGCGCGCGATCGCCGAGGCGACGACGACGCTCGGCTTCGTCAGCGGCCCGGACAACACCGCCAAGGGCAGCATTCGCGGCATCGAGGCAAGCGCCGCCCTGCCGTTCGAGATCATCGCCCCGGCGCTTTCGGGCTTTGGTTTCCAGACCAGCGTCGCCTTTACCGACAGCAAGCTGACGGTGTTTGACACGGTCTCCGACACCTCGTTCAACAGCGACGTGCCGGGTCTTTCGAAGTGGGTCGTCAACTCGACCGTGTTCTACGAGAACTCGGGCTTCGAAGCGCGGCTCAGCCACCGCTACCGCACCTCGTACCTTGCCGAATTCATCGGCATCTCGGCGACGCGGCAGTTCCGCCAGACCTATTCGGAATCGATCTTCGACGCGCAAGTCGGCTACCGCTTCCAGGAAGGTTCGGCGCTCGACGGCCTGTCGCTGACGGTCCAGGCGCTCAACCTGACCGACGAGCCGTTCGTATCCTACCAGTCCGGCGATCGTGACCAAGTCATCGACTACGAAAAGTACGGTCGCACCTATCTTGTCGGCGCGTCCTACCGGTTCTGAGCGACACCGGTAGGCGTCTCCCCAAGCCCCGGCCGGGGTCTCTCCCTCTCTTGCCCGGCCGGGGCAACATGGCAGACAGATTGGCGGGATCCACAGGATTCCAGCGAGTGGGAGGCCGGGGCGACAACGGCAAGACGAACGGGGCAGCGGTGCGATGGAACGACAGGGCAGACCCTCCATCCTGATAGCGGGCGGCGGCACGGCCGGCTGGATGGCTGCGGCCGCCCTCGCCCGCTTCGCCACCGGCCACGACATCGCGCTGGTGGAAAGCGAGGCCATCGGCACCGTCGGCGTCGGCGAGGCGACGATCCCCCAGATCCACCTTTTCAACGCCGCGCTCGGTCTCGACGAAGGCGAGTTCCTGCGCGAGACGAAGGGCAGCTTCAAGCTCGGCATCGAGTTCGACGGCTGGCTGCGCGAAGGCGAAAGCTACATGCATGCCTTCGGCGCGATCGGGCGCGGCGTCGGCCTGCTGCCGTTCCAGCACTATTGGTTGCGGGCAAGAAAGCTCGGCCTTGCCAAGCCGTTGCAGCGCTATTCGCTCAACGAACTGGCGGCGCGCACCTTGCACATGCGGATCGGTCGCCGCGCACCCGGTGCGCCCGAAATGCCCTACGCCTATCATTTCGACGCCGGTCTCTACGCCGCCTACCTGCGGCGGTATGCCGAGGCGCGCGGTGTGGTTCGGCACGAAGGCATGATCGCGGGCGTCGGCCGCGATGGCGAAAACGGCGACATCGCCTCGATCACGCTTGACGACGGGCGCGAACTGGCGGCGGACTTCTTCATCGACTGCACCGGATTTCGCGGCCTGCTGATCGAGGGCACGCTGGAAACGGGCTTCGACGACTGGAGCGGTTACCTGCCCTGCGACCGGGCGCTGGCGGTTCCCTGTGCCGGCGGCGGCGACTTCACCCCCTATACCCGTTCGTCGGCGCGCAGGGCGGGCTGGCAGTGGCGCATCCCGCTGCAGCACCGGATCGGCAACGGCATCGTCTATTCCTCGGCCCACATGGGCGAGGACGAGGCCGCCGCGATCCTCCTCGCCAACCTCGATGGCGAGGCGCAGGGCGATCCGCGCCCGATCCGCTTCACAACCGGCATGCGGCGCCGCCACTGGAACCGCAACTGCCTCGCCCTCGGGCTGGCGGCGGGCTTCATGGAGCCGCTGGAATCGACCAGCATCCACCTGATCCAGGGCGCGATCAGCCGCTTCCTCGCGCTGCTGCCCCATGGCAGGCCGAGCATGGCGGCCATCGACCATTTCAACGCGCAGGCCGCCTTCGAGTGGACCCGCATCCGCGACTTCCTGGTGCTCCACTACACCGCCAACGCGCGCGAGGGCGAACCCTTCTGGGACGCGGTGCGGCACATGGAACTGCCCGCCACGCTGGCCGAGAAGATTGCCCTGTGGCGCGAGGCCGGGTTCATCCACCGCGAGCACGAGGAACTTTTCACCGAGGTCGCCTGGTTCCAGGTCTTCGCCGGACAGGGGGTCGATGCCGGTGCCTACAACCCGATGGCCGATGCCATGCCGCAGGCCGAGCTTGCCGCCATGCTGGCCGATACCGAAGCGACCCTGGTCAACGAGGTGCGCGCAATGGACCGCCACATCGACGTGCTGCAGCAGGCCATCGCGACGCGAAAGACATGACGATGAGCGAAAACAATCCCAACCGTCCCTGGTGGCGCGGCGCAACGATCTATCAGATCTATCCGCGCAGCTTCATGGACTCGAACGGCGACGGCATCGGCGACCTGCCGGGCATCACCTCGCGGCTCGATTACGTCGCCTCGCTCGGCGTCGATGCGATCTGGGTGTCGCCCTTCTTCCTCTCGCCGATGAAGGACTTCGGGTACGACGTCGCCGATTTCCGCGCGGTGGACCCGATCTTCGGCGCGCTCGACGATTTCGACGCGATGGTCGCGCGCGCCCATGCGCTCGGCCTGCGTGTGCTGATCGACCAGGTCATGTCGCACACGTCGGACCAGCACGCCTGGTTCGTCGAAAGCCGGTCGAGCCGCGACAATCCGAAGGCGGACTGGTTCGTCTGGGCCGATGCGAAGCCCGATGGCTCGCCCCCGTCGAACTGGCAATCGGTGTTCGGCGGCCCGGCCTGGACCTGGGACGCGCGGCGCCAGCAGTACTACCTGCACAATTTCCTTGCCAGCCAGCCGCAGCTCAACTGCCACAACCGCGAAGTGCAGGACGCGATGCTGGCGAACCTCGAATTCTGGCTGGAGCGCGGGGTCGACGGCTTCCGGCTCGACGCGGTCAACTTCGCGATGCACGACCCGGCGCTTACCGACAATCCGCCCGCGCCCGACACCGGCAAGCCGCGGACCCGGCCGTTCGATTTCCAGCTTCGCATCCACAACCAGTCGCACCCCGACATCCCGGCCTATATCGAGCGCATCCGCGAGCTGACCGACCGCTATGGCGAGCGTCCGGGCACGATCTTCACCGTCGCCGAAGTGGGCGGCGACGATTCCGAAGCCGAGATGCGCGCCTTCACCGCCGACGACCGGCGCTTCAATTCGACCTACGGCTTCAACTTCCTCTATGCCGAGCGTCTGACCGCCGACCTCGTCTGCCGCGCGCTGACCGAATGGCCTGACGAGCCGGGCACCAACTGGCCGAGCTGGGCCTTCGAGAACCACGACGCGCCGCGCGCGCTATCCCGCTGGGCGGACGACGAACACCGCGAGGCCTTCGCCGCGATGAAGATGGCGTTGCTGGCCTGCATGCGCGGCAACCCCATCCTCTACAACGGCGAGGAACTGGGCCTGACACAGGTCGACATCCCGTTCGACCAGTTGCAGGACCCCGAAGCGATCGCCAACTGGCCGCTCACCCTGTCGCGTGACGGCGTGCGCACTCCGCTGCCGTGGACGGCGGAAGGCGGCTTTACCAGCGGCACGCCCTGGCTGCCTTATGGCGAGGAGAACCTTGCCCGCTCCGTCGCGGCGCAGGATGCGGCCAACGCCTCGCTGTTGCACCACACCCGCGCCATGCTGGCCTTGCGCAATGCGCATCCGGCCCTGCACCACGGCTCGGTCGACTGGTGCCGGGCAGAGGGCGCGCTG
Source organism: Croceicoccus sp. BE223 (assembly GCF_031457155.1). NCBI lineage: Bacteria > Pseudomonadati > Pseudomonadota > Alphaproteobacteria > Sphingomonadales > Erythrobacteraceae > Croceicoccus > Croceicoccus sp. BE223. The sequence goes on from NZ_JAVDWB010000005.1 coordinate 300,723, forward strand.
CTGTCGTTCGGACGCAGCGCCGATGGCGAGAGCGTCGAGTGCCACTTCAACCTCTCGGTCGCGCCGGTCGCCCTTTCGGGCCTCGATGGCGACGCCGAAATTCTTTGCGCTCTCAACGGCGCCAACCCGTCCGAAATCCCCCCTTACGGAGCATTGATCGTCCGCCCATGACCCTGTCCCGTTTCCTGTCCGCCTCCCTCGCCACCTCGCTCCTCGCGCTCACGGCGCCGGCGCTTGCCGCCACGGTCAAGTCGCCCGACGGCCGGATCGAGGTCACGCTCGACACCGACAACGAGGGCAAGCCGTTCTATGCCGTCAGCCGCGACGGCAAGCCGGTGATCGCGCCATCCTCGCTCGGTTTCGACTTCACGAACGAAGACCCGCTGCGCCGCGACATGGTGGTGACCGGCGAAAGCCGCGCCAGCGCCGACACGCGATGGGAGCAGCCGTGGGGCGAGCGGCGCTTCGTCACCGACCGGCACAACGAACTCGCCGTCGGGTTCAAGGGCAAGCCAACAGCGCCGGGCCGCGACCAGCGCGGCTTCACCGTCCGGATGCGCGTTTTCGACGGCGGGATCGGCTTTCGCTACGAATTCGCCGGCCGCGCCGATCATCCGGTCACGTCCATCGCCGACGAACTGACCGAATTCGTCATCGCCCCCGAAGGCACGGCCTGGTGGATCCCGGCAGGTGACTGGAACCGCTACGAATATCCCTATTCGCAGACCGCGATCGAGGAGGTCTCCTCGGCTCATACTCCGATAACGATGCGCCTCGCCGACGGAACGCATATCTCGATCCACGAGGCGGCCCTCGTCGACTATTCGGGCATGTGGCTGAAGCGGATGCAGGGGCGCCGGTTCCGCTCGACGCTCTCGCCCTCCTCGCGCGGGGCGAAAGTCGTGCGCAAGGGCGCCTTCGAGACCCCGTGGCGCGCGATCCGCATTGCCGACGACGCCGCAGGCCTGGTCGAGAACGACCTCGAACTCAATCTCAACGAGCCGAACAAGCTGGGCAACGTCAGCTGGTTCGAGCCGACCAAGTACATCGGCATATGGTGGGGCATGATCTCCAACCGCTGGACCTGGGCGCAGGGCGAACGCCACGGCGCGACGACCGAACGGACGAAGCAGTACATCGACTTTGCCGCGAAGAACGGCTTTCGCGGCGTGCTGGTCGAAGGCTGGGATTACGGCTGGGACGGCAACTGGTTCGGCAACGGGCGCGATTTCAGCTTTACCAGGGCTTATCCCGATTTCGATCTCGAGGGGCTTTCCGCCTATGCCAAGAAAAAGGGCGTGCGCCTGATCGGGCACCACGAAACCGGCGGCAACATCGCCAACTACGAAGCGCAACTGCCCGACGCGATGGCGCTTTACGGCAAGCTGGGCATCGACGTGGTGAAAACCGGCTACGTCGCCGATGCGGGCAACATCATATCGTGCAGCGCCGACATCGCCGACCCTTGCGCCGGCCAGACCATGGAGTGGCACGACGGACAGCGGCAGGTGCAGCATCACCTGCGCGTGGTGCAGGAGGCCGCGAAGCACCGGATCGCGGTCAACCCGCACGAACCGGTCAAGGACACCGGCCTCAGGCGCACGTATCCCAACTGGGTGTCGCGAGAGGGCGCGCGCGGCATGGAATACAACGCGTGGGGGCCCTTCAACAACGGGCCGGACCACGAACCGACGCTCGTCTATACCCGCATGCTGGCAGGGCCGATGGACTTCACGCCGGGCATTCTGAGCCTGAAGGGCGACAACGACGTGCCGCTGGCCTCGACGCTGGCCAAGCAATTGGGATTGTATCTCGCGATCTACTCGCCGATCCAGATGGCGGCGGATTTCATCGAGAGCCTTGCCGCGCATCCCAGGGAACTGGCGTTCATCAAGGCCGTGCCCGCCGACTGGTCGGAAAGTCACCTGGTCGCAGGCGAAGTGGGCGACTACGCGATTTTCGCGCGCAAGGACCGCAACAGCGACGACTGGTACGTCGGCGGGGTCAATGACGCGACGGCCCGCGATGTGACGATCCGCTTCGACCATCTCGACGCGGGACGCAGCTACGACGCCACGATCTGGAAGGACGGGCCCGACGCGACCTACCTGACGGAGGCGCGGCACCAGATCGCCTATGACGCGAAAACGGTGCGCAAGGGCGACACGATGCACGTCCGGCTCGCTCCGGGCGGCGGGCTCGCGATCCGCCTGAAACCACGCAAATAGATCAGAAGGCGCGCACCACCCCGAATTAGCCGCGCCAGCGATCGTAGCCGTAGACCTCGATCGGGCTGCTGTTGCGCTCGTGGATCACGCGAACCTGCGGCGCCCAGCCCTGCCATTGCAGCGCCCGCAGAGTGGCGCCGAGGCTGAAGCGGAGGAAATCCTCCTTCCGCCGATGCCGGTAGAGTGCGAGGCGCCGGTCCACCTCGAGATGAAGGTAAGGCGCGGACAGGAATACGGTCGACCGGCCGAACTCGCGCCAGCCGGTCGCGGTGACCTGTCCGCTGACCTGCGAATAGGCGGGTTCACGGGCGATCTGCCGCGCACCGCCCCTGCGCGCCTCTCCGTCCAAGTCGAAATCGCCGGTCACGGTGCCCAGGGTCGTCGATCACTTGGCCCGGTTGACGTTGCTGTCGGGCGCGATCGCGAGGTCGACGCTGAAACCCAGTGGCTTGCGTTCGCGCAGCGCGGAGGAGAAGCGATCGACAAGTTGCGCGACGTCGGGCGGGATCCGCCTGCGCCTTGCGCAACTCCGAGGACCCGACGCTGGGCCGCAAATTCGAACGTTAACCGGGTTTCAGCGCCGCGGCATCGTTCGCCTGGCGGCCTGCGGAAGGGTTGCAGCTTTCGAGCCAGGTTCGTCACCAGACCGGCTATTTCAGTGATGACAAGAAAACCCCGGCGCTGCGCGTCGGCGGTTCGACCGTGGTCGATGCCCGCGTGGCCCAGACCGTCGGCCCGCTGACGATTTTCGCCTATGCCAGCAACCTGTTCGACGCCTTCTACATGACCGATCTGGTCAACCCGTCTTCGGCTCCGCCGGCAAGCCGCGAGAGATCGGCGCCGGGCTCGAAACCCGGTTCTGATCGTTCAACGGGCGATGAAGTCGGGGGTAACGCCCCGCCGCGCCCAGTAATCGGCCAGCCCGACCTCCTCCAACAGCGTCACGAACCGAGGGTCGTGCTGCATCGCGGCGGCGAGCGGAGTGAAGATCATGTTGGTCTTGCGCCTGCGTTGATCGGGCACGACCGGCTGCCCGGGCCGCCCGTTCAGCGCGGCGATAATCGGACCGCGTTCAAGGTAATAGGCCTGTGCCAGATCGAATGCCGGATCCATCGCTCCCATGACATACAGCAGCATCGTCGCGTTGACGACAGCCGCCACTGCCGCCCCCCGGCAAGCAACTTCCGGCTGACCCGGAGGACGGCGCCGGCTCGCCGCTCTGCGCGGCGGCGAGCGCAGCGTCAATCCCGGCAAAGACCGGTGGCGGAAGCTCGGGATAGCCGCAAAGTTGTCGCGAGACACTACTTTTGTTAATCCAAGATGCTCAGGGTCGTTGCAAGTGAATGGGCAGTTGGCAAAATGGTGTCACAAATTGCGGCAACGATGTGACGGCAGACAAGCTTACCGCCGCGACTCGACACTGACTTTGCCGACAACTTTGTCGATGTCGTAAGCAAACTGCTTGACTTGGCACCGCACGCCACCACCCGTCGGGCAGCAATTTGCCGTCGGAATGGGTGCGGTAAATGGCTGTTATGAAAAGCAATATGAGTCACGATGGGAACTGCGCATAGCCACCGCCCCAGAAAGCGATACCGCTGATATTCCTGCTTTTACGGCTTGAAAAAAGATGTTAATAATTAGTTAACGCAGGTTGCAGACTTGCGCTTCACTTTCAGGCGATCCGCCTCAGCTATGTTGAATGAAATTCGCACATGGAGAGGTGCGAAACGGTGGTCGCAATCATTCACTCAAATATATAGCCGCGAATGAGCCTACTGCGTAACAAGGCAGTCAATTCATTCCGAAATCCTGTAAGTATTAATTCATACAGTTGAAGTTGGTGCAGCATGGGGGTGCTCGTCGACATGATACTTTTGATCCAAATGCATCAGAAAGAGCGATCTATTTGCTCGGATCGCGCTTCGATCCTTTCTGACTGCAGCATGACTGCAACAATCATACCCGGTTTTTGAATAGCTCGCGGACGTTGCTGTTTGGACAGCGGCGCCCTTTCGTTCAAGCACGATTATTGGGGAATTGAGCCATGTCTATCATCGTGGATACTGACGGCGACGGCAACTATGACGATCGCAATTGGGGTTCGTTCGAAACCTGGATGACCTATTTCAGGTTTGCATCGCCCAGCAACTTCCTTGATTCGACTGAATTCAATTCCCTCCTCACCATCAACGACATCAGCGGCGACGGCACTTTCGACGTCGACATCACCGATGCCGGTTCCTCCGCGGTTATCGATGGCGTCATCTTCACCGATGCAGCGAACGTCGGCGCGGGCACGGGCAACTACAACACTTTCCTTGCGCTTCAGGACAGCAACGATCCTGACCAGGTCGAGGAAGGTTTCAATTCCGGCAAGGCGGTCGGCGGCGCAAGCGATCCGAACGCCGAGGACGATTCCAACGAGGAAATGGATGCTTCGAAGTCGGAAGCTATCCTGCTCGGCGCAATCCCCATCAAGTATGTCGATGGCGTGGCCTATTACGAGTTCCGCGTCGATCTGAACGAAGCGAATTCGGGCGATGCGACGCTCATTTCGCTCGACCAGTTCAAGCTTTTCGTCGGTCCCTATGACCAGAACACGACGCTGCCCAATCCGACGCCGACATCGCCCAACAACGATTACGGCAGCAACGTCGATCTGATCGACACATTCACCGAGCTGAACAGCCTGACCAAGGTTTACGACATGGACGCCAACGGCGACGTGTCGGTCCTCATGGACGAGGGCAATTCGTCCGGCAGCGGCAACGACGATTACGCGGTCCTCGTGCCGGTGTCGTATTTTGAAGGCTACGACCCTGCCAAGGATTACGTCTACCTCTACGTCGAGATGGGCGCGGCCGGCGGCGACGGTGACGGCAACGGGGTGATCGGCAACGCGGCGTCGAAGAACGACGCCGGCGATGACCTCACCTGGGTCGTCAACGGCGGCTTCCACGAATGGAACCTGCAGAACGCTGTCATCATCACCGGCACCAAGTTCCTCGATGCCAACGGCAACGGCGTTCAGGACGAAGGCGAGACCGGGATGGAAGGCGTCACCATCTTCATCGACAATAATCTTGACGGTGACGTTGACGGTACGGACGGGAACGGCATTCTAGACGCAGGCGAGCAGTTCACCGTCACCGACGAGAATGGCAATTATTCGTTTGGCGGGATTCCGCTCTATGACTTCGATTACGACATCGAAATCAACGAAGTCGTGCCACCGGGAAGCGAACCGACCACCGATCTTCCCATCACGATCACAATCGACGATGCGCTGCCGTCGGGCTTTGTCTTTGTACTCGACCCGATCGGCAACAAGCTGCTGGTCCCGGACATCGAAATCACCAAGACGGCGGTTCTGGAAGACGGCGGCGAATGCGCCGACGAGACGACCGACGTCATCAATTACACAGTGACCGTTGAAAACACCGGCGATCTGGCCTTGGAAAATGTCGTCGTTACCGACCAGTTCGAGGGTGCCTTGCTGCGCACGCTCGATGACGGCGACGGCACGCTCGAAGCAGGCGAAGTCGTAAGAACGGGTGATACCGGCAACGACAACATCCTCAGCGTCGGCGAGACCTGGACTTATACGTACAGCCGCAATGTCACCCAGAACGACATCGATACGATCGGCATCGACGGTGACGGCTTGCTGGAGAACACGGCCGAAGTCGACGCGATCGTTTCAGCCACCGATCAGCCGATCAGCGACGAGGACGATGCCGATATCGAGGTTTGTCCCACGCCGGACTTCACCGCGGTGAAGGAGATCGTGTCGGTCAACGACGGCGACGACGAGACCGAGGTCGATGGCGTCATCGATGGTGCCGGGGATTCGATCACCTACCGGATCACCATCACCAACACCGGCAACGTCACCCTCAATCTGGAGGAGGTCGCCGACACCTACGAAGGGACCGAAGCGGACATCCTCGCACTGATCCAGGGGCAGGATGCCGACGCACTCGACGGGGTCCTCCAGGTCGGCGAGACCTGGACCTACGAGTGGACCGAGACGGTCGACCAGCCCGAGCTCGACGAGATCTGCGCCACCGACGAAACCATTACCAATTCGGTCGCGGCCACCTTCTCGTTCGGCGATCCGGAGAGCGAGCACTACTACGAGGAGACCAAGGGCAACGAGGTCGAAACCCCCGTCGAGTGCACGCCGGACTTCACCGCGGTGAAGGAGATCGTGTCGGTCAACGACGGCGACGACGAGACCGAGGTCGATGGCGTCATCGATGGTGCCGGGGATT
>NZ_JAVDWB010000006.1:0-276585 GCF_031457155.1 Croceicoccus sp. BE223
CGGCCACCTTCTCGTTCGGCGATCCGGAGAGCGAGCACTACTACGAGGAGACCAAGGGCAACGAGGTCGAAACCCCCGTCGAGTGCACGCCGGACGTCGAGGTCATCAAGAACGTCAAGACCGACTACACCAGCAACACCTACGTAGCGGCGGACGATCTGACCAAACCGCAGGCCAGCACGTCAACGCTGGTGATGTTCGAGGTCATCCTGACCAACACCGGCAACATCACGCTGACCGGGGTGACGCTGGAAGACATCCTCGACGGATCGGACCTCGACTACAACACCGTCAATGCCGGGGGCGAAGCCGTCGTCTATGCCGACTTCGACGGCGACGGGACCTGGGACGTCGACGGTGGCACCTGGAACGACATTGCCGGCACCGATCAGGTCATCGACTTCGACTTGGCGCCCGACGCGGTCATCAAGGTTTATTACCAGTATGAATCGGTGCTGGGGAACCACGTCAACGTGGCCGAGGTGACGACCGATCAGGGCGTTTCCGACGATAACGAGGCGGGGTATTACGTCCTGCCCAGCGAAGATTGCGTCGGCGTCGGCACTCCGGGCTTCTGGTCGAACAACGGCTATGTCTTCTGGAACGGCGTCACCGGTGACGAAACGAAGGCCGGACAGCCGGGCTTTGCCGATGGCGAGTTGCTATATGCGGTCGATTCCAACGGCGACGGTGTCATCGACGGCAATGATCAGGCTGGCCTGCTGATCGGCGACTGGGACGGCGATGGGATCGAGAACAACGGGGAAGATACCCTGTTCATCTCGCTCGACGCGGCTCGCGAGCTGATCAATGCCTCCAATCGTTCGGTTTCCGGCAAGCAGGCGGACGGGGTCTATATCCTCGGTCGCGACATGGTTGCCAGCTGGCTCAACTACCTCGCGAACGGCGGCGACGAAGGCGATTGCTTCGACGACCGCTATGGCGATGAGGGCTTTTCCCCCGGCGAAGCTCTGGGCGAAGCAATCGACTGGTTCCAGAGCCTCAACATCGGCAGCGACAGCCAGATTTCGCTCACCGAACTGAAGACCGGGGCGGCAGTCAAGACGAACTCGACCACTTGGAAGGACGGGGCCGACGACCTTCACTCCGCGCTCGACGAGTTCAACAACTCCGGAACGATCGACGGCGATGTTTACTGCTGCGACCGGGACGATGGTTTCGCCCTGATCGCGATCGCCCAGGTCAACGACAATACCGCCGACATGATGCCGATGACCCTGATCGCCTGAGCATCAATCGTCTGAAGGCATGCTCGACAGGGGGCTGCAAAACGGGAGAGGGAAGATGTCACAAAAACGGACATCTTTTCCTCCCCCATGCAGCAACAGGAAAATACAGGTAAAGTTGTGCGACCGAAGACAATGCTGGTTTCCGATTAAAGGCGAAAGCTCGGGGGGAAAATGGCTTCTTTGACCGATATCGAGATGCCCAGGGGTCGCATGGCAACCTGGCTTTCCGAACCGCTTAAGGCCAATCGCGGCATATACCTCAAGGTTGCCCTTGCTGCCGCCATGATCAATTTCTTTGCTTTGATCACGGCCCTCTTCACGATGACGGTCTACGACAGGGTCGTTCCCAATAACGCGACGGACTCCCTGATCGGCCTGTCGATCGGCCTGGTGATCATCCTGGTCTTCGACTTCGTCCTGAAAATCCTGCGGGCCTATTTCGTCGACGTCGCAGGGGCCAGGGTAGATCGCGACATCGGCAAGTCGATCTTCGACCGCATCCTTCAGATGCGTTTCGATCATGGTCGCCATTCGACCGGCGGCCTTTCGGGACTGGTCCGCGAAATCGACACGCTCCGCGATTTTTTCGCCTCCGCCACGATCACGGCCTTGGTCGACCTACCCTTCATCGCGCTCACGCTGGCCGTAATCGCCATCATCGGCGGCTGGCTGGTGATGGTGCCGATGATGATGATACCGCTGGTGGTGATCGCCGCGCTCGTCACGCAGCCGATGATGCGCCGTCTTTCGGCCGAATCCCTGAGCGGACAGCTCGGCAAGCAATCGGTGCTGGTCGAAACCATTGGCAGCCTCGAAACAGTGAAATCCGCCAATGCCGGTTCGATCCTCAGCCGCAGGTGGGACGCGGCGGTCACCGATCATGCCGGGGCATCGCTCCGCCAGAGGCTGCTTTCGACCATCCCCATCAACATCGCCGGGACTGCGCAGACGACGGCTTATACCGGGGTGGTGATCTTCGGCGTCTTCGCGATCTCCAATCAGACGCTGACGATGGGCGGACTGATCGCGTGTTCGATCCTGGCCGGCCGGGTCGTCGCCCCGCTCGGCACGATAGCCCAGTTGCTGACACGGGCGAACGCGGCGCGCACCGCCTACACCCAGATCAACCGGCTGATGGAACAGCCCGTGGAAGGTCCGGAAGGATCCGGCCTTCATCTCTCCTCGGTCGAAGGGGCGATCGAATTTCGCAACGTCGACTTCCGCTATCCGGGCGCGGCGGAAATGGCGTTGCGCGATGTCTCGTTCAAGGTGCGCCCGGGCGAACATATCGGCATCGTCGGCCAGATCGGATCGGGCAAGTCGACCATCGCGCGGCTAATCATCGGCCTTTACTGGCCCACCAGCGGCCTGATCCTGATGGACGGCATCGACATCCGCCAGCTTTCCCCCGCCGCACTGCGCCCCAAGGTCGGCGCATTGTTCCAGGACAACACCCTGCTCACCGGGTCGATCCGCGACAACATCATGCTGTGCCGCGAGGATATCGACGAGGACGAGATGATGCGCGCCTCGCAGGTCAGCCTCGCGCATGAATTCATTGCTCGCATGCCCCAAGGCTACGATCTGACGCTGGCCGATCGTGGTGACGGCCTTTCGGGCGGGCAGAAGCAGTCGATAGCCCTCGCCCGCGCGCTGATCGGCCGGCCGCCGATCATCATCCTCGACGAACCGACATCGTCGGTCGACGTGGAGACGGAGCGCCGACTGATCGAGAACCTGCGCAACGAATTCATGGGGCGCACCCTGATCCTCATCACCCACCGTCCATCGCTGCTGCGGCTCGTCGACCGGATCATCATGATGTCGAGCGGCAGGATACTTGCGGACGGCACGCCGGAAGCGGTGAATGCCCGGATTTCAAAACTGCGGACAGTTTCGGGAGCTAAGAAAGATGAACGCGCTGCTTGAGAGGCTCACAGGGGGCGAGCGGACAATCGAGAACCACGAATTCGCAGCTCGCAAGTCGGCAAATCTCGTACTCTGGATCATCGTCGCCTTTCTGCTCCTGTTCCTGGTCTGGGCGTCGCTGACCCAGATCAACCGTACGGTTCGCGGGTTGGGCACCATCGTGCCGAGTTCGAAACTGCAGGTCGTTTCGAACCTCGAAGGCGGGGTGGTCGAGGAAATCCTCGTGCGGGTCGGCCAGAACGTGAAGCGGGGCGACGTTCTCGTGCGTCTTTCCCCCACCATGACCGGCGCCGCCTATGGCAGTTCGCACGCGGAAGTGGGCGCGCTGGAGGCCAAGATCGCACGGCTCAATGCCGAAGTGCGCGGAACCTCGCCCAACTACGGTCCCGCCTCGCAGGACCAGATCGCGATCGAGCAATCGCTCCATTCCGCGCGCGTCGCCGAACTGCAGAGCGCGATGGCGGCCAGCCAGGCCCGCGTCACGCAGTCCGAACGCGCGGTGGTGGAGGCACAGTCGCTGCTCGAGGCGCGGCGATCGAACCTCAGCACCGCTCGGCAGGAAGTGGACATGCTGCGCCCCCTGCTGGAAACCAAGATCGTCCCGATGATGGACTTCATCAAGGCGGAGAATGCTGCGCTGGTGGCGCAGAAGGAGGTCGATTCCGCGCAGGCGTCGCTGGCTCGCGCGCAGGCGGGCGTGGCCGAAGCGATGGCTTCGGCGGCACAGGCCCGCAGCGACTGGCTGAGCCGGGCCGGGACGGAGCTGTCCACCACCCAGGCGGAGCTGTCGGCCAAGCGGGCCCAGTTGCCCGCCCTGTCCGACCGCGTCGACCGCACGGTCATCCGCGCACCCTTGAGCGGCAAGGTCAACCGCGTGCTGGTGACCACGGTCGGCGGCTCGGTCGCGGCGGGATCGCCCATTGCCGAGATCGTGCCATCGGACGATACCCTCTACGTCGAGGCGCAAGTGCGCCCCTCCGACATCGGCAACGTGCGGCTGGGCCAAGAAGCGCAGCTCGAGATCACTGCCTACAACCGCGCCGTGTACGGCACACTGAAGGGCTTCGTGACCTCGATCTCTCCGGATGCCGTGCTGAACGAGGAATCGGGCGAAACGTTCTACCTGGTCGAAGTGCAGACCACCGATCAGTTGCGCGACCGCAATGGCTCGTCGATGCCGATGGGGCCGGGCATGATCGCGAACGTCAACCTGCTGGGCGAAAAGCGGTCGATCCTGTCGTACATCTTCACCCCTTTGACGCGCCTCAGCCAGACCGCATTCCGAGACTGAGGGACGGCCCTGTCCGAAATGAGGAGCAGTCGGCGGTCGGCAGCCGTGGCCCGAAAGGGATCCACGATGCGCAGCCGCACGTTGGTGCGAGGTGGAGATGCTCGGACATCCCGGCTAAGGCGCTCCATCTCCAGCCCCGCGTGTCGATGCGGGGGCCGTCCCGAAGAAAGCCCCTTGATGCCCTCTGCCTTTGTCGCGCTTCAGCACATCCTTCCTCACCAGACCCTCTCGCGCTTGGCGGGCCGCGTGGCGGCGAGCGAACAGCCGTGGTTGCGCGACAGACTCATCCACCAGTTCGTTTCGGCCTACGACGTGGACATGAGCGAGGCGGCACGCGAGATCGGACAGTTTTCCAGCTTCAACGACTTCTTCACCCGCGAACTGAAGCCCGGCGTACGCCCGCTGGCAGATGCGACCCAGTTCGTGCTCAGCCCCGCAGACGGCACGATCAGCCAGTTGGGCGAGATCGGCGGCGGGCGGATTTTCCAGGCGAAGGGCCGCGACTACACGGTCGCCGAGATCCTAGGCGCCGCGCCGGACGATGCCCGCCGGTTCGAAGGCGGCCAATTCATGACCGTTTACCTTTCACCGCGCGACTATCACAGGGTCCACATGCCGGCGACGGGCACGCTGCAATCGACCACCTACCTTCCCGGCAAGCTGTTCTCGGTCAACCGGCAAACGGCCGAAGGGGTCGACCGCCTGTTCGCCCGCAACGAACGGCTCGCCTGCCTGTTCGACGGCCCGCCCGGTCATTTTGCGAGCGTCATGGTTGGCGCCATGATCGTGGCAGGCATCGAGACGGTCTGGCCCAGGCGCTTCGGCATCCACGGTTCGGTGCCAGTGCACGAGGATTTCACTGGCGCAGGCCGGGATCTCGTCGCCGGTCAGGAAATGGGCCGATTCTACCTCGGTTCGACCGTGGTCTTGCTGTTCGAGCCCGGAAGGATCGCGTGGCTCGACGGATTGAAGGCGGGCGATACGCTGCGAATGGGCGAGGCGATCGGCCGGATCTGTCGTTGACAGGTCCTGACGAAAGCCGGACGCGCCATCATCGCAACCATCGCTGAGGACTGTTGCCAAGGCAAGGCCGAAGGGGCCTCCTGTCCGGGCGCAGTCGGTTTGGTCCTCGTCAGGATCCGCCGAGCGCCTGCCAGAGCAACACCCGAGCGCGCCGGGCCCGTCCGAGCGCGGCTGCGGCGCGCTCTCCGCTCGCATCGGCGGCGCGGCGGGCTTCGAGGACGGTCAGGAAGTCGGCCAGACCGGCGCGATACCGGGTGTCCGCCAGGCGCGCCGCGCGGAAGAGGCTCTGCGCCTCCTGCGATGCGGCAACCGCTTCGCGATCGGCGGCTGCGACGAGGGCATAGCCGGATTCAGCGTCGCCCAATGCCGTGTAGACAGCGCCGCGATAGCGCGCGAAGGCGGCCTTCTTGGCGCCGGCCGCGTCGTCGATTTCCGCCTGGATGCGCCCGAAGTCGACAAGCGGCGCCGCGACCGTGGCGGCGAGCGATCCCACCAGCGAATCCGTATCGAACAGCCCGCCCAGCCCGTAGGCAAGCAGGCCGACGGTCGCCGAAAGATCGAATACCGGGAAGCGGCGCCGCGCGGTCGCGGCCAGGTTGGCATCTTCTGCGGCGAGCTCCGCCGCGGCAAGAAAGATGTCCGGACGATTGGCCAGCAGTTCCGAGGGGAGCGTCGCGGGCGCCGCAGGAAGAGCCGCAGACGGCGGATCCTGCGCGAGGGCCCGCTCCACCTGTGCGGCGTCCTGTGCCGACAGGGTGACCAGCCGGCCAAGGATGCGGGCCTTCTCGCTCGCCAGGGCCTCTAGCCGACTGCGGGACGAGGCGGCGGCGCTCTCCGCCCGCACCCGATCGAAGCCGGGGGCGATGCCGGCCCGTTCGCGACTGCCGGAAAGACCGGCCAGCCTTTCGGCCGAGGCGAGATCGGCTCGCAGTTCCGTCTCGCGCGCCTGAAGCGTGCGCCAGTCGATCACGCTCGCCGCGATTTCCGCGAGCAGCGCGAGGCGAACGGCGCGGGCCGAGGCGTCGGCGGCATCGATGCGGGCGAGCGCGGATCGCTCCTGCGCGCGCAGCCTGCCAAAAATGTCCGGGTCCCAGCGCGCGGTGACATTGGCGGCATAGGCCATTCGCTCGCTGTCGATCGCGACACCCGGCGGAATCGCGGACGAGAATTGGGACGGGTTCGTCCGCGTGCCGGTTGCCGAGCCATTGGCACCGACATTCGGCGACCGCTCGGCAGCGGCGCGATCCGCCCTGGCACGGGCCTGTTCAATCCGTGCGGCGGCCTCCTCCAGTCTCGGGGAAGCGGCCAGGGCCTGAGCAGCCAACGTCGCGTAGGCCAGATCGTCGGTGGGGAGAAGTTTCGCCAGTCCCGCCTCGGTCGTGCCGCTCGGCTCGAAAAGGAAGGTCCCGGGAAGCTCCGGGACCGGTGTCGCTATCTCCTGTGCCGGGCCGGCGGCGCAGGACGCGAGTGCGAGGGCGCCCGAGGTGACGAGGACCGCGCGGAGCTTCACTTGGCGGCACTCGCCGACCTAGCCGCCCCGCCCGACCTCGCCGGGATGTAGGCATCGACCTGCTGGCCCACGCGGAACAGGCCGTCGGTGTCCGGCAGTTCGTAGATGACCTGAAGCACGCGCACGTCGACCCGCTCGGCCGCACTGTTCGTGAGCGACCGCTTGGGCACGATGAGCGGCTCGGCGCGCACGAACCGGGCCGTGACCTGCCGCTCTGCCGCGCCACGCGGCGAAACGGTTGCCGACGCGCCCAGCGCGACTCGCGGGGCCTGCTCCTCGTCGATGTCGATGCGGACGTGCAGCGGACTGGTTTCGCCCATCTCGATGTAGGGCTGCGTATTCCCACCGCCCTGCGTGGACACGAATTCGCCCCTGCGGATGTTCACCGCCAGGATTTCACCGGCGATCGGCGCGCGAACGGTCAACCGCCCGATCTCCGTTCGGAGAGTGTCGGCGCGCGCCTGTGCCGCCTGCAACTGGGCTTGCGCCAGCCCCAGTCGCTCGCTGGCCGCGGACGCGTCGCCTTCGGCGCGAATGACCTCGGCGCGGCTGACCGCCGCAGGGTCGTCGATACTGCGGTAGAGGGCGAGCTGGCGCGTGGCGGTGGCGCGGGCGCTGCCTGCCTCAGCGATGGCGGCACGGGCCTGCGCGATCGCGGCCTCCGCTTCCTGCAACTGCGCGCGAACCGCACGGTCGTCGACGGTGAACAGGGGTTGCCCGGGAGAGACGCGATCGCCGGGCTGGACGAAAAGTCCGGTAACCAGCCCCGACAGCGCCGAGCCGATCTGGACCAGTTCGCTTGCCGGCTCGACCACGCCCGAACCGGCGACCCTCGGCTCGTCGGCAAGCGCGGCGGGCGCGCGGGGAGGCTCCCGCTGCGGCTCGGCCAGCCCGCGATCGGGCATTCCGGCGGCGATGAACAGGACCGCGACGATCAGGCCGATGGCCGCGATCGCGGGCAGGATCTGCCGGGAAAAGCTCAATTGTCGAAGGTCGAGGGCCATGTCAGTGTCCTTCCGGCATGTCCTTGCCGTCGTGGGTGATGCGGCCGTCCTCCAGCACGAGGATGCGGTCGGCGAGATCGAATATCCGGTTGTCGTGGGTCACGATGATACAGGCGCGATCTTCCGCCACGGCCACCTCGCGAAGCAGGTCCATGACCCGGCGCCCTGACGCTGCGTCGAGCGCGGCGGTGGGTTCGTCGCAAACGACCAGTCGCGGCTCGTGGACCAGCGCCCGCGCGATCGCCACGCGCTGCTGTTGGCCGCCGGATAGCTGGCTGGGCAATTTGTCTGCCTGATCGGCGATCCTGAGTTTTTCGAGGATCGCCACTGCGCGCGCGCGCGCTTCGGCGCGATCCATGCCCTGCGCGATCAGCGGGACTGCCGCGTTGCTGGCCGCGTCGATCGACGGGATCAGGTTATACTGCTGGAAGATGAAGCCGATGTTGTTGAGCCGGAACTCGACAAGCTTGGTGTCGCCCAGCGCGTAGATGTCGGTGCCGAAAACGCGCACCTCGCCCCGTGTCAGCCAGAGGATGCCGCACATGATCGAGATCAACGTGGTCTTGCCCGATCCGCTTTCGCCGACAAGGTAGGTAAGCTCGCCCGGCCGGACGTCCAGGTCGATGCCGTGAAGCACGGTGATCGTCTGCTGCCCGGCCTTGAAGTCGCGGGTCACCCCGCGCGCGCAGATGGCCGCTTCGGGTCCGCAGCCTTCGATGGCGGTCGTGTCGAGCGGGCCGGTCATCAACGGAACACCGAAGCAGGCTCGGTCTTGAGCACGTTGCGCAGTGCCAGCCAACCGGTGAGCGCCAGGATGAGCATCACCGCGGCGAGGCTGACCAGCGGGATCTGCCACGGGATGTAGAAGCCCTTGAAGAACGGGTTTGCGGAAAAGCCCCAGATGAAAAGCATGGTTCCGATCACGCCCAGTCCGTAGCCGGTAAATCCCACCAGCCCCGCCTGCGCGGACACCATCGCGCGGATCTTCGCGTTGGTGACGCCGATCGCCTTCAGCGCGCCGAACTGCTTGATGTTGTCGCGTATGAACAAGCTGAAGGTCAGCCCCACGATCGCGACACCGACTATGAAGCCGAGCCCGACGGTGATGCCGAAATTGAGCGGGATGCCCGTGTTCCTGACGATGAACTCGATCCCGTCGCGCGCGAATTGGTCACGGGTGCGGGCGCGCAGGCCCGTCTGTTCGTGAATTCGCCGGGCGAGCTCGTCGGCCGAAACGTTATCGGCGGCGCCGACCAGAACGAACGAGAGCCGGTTGCGGGTTCCGGGCACATAGCGCAGAGCCTGGCTGTATTTGGTATAGAGCGTCACCTGGCTGGTGAAGCCGGGGACCGCGTCTGCGATCCCGCGAATGACCGCGCGCTGGTCGTTCAGCTCGAGCCGCTCGCCAATCGGGGATCGTCCGTCCTCGAACAGGCGGGTAACCCCGACATCGTCGATGATCACGCTGTCGGGCTGCGACAATACGTCGGCGCTGCCCTCGACCATGTTGCGCGGCAGGCCGATCAAGGTCGCGTCGTCGACCCCGATGATCGACACGCCCTCGAGATCGCCGTCGCCCGAGCGCACCGACGCGCTGGCTCGCAAGTGGGGTACCGCCCACTCCACGCCCGGCACGCTTCGCACCCTGTCGAGCGCGGTCGAGGGCATGGGATAGTTCACGTCGGTCGTTCGGCTGACGCCGTCCATCACCCATACGTCGGCGTTGGGGACGTTGTACGTGCCGCTGGCGCCGCGTTCGACCAGGTTGACGAAGATCGTCAGCTGCTGCGTGATGAGGAGAGTCGAAAACGCGATACCGAAGATTAGGCCGTAGTACTTCTGCCGGTCGCCCGTCAGCATGCGGATCGCGATCCAGATCATCGGTGCCCTTGCCTTCCCCTGGCGCGTGGTCCATTACTGAACGATAGCGTTTAATTGAACGGGACCGTTCACGTTGTCAACCGAGTTTCACAAGAGAGCTGGAAGGCCGGCGGATACGGCCAAGCGCGAGGCGATCATCGATGCGGCGACCCACGCCTTCTACGCGCACGGCTATGCTGCCAGTTCGATCGAGCAGATCGCCGCCGATGCAGGCGTATCCAAGGTTACGATCTACAATCACTTCGGCGACAAGCGCTCGCTTTTCACCGCGGCGGTCGAGGCGCAATGCGCGAGCATGCGCAACCATTTCTCGATCGAGGGCCTCGCTCACGGTTCGCTACGCGAGCGACTCTTCAATATCGGCGAAGCGATGGTCGCCTTCCTGTCGCGGCCCGAGGTGGTCCAGTTCGAGCGGCGCATCGCCGCGGAAACGGAACAGGATCCCGATATCGGGGCAACGTTCCTAGCAGCCGGTCCGCACCGGATGATGCAGACTTTCACCCGTTTCATCGAAGCGATGGTCGCTGCCGGCGAACTGATCGTCGAAGACCACCAGCTCGCCGCCGAACAGTTTGCCAGCATGTGCAAGGGCATGGGCGACCTCGAACGCCGTTTCGGCTGCGCGAACGACAGGGAACGCGACCGTAAACGCATCGAGGGCGCCGTCGAACTGTTCTGCAACACCTACGCGACGCGGATGGGGTGACCTGACCCAAAGGGCCAGACATTCAGCGGGGGACGCCTCCCTGCCGAAGGTGCCAGTCCTATAGCCGATCCATGCGAAGCCATTCCCGGTCGCCAAGCCACACCTTGTCCAGAGCGGCACTCGCCGCCGCGGCCTCGGGCTTGTGTCCCAGTTTCTGCTCGGTCCGTGCCAGGCCATACAAGGCCCAGCCGTCATTCGGCGCCATGAACAGCGCCTTGCGAAAGGCGTCTTTCGCAGCGTCGTACTGCCCCAGCGCGTAGAGGGTCGCGCCGCGGGACTGGGCGATCGGATAGTACCAGTAGGGCGGCTCGGTGTAAGGGATCGTCTCCTCGATGCTTTCGGCCTGCTCGTACAACGCAACCGCCCTCGCCGGGTCACCCTGCCACTGCTCCCAACGCGCCGTGGCGACCAGCGAGGCCAGCCGGACCAGATCGGGTGCCGGAAAGCCCGCATCCACCATGGCCAAGACTTCGGGCGCCCGCGCGAGGCGATCGATTGTCGCGATGCTGTCTTCGAAAGCCGGCCTGTCCCCCGCCCGCGCATGTGCCGTTGCGCGCGCATAATTGCGCATCGCCTCCACATACGGGAGAGAGGCGGCGTCTTTCGTGAGCGCGAGGATCGTCTCCGGCGTGGCGGTCTGCGCCAGCGCGAAAGCGGGCGCGGCGTGTATGGCCTGGACCCACGGCAAGGTCCGGGCCGTGTCCTCGTCCAGTATCCGGCCAAGCCGATGAGCCTCGGTCACCGTCCGTCGCATGTCCCCGACCATCTGCGCCGAAGCCAGCAGGAAATGGACGTTGTGCGGGTAGTAGCCATAGCGGTAGAGACCGTCGTCGCCGATCTCGGCCAGATAGGTTTCGTCGGCCCGCACCGCTGCGACATTCGATCGCATCGAATCGGCATAGCGACCGATTCGGTAGTAGATGTGCGACGGCATGTGGACGAGATGGCCGAGCGCTCCCGGTGCTGCCCCGTTGGCAAGACGGTCGGCTGCCGCTTCCGCTTTCCCCGGCTGCGCCGATTCCATCAGATGAATATAAAGATGCGCTGCCTGCGGGTGTGACGGGTTGCGTCCGGCCACCGTCTCGATCTGGCCGATGGCCCAGGCGATGTGCGGGCGCGGCGTGACCGGCGTTTCCCAATAGTCCCACGGGGACGTGTTCATCGCTGCTTCGGCGGCCAGCACGGCGATGTCGTCGCTCTGCGGGTAGGCGGCGGCGATCTCGCGCATCGCGGCCGCATAGGCCGCGTCGAGCGATGCCCTGTCGCCGCCGTCCGTGCTGTATCGTTGTAGCTGCGCGCGGATGAGCGCCTGCACAACGGGGGATGCGCGGTCCGCCAGTCCTCTCGCCTTCTCGAGTGCGGCGAGCGCGGCGCGGTTCTCCTGCGAGCTCATGCCGGAATTGATGTTGGGGCCATTGGCCATGGCTTCGCCCCAGTAGCAAAGCCCGCAGCCGGGATCGGCGTCCTGCGCCATCCGGAACGATCGGATCGCGGCCTTGTGGTTGAAGCCGTAGGCGAGCGCCAGGCCCTGCGCAAAATAGCGGGCGGCCAGCCCTGCAAGCTCCGGCGCGGGAATGTCCGTGGGAGCCAGACCCGCATAGAGCCGCGTCTGGCCGGACCCGGAGCTGCCTCGCGCTGACAGGTCTTCCGCCAGTTGCAGCCTCGCATCCAGCGTCAGGGTGCGACCGTCGACGCCCCGGCAGGCAAGACGCCCCCCTCGCGTCGGATCGAGCGCCGCGAGTTGCTCGTCGGTGAGAGCTGCGTCGGTCGAAATCGGACTGGTTGACGACAGTCCGGCTGTCGATGCGAATAGCAGAGGGACTGCCAGGATTGCGCGCACGGGTTTTCCCCAGAAGGTGTTGGCGCGACCCGGTCTGATAGGTTCCCAGTCCTTGGAAGTTATCATGTCCGGTCCGCGTTCCCAAGCGGCACGGGTGCTGCGCGATTTCTCGAGCAGCGCGCGCGACTGGCAGGCAGAACACGCGGCATTGACCATCTTACCGTCCATCGTCAGCCGATGTTTCGGGACCGGACACGGCGCCCCGATAGATCCGGCCTTTGCCAATTGCACGAAAGAGACAGGCCCGTCCGGCACGGTCGCCGCGCTGGGTCAACCCCGTGCCAGCAAAGACGCGCTGTTCCTTGAACCTAACTCGACGAACCGGTCGAGCTGCTCATCACACGAGCGCTGGGGCGGTTCATCGCGATCGGCAATCTTGCTTCGGTCGATCCGCTGGCGATGAGGGGCTTGCGGGCCAAGTCCTATCGTCGGACATTGCGCAACCGGTCCACGAAGCGCCATCCTTGGCGTGCCGGAGCGACAAAGTCAGCATTACCTTTCGTGTCGTGCGGCAAGGCGAATCCCCGCCAAATTCTGCTCGCGCTTGACCCAGCGGATTCTCGCCGGTCGTCCCTTCGCCACGAGCAGCTTCAGCGCTTCTTCGTAGGGCGACGTTGCATGGCCCGTGTCCAACACCCTTTGCGCACCGCGGATGACGTGAAGCGCATCGCCGATCAGTTCGAAATCGCGTAGCCCGGCGGCCTGAGCCAGCTCCAGTCCCCGGATCAGGGCGAGCCATTCGGCGTCGTGGCTGGTTCCGGCTCCCAGGTCTTCGAAGAAAAGGGCGACGCCGCGCATGACTACGGCCGCCTCCATCGTTCCGGGATTGGGACGGCATCCTCCGTCGACGAAGACCTTGACCCGCTTGCCGATCCTGGACACCTGACCCTGTCTCCTCCCCCGCGTTGCAATGCCGGCCAGCAATGCACCGTGGCAACAGGGGGGATTGCTAGCAACAGGCCGCGCCTGCGTCACCACGATCGCGCGACGACCCATCCTCGCACTGTCCAATCCGGATTCGGGCCACCCTCATTCCACGGCACAGGCCGCAAAGTGGACGGCACGCTTGCTGACGCGCCCTTGGCTTGTCGTTATGAGGCGAACATGCCGATTCCTGCTACCGACAACGCCGGGCCTGTTTGCGTGGCAGCCCTCTACCGGTTCACCCGCCTCGACGATCCAGAAGACCTGCGCCTGCCGCTGAAGCGCCTTTGTGACGATGCAGGCGTGCGCGGCACGTTGATCCTTGCTGCCGAAGGCATCAACGGCACGATCGCCGGGCCCGGCGAAGGGATCGCCAAGGTGCTGGAACACATCCGCGCCCTCCCCGATTGCGCCGGCCTCGATGTCAAGATGTCGAGCGCGTCTGCCATGCCGTTCCACCGCATGAAAGTGCGCATCAAGCGCGAGATCGTGACGATGGACCAGCCGGGACTCGATCCAAGGGCAAGCGTCGGCACGTATGTCGAGCCCGAGGACTGGAATGCCTTGATCGGCGATCCCGACACCATCGTGATCGACACGCGAAACGATTACGAGGTGGCAGTCGGCACGTTCAAGGGGGCGATCGACCCCGGGACAGCCAGCTTCCGCGATTTTCCGGACTGGTTTCGCCGGGAACGCGAACGGTTGCTGGGCACGGGCAAGCAACCCAAGGTCGCAATGTTTTGCACCGGCGGCATCCGTTGCGAAAAATCGACCGCGTTCCTCAAGCAAGAGGGCGTCGAAGATGTCTACCACCTCAAGGGTGGTATCCTGCGATACCTCGAAAGCGTGCCCGAGACGCGCAGCCTGTGGCAGGGTGAGTGCTTCGTCTTCGACC
This sequence comes from Croceicoccus sp. BE223, assembly GCF_031457155.1. Taxonomy (NCBI): domain Bacteria; kingdom Pseudomonadati; phylum Pseudomonadota; class Alphaproteobacteria; order Sphingomonadales; family Erythrobacteraceae; genus Croceicoccus; species Croceicoccus sp. BE223. The sequence continues at coordinate 14,257 of NZ_JAVDWB010000006.1, forward strand.
AGCGGGTTTCGATCGGTCACGGTCTCGTGCAGGGGAGCCTGACCTTGTGCCATGCCTGCCGCCGCCCGATCAGCGCAGAGGATCGCAAGTCGCCGTTCTATGAGGAGGGGGCAGGATGTCCCGGCTGCCACGCGGAACGAACCGAGGAACAGCGCGCATCCTATCGCGAACGCCACCGTCAGGAGCAGCTCGCCGCGGCACAGGGGCGCTCGCACGTCGGTGCCGTGATGGTCGGACCGGACGATGGCTGCGCCGACTGACCCTGTTCTCTACAGTTTTCGCCGCTGCCCTTATGCCATCAGGGCACGGATGGCGCTGGCGATCAGCGGGACACGTTGCGAACTGCGCGAGGTGGAGCTGTCGGCAAAGCCGCAAGCCATGCTCGATGCTTCGCCGAAAGGAACCGTGCCGGTGCTCGTAAAGTCGGACGGCACCGTCATCGACGAAAGCCTCGATATCATGCGCTGGGCACTGGCAAGGCATGACCCCGAGGACTGGCTGGAGCGGGACGATGCCGCGCTGGTCGCGACGAATGACGGCGCGTTCAAGCACGATCTCGACCGTTACAAATATCCCGACCGTCACGGCGTCGACGCACGCGAACACTGCGAAAAAGGCCTGCAATTTCTCCGCGCGCTGGACGATCGCCTTGCGATCGGAGGGCAGCTTTGCGGGCCGTCACGCGGGTTCGCCGACGCCGCGATCATGCCGTTCGTGCGGCAATTCGCCGCTGTCGACCGCGAATGGTTCGATGCACAAGCGCTCCCGCATCTCCGTGTCTGGCTGCAAGGTCATCTCGGCTCTGATCTTTTCACCGCGGTGATGCTGCGGGTGAAGCCTTGGTCGCCAGGCGATGCCGCCGTTGCCTTCGCCCCGCCAGGCGATCTTGCGGGCCCATGACGCTCGGTTGCGGATGCCGGCGACCCGGTAGTTCGGCTGACTGACAGTCTCTTTTGTCGCGAAAATAGCCTGATGGTCGGTTCAGGCCCCGAAACGGGCAACAGTTCGCACCTCCATCCTATCAGGCGAATGCGGAAATGGCGGCTTGGACCGTGTCAGGAGGAGTGGTGCGCCCGACAGGATTCGAACCTGTGGCCCCCAGATTAGGAATCTGATGCTCTATCCTGCTGAGCTACGGGCGCACTCGGGGAAGCGTTTAGGGTGAGGCTCGCCGAAAGACAATCGGGCAATAAAGGTCGCGTCAATTGACGATGTCGGGCGGAGCCACAGGAAACGGCAGGGGGGCGATCTCGACGCCTTCGTCGATGAGGTCCTCGACCTCCTCGTGCGTGGCCTGGCCGTGGATGGCCTCTGCGGCGCGTTCGCCGTAATGCATGGCCCGCGCCTGTTCGGCAAAGTCCGCGCCCACCCACGTCGATCTCTCCAGCGCCGCCTTCTGCAGGCGGATGAGGGTGTCGAGCGCGTGGCGCATGTCCGGGGTCATCGTCGAGACTTGCCCGCTCGGCCCATCGGGCGCATGGCCGGCGGGCGAGATCGGCTCACCAGCTGCAGCCTCCGGTCGCACAACGGGCATCTGGTTCCCCTTGCGCCCCACGGCCGGCGCCATGACCGCCTTCTCGATCTCGCTCGATCCGCATTCGGGGCAGCAGAGCAGCCCGTCGTTCTGCTGGCGCGCAAAATCCTCCGAGGAGCGGAACCACCCCTCGAAACGGTGCCCGGCGCTGCGGCAGGAAAGGTCGAAGACGATCATCAGGCCGGCGAAGTAGGAATTTTGCGGCGATTGGCAAGACTGGGCAACTGCCCCCTCACCTCTCCGATTCGCGCCGGATCGATATCGGCAAAGCCGACGCCCGGCCGCTCGCCGCCCATGTCGAGCAGCACCTCGCCCCACGGATCGACCACCAGCGAATGGCCGTAGGTGCTGCGACCGTCCTCGTGCTGTCCGACCTGCGCGGCCGCGATGACGAAGGCGCTCGCCTCGATCGCGCGCGCGCGGAGCATGACATGCCAATGGGCTTTTCCGGTCGGCACGGTGAACGAGGCCGGAAGCGCGATCGCATCGCAACGCCTGTCGCCCAGCGCGCCGAACAGCGCCGGAAATCGCAGGTCGTAGCAGATCGCAAGGCCCAGCCGCCCGACGGGGCTGTCCGCGGTCACGATCCTGTCTCCCGGAGCATAGGCATTCGATTCGCGCCAGCTTTCGCCTGTTGCGAGATCGACATCGAACATGTGCATCTTGTCGTAGGACGCGACGACCTTGCCATCGGCATCGATCAGGAACGACCGGTTGGCGTAACGCCCGTCGTCGCGCAGGATGGCCAGCGAGCCGAGAGCGACCCACAAACCCGCCTCGCGCGCAGCATCCCGCACTCGCGCCAGGACGGGGTTGTCGCCTTCGGCCACGACGTGACGGGCGCCTCGCGCGCGGTCGCGGTCGAGCAGGCCCGACATCTCCGGCGTGAACAGCATCCCGGCGCCGCCCGCCTGCGCCTCTCGCACCGCGGCCACGAGATCGTCGGCGTTGCGGGCCGGATCGATCCCGGTGGTCGCCTGGTAGAGTGCGATCCGGACCGGTTCGGGCGTGGTCATGGGCGAATGCTCACAGGCCCAGCATCGGGTCCAGCTTGCCCGCCCGGTCCAGCGCGGAAAGTTCGTCGCTGCCGCCCACGGCGACATTGTCGATGAAGATCTGCGGCACGGTCCGCGCGCCGGGCTTGCGCTCGACCATCTCCGAACGCTTGGCCCGGTCCATCGTCGTGTCGTACTCGGTGAACGCGACGCCCTTGGATTGCAGCAGCGCCACCGCCCGGTGACAATAGGGGCAGCCGAACTGGGTATAGATCTCGACTTTGGGCGACGCCGGATTGGTTTCAGCCACGCGCAGACACTCCTTCAATAGCGGGGACCGGGGGTCTTGACCCGGCCTGGTCGTGTTCCCAGATGATGTCTGGCGACACATGCCGCAAGGGTGTGCCGCCATATCGTGGGCAGGATGACCGGGTGCCGACAGGGCCCGGAGGACGATCCTGCCGTGAATTGCTCGAAGAAGAGGATTTGCAACATGAATCGCATGGACTTTACCCCCTACCGCCGCACCACCGTCGGCTTCGACCGCCTGTTCGACCTTCTGGAGAACAACGCGCGGGCGAACCAGGGCGACAACTACCCGCCCTTCAACATCGAGCGTCGCGGCGATGACCAGTATCGCATCACGCTGGCCGTTGCCGGCTTCAAGTCCGAGGACATCGACATCACGGCGCAGCAGAACCTGCTGATCGTGACCGGTCGCAAGGGCGAGGAGCAGGAGACCGGCGAATTCCTGCATGTCGGCATCGCCCAGCGCGGCTTCGAACGTCGCTTCGAACTGGCCGATTTCGTCCTGGTCAAGGACGCGAAGCTCGCCGACGGCCTGCTTTCGATCGACCTTCAGCGCGAAGTGCCCGAGGCGATGAAGCCGAAGAAGATCGCCATCAATGGCGCAAAGCCGCTGACCGTGGTCGATGTCGAAGGCGACGCCGACAAGGCGGCCTGACCTTACTGGGCGGTATCCGGCCAAAGAAATGGCGCGCTCGACAAATCGGGCGCGCCAGTCTGGCCAGAGGCCTTTGGTTTTGTGATTCGGGGGCGAACCGAAGTTCGCCCCCGCGACGTATCCGCCGCCATGCCCCCTAGAATGACCATCCGGGTCGCAGAAAGACAGTCACCCCGGGAAGCAAGCTCTCATACCACTTTCGTCCAGTAACGACGATAGTCTTTGTAGGCCCAGACCTCGCATCATTCAGTTCGAGGATTGCTCCAGAACTGCCCTTTACTGGTCGAAGCGGACCGTGATGCCGAAGAGGTCGAACTTTTCGCAACGGCTCGAAACCTAACCCGGGTTCCGCCCATCAGTGCTTTGCGAGCGGCATGCCCGACAGCGCCTGCGATCTTGTCCTGCCCCCCTGCATTAACAAATCACATAACGGGCTATCGCAAAAAGGACGCGCAGGGCGCAAGAAAATTCGCCCGCAAGATGCGGATTAAGCGCGTCGGATCGGGAATCGCGCGCGGATCAGCGCGGACGCATCCTCAGACGAGGCGCGATTGTTCCAGCGCGGCGCCGATGAAGCCGGCGAACAGCGGGTGCGGATCGAACGGGCGGCTCTTCAGCTCGGGATGGAACTGCACGCCGATAAACCAAGGATGATCGGGGCGTTCGACGATTTCGGGCAGCAGGCCATCGGGCGACATGCCTGAAAAGATGAGGCCGCCCTGCTCCAGCCTGTCCTTATAGGCACCGTTCACCTCGTAACGGTGGCGATGCCGCTCCGAAATCGTGGTCGAACCGTAAAGCGAGGCCGCGCGGCTATTGCCCGAAAGCGCAGCGTCATAGGCGCCGAGCCGCATCGTGCCGCCCAGATCGCCGTCGGCGGCGCGCTGTTCCAGCCCCTCCTTCGTCATCCACTCGGTGATGATGCCGACGACCGGCTCTTCGGTCGGGCCGAATTCGGTGGACGAGGCCCTGGCAATGCCGGCGGTGTTCCGCGCGCCTTCGATGCAGGCCATCTGCATGCCGAGGCAGATGCCGAGGAACGGCACGCCGCGTTCGCGGGCGAAGCGCACGCTCTCGATCTTGCCTTCGGTGCCGCGCGTACCGAATCCGCCCGGTACGAGGATGCCGTGCATCGGTTCGAGCTGGGCGATGATGTCGCTGTCGTCCTGCTCGAAAAGTTCGGCGTCGATCCAGTTGATCTTCACCTTGACCCGGTTGGCCATGCCGCCATGGACCAGCGCCTCGTTCAGCGACTTGTAGGCATCGGGCAGGCCGACATACTTGCCGACGACGGCGATCGTCACTTCGCTTTCGGGATTCTCGTAGCGATCGACGATATCGTGCCATGTCGACAGGTCGGGTCGCGGTGCGTCCAGCCGGAAGTGGCGCAGCACTTCGCTGTCCAGCCCCTCGGCATGATACTGCAGCGGCACGGCGTAGATGCTGCTCGCGTCCAGCGCGGGAATGACGGCTTCGGGCCGCACGTTGCAGAACTGCGCGATCTTGCGCCGCTCGCCTTCGGGCAGCGGCTGTTCGCAGCGGCAGAGCAGCACGTCGGGCTGCACGCCCAGCGAGGTCAGCTCGCGCACCGAGTGCTGCGTCGGCTTGGTCTTCAGCTCGCCCGCCGCCTTGATGTAGGGGACCAGCGTCACGTGGATGGCGCAGGTATCCTCGCGCGGCAGTTCGTTGCGCAGCTGGCGGATCGCCTCGATGAAGGGAAGCCCCTCGATATCGCCGACGGTGCCGCCGAATTCGCACAGGACGAAATCCAGTCCTTCGGTATCGGCGAGCGCGAACTGCTTGATGGCGTCGGTGACGTGCGGAATGACCTGCACCGTCGCGCCGAGGTAGTCGCCGCGCCGCTCCTTGGCGATGATCGACTGGTAGATCCTGCCGCTCGTGATGTTGTCGCCCTGGTGCGCCGAAACGCCGGTGAACCGCTCGTAATGGCCGAGGTCGAGATCGGTTTCCGCGCCGTCGTCGGTCACGAAGACCTCGCCGTGCTGGTAGGGGCTCATCGTGCCCGGATCGACGTTCAGATAAGGATCGAACTTGCGGATGCGGACCTTGAACCCGCGCGCCTGCAGCAATGCCGCGAGGCTTGCCGCCATGAGACCCTTGCCGAGCGAGGAGACCACGCCGCCGGTGATGAAAATGTACCGCGCCATGGGAGTCGTGCCTTAATCAATAAGGGTGCCCTGCCGCAAGCGAGGCGGGCACCTGTTATCACAGAAACTCGAATTTCGTCCGCGACGGCGCGCCGCGATTTGCGCGCGCCGTCGGGACGCGCGCCTTACTGCCCGGCCGCTCCGGCCAGGGGATCGTCGCCGGCGGGAGCCGCGGGTGCGGTCGGTGCCGCATCGGCCGGAGCCTGCGGCAGGCCGAGCGGATCGGTCTGGGCCGGGCCCTGCGCCGGGGCAAGGGGATCGTTGCCGGCAGCCGGAAGGCTGCGGTCGAGCGAGGTGTCGACCTTGTTGCCCGAAGTGGTGTTCACCGAAACCGCGGCCAGCGCGATCGAGAGGATGACGAAGATCGTCGCCAGGATCGTCGTCGCCCTGGTCAGAAAGTCGGCCGCGCCGCGGGCCGACATCAGGCCCGAAGGGCTGCCGCCAACGCCGAGGCCACCGCCTTCGGACCGCTGCATCAGCACGACACCAACGAGGGCGGCTGCAACCAGCGCCTGCACCACCGTCAGGAACAGAAATAACGACATGACCAGCTATTCTTCCAACAAGAAGCGTTCGATTGCCGCCGCCCTTACCCCCTTGGCCTCGGGCGTGCAAGGCGCAGTCAGGACGAGACGGTCACGCCCTGCGCCCGGTTCCCGAACCCGGATGAAGGATCAGTCCTGTTCCGCCGCGGCGGCGATGATCGGCACGAAGCCGTCCGCGGTCAGGCTCGCCCCGCCGACCAGCGCGCCGCCCACGTCGGGCACGGCGAGAAGTTCGGCCGCATTGTCGCCCTTGACCGACCCGCCGTAAAGGATGCGCACGTCCGCGCCGGCATCGCCGTACTTGTCGGTCAGCACCGTGCGCAGGCGCCGGTGCATCGCGGCGACGTCGGACACCTGCGGCACGCGACCGGTGCCGATCGCCCAGATCGGTTCGTATGCGACCGACAACCGCTGGCAGCCATCGGGCAGCGACGCGGCGAGCTGGCGGGCCACGATCTCCTCCGCCTCGCCCGAATCGCGCTCCGCCTCGCTTTCGCCGCAGCACAGGATCACGCCCATGTCGATCGACTGCGCCGCTTCGGCCTTGGCCTTCACGTCGGCGTCGGTCTCATGGTGGTCGGCGCGGCGTTCGGAATGGCCGACAATGACGAAATCGGCCCCCGCTTCGCGCAGCATCTGCGCCGACAGGTCGCCGGTGTGCGCGCCCTTCTCCGCCATGTGGCAGTTCTGTGCGCCGACGCCGATATGGGTCACGCCTTCGCGCATCGTGGCGATCAGGGTGGCCGGCGGCGCGATAGCGACTTCGACCTTGGGCAGGCGCTGGGCCGCGCGATCGATCGCGCGCGCCTCGGTCATGGCGGAACGAAGACCGTTCATCTTCCAATTTCCGACGATGTAGTACCGCTGGCTCATGAGCCCATGTCCGTCCGTTCGTTGCCCCGTGTCGCGCCCGTCCCGTTGCCGGGCAGGCGGGCGGCGGCTAGCCCATGCGGGCGATAGTGTCAAAGCAGGAAGGCGCGATCGGTTGCAGCCGCGCCCTTAGCCGTTTAGAGCGCTGCGCAAACGGGTCGCGCGGTGGCGCGGCCACGCACATCACGCACAGGTCGGTCGAACCATGATCCAGGGTTTTCGCAAGCTTTTCCAATCGCGTCTCGGCGTGTTTGTCGCCCTCGCCTTCGTCGGCCTGATGGCGCTCGCCTTTGCCAGCGCCGACATTACCGGAGGCAGTTTCGGCGGGATCGGCGGCGGCGAGCGCGTCGCGACGGTCGGTGACGAGCAGATTTCCACAAACACGTACCGCGAAACGCTGAACGGCGCGTTCGACCGGGAGCGGCAGGAGAACCCGCAACTCACCCTGAAGCAGTTCATCGCCGGCGGCGGCGACACCGGCGTGCTCGATTCCATGATCGAGCGCCTCGCCGTCTTCGCCTTCGCGACCGAGGAAGGTCTGCGCATCGGCGAATCGCTGATCGGCAGCGAACTCAAGGACATTCCCGTGTTCCAGGGGCCCGACGGCAAGTTCAGCCAGGAGATGTACGAGGCGGCGCTGCGCCAGCGCGGCATTTCGGACAAGCTGCTGCGCGAAGACCTGAAGCAGGGGCTTTCCGCGCGCGTCACGCTCGTTCCCGCGCAGATCGGCACGACGCTGCCCGAAAAGGTCGCCGCGCAATATGCCCGCCTGCTCAACGAAACGCGGCGCGGGTCGATCGCGCTGATCCCGTCCGCCGCCTTTGCCGGTGACGTGAAGGTGACCGACGCGGCCCTGCAATCGTACCTTTCCGCCAATCGGGCGCGCTATTCGCTGCCCGAACGGCGCACGGTGCAATATGCACTGATCGACCTTTCGGGCGTGGCCGACGTTGCCGCCACCGACGCCGAGATCGCCGCCTATTACAACAAGAACAAGGCGCAGTACGCCGGCAAGGAGGCGCGCACGCTGACCCAGCTGGTCCTGCCGACCGAGGCGGGAGCCAAGGCCGTGCTCGCCGAATTGGGCAATCCGTCGCGGATGGCCGCGGTGGCGTCGGGCAAGGGCCTGTCGACCGTGCAGCTCGCCGCGACCGACAGCGCCGATCTCGCCACCAAGACCTCGCCCGCGGTGGCGCAAGCGGTCTATGCCGCGTCGCAGGGAGCCATCGCAGGGCCGGTGCGCGGTCCGCTCGGCTGGTACCTGATGCGCGTCGATTCGATCACCCGCACCGCCGAACGCCCGCTGAGCGCGGTTCGCGGCGAGATCGCCACCCTCCTCAACGACCAGAAGCGCACCCAGGCGCTGGCCGAACGCGCCGCCGCCGCCGAGGAACAGTTGAACGGCGGGGCCAGCCTTGCCGAGATCGCCAAGTCGTTCGGCGCGCAAGTGCAGACGAGCGGCGAACTGCTCGCCGACGGCAGGCCCTTCGGCAACGCCCCGGCGCCCTCGCCGCTGATTGCCCGGCTCGTTCCGGCGGTCTTCGCGATGGACCCCGATGGCGACCCGCAGATCGCGGCCTCGTCCGATGGCAAGTCCTACGCCATCTTCGCGCCGGGCAAGGTCACGCCTTCGGCCCCGCCGCCCTTTGCCGCGCTGAAGCCGGTTCTGGAGCGGGACTATCGCCTGCAGGAAGGCGGCAAGCTCGCCAGCAAGGCCGCCGACCGCGTGCTTGCCGCGATCCAGAAGGGCCAGGCGCCGGCCGAGGCCATCAAGCTGGCGGGCAAGCAGATGCCCCCGGTCGACCAAGTCAACACCACCCGCCAAGCGCTGACCGCCAGTGGCGGCGCGGTGCCGCCCGCGCTGGGGCTGATGTTCCAGATGGCGAAGGGCACGACGAAGAAGATGGAAGGCCCGCGCAACCTGGGCTTCATCATCGTCGATCTCGATGCGATCGAGACGAGGCCCATCGCCAAGGGCGATCCGCTCGTCCTCGCCGTCCGGCGCCAGCTCGGCCAGGCGATCGGCGGCGAGATGGGCGAGCAACTGACCAAGGCCATCGCCGCCCACGTCGGAGTCAAGCGCAACGACACCGCGATCAAGGCGGTGACCGACCAGATGACCGGCAACCGCTGAGGCCGAACGGGGGGCACCGCGATGACCGGCACGACCACCGCTGCGCGACCCGATCTGTCGGCCGATCGCGCCCACGATGCGAAGGCGCGGGCCGAGCTGGAAGCCGGGCGCGCCTCGGTCGTCTGGCGTCAGGTCGTCGCCGATTGCGACACCCCGGTGGCGGCGGCGGTCAAGCTGATCGAGCCGGGCCGCGGCGATTTCCTGCTGGAATCGGTCGAAGGCGGCGAAATCCGGGGGCGCTACAGCCTGCTCGGCCTCGATCCCGACCTGGTCTTCCGCGCGCGCGGCGCGGAAGCAGAGATCAACCGCGACTGGCGCGCGGACCGCGAAGGCTTCGCGCCGGTCGAAGCCGATCCGCTGGCCGCCCTGCGCGCGCTGGTCGAGGAGTGCCGCTTCGACGTGCCGCCGCAGCTTCCCGCAGCACTGTCCTGCCTCGTCGGTTACTTCGGTTACGAGACCATCGCGCTCGTCGAGCCGAGCATCGGCCGCCCGCCGCAGAACCCGCTCGACGTTCCCGACATGCTCTTCGTGCGGCCCGCACTGGTGCTGGTGTTCGACCGGTTGAAGGACGCGCTCTTCTGCGTCGCCCCGGTGTGGCCGGGAGCGGCTTCGCCCGATGACAGCGTTGCGCGGGCGCGCGAGCGGATCGAGGATTGCCTCGCCCGCCTCGCCGCCGCGCGCATGCCGGTGTCGGCCATCGCCGCCGAGGTGCCGGAGCCCAGGCTCAATCCCAACCTCGCCCCCGGGCGCTATCGCGAGATGGTGCTGAAGGCGAAGGACTACATCACGGCGGGCGACATCTTCCAGGTCGTGCTGGCGCAGCGCTTTTCGACCCCCTTCCCGCTGCCGCCGCTCTCGCTCTATCGCGCGCTGCGGCGGGTGAACCCCTCGCCCTTCCTCTATTTCCTCGACCTGCCCGGTTTCGCGCTGATCGGGTCGAGCCCCGAAATCCTCGTGCGCGTGCGGGACGGCGACGTCACCATCCGCCCCATCGCCGGCACCCGCCCCCGCGGCAAGGATGCCGAGGAGGACCGCGCCAACCGCGACAGCCTGCTGGCCGATCCCAAGGAACGGGCCGAGCATCTCATGCTCCTCGATCTCGGCCGCAACGACGTCGGCCGGGTGGCAGAGGCAGGAAGCGTGCGCGTCACCGACAGCTACATGGTCGAGCACTACAGCCACGTCATGCACATCGTGTCGAACGTCGTGGGCCGGCTCGACAAGGGCAGCGACGCCATCGACGCGCTTTTCGCGGGCTTTCCGGCGGGCACCGTCAGCGGTGCGCCCAAGGTCCGCGCCTGCCAGATCATCGCCGAGCTGGAGGCGGAGACGCGCGGCGCCTACGCGGGCGGTGTCGGCTATTTCTCGCCCGACGGCTCGGTCGACAGCTGCATCGTCCTACGCACCGCGGTGGTGAAGGACGGGGTCATGCACATGCAGGCCGGCGCGGGCATCGTCGCCGACAGCGATCCCGAATACGAACAGCGCGAGTGCGAAGCCAAGGCCGGCGCGCTGGTCGCCGCCGCACGAGAAGCGTTGCGCGTGGCGCAGGAACCGGGCTTCGGCCAGTGAAGCGCCTCGCCGCGCCGGCGCTGCTGGCGCTGGCTGCGTGCGGCGCAAACGGTGAAGAGATCGCGGCCGCAAGCCCGACGGCCTGCGTTCAGGAAGTGTTCGAGGCGAGCCGCTTCACGCACTGCACCGTCGATCCGGAAGAGGCGGACGTTGCGCTCGTGCTCGACGGCGAGGACGGCAAGCCGCTGCGCAATTTCGAGAAGCTGGCCGCGATGGAGCCGGAGGACGGCGTGATCCTCGCGATGAATGCGGGCATGTTCGACGAGGCCGGCGAACCCATCGGCCTGCTGGTCATCGACGGTCGCGAGGTCAAGGCGCTCAACCGCAACGACGGCCCCGGCAACTTCCACCTGCAGCCCAACGGCGTCTTCCACGGGGCAGGCGCCGACTGGCACGTCGAGACGACCGAAGCCTATGCGGCCGGCAAGGCAGATCCCGGCTTTGCGACACAATCGGGCCCGATACTGTTAACCGGCGGCAAGCTGCACCCGGATTTTGCGCAAGACGGCGACTCGCGCCACTTCCGCAATGGCGTGGGCGTCGATCGCGCGGGCCATGTCCATTTCGTCATCAGCGACGATCTCGTCAGCTTCGGCAAATTCGGCCGCTTCTTCCGCGACGTCGCGAAAACGCCCGACGCTCTCTACCTCGACGGCGCGGTTTCGCAGCTCTGGGCGCCGGAAATCGGGCGGCGGGACGGCGGACCCCCGCTTGGCCCCTTGATCGTCGTCACCAAACCGGCAAAGGCAAAGCCATGAGCGGCAAAATCCTGGTCATCGACAACTACGACAGCTTCACCTGGAACCTGGTCCATTACCTGATGGAGATGGGGGCCACGGTCGATGTCGTGCGCAACGACGCGATTTCGGCGGCAGAGGCGGTGCGCGGCGACGCGGCGGGATACCTGATCTCGCCCGGACCCTGCACGCCGAACGAAGCGGGCATCAGCCTCGATCTCGTCTCCGCCTGCGCCGATGCGGGCAAGCCGCTGCTCGGCGTGTGCCTCGGCCACCAGTCCATCGGACAGGCCTTTGGCGGCAAGGTCGTTCGCGGCGGCCTGATGCACGGCAAGACCAGCCCGGTCGATCACGATGGCACGGGCGTCTTCGCCGGGCTGCCCTCGCCGTTCATGGCGACGCGCTACCACAGCCTCGTGGTGGAGGACGTGCCCGATGTCCTGCACGTCAACGCTACCACCCCGCGCCCCGACGACGACGGCACCCACGCGATGGGCTTCCGCCATGTCGAACTGCCGATCCACGGCGTGCAATTCCATCCCGAATCCATCGCCACCCAGCACGGCCACGCGATGATCGCCAACTTCCTGCGCATCTGCGGCATCGACGCGCGCGTGCCGGCATGAGCTATTCGCTGGCCGAGACCGAGGCGCTGTTCGGGCGCATGCTCGACGGCTTCATGCCGGACGAGGAAATCGCCGACCTGCTGGTCGAGATCGCGGACCGGGGCGAAACGGCGGAAGAGATCGCCGGTGCGGTTCGCGCCATGCGCGCCCGGATGCTGACGGTGGCCGCGCCCGCCAACGCCATCGACGTCTGCGGCACTGGCGGCGATGGGCAGCACAGCCTCAACGTTTCGACCGCCGTGGCGCTGGTCGTGGCGGCCTGCGGCGTCCCGGTGGCCAAGCACGGCAACCGCGCGGCATCGAGCAAGGCGGGCGGCGCGGACACGCTGGAGGCACTGGGCCTCGATCTTGCCCGGGCCGGAATCCTCGCCGAACGGACCCTGCCCGATCTCGGCATCGCGTTTCTCTTTGCGCAGAGCCATCACCCGGCGCTCGCCCGCATCGCGCCGATCCGCCGCGAACTGGGCCGCCGCACGATCTTCAACCTGATGGGGCCGCTCGCCAACCCGGCACAGGTTCGCCGCCAGCTCGTCGGTGTTGCCAGCCCGGCGCTGGTGCCGCTCTATGCCGATGCGCTCCGCTTTCTCGGCGCGGAACGCGCGCTGGTCGTTTCGGGCATGGAAGGGCTCGATGAACTCTCCATCGCCGGGCCGAGCCGGGTCGTCGGAATCGGGTTCGATTTGCCCGAAACGCTCTCGCCGCAGGACGCCGGACTGCCTTCGCACCCGCTGGAGGCGATCCGCGGCGGCGATCCCGACGAAAATGCCGCGGCGCTGCGCGAACTGCTGCGCGGCGCGACCGGCGCCTATCGTGACGCCGTGGTGCTCAACGCCGCCGCGGCGCTTTGGCTCGCGGGCGAAGCGGACGACTTGCGCAGCGGCGCCGAGGAAGCGGCGGAGGCCATCGACAAGGGGCTGGCCAATACCCTCCTCGATTGCTGGATCGCGACGGTAAGGGCACCGCTATGAACAAGCTGATCGAGATCTGCGACACCAAGCGCGGCGAAGTGGCCCTGCGCAAGGCAGCGCGCTCGCTGTCTGACCTTGACGCAGCGGCGCTCTCGCAGGAACCGCCTCGCGGGTTCGAGGCACGGCTGCGCGCTGCCGCGGCCGATGGCTTCGCGCTCATCGCGGAGATCAAGAAGGCGTCGCCTTCCAAGGGCTTGATCCGGGCCGATTTCGATCCGTCCAGCCACGCGCGCGACTACGCCGCAGGGGGCGCGACCTGCCTATCGGTGCTGACCGACGCGCCTTATTTCCAGGGCCACGAAGACTACCTCGTCGCCGCGCGCCAGGCCTCTACCCTGCCCGCGCTGCGCAAGGATTTCATGATCGATCCCTGGCAGGTCGCCGAAGCGCGCGCCATCGGAGCCGACGCCATCCTGATCATCGTCGCCGCTCTCGAAGACGCGCAGATGGCCGAGATCGAGGCTGCTGCAACGGAGCGGGGCATGGACGTCCTGGTGGAGGTGCACGACGAGGCGGAAATGGAACGCGCCGCCCGCCTGCGATCGCGCCTGATCGGGGTCAACAACCGGGATTTGCGCACCTTCGTCACCGATCTCGGGAACACCGAACGGCTGGCGCCGCTTGCGCCGGAGGGAACCCTGCTCGTCGGCGAAAGCGGCATCAACAGCCACGCCGACTGCGAACGCTTGTCGCGGAGCGGGGTGCGCACCTTCCTCGTCGGCGAAAGCCTGATGCGCAGGCCCGATATCGAGATGGCGACGCGCGAGCTGCTGACAGGCGCGGCGTGACTCGCCTGACCCACCTCGACGCAGAGGGTGCCGCCCGCATGGTCGATGTCGGCGGCAAGGACGTGACGCGCCGCAAGGCTCTGGCCGAAGGGCATATCGCCATGTCGGCCGAGGCGCTGGATGCCATCAGGGCAGGCGCCGTGCAAAAGGGCGACGTCATCGCCACTGCGCGGATTGCCGGCATTCTTGCCGCCAAGCGTACGGGCGATCTCATCCCGCTCTGCCACCCTCTCCCGATCGACGCCGTGTCGGTCGACTTCACGTTCGAGGCAGACGGCATCCGGGTCCGGGCCATGGCCGCGACATCGGCCAGGACCGGAGTGGAAATGGAAGCGATTACAGCCGCTTCGATCACACTCCTCACAATCTACGACATGGCTAAGGCGATCGACAAGGCGATGACCATCGGCACGATCCGGCTCCTTGCCAAGGACGGGGGCAATTCCGGGCGCTGGCGGGCCGAAGGCTGCGAAGGCATCGAGATTTGAGCACGCTGCTCACGCTGGAAGAAGCCCAGCGCAGGCTGATCGCGCTAGTCGGCCCCGGACCTGTGGAACAGGTGTCGTTCGAGCAAGCGCTCGGCCGCTATCTGGCGGACGATCTCATCGCGACGCGGACGCAGCCTGCCTTCCCCCTTTCGGCCATGGACGGATGGGCGGTTCGCCAGTCCGATGGCTCGGGCCCATGGCGGATCGTCGGAGAGAGCGCGGCGGGCCATCCGTTTGGCGGACAGGTCGGCGCAGGCGAAGCCGTGCGGATCTCGACCGGAGCGATCGTGCCGCCCGACTGCGACATGGTCGTAGTTCAGGAGCAATGCGAGGTAGAGGGAACAAATATTTGTTTTTCAGGCAATCTTCCCGATCCGCGTGGGCGACATATCAGACCTAGCGGTCTGGATTTCGCAGCCGAAGACCGGATTCTTGCAAAAGGGTCCGAACTGCGCGCCGGCAGTGTCGCCCTCGCCATCAGCGCCGGTCACGCGATCTTGCGTGTGCACGTTCGCCCGCGGATCGCGATCATCGACAGCGGCGACGAACTGGTCAGGCCTGGCGACCCGTTGGGCGCAGGTCAGATTTCGGCAAGCAACGGGCCAATGCTGGCAGCGATGCTCGACCGGATGCCTTGCGAGGTGCTTGGCGCCGGGCCGGTGGCGGACGACGTGGAAGCGATCGCCGCTGCGCTGACCGATCACGAATATGCCGACCTCGTCATCACCACCGGCGGCGCTTCGGTCGGGGACCACGATCTCGTCCGTCCGGCACTGGAGCGGATCGGGGCCAGCATCGATTTCTGGCGCGTGGCCATCAAGCCCGGAAAGCCGCTGATGATCGCGACCCGCGGCAAGCAGGTCATTCTCGGGCTGCCCGGCAACCCCGCCTCGGCCTTCGTGACCGCGACGCTCTTCGCGCTTCCCATCGTGCGAGTCCTCCTCGGCGCCGCAGACCCTTTTCCCAGGCGCGAGCCCGCCATTCTGGCCGCTCCTCTCGCCCCCACCGGAAAGCGCGCCGAATTCGTCCGCGCGCGGCTGGCCGCGAACGGCGTCGTCCCCCTCGACCTGCAGGACAGTGGCGCGCTTTCGCCCTTGGCCGCAACCGACGCGCTGATCTGCCGCGCGCCGCACAGTACCGCGGCCCAATGTTCCGAACACGTGGAAATCATCCGGATCTGATCTTTGCCGTGCTTGACGAGACCGATTTTGTTTCATAATTGTTCCTTGTTCGTTCGCAAAGGAACGGCGAATAGGGAACATCGGTCATGCTCACCCGCAAGCAGCACGAACTGCTTCAGTTCATTCAGCGCCGGCTCGAAGAGTCAGGCATTTCGCCTTCTTTCGAAGAGATGAAGGACGCGCTCGACCTCAAGTCGAAGTCGGGCGTGCATCGCCTTATCTCCGCGCTGGAGGAACGCGGCTTCATCCGTCGCCTTCCCAATCGCGCCCGCGCGCTCGAAATCCTGCGACAGCCCGACGATGTGACCGCGGGGCGCCCTGCTTCGGCAAAAGTGGTGGAACTGGCGAAGGCGAAGCCCGCACCGCTTCGCGAGGCGGCCAACGACGTGATCGAGATCCCGCTGCACGGCCGCATCGCCGCGGGCGCGCCGATCGAAGCACTGGAAGACGGGCAGATCCTCCCCGTTCCCGCCGCCTTGCTCGGCGCGGGGGAGCACTACGCGCTGGAAGTTTCGGGCGACTCGATGGTCGAGGCCGGTATTTTCGACGGCGATTTCGCCTTGATCCGCAAGACGAACACGGCCCGCGACGGCGAGATCATCGTTGCCCTCGTGCGCGGGGAGGAAGCAACCCTCAAGTACCTGCACCGGGAAAACGGGATGCTCAGGCTCGATCCGGCCAATGCCGCCTACTCGCCGCAAGTCTATGGCCCTGACGAAGTGGAAGTGCAGGGCAGGCTCGCGGGCCTGCTGCGCCGCTACCACTGAAACTCGCTACCAGCCGTGCCGGTCCCCGTCGGGACGGGCACGGCGCACTACGCGCTCATCGATATCGATAATCGCGCCTCCCTGTCGGGCAAGTTCGCGTTCGTCGAGGCGCAGCCACGTCGGTCGGCAGTCATCGGGCAGCATGTCGGGCGAAATCGCGATCGCCACTTGCCCGCACAGGCGCGACAGTCCGACGGTGCGGGAGGCAGCGGCTCCGCGCACATAGATGAGCCTCACCGGCCCTTCTGGCGACATCAGCGCAAATGTGCACGGCCCCTCGGCGCACGACGTTTCCGGGCGGTCGGCAAGGTGTCGTATCCTTGCCTCAGGCGTGCCTGCCATCTCGAACAGCGCCTTGTCGTCAAACCGGGTCTCGGCCTTGGCTCGATAGGCATCGCCCCCCTCTGTCACCACGACCTGCCGCCCGTCCCCCGCGATCAGCACGTCCGGTGGCGGGGCCATCGCGATCCCGGTCAGCCCAAGTCCGTAGGGGACAGTCCCGAGCAGGCGAGCGCGGCCCGACCACAGCGCCAGCCAGAAGCCACCGACGCAGCACAGGACGATGGGCCACAGCGGGATGAGCGAGGTGACGATCACCGCTCCCGGCCGCGACGCAGCGAAGCGGGCCAGACCGAGCATCACATCGATCGCCATCCCGCCCGCCCACCAGGCGGCTGCGCCCAAGCCTGCTGCATCGAGCAGCATGGCCAGACCGATCGCGGGCATGATGACCACGGTCGTCAGCGGAATGGCGACGAGGTTGACGAGCGATCCGTAGACGCCTGTCCGTTGGAAATGGAACAGGACCAGCGGCATCAGGGTCAGTTCGACCACAATCGCGGTCAGGAAAAGAAGGCCGAGCCATGTCCCCCATTTCATGATCGGACCGCTGGTTCGCCCCCGCTCGCGCCAGCGCTCGACCGGCCCTGCGTTGTGCAGTGCGACGATCGCGACGACAGCGGCGAAGCTCATCTGGAAACTGGGCGAGATCGCCGCTTCCGGCCAGAAGAGCAGTACCGTGATCGCGGCCACCGCGATGAGCCGAAGCGATAAGGCCCGCCGCCCTAGCGCCAGGGCCAGGAGAACGAGGATCGCGGCGATGCAGGCCCGGATCGTCGGCAGTTCCGCTCCGGTCAACAGCGTATAGCCGATCCCCGCCCCGGCGGAGAGCAACGAGGCGACCAACGGCAGCGGCAGACGCAAGGCCAGCCATGGGAACAGCCCCAGCCCGCGCATCGCGACGAACCACACGACGGCGATGACCGCGCCGACATGGAGTCCGCTGATCGAGAGGAGATGCGCCAGCCCCGCGTCGCGCATCGCCTGCGTATCCTCGTCCGACAGGCCGGTGCGGTTGCCGGTGACCAGCGTCTCGGCAATCGCGGCCGCCGCTTCGCTGCCACCCATCGCGACGGTGCGCCGGGAAACCCAGCCCCCCAGCCGCTCGCGAAAGCCCGGTTGTTCAGCCCTGCCCGGATGCCCGCGCATGTCCGGCGCACCGAGGAAGGACCCGACCGCCGCGACGCCATCGAACCAGGCGGCGCGAGCAGGGTCGTAGGCGCCGGGCACCACCGGGCGGGACGGCGCGATCAGCCGCATCTTGGCCGTCCCGGACGCGCCGACGACGAGATCGGGACGCGCGTATGCCTTGTCGACGCTGATCCTTGCGCGGATCGATTGCGGTCCGGCAATGCGGGCTGCGATCAGCACGCGAAGCGGCCTGTCCAGTCTTCCGGTTTCCTCCCGCGCCAGAACGCGGAACGCGTATTCGCCGACGATGGGCCTGCCTATGGCCGGCGTGCCCACTGCTTCGGACCGTGCCCAGATGAGCAGGAGACCTGCCACCGCCATCAGCGCGACCCCGGCGACGGCACCTCGCAAAAGCGCGAGGTCTTCACGATCCCACCAGATCATCGAAACGCTGGCAAAAGCCCCACACAAGCCAATGAAAATAAACCATTCTGCAGGCGAAGGCAGGGCGAACCACGCGCCAATGCCGCACAGCAACGCGACGGCAAGCCAGGCCATGCGCTCGAAAGGTCGTGCCGCGAGCGCGTCCTGCCAGCAAGTCGGGCTGGACAAATGGCGCAAGCTTCCCCATTGCCGCAACCGCGAAGGTGATGCAGGGCCTGCTGGTCCTGCCTCCCGGGCCGGAACAGCGACATTGTCCGTCATGTCCTGCTGTCCCCGCCTGCGACCCTTCGACCCTGTTATTGAAAGGAAACGTGGGACAATGGCAAGCGGTTCGGCAACGGTTGGCAATGGTGCGGACGGCGCCGGTCGACAGGTTGTCACCCGGTTCGCCCCTTCTCCCACCGGCTTCCTTCACATCGGCGGCGCCCGCACCGCGCTGTTCAACTGGCTCTTTGCGCGCCACCACGGGGGCAAGGCGCTTTTGCGCATCGAGGATACCGACAAGGCCCGTTCGACCGACGCGGCGATCGACGCGATCATCGACGGCCTGGACTGGCTCGGCATCGATTTCGACGGAGAGCCGGTTTTCCAGTCGCGGCGGGCCGATCGTCATGCTGAGGTGGCCCACAAGCTGCTCGTCGGCGGGCATGCCTACAAGTGCTTCGCCACGGCAGAAGAGCTGGAGGCCATGCGCGCCGAACAGCGCGCGAACAAGAAGCCGCTGCGCTACGATGGCCGCTGGCGCGACCGGGATCCGGCCGAGGCGCCTGAAGGCGCCCCCTACGTCGTCCGCCTCAAGACCCCGACCGACGGCGAGACGACGATCGAGGATGCCGTGCAGGGTGCCGTCACCGTCAGGAACGTCGAGATCGACGACTACATCCTGCTGCGGTCGGACGGCACGCCGACTTACATGCTGGCCGTCGTCGTCGACGATCACGATATGGGCGTGACTCACGTGATCCGCGGTGACGACCACCTCAACAATGCCTTCCGCCAGCTGCCGATCTACCGCGCGATGCAGGACATCGAAGGCGGCTGGGAGGAGCCGGTTTACGCCCACATCCCGCTGATCCACGGCGCGGACGGGGCCAAGCTTTCCAAGCGGCACGGCGCGATGGGTGTCGATGCCTATCGCGACGAACTCGGTCTCTTGCCGGAAGCGGTGGCCAACTACCTGCTGCGCCTGGGCTGGGGCCACGGCGACCAGGAGATCTTCACCCGCGACGAAGCAGTCGCCCTGTTCGACCTTCCCGCCGTGGGCAAGAGCCCGTCGCGCTTCGACTTCAAGAAGTTGGCCAACATGAACGGCCTCTACATGCGCGACGCCGACGACGCGCGCCTCGCCGACCTTGCCGCCCCGCGCATTGCCGCCCTGGTGCCGCAGTTCGACCCCGTGCGCCACCGCGACCTGCTGATCGCGGCGATGCCTTCGCTGAAAGCGCGGGCCAAGAACCTGGACGAACTGGCCGCCGGCGCGCTGTTCCTGTTCCGTGGACGCCCCTTGCCGTTGGACGAAAAGGCCGCCGCGCTGCTGACCGACGAGGCCCGCGCGCTGCTGGCTGACATCCATGCCGAGCTGAACGACGCGCCCCAATGGCTCGCCGAACCGCTGGAAGAGCGGATGAAGGCGATGGCCGAGGCGCGCGAACTGGGTCTGGGCAAGCTGGCGCAGCCGCTGCGCGCGGCGCTGACCGGCCAGGCGACATCCCCTGGAATCTTCGACGTGCTGGTCCTGCTGGGCCGCGACGAGAGCCTGGCGCGCATTGCCGCGCAGGCGAGCGGCGTGGCAGCGGCTGGCGCGCCTGCCAATCTGTGAATGGAGGGAACCCAAGTGGCGGATAACATGGCCCATCTGGCTGCCGGCGGCAGTGACTACGACTTCCCGATGAAGAGCGGGACGATCGGTCCCGACGTGATCGACATCGGCAAGCTCTACGCCAAGACCGGGATGTTCACCTACGACCCCGGCTTCACGTCCACCGCCAGCTGCGATTCGGGCCTGACCTACATCGACGGCGAAGAAGGCATCCTGCTCCACCGCGGCTACCCCATCGGCCAGCTGGCCGAGCAGTCGAGCTTCATGGAGGTCGCCTATCTCCTCCTCAACGGCGAACTGCCGAGCCGTGAGGAATACGAAAACTTCAACTATACGATCACCCGCCATACCATGCTGCACGACCAGCTGCGCGGCTTCTATCAGGGTTTCCGCCGTGACGCCCACCCGATGGCGATCATGTGCGGCGTGGTCGGCGCGCTTTCCGCATTCTATCACGACAGCACCGACATTGCCGATCCGATGCATCGCAAGATCAGCAGCCACCGCCTGATCGCCAAGATGCCGACGATCGCGGCGATGGCCTACAAGTATTCGGTGGGTCAGCCCTTCCTCTATCCGGACAACTCGCTGAGCTACACCGGCAACTTCCTGCGCATGACCTTCGGGGTGCCGGCGGAAGAGTACGAGGTGATCCCGGCGGTCGAGAAGGCGATGGACCGGATCTTCATCCTCCACGCCGATCACGAGCAGAACGCCTCGACCTCGACCGTCCGGCTCGCCGGTTCATCGGGCGCGAACCCGTTCGCCTGCATCGCGGCGGGCATCGCCTGTCTGTGGGGGCCGGCGCATGGCGGCGCCAACGAGGCCGCGCTCAATATGCTCCACGAGATCGGCACGCCCGACAAGATCCCGCACTATATCGAGCGGGCGAAGGACAAGAACGACCCGTTCCGCCTGATGGGTTTCGGCCATCGCGTCTACAAGAACTACGATCCGCGCGCGACCGTCATGCAGAAGACCGTCCGCGAGGTGTTCGACGCGCTCAAGGTCACCGACCCGGTCTTCGAAGTCGCCCTGCGGCTCGAGGAGATGGCGCTCAACGACGATTACTTCATCGAAAAGAAGCTCTTCCCCAATGTCGACTTCTATTCGGGCGTGATCCTTTCGGCGATCGGCTTCCCGACCACGATGTTCACCGCCCTCTTCGCCCTTGCCCGCACCGTCGGCTGGGTCGCGCAGTGGAACGAGATGATCTCCGATCCCGGCCAGCGCATCGGTCGTCCGCGCCAGCTTTACACCGGGCCCACCGCGCGCGACTATGTGCCGCTCAGCGAACGCTGACCGGCGCATGAATTGAAAGGAATGGGCGATGCCGAGGTTTCTGATTCAGGTCCTCGGCGTCGCCCTTTTCCTTTCGGGAGGACTGTGGACGCTGCAGGGCCTGGGCCTCGTCATGTGGCCAGCCGAAAGCTTCATGCTGGATCAGAAGCAATGGGCCGCCTACGGCGTGATCGCGGCGGCCGCGGGCGTACTGTTGCTGTGGATCGCTCAGCGCAAAATGCGCTGATTGCCTTCAGGCCAGCGGCAACGTGATGCGGAACGAATTGCCGCCGCCTTCCGCTGCCTGCGCCTCCACCGTGCCGCCCATCGCCCGCGCCAGCATCAGCGCGATGTAGAGGCCGAGGCCCGATCCCGAATCGCCGCTGCGGCCCAGTCGTTCGAACTTGTCGAAGATGCGGATGCGGTCTTCCGGCGAGAGCGCGTGGCCTTCGTCCTCGACCCGCAGTTCGGCCATGTCTCCGATCTGGCCGGTCGTGACGCTGACGGTCGAATCGGCCGGGCCGTAATCGATCGCGTTGCCGACGATGTTGAGCAGGATCTGCAGGGTCCGGCGCCGGTCGACCATCGCGACCAGCGCGGTCTGCTCCGCCATCAGGGTAATCCGGCGCGCATCGGCCCGTCCCTGCAGGATGCGGCAGGCGCTATCGACGATTTCCGAGATCCGCACCGGTTCGACTGCGATCTCCATGATGCCGTGCTCGATCGCTTCGGCATCGCCCAGTTCGTCGGCCAGTTCGCGCAAGTGCTTGCCCGCGCGTACGATATCCTGCGCATATTCGCGGTATTCGCGAGGCAGCGGCCCGGCCATCCGGTCGCGGATCGCCTCGGCCTGGCGGATGATGCGGCGGACCGGGCCGTGCATCGCCGGCCCCAGTTCGTCGCGCAACAGGTTGGGCGGCAGGAGATCCGCCTCGCCATCCTCGTCCTCGCCGAAATCGGCGAGCGGGCGCAGCAGCAGCCGGAAGCCGCCGCTGCCCGAGGTCAGCAACAGGTGCCAGGGCCGGGTCGAGCCTTCTATGGCCAGCTTTGCGCCGCGCCGCGCCTGCCAGACCGCCGGGACATCGTCGCTATTGCCGAAGTCGAACAGCGTGGTCCAGTGCGCGCCGCGATGCCCGATCACCCGCTGGCTCAGGACCGCGAGATCGGGCGCCTGGGTTTCGCAGGCAAGTACGCGCTGGCCCTCGTCCAGCCAGATCATCGCCTCGGCCAGCAGGTTCTCGACCGCGAGCCGTGTCTCCTCGTCCGGAAGCGAGGTGGGCGCGGCCTCGCTCTCAATCGCGTGCCAATCGGAAAGCCGGATGGTGCAGCCCTCGGCATCGGGCACGACCTCGGCCCAGCCCTCCAGCCGCCCTTGCGCATGGCGCATCGCCAGCGGTCGGCCGAGGCGCATGCCGAAACCGCGCGCCTTGCGGACGAGTTCGAGCAGGTCTGGCGCGGCGATCAGACCGGGAATCTCGCCGCCGCAGGCGCGTTGCAGACGGGCCAGCGGCACATCGGCGGAAATCAGCCGGTCGGCCATATCGCTGCGCGCGACCAGCGGCTCCAGCGCCGCATCGTCGACGATCGCGTCAGCCCCGGCCATCGTCGGCCACGCCCTGGCCGGTGAGCAGCGCGCGGGCGTCGCCGCCCTGCAGCCGCCCGAAACCGTCGGGAAGGGTGATGTCGGGATGGATCGCGTAGAATTCGCGCTCGATCTCCGCGTTCGACAGGCCTGCCGCCCGCAGCGACAGGGCGAGCCGCGCCAACTGGCTCTCGCTGGTGGCGACAGCCACGGTGTCGCGGTTGTCGCCAGTCGCCGCCGCGAGGGCCGAAAGGAAGACGGCAACGCCGGCGTGGGTGATCGACAGCGCGGCAAAGGCCCCGGCCCCCAAGGCGGCGACCAGCCGGTTGGCCAGCGATATGCGGCACTGCGATTCGTCGTAGGCCTCGCGGATGGCATGTTCGGCATTGCGCGCGTGTGCCTCGAAGGCGAGATCGCCGGCAACCGCGTGGCGCAGGGTTTCGAGCACCGAGAACAGCACTTCGGCCGGCAGTTCGATGACCGGCAGGCTCATGCGTTGCTGATGCCGGGCAAACGCCGCCTGCGATGTCAGCAAGTCCATCGCCAGCGAGGAACTCGTCGGATCATCGGCGCCGATCAGCGCCTGCAGCAGCGGCGAAAGCGAGGGATCGACCCCGGCGCGACGCTGCATCGATTCGGTCAGCTGCCATTCCAGGGCCACCGAATGAAGGTGATCGACTATCGTCGGCTCGTCGATCAGGGCACCGGCGAGCGGGTCGGCGATCGAGTTGGCCCAGGCGCGCGCGTCCCGCTCCCCCGCCGCGACGGCAAGGCGATAGCCGACCTGCCGGGCAAGATCCTCGGCCATGGCGCGCACGCGTGAAACGATCGCGTCGGAGAACATCGAGCGGTCGTCGGTCGCAATCAACTGGCGCAGAACGACGCCGCGTGCGCTCAGCACCCGGTCGCCGCGCTTCAGCTCGACGCGCATGACAGACTGTAGGCCCGTGGCTTTTTCGAGTTCACCCATACGTCAACGCTGTAACGGCCCCATGGTTAAAGGCGCGTTAGTGCCCGCTGCGAAGCCTGCCCAATGTCTGGTGCGCCGTCCAGACGATCATCACCAGCATGGCCATAACCATGACCGTCGGGCCCAAAACGTCCAGGAATAGGGCAATTTGCAGGATGATCGCCTGCGAGAACCGGTCTTCGAAGAAGGGCCGCAGGTTTGTCCAAGGGAAAGCCGCCCCGCCGATTCTCGCCATGCAGACGAACGTCACGGACTGGAACCAGGGCAGGATCTGCCCTTGCGCACCGGCGCCGAGGGCCAGCGCGAGGACCGCCAGCAACAGCAGGTCGATGCCCAGAAGCGCTGCATCGGGCCTGCGATCCGGCAAGGCGGAGGCGATCCGTCCCTGCCGATCGGCGGCGTCGAGGATCATGGCGCCGCGCACCGTCAGCCAAGTCAGCGCGATCGCGAAGAAGGCCGCGATGTAGAGCGAAAACGCGGCCAGCGCGATGGCCGCGGCCGCAGGCAGCAGCGCGCCCAGCCAGACCAGAGCGGGGGATCGGTCCGCCTCGAAAAGCCGGTTGGCGAGGCGGGACACGGCAAATCCCGCCAGAGCACGACCCGGCGCCCGCGCTTTTGCCTCCGCCAGGCTGCGACGCAGGCGCTGCATTTCGATCGCCTGCCCGTCGGCGTGGCTGCGCACGATCGTCCAGCGCAAGTCCGCCAACGCCCCGGCGTCGACCCCGCGGGTGACGACGCCCGCCATCAGCGCAATGCGCAGCAGCGAGGACGCGACGTCGCAATCGCGCGGCAACTGCCGCAGGCGTTCGGCAAGGGCACCGGGAATGACGAGCACCCCGCCCCATGCCGTTTCGGCATCGATACGCTCGAACCCCGCGGCAAGCCCTGCTTCGACCGGCAGTGTCGCGATACCCGGCGCGGCCAGCATCGGCAACGCCAAGACAGGGTCGGTCAGGAGCGCATCGCCGAAAACCAGCAATTCGTCTGCAGCCGTCACTTCTGCGCAAAGCCCCGGCGCGTCGGCGATGATCCGCGTCTCGAGCCCGGCATCGCGCGCCGTTTCGACCACCTCGTCCAGCCCGACGGTTCGCCGGTCCGCCAGCAGGAGCAGGCGCTTCGCCCCCGCCGCCACGGCAAGCGCAAGCTGCTGCTCCACCACCGCTTCGCCGTTCACGCGAACGGCGGCACGGGTCATCAACCCGTCCGCGGCAAGCGGTTCCAGCATCGACAGGACGGCAATCCGCAACTCTCGTCAGGCCCCCGAAATCGGGCCCGCTCCCCCGGCAGACCCCGTTCGCAATCCCCCGGTTCATGGATCGCCGCGCGGCGGAGCGCAAGGTGGCCGGCGGCACCCCGGCAAAACCGCGGGATTGTCGGGGACGGCCCAGGGGAAAAGACGCGGTTTCGCCCAATTGGAACGTGCGAGGAGATTCATTCGGTGTTAGTCATCCGGGCATGACAAGACGGCGGAATATCGTACCCTTTGGGGGTCAGGAAGCAGACGGCGCAGCCGAGGCGGAGGGCGTGACCATCGACACCGCGGCAGAGCATGGCGAAGCGGTCGAGGAATGGTACGAGGTCGATGAACCGCGCGGGCGCGATCTCGGCTGGCTGGTGCCGACTCTTGGCGCGCTGGCGCTGGCGGCGTGGACGGCCTTCTTCGTCTGGGCCCGCGAGGGCGAGATCCTCGGCGGATCGACCCCGGCGGAGGGCACTGCCCTCCTCGCCCAATGGTCGATGCCTGCGGTCCTCGTCGTCGCGTTGTGGATGCTGGCGATGCGCAACAGCCGGGTCGAGGCGACGCGCTTCGGCGATGCGGCGGCAACGCTGCGCGCCGAATCGCGCTCGCTCGAGGAACGGTTGAGCCGGGTCAATTCGGAGCTGTCCATCGCCCGGGAGTTCATCATCGCTCAGGGCCGTGACTTGGAAGCGCTGGGCCGCATCGCCAGCGAACGGCTGGGCGACAGCGCGCGCAAGCTCGAATCGCTGGTCGCCGACAATTCCGAGCGGGTCGACCAGTTGCAGACCGTCAGCACCGCCGCGCTCGAAAACATGGAGAAGCTGCGCAACCAGCTTCCCGTCGTCACCAACGCCACCCGCGACCTCACCAACAACATCGGCCAGGCGGGCCAGGGCGCCGACGCGCAGCTTGAACGTCTCTCGGCAGGTTTTGCCCGTATCGGCCAAGCCGGTGAGGCGAGCACGCTGAAAGTCGATGCCATGCAGGCGCGCGTCAACGACGTACTCGACCGCTTCACCCGCGCCGCCGACCAGCTCGGCCAGATCGCGCAGGACCGCTTCGCCGCGCTGGAGGCCGAAAGCGCCAGTCTGCGCGAACGGATGGACGAGCAGGAAATCGCCGCGCTGGCCGCGGTCCGCTCGCGCGCCGACGAGCTGGAGGCGTTGCTGGAAACCAGCCGCGCACGGTTGTCGGAGACCGAGACTTTCGCGCTGCGCTCGCTGCGCGACCAGCTCGCCGAAATCGACAGCTGCGCCGCGGATCTGACCGATCGCATGCGCGAGGGCGAGGACGCGGCGCTCGCCGCATGGCGCGGACGGGTCGCAACCCTTCGCAGCGATGCCGCGTCGCTGTTCCAGACGCTCGACAGCGGATCGAGCGAGGCACTCGACGCCGCCGGTGCCCGCATCGCCGCCCTTTCGGCGGAAATCAGCCGGCTCCACAACGACCTGCGCCGCCAGAGCGAGGCGCTGGACGCCGAGATCGAGGCTAGGCTCGCCAAGAGCGAGGATGCCAACCGCGGCCTTGCCGAACGGCTCACCATGCTCATCGCCGGGCTGGACAGCGAGATCGAGGCGCGCCGCGTGCGTGGTGCCCAGGCCAGCCGTGCCCTTGTCGAGGAACTCGCGACGAGTTTCGCGACGCTGGACGAAGGCATGGGCGACCGTGCCCGCCGCAGCGAAGAAACCGCCCGCGCGGTCAGCGCCGCGATTGGCGAGGTGCTGGCTCGCTTCGACGCCGACGTCGAGGCGCGCACCCTACGCGGCGAAGAACGCAGCCTCGCCCTTGCCGAACGCATTTCCGCCGCTCTTGCGACGCTAGATCAGCAGATCCAGGAACGCGTCGGTCGCGGCGAAGCGGCAGGCAAGGCGATGGCCGACGGCGTTGCCGAGGCGCTGCGCGCGCTCGACAGCCAGATCGAGACCCGGGCCGAGCGCGGCCTGCAATCCGCCTCGGTCATGTCGGAAAGCCTGCGCACTGGCCTCGCCGCGCTCGACAGCGAGATCGAGCGGCGCCGCCTGAACAGCCGCCAGGGCGCGCGCGATCTGGCCGCCGCCTATACCGACGAACTGGCCGCGCTGGACCGGCAACTGACCGAACGGCGCGAGAAGCACGAGGAAGCCGGACGGGCGATGACGGGGCAGCTGCATGGCCTGCTCGCCGCCTACGATTCCGAATTCGAACAGCGCCGGCAGCGCCACCTTGAAGCCAGCGCCGCACTCGGCCGCCATGCCGAGGCGATCGCTGTGCGGCTTGGCGAGTACGGCGAGCGGATGGAGGCGGTCTCGACCCAAAGCCGCGCCGCAGAGGACTCGATCGTCAACGGCCTGGGCAACCTCTCGGCCAAGCTGCTGGCGAGCCGCGAGGCGCTCGACGGCACGGACAAGGCGATCCTGTCGCTGACCGACAGTTCGGTGCGCTTGCTCGAACTGATCGAGGCGAGCGCCCGCCACACGCGCGAAGCCCTGCCGGGCGCGATGGCCGAGGCCGAGGACCGGCTCGGCGGAGTCAGCGCCCGCATCGAAGGCCTGCGCAGCCTGCTCGGCGAGGCAGGCGACCGTGGCGAGGCCCTGGGCCATGCCATGGACGCCACGCGCGAAACCACGAAGACCGCGCTCGCCGAACTCGACGCCCTGCACGAAACGCTGCAAGATCGCGGATCGGCCCACGCCCGGCAACTGGCGGACTTGCGCGAAACGCTGGCGCAGGCCCGCGCCGACAGCGAGGCGATGGCCTCGGCCGCGGAAGCGACCCTTGGTGGTGCCATCGCTCGCCTGTCGGAAGCGAGCCGCGAGGCGGTCGCCAATATCGAGGGCACCTCATCCGACGCGGTCCGTGCCATCGCGGACAAGCTGGCGCGCGAAAGCGGGATCGTCGTCACCAAGGCGCTGCAGGAAAGCACCCACGACGCGCTCGAGGGCCTGGACGCCACGGTCGGGCGGGCGACGGCCGCGGCCAAGGCAGCGGCGGCGGAACTGCACGCGCAGCTGGGCCGGGTGGACGAGATCACCAGCCACCTCGAGGCGCGCATCCATTCGGCCAAGCGCCGCGCCGAGGAGGACATCGACGAGCATTTCGCCAAGCGGGTGTCGCAGATCACCGAATCGCTCAATTCGACGGCGATCGACATCGACAAGGTGCTGTCCGCCGAAGTCAGCGACAGCGCGTGGCAGGCCTACCTGCGCGGCGAACGCGGCATCTTCACCCGCCGCGCGGTGCGCCTGCTCGATTCGGGCGAGACGCGCCAAGTCGTCGATCACTACGAGCGCGAGCCGGAGTTCCGCGAACACGTCAATCGCTACATCCACGACTTCGAAGCGATGCTGCGCAACCTCCTCGCCACGCGAGAGGGCAATTCGCTGGCGGTGACGATGCTGTCGTCGGACATGGGCAAGCTCTACGTCGCACTCGCCCAGTCGATCGAGCGCCTGCGCCGCTGATCGGCGTGATGCGGCGGGCGGCTTTCAGCCGCCGCCCTGCCGGTCATTCGGCGTTCGGGCGTTCCGGCGCGCCATCGCGCAGCCAGGCCTGTTCTTCGGCGATTTCCCTGGGCGGTTCGATGACGTTGAGATCGCTCGCGGTGATCCAGCCGTTGACGTAATTCGCGTAATACAGCGCAAAGAGAACCGCTGACAGGATCGTGGCGCGAAGGACGATGCGTCTGGGCTGGAAATTGCTCGGCGCGCTGTCGGCCTGTCCGGCGACCATCTCCTCGCCGGTTTCGTGATGCGTGCGAATGCCGAAGGGCATGACCAGAAACGCGGACATGACCCAGAACAGGCTGTAAATCGCCACGATCGAGGTGATCTCCATCGGCTCGGTCCCCTACTCTTCGTCGAATTCTAGAACGGTAACTTGCGGGTTCTTGCCCGACCAGCGCCGGGCGGCGCGGCGGGCGGCGAGGCGTGCGGCCTCGACCACGCTGTCGCGGCCCTTGCCCGACTTTGCCTTTGCCACGGCAGCTTGGACATCGGCGCGCGCTTCGGCCAGGAAATCGGCCTCGTCCTCGTCCAGCGGGAGGCCGATGCTGGTGATCAGCGGCGCGGCCTTCGACCGCTTCGGCGGCAGGATGACGTTCACGTGCCCGTTCTGGGCAAGCCGGCGACGCTCGGCGATCGCCTCGCCATCGGCGGGCACGATGATGTCGCCGTCGAGCACGAGCCTGCCGGTCCGCGCCTCACCGATCTTGCCGGGCTTGCCAGGAGCGAGGCGGACGATGTCGCCGTTCATCTGGAACACCTGGCTCGGGATGCCCGCCGCCTTGCCGACGCGAACCTGCTCGCGCATGTGGCGCGCCTCGCCATGGACGGGCACGAGAATCTCGGGCCGGATCCAGCCATAAAGCGCTTCCAGCTCAGGCCGGCCGGGGTGGCCGGACACGTGGATCAATTCGCCGCGATCGGTGATCGTGGTGATCTCGCGCAAGGCGAGCTGGTTCATGATTCGCCCGATCGCCAATTCGTTGCCGGGAATCTGGCGGCTGGAGAACAGCACCACATCGCCCCTAGTCAGTTCGATCGGATGGTTTTCCGCCGCGATGCGCGCCAGCGCGGCGCGCGGTTCGCCCTGTCCGCCGGTGGCGATGATCAGCACTTCGCCGCGTGGCAGGGCCATCGCCGTGTCGAAATCGATCGTCGGCGGGAAATCCGCGAGATAGCCGTTGGCCTGCGCCACGTCGATGATGCGGTCGAGCGAGCGCCCCGCCACGCAAAGCTGGCGGCCGGTATCCCAGGCCACCTGCCCCAGCGTCTGCAGCCGCGCGACGTTCGAGGCGAACGTCGTTACCACCACGCGCTTGCCCTTATGGCGGGCGACTTCGGCCTGGAGCGCGGTCAGCACGCCCCCTTCCGAACCGGACGGCTTGGGGTTGAACACATTGGTCGAATCGCAGACCAGCGCGAGGACGCCGCCATCGCCGATCTCGCGCAGTTCGTCGGGGGTGCTGGGTGCGCCGATCTGCGGCTCCTCATCCAGCTTCCAGTCTCCGGTATGGAAGACCCGGCCATGAGGGGTGTCGACGATGACCGCGTTACCCTCCGCGATCGAGTGGGCAAGCGGGACGTAGCGCACCTTGAACGGCGAGCCTTCGCCGCCCGGCGTGAAGTCGTCGAGGTGGTCGATGATGTTGAGCTCAACCGCGTTTTCCAGCCCTGCTTCCTGCAGCTTGCGCAGGACCAGTTCGGCGGTAAACGGCGTCGCGTAGAGAGGCACGTCGAGGTCGGCGGCAAAATAGGGCACCGCGCCGATATGATCCTCGTGCGCATGGGTCAGCACGATGCCGACAAGGTCTTCGGCCTTGTCCTCGATGAATTCGAGGTCGGCGAAGACAAGGTCGACACCGGGATAACCGGGGTCGGCGAAGCTCATGCCGAGATCGACCATCAGCCATTTGCCGTCGCAGCCGTAGAGATTGACGTTCATGCCAATCTCGCCCGAGCCGCCGAGCGCGAGGAAAAGCAGTTCTTTACCGGGAGTCATCGCCCGGGCTTAGACGCCTTTTCGGCGAGGATTGCCAGCCCTTTGAGCGTGAGATCGACATCGACCGCGTCGAAAATGTCGGTCTGCTCGTCGAACAGCAGCGCGAGACCGCCGGTGGCCAGCACTTTCGCCGGTCGGCCGATCTCCGCCTTGAGCCGAGCGACCAGCCCTTCGATCATCGCCACATAGCCCCAATAGACCCCGATGTGCATCTGCGTCTCGGTATTGCGGCCGATGACCGAGCGGGTCTCGCTCGGCGCTTCGATCGCGATGCGGGGCAGCTTGGCCGCCGCCTGGACCAGCGCGTCGAGCGACAGGTTGATGCCGGGTGCGATGATCCCGCCCTTGTAGGCGCCGTTGAAATCGACGACGTCGAAGGTCGTGGCTGTGCCGAAATCGATGACGATGAGGTCGCCCGGATGTTCGGCGTGGGCGGCGACGGCGTTGACCGCGCGGTCTGCACCGAGGCTCGCCGGTTCTTCGACATCGATTTCCATGCCCCAGCCCGCCGGACCCTCGCCCGCGAAGATCGGCGCCTGGCCAAAGTACTTCTCGCCCAGCACGGTGAGGTTGTGGCGCGCGCGGGGCACCACGGTGGAAACGATGACCTGGTCCACAGAATCGAAGGCGAGGCCTTCGAGCGCAAAGAGTTGCAACAGCCAGACGGCGTATTCGTCAGCCGTGCGGCGCGGGTCCGTAGCGATTCGCCAGCGGCTGCGCACCTCAATCCCCTCCATCAGCGCAAAGACGATGTTGGTGTTACCGACATCGCAGGCGAGCAGCATCAGTCAATCTCCCGCAGGATCACGTCGCCCGCATAGATGGCACGGCGCGAGCCGTCCTCCAACCGCAACCGCAGCGACCCGTCGCTTTCCAGTCCATCGAACGTGCCCGCGACATCCGTGTCGGCATGGACGGTGATCGGCGTGCCCCTAGGTGTCGCACACCGCTCCCATCGGGCCAGCGTGTCAGCCAGCGGTTCGGCACGCCATGCCGCCAACCGCGCGGCGAAGGAGCGGGCAAGCGTGTCCAGCATCGCCGCGGCATCCATTTCGCAACCTTGCGCGCGCAGCGATGTCGTGGGCCTGTCCGGAAGATCCGGCGCAGCGGCGACGTTGAGACCTATTCCGACGACGATAGTCCGGTCGATCATCTCGCAAAGGATGCCGGCGATCTTGGCACCATCGATCATCAGGTCGTTGGGCCACTTCAGGTGCATTTCGCGATCGCGTGTGCTGCACGAGAGGCCGAGCGCTTCGCCTACGGCGTCATGCACCGCCAGTCCGGCCACCAGCGACAGCGTCGCCGGCGGCGGATCGCCGGGCCGCAGATGGACGAGGGTCGAGCAATGCAGGTTGCCGTCTTCGCTGACCC
This sequence comes from Croceicoccus sp. BE223, assembly GCF_031457155.1. Lineage (NCBI taxonomy): Bacteria > Pseudomonadati > Pseudomonadota > Alphaproteobacteria > Sphingomonadales > Erythrobacteraceae > Croceicoccus > Croceicoccus sp. BE223. Next base: position 46,252 of record NZ_JAVDWB010000006.1, read on the forward strand.
ATTCGCGGCCGGCGCGACCCCGGCCCTGTATCTGGCGGCCCGCGCGCAGCCAGAAGCATTCGGTCATGGCCTCTCCGCCCGCGAGCCGGGCGGCGAGATCCGCGTTGGTCGACCCCGTCTCGGCGACGAACTCGATCAAGTCAGCCGGCAAAGAACAGCGCCGCGGCCGCCTTGCCCGCAAGATCACCGATCCACGGGGTCAGCAGGTAGCCCAGCGGCGAGATCGCGATGCAAGAGATCAGCAACAGCACCTTGTGCCCGAGCGCATCGGCCCCGCCCTCGCCTGCGGCCGAGACGACGTTGGCAGGCTCATCGAAAAACGCGATCTTGACCACCTTCAGGTAGTAGAACGCACCGATGACGCTCGCCGCAATGCCGAGCGCGGCCAGCGCGATCAGGTCGGCGTTGACCGCCGCCTGGAACACCACGAACTTGCCCCAGAAGCCGAACAGCGGCGGGATGCCGGCAAGGCTGAACATCACCGCTGCCAGTGCCCAGGCCAGGGCCGGACGCGTGCGCGACAGGCCCGCCATGTCGGCGATCCGCTCGACCGGGTTGCCCGCCGCGTCGCGCAGCATCAGCACCACGACGAAGCCCGCCACGCTCATCGCCACGTAGATCGCGAGATAGACGAGCATCGCAGCAGCGCCCTCCTGCGTCGCGGCGGCGAGGCCGATCAGCAGGAAGCCGATGTTGTTGATCGAGGAATAGGCGAGCAGCCGCTTGATGTTGGCCTGTCCGATCGCGCCCAGCGCGCCGACGATGATCGAAGCGAGAGAGACGAAGATCACGATCTGCTGCCAGGCACCGACCTGCGCGCCGAATGGCACGAAGGCGACACGCATGGTCAGCGCCAGCGCGGCGACCTTGGGGGCGGTGGCGAAGAACATCGTCACTGGCGTCGGCGCGCCTTCGTAGACGTCGGGCGTCCACATGTGGAACGGCACCGCGCTGATCTTGAAGGCGAGGCCCGCCAGAACGAAGATCAGGCCGAACAGCGCACCGGTCGAAAGATCGCCCGCCAGCGCCACGCGCACGCCGGCGAAACTCGTGGTGCCGGCAAAGCCGTAGGTCAGGCTCATGCCGAACAGGATGATGCCCGAAGCGAGCGCGCCCAGCACGAAGTACTTGAGGCCCGCTTCGGCGGAACGCTCGTCCGTCCGCAGGAAAGCGGCGAGGACGTAGGCGGCAAGGCTGTTCAGTTCGAGACCGATGTAGAGCGTCAGGAAGTCCGTCGCCGAGACCATCATGTTCATGCCGAGAACGGCAAACAAGATGAGAACCGGATACTCGGCCCGCATCACCGAGGTGCCGCCGACACCCGCGCGGCCGAAGAAGCCCGGCGCGACGATCAGCGCGGCGCCGCCCGCGGCATAGATCAGCAGCTTGGCAAAGGCCGAAAAGGCGTCACCCTTGTACTGGCCCATGAAGGCGACCGTTTCCGGTCCCATCAACCCCTGACACAGGACCGGTGCGGCGACGAAGGCGCAAGCGACCAGCGCGGCCACCGCGACGATCGAGATGAGGCGCGAGCCCTTGTCGCCCATCCATGCAGCGGCAAGCAGCAGGACGAGGCCGACGACGGTGAGGATTTCCTCTGCCGCGATGATCGCGAGCGATTGCGAGAAGTCGGTCATCAGTGGGCCTCCCCCTCGGCCGCGGCGGTTTCGGCGTGGGCACCCCCGGCGGCTGCCTTGGGATTGGGCGCGGACAGGCGGGCGTCACCTTCCGGCGCGGCGGAGGCGAGGCGCTGGTCGAGCCACGCGATGTCGTTGCGCATCGGTGCCAAGAAGCTTTCCGGATAGACGCCCATCCAAAGCACCGCGGCGGCGAGCGGCAGCATCATCGCCCATTCGCGCTTGTCGAGATCGGGCATGGCGGCGGCATCGGCGTTGACCTGTTCGCCAAAAGCGACGCGGCGGTAGAGGTAAAGCATGTAGGCAGCGCCCAGGATGATGCCGGTGGTGCAGATCAGCGCGACCCAGCTCGAAATCTGGTAGACCCCCGCCAGCGCAAGGAACTCGCCGACGAAGCCGCTGGTGCCCGGCAGGCCGATCGAGGCCATCGTGAACAGCAGGAAGAACAGCGCGTATTTCGGCATGTTGATCGCCAGCCCGCCGTAGCGGCTGATCTCGCGCGTGTGCAGCCGGTCGTAGATGACGCCGACGGCAAGGAACAGCGCGCCCGAGACGAGCCCGTGGCTCAGCATCACGATCATCGAGCCTTCGAGACCTTGCACGTTGAAGCTGAAAAGCGCGACGCAGACGATCGCCATGTGCGCGACCGAGGAATAGGCGATCAGCTTCTTCATGTCGTGCTGCACCAATGCGACGAGCGAGGTATAGACCACCGCCACCATCGACAGGGCGAAGACGAGCCACGCGAATTGCGCCGAGGCATCGGGAAACATCGGCAGGCTGAAGCGGATGAAGCCGTAGCCGCCCATCTTGAGCAACACGCCGGCCAGGATGACCGAGCCCGCGGTCGGCGCCTGCACGTGCGCGTCGGGCAGCCAGGTGTGGACCGGCCACATCGGCATCTTCACCGCGAAGCTGGCGAAGAAGGCGAGCCACAGCCAGGTCTGCGCATCCGCCGGGAAGTCGTAGGCCATCAGCGTCGGAATGTCGGTCGTGCCCGCCTCGCGGACCATCCAGAACATCGCGATCAGCATCAGGACCGAGCCGATGAGGGTGTAGAGGAAGAACTTGTAGGACGCGTAGATGCGGTTGTCGCCGCCCCAGATGCCGATGATCAGGTACATCGGGATCAGGCCGGCTTCGAACATGATGTAGAACAGGAACAGGTCCTGCGCCGCGAAAACGCCGATCATCAGCGTTTCCATCATCAGGAACGCGGCCATGTATTCGCCGACGCGCTTCTCGATCGAGTTCCAGCTGGCCCCGATGCAAATCGGCATCAGGAACACCGAGAGCAGGATTAGCAGCAGCGCAATGCCGTCGATCCCCAGTGCCCAGGAGAACCCGGCGAAGATCGGCGCGCGCTCGACGAACTGCCACTGCGCGCCGCCGATGTCGAAATTGAGCCACAGCACGACGCCCAGCGCGAAATCGATCAGCGTGGCGACCAGCGCCACCATCCGCGCCGTCGGCGCACTGGCGAACATGCAGATGGCCGCGCCGACCAGCGGCACGAGCAACATCAGCGAAAGGATCGGAAAGCCGTCCATTACAATAAACCCTGCCCCGTTCCCTTAGCGAACCATGACCCAACTGATCGCGGCGACGAGCCCGAGCAGCATGACCAGCGCGTAGCTGTAGAGATAACCCGTCTGCACGACCTGCGCGTAACGCGACCCCTGCGCGACGACCCACGCCGCCCCGTTGGGGCCGAAGCGATCGATCGTGCCTTCGTCACCCCACTTCCAGAACTTGCGGCCCAGCCAGAAGGCCGGCTTCACGAAGAGAACATGATAGAGCTCGTCGAAGTACCACTTGTTCTTGAGGAAGGTGTAGACGCCGCCGAACATGCCGACGAAGCGGCCCGCCGCGTCGGGATCGCGGATGTAGTTGTTCCACGCGATGGCGAGGCCGATCAGCATGACCGCCCCCGGCGCGATCTTCACCCAGGTCGGCACCTCGTGCATCGCGTGCATCAGGTGCTCGTTGTAGAAGATCGAGCCGTTCCAGAACGCCGCACTTTCAAGAAACGAGTGGCTCCAGATCGCGCCGGCGAAAATCGCGCCCAGCGACAGGATGACCAGCGGCAGCAGCATGACCCACGGGCTTTCGTGCGGGTGATAGCCCGCCGTTCCCTCGCCATGCGCGATCGCACCGTGCGCGGGGGCGTGCGGGTCGTGCCCGGCGTCCTCGTCCGACGGATGATCGTGATGATCCCCGTGAACCGCGTGCTGGATATGCTCCGACTGTTCCCAGCGCGGCTTGCCGAAGAACGTCAGGAAGACGAGCCGCCACGAATAGAAGCTGGTCAGCAGCGCAGCGGCGATGCCGATGAAGAAGGCGAAGCGGCCCATCTCGGTCCCGCTGGCGAACGCGCTCTCGAGAATGGCGTCCTTCGAGTAGAAGCCCGCGAAGCCGACGTGCGCGAACCACAGGCCGACGCCGGTGATCGCCAGCGTGCCCGCCGTCATCGCCCAGAAGGTGATCGGGATATGTTTCCTGAGGCCGCCGTAATAGCGCATGTCCTGTTCGTGGTGCATCGCGTGGATCACCGAACCAGCCCCCAGGAACAGCAGCGCCTTGAAGAAGGCGTGGGTGAACAGGTGGAACATCGCCGCGCCATAGGCGCCGACACCGGCAGCAAAGAACATGTAGCCGAGCTGCGAGCAGGTCGAATAGGCGATGACCCGCTTGATGTCGGTCTGCGTCGTGCCGACGGTGGCGGCGAAAAGGCAGGTCGCCGCACCGATGAAGGTGACGAAGCCGAGCGCGATCTGGCTGGTTTCGAACAACGGCGAGAGGCGGCAGACCATGAACACGCCCGCGGTCACCATCGTCGCCGCGTGGATCAGCGCCGACACCGGGGTCGGGCCTTCCATCGCGTCGGGAAGCCACGTGTGCAGGCCGAGCTGCGCCGACTTGCCCATCGCGCCAACGAACAGCAGCAGGCACAGGATCGTCATCGTGTCGAGACGCATGCCGAGGAAGCCGATCGAGCTGCCGGCCATTTCCGGGGCACGGTCGAGGATCTCGGGAATGGAGGTCGTGCCGAACACGACGAACACGCCGAAGATGCCCAGCATGAAACCGAGATCGCCGACACGGTTGACGACGAAGGCCTTTATCGCGGCGGCATTGGCGCTGGGTTTCCTGAACCAGAAACCGATCAACAGATACGAGGCTAGGCCCACGCCTTCCCAGCCAAAGAACATCTGAACGAGGTTGTCGGCCGTCACCAGCATCAGCATCGCGAACGTGAACAGCGACAGGTAGGCGAAGAAGCGCGGCTGGTCCGGATCCTCGTCCATGTAGCCCCACGAATAGAGGTGGACGAGCGCGGAGACGCTGGTGATCACCACCAGCATCACCGCCGTCAGCGTATCGACCCGCAGCGCCCAGTCGAAGGTCATGTCGCCCGAACGCACCCACTGCAGCACCGGGGTGACGCCGGCTTCGGCCGTGCCGGTCATGAAGCCGAGGAAGATCGGCCAAGACAGTGCGCAAGAGAGGAACAGCGCCCCGGTGGTCACCGCCTTGGGAAAGACGGTGCCGAAGCTCTTGTTCGCGAAACCCGCGATGATCGCCGCCAGCAGCGGCCCGAAGACGATAAGCTCGATCACGCGATTATCCCCGCATCCGGTGGATGTCGTCGACCGCGATGGTGCCGCGGCCACGGAAGTAGATGACGAGAATGGCAAGACCGATGGCCGCCTCGCCCGCCGCGACGGTCAGCACGAACATCGCGAAGATCTGGCCGGTCAGGTCGCCGAGGAAGGCGCTGAACGCGACGAGGTTGATGTTCACCGCCAGCAGGATCAGCTCGATCGCCATCAGGATGACGATGACGTTCTTGCGGTTGAGAAAGATGCCCAGGACGCCCAGCACGAACAGGATCGAGCTGACGACGACGTAGTGTTCGATGCCGATCACAGCGAGACCCCCTTGCCCACTTCGGGCTTGACGTTGATCGTCGCCTCTTCGGGGCGGCGCTTGACCTGCTTCGAGATGTTCTGCCCGCGCGTGTCGCTGCGCTGGCGGTGCGTCAGCACGATCGCGCCGATCATGGCCACCAGCAGGACCAGGCCCGCCGCCTCGAACAGGAAGAGATAGCGACCGTAGAGCAGCCCGCCGATGCTCTCGATATTGGAGCGTCCGGCAAGGGTCATCGCCGAACCGTCCGCCTGTCCCAGCGTCAGCGAGCCGACGCGATAGGCGCCCAGGCCCAGGACCAGTTCGGCGAGGAGAACGACGGCAAGCAGGATGCCGAGCGGGAAGTTCTTCATGAACCCGGCGCGCAGTTCGGCGAAATCGATGTCGAGCATCATGACGACGAACAGGAACAGCACCGCGACCGCGCCGACGTAGACGATCACCAGCAGCATCGCGATGAATTCCGCACCGACCAGCACCATCAGCCCCGCCGCGTTGAAGAACGCGAGGATCAGCCAGAGCACCGAGTGGACCGGATTGCGGCTCATGATCACCAGCACGGCGCTGGCGATCAGGATGGCCGCGAAAAGGTAGAAGGCTATTACGTGGATCATGGTCGTCTTCCCGCGCGGCCCCTAGCGGTAGGGCGCATCGGCTTCAAGGTTCGCGGCGATCGCACGCTCCCACTTGTCCCCGTTGGCCAGCAGCTTCGCCTTGTCGTAGAGCAGTTCCTCGCGCGTTTCGGTCGCGTACTCGAAGTTCGGCCCCTCGACGATGGCATCGACCGGGCAGGCTTCCTGGCAGAAGCCGCAGAAGATGCACTTGGTCATGTCGATGTCGTAGCGCGTGGTGCGGCGGCTGCCGTTCTCGCGCGGTTCCGCCTCGATTGTGATCGCCTGAGCCGGACACACCGCCTCGCACAGCTTGCACGCGATGCAGCGTTCCTCGCCGTTCGGATAGCGGCGCAGGGCGTGTTCGCCGCGGAAACGGGGCGACAGCGGGTTCTTCTCGAAAGGGTAGTTGATCGTCGCCTTGGGCTTGAAGAAATACTTCAAGGTCAGCCAGTGCGCCTTCACGAACTCCCAGAGGGTGAACGACTTTACGAGATGGGCGACGCTCATGCGAAGTGTCCGGTAGCCATGAGATAACCGCTGACGATGAAGACCCACAGCAGCGAGAACGGCAGGAAGATCTTCCAGCCAAGACGCATAAGCTGGTCATATCGGAACCGCGGCACGGTCGCCTTCACCCAGCTGAAGATAAAGAAGAAGAACAGGATCTTGATGAACAGCCAGACGAAGCCGTTGACCCAGTAGAGCGGCGCCCAGTCGACCGGGGGCAGCCATCCGCCGAAGAAGAGCACCGCGTTGAGCGTGCACATCAGCAGCACGTTGGCATATTCGCCAAGCCAGTAGAGCGCGAAGCTCATCGACGAATATTCGGTCTGGTAACCGGCGACGAGCTCGCTTTCCGCCTCGGTCAGATCGAAGGGCGCGCGTGCTGTCTCGGCCATGCCCGAAATCAGGAACAGCACCCACATCGGGAACAGCAGCGGATTGAAGCCGAAGCCATTGAAGAAGCCCAGCACGTGGCCCTGCTGCGCGACGACGATGCCGTTCATGTTGAACGTGCCCGCCCACAGCACGACGCAGATGATGATGAAGCCGATCGAGACTTCGTAGCTGATCATCTGAGCCGCGGCGCGCATGGCCGAGAAGAACGGGTATTTCGAGTTCGATGCCCAGCCCGCGATGACGACGCCATAGACGCCCAGCGAACTGATGGCGAAGATGTAGAGCAGGCCCACGTTAATGTCGGCCAGCACTGCGCCCGAATTGAACGGAATGACCGCCCAGGCCAGCAGCGCCACTGTAAAGGTGATGATCGGCGCGATCAGGAACAGGCCCTTGTTCGCCGCCGAAGGGATGATCGTTTCCTGCAGGAAGACCTTGAGCCCGTCCGCGAAGGATTGCAGCAGGCCGAACGGGCCGACCACGTTGGGACCGCGGCGCAGCGCCATCGCGGCCCAGATCTTGCGATCGGCGTAGATGATCATCGCCACGCCGAGCATCAGCGGCAGCGCGATCAGCAGGATGCCGCAGATCGTGGCGACGAACCACGCCCAGCCGTACGTCATCCCGAGGCTGATGAAGAAATCGGTCATTCCGCGGCCTCCGCAAGGGGCTCGCCATGGAGGAGTTCGGCCGAGCAGCGCTGCATCGTCGGGCTCGCCCGGCAGATCGCGTTGTTGAGATAGAAGTCGGCGACCGGATAGTTGTCGATCACGCCCGAAGCCTCGCCTCCGCCGGAGGGAAGCGCGGTGCCGAAATCGACGAGGCCTTCGCGGGCCAGCGCCGGGGTGTCGGCGAACATCGCGGCGCGAAGCTGTTCGAAACTGTCGAAGCCGACCGATACGCCCAGCGCATCGGCCAGCGCGCGCAGGATCGTCCAGTCCTCACGCGCGTCGCCCGGCGCGAAGATGGCCTTCTCGCTGCGCTGCACGCGGCCCTCGATGTTGACATAAGTGCCGGCCTTTTCGGTGTAGGCCGCGGCGGGCAGCACGATGTCGGCCGCATGCGCGCCCTTGTCGCCGTGGTGTCCGATGAAGACCTTGAGCGAATCCGGAAACCTGGTGAAGTCCACCTCGTCCGCACCCAGCGCCAGCAGAACCTTCGGCCTAGCGGCGGCGAGGTCGGCCATGCCCCCCTTCTGCGCGAGGCCGAGCATCAGCCCGCCCATGCGCGAGGCGGAGAAGTGCAGCGCGTTGAAGCCGTTCCAGACGCTTCCGTCTTCCATCGTGCGCACGACGTTCCATTCGCTCGCCAGCGCCAGCGCCTTGTCCAGCGCTCCGCGACCGAGCGCCGCACCGCCAAGGATGATCGCGGGCCGCGCGGCATTGCCCATCGCGTCGGTCACATCGGACGACAGCGCGTTCAGCACCGAAAGGTCGTTGCCCAGGAAAGTCGCCGCATAGGTCGTTTCCCACTCCGGCCCGACAACGAAGACCTTCGCCCCTCGCTTCGCCGCCTTGCGCAGGCGGACGTTCAGCAACGGCGCTTCGTGGCGGACCTGGCTGCCGACGATCAGGATCGCATCGGCCTTCTCGATCTCGGCCAACGTGGTGTTGAAGTTCACTGCGGCGAGATTGTCGGTCGCGTAGACCATCCCGCTCTGGCGGCCTTCGATCAGGGTCGAGCCCATCGCGCGGAGCAGCGCCTTGGCCGCGAACATCGTCTCGCAATCGAGCAGGTCGCCGTAGACAGCGGCGATGTCCTTGCCGGGCGCGGCCGCCTTGATCATCCCGAAAGCCTCGTTCCAGCTCGCGGGCTGGAGCTTGCCTTCCCTGCGAACGAAGACCTTGTCGAGGCGGCGGCGGGTCAGGCCGTCGACGGCGAAGCGCGACTTGTCGGAGAGCCACTCCTCGTTCACGTCGTCGTTGATCCGCGGCAGCACGCGCAGCACTTCGCGACCGCGCGCGTCGATGCGGATGTTGGCGCCCAGCGCGTCCATCACGTCGATGCCCAGCGTCTTTTTCAATTCCCAGGGCCGCGCCTCGTAGGCGTAGGGCCGGCTGGTCAGCGCGCCGACCGGGCACAGGTCGATCACGTTGGCCGAAAGCTCGTGCTTTGCCGCCTGCTCCAGGTAGGTGGTAATCTGCATGTTCTCGCCGCGATAAAGCGCGCCGATCTCGTCCACGCCGGCGATCTCCTCGGAGAAGCGCACGCAGCGGGTGCAATGGATGCAGCGCGTCATCGTCGTCTTGATGAGCGGGCCCATGTACTTTTCGGTGACCGCGCGCTTGCTCTCGTCATAGCGCGAGCCGCCGCGGCCGTAGGCGACCGACTGGTCCTGCAGATCGCATTCGCCGCCCTGGTCGCAGATCGGGCAGTCGAGCGGGTGGTTGATGAGGAGGAACTCCATCACCCCTTCGCGCGCCTTCTTGACCATCTCGCTGTCGGTGCGGATCTCCTGGCCGTCGGTGGCGGGCAGCGCGCAGGATGCCTGCGGCTTGGGCGGCCCGGGCTTCACCTCGACAAGGCACATCCGGCAGTTGCCGGCGATCGACAGCCGCTCGTGATAGCAGAAACGCGGGATTTCCTTGCCGGCAAGCTCGCAGGCCTGCAGCACGGTCGCGCCTGCGGGGACCTCGATGTCCTGACCGTCTACCTTAACTGTCGGCATTACTCAGCTGCCTCTGCCATATTGCCCGCTTCACGAATGCGGCGTTCCAGCTCCGGGCGGAAATGCTTGATCAGGCCCTGGATCGGCCAGGCCGCCGCGTCGCCCAGCGCGCAGATGGTGTGGCCCTCGACCTGTTTGGTCACCTGTTGCAGCATGTCGATTTCCTCGACCGCCGCATCACCGACGCGCAGCCGTTCCATCATCCGCCACATCCAGCCCGTGCCTTCGCGGCACGGCGTGCACTGGCCGCAGCTCTCGTGCTTGTAGAAGTAGCTGATCCGGCTGATCGCCTTCACGATATCGGTCGACTTGTCCATGACGATGACCGCCGCGGTGCCGAGCCCGGACCCGACCGCCTTCAGCCCGTCGAAATCCATCGGCGCGTCCCAGATCTCGGCCGCCGGGACAAGCGGGACGGACGAACCGCCGGGGATGACCGCCAGCAGGTTGTCCTTGCCGCCGCGGATACCGCCGCAGTGCTTCTCGATGAGTTCGCTGAACGGGATGCTCATCGCCTCTTCGACGACACAGGGCTTCTCGACGTGGCCGCTGATCTGGAAGAGCTTGGTGCCCTTGTTGTTCTCGCGCCCGAAGCTGGCGAACCATTCGGCACCGCGGCGCAGGATCGTCGGCGCCACCGCGATCGATTCCACGTTGTTGACCGTGGTCGGACAGCCGTAGAGGCCGGCGCCGGCCGGGAACGGCGGCTTCAGGCGGGGCTGGCCCTTCTTGCCTTCGAGGCTCTCGATCATCGCGGTCTCTTCGCCGCAGATGTAAGCGCCCGCGCCGCGATGGACGAAGACGTCGAAGTCGTAACCCGAACCGCAGGCGTTCTTGCCGATCAGGCCCGCGTCATAGGCCTGCTTGACCGCATCCTCGAGCCGCCATGCCTCGCGGATGTATTCGCCGCGGATGTAGATGTAGGCTGCCCGCGCTCGCATCGCGTAACCGGCAACCAGCGCGCCTTCGATCAGCTTGTGCGGATCGTGGCGGATGATCTCGCGGTCCTTGCACGAGCCGGGCTCGGATTCGTCGGCGTTGATGACGAGGAAGCTGGGGCGACCGTCCTTCGATTCCTTGGGCATGAAGGACCATTTCATGCCGGTGGGGAAGCCCGCACCCCCGCGACCGCGCAGGCCGCTGGCCTTGATCTCGTCGATGATCGCGTCCTGCCCGCGAGCGAGCAGCGCCTTGGTATCGTCCCAGTCGCCGCGCGCCTGCGCCGCCTTCAGGCCCCAGTCCTGATAGCCGTAGAGATTGGTGAAGATGCGGTCCTTGTCAGCCAGCATCGTTAAGCTCCGAGTCCGAAAACGAAAATGGCCGCGGCGATCAGGATCGCGACCAGCGCCACCGTCTTGACGATGCCCTTCAGCACCTTCCACGCGATGAAGACCGCGAGAAGCGCAATGACGATGACGATGATGCTGCTGTCCACCTTACCACTCGCCCCGATAGTCGTGGTTGGCGTCGACCATCGCGGTCAGCGTGGTCGGCCCGCCAACGGGTTCGACGGTGTGGCGGCCCGGTTCCTGCGTCCCGGCCTTCGGCGTCTGGCCCTCAGCCAGCGCGTCGAGGATCGCGTCGAGGCGTTCGCCGGTGAGGTCCTCGTAGTTGTCGTCGTTGATCTGGACCATCGGTGCGCTCGAGCAGTTGCCCATGCACTCCACCTCGGTCAGCGTCCACATGCCGTCGTCGGTGGTGTGGCCCTTGCTCATGCCGCGCTTCTTGCAGGTCGCCATGACCTCGTCCGAGCCGCGCAGCCAGCACGGCGTGGTGCCGCACACCTGCACGTGGAAACGGCCCACCGGCACGAGGTTGTACATCGTGTAGAACGTCGCGACCTCGACCACCCGGATCACCGGCATGTCGAGATAGCGCGCAACGTACTCCATCACCGGGATCGGCAGCCAGCCCTGCGTCTGGGTTTCCTCGCCCACCTGGCGCTGCGCGATGTCGAGCAGGGCCATGACGGCGGACTTCTGGCGACCTTCGGGATAATGCGAGATCGCCTCCTTCGCCTTCGCCTCCCACGCGGGAGTGAACGCGAAGCCGCCCCAGCGGGCGCGCAGTTCGGGGGTTTCGGGTTCGATGTAACGGTCGGCCATTAGCGGACGAACTCCACGCGGGCGCACCTTTCGCCCTCGAAAGTGTAGATGGCGACCACATCGAACGGCTCGACCGGCGGCGAACCGTCGGTCGCGGGGCCGCGCGTGACATGCTCGCGCATCAGGACGTAATTGCCGATTTCCTGGGCCGAGACGATCTCCGCCCGGTTCTGCGGCCAGCGCGCGAACGCGGCGGCGAGGCCCGAGCGTGTCCCCTCCCTGCCCTCGCGAACGACATCGCCGCGGTAGTTCGCCTCGCACGCGTCATCCGTCATGAACGAGACGTAGGCGTCGACGTCCTGCGCATTGTAGGCGTCGATCATCGCGCGGGCAATGTCGGTCAGGCTGCGGCTCATCGTGTCAGCCACGCGGGCCCCCGCGGTCATTGGTGCGCTTTCTCTTGAACGCTTCCCACTGGCTCTGGCCGAACATGTAGAGTTCGAAGCCGCCGATGCAGGCGATCACGTTGGGCAGCCAGTCGGCCGTGTCGGCACCCAGATAGAGCGCGAGGAAATAGAACGCGATCAGGATCAGGCCGGTGGCCGATGCAAGCACGCTCATCTGCTGGTTGGTATCGAGTTTCATGGTTCTGGACCCTCCGAAGATGGCATCGACCGATCCCCATGGATCGATGCCGCCCCGCGCCTGTTTCACACCGACCATTGCCCGGGCCTGAAACGTGCCGCCCTGACAGGGAGCGGCAGGCCGGAAAAGACGGTCGGCGCAGATCACCGGTCACACTCTCCGAACACGACGTCGATCGCGCCGAGGATGGCGGTCGCGTCGGGCAGCATGTGTCCCTTGCACATCATGTCCATCGCCTGGAGATGGCTGAACGCGGTCGGCCGGATCTTGCAGCGATAGGGTTTGTTGGACCCGTCGGAGACGAGGTAGACGCCGAACTCGCCCTTCGGGCTTTCCGTCGCGACGTAGACTTCGCCCGCGGGAACGTGGAATCCCTCGGTATAGAGCTTGAAGTGATGGATCAGCGCTTCCATCGAGCTCTTCATCTCGGCCCGCTTGGGCGGGCTGACCTTGCGGTCGAGGCTGGCGATCGGCCCATCGGGCATCTCGGCCAGGCACTGCTTCATGATGCGGGCCGACTGGCGCACTTCCTCAACGCGGACCATCATCCGATCGTAGCAGTCCGAGTTGGTGCCGACCGGAATTTCGAAGTCCATCCGGTCGTAAACGTCGTAGGGCTGGCTCTTGCGCAGGTCCCACGGGATGCCGGCGGCGCGGATCATCGGGCCGGAAAAGCCCCAGGCCAGCGCGTCTTCCTTGCTGACGATCGCGATGTCGACATTGCGCTGCTTGAAGATGCGGTTGTCGACGACGAGGCTCATCGCGTCGTCGAACAGCCGCGGCAGGCGGGTGTCGAGCCAGTCGCCGATATCGGTGAGCAGCTTGAGCGGCACGTCCTGGTGCACGCCGCCGGGGCGATACCACGCGCTGTGCATGCGCGCGCCCGACGCGCGCTCGAAGAAATTGAGGCAGTCCTCGCGGATCTCGAACAGCCACAGGTTCGGGGTCATCGCGCCCACGTCCATGACGTGGCTGCCGATGTTGAGCATGTGGTTGCAGATGCGGGTCAGTTCGGCGAACAGCACGCGCAGGTACTGGGCGCGGATCGGAACCTCGACGTTCAGCAGCTTCTCGATGGCCAGGACGTAGCTGTATTCCATCGCCAGCGGCGAGCAGTAGTCGAGCCGGTCGAAGTAGGGTAGCGCCTGGAGGTAGGTCTTGTACTCGATCAGCTTTTCGGTGCCGCGATGGAGCAGGCCGACGTGCGGGTCGACCCGCTCGATGATCTCGCCGTCAAGCTCCATCACCATGCGCAGCACGCCGTGCGCCGCCGGGTGCTGGGGCCCGAAGTTGATCGTGTAGTTGGTGATGACTTCGTCGCCGGTCGTCGGCGACTGTTCGAGTTGCATCGTCATCCCTTGCAGCTCCAGGTGCCGATATAGGGGTCGCGCTCGCCCTCGGGCAGCTTGACCGCCATGGTGGCGCTCTTCTTGTCGTCCGCCAGCGTGACAGCCACGGTCAGCGCCAGGCCGCCGTCGATCGCCTTGCGCTCCAGCGTCGGGCCGTTGACGATGTAGTCGGTGCCGTCGGCCTGCGCGAACAGCGCCATGGCCGGCTTGCCATTGGGGCGCACGACGCCTGCGCCGGCCTTGTCGTCCTGCGGCGGAGCGCCGACGGTCAGGAGCACCCGCCCGCCTTCGTCGGCAAAGGTGCACAGGCCCGCGCCCTTGGTGCTGTCGGCAATCAGCGTGCCGTCATCGGCCTGCAGTTCCAGCAGTTCGGCATAGGCATATTCGCTGTTCGCGCCGGGCAAGGTGATGTCCAGCTTCGCCTCGGTCGGCGCGACGGCGACGTTCTCGGCCTTCGTCGCGGCGGCCTCGACGGGCGCGTCGGCCGGCTTGTCGCAGGCCGCGAGCGCGACGAGCGAGGTCGCCAGGATGGCGGTGCGCAGGATCACTGGCCGTCCTCCTTCTTCGCCTTCTTCGCCCGCGGCTTCTTCACCGGGTCGGTCGCCCCTTCGGTGTCCTTCGCCTTGGCCTGGCGCGGCTTGCGGGCGGGCCGATCCTCGGTCGGCGCGGGCGCTTCGGCGTCCTTGCCGCCCTCCTCCTTGGCGGGAGCGGGATCGGCGACCTTGTCGTCGGCGGCCGCATTGGTCGCGGCACCGGCACCGGTCTGCGCCGGGGTATCGGTCGTCTTGGGTTTGTCGACGGTCGGCGCAGGCGGGGTTTCGGCTGCCTTCTCGTCACCCGGCAGCACGTAGTCCGCGCCTTCCCACGGGCTCATGAAGTCGAAGCTGCGGAAATCCTGCGCGAGCCGCACCGGCTGGTAGACGACGCGCTTGTCTTCCTCGGAATAGCGCAGTTCGACGTGGCCGGTCAGCGGGAAGTCCTTGCGGAAGGGATGCCCTTCGAATCCGTAGTCGGTGAGGATGCGGCGCAGGTCCTCGTTTCCGGCGAACAGGACGCCGTACATGTCGAACACCTCGCGCTCCAGCCAGCCGGCGTTGGGCCAGATGTGCGTGATCGTCGGCACCGGGTGCACCTCGTCGGTCGAGACCTTGACGATGATGCGGTGGTTCCTCGTCACCGAAAGCAGGCAGTAGCAGACCTCGAACCGCTCGGCCCGCGACGGGTAGTCGACGCCCGCAATCTCCATCAGCTGCTGGTATTCGTGCCCGTCGCGCAGCACGATCATGGCATCGGCCAGCCGGTCGCGCACCACGCTCAGCAGGATTTCGCCGTGCTCCTCGTGGACGCCGGCGATCATGTCGCCGAGCGCCGCGGCCAGCGCCGTGGCGACACCCTCGTTCGAAGCGAGCTTCGGGGCGGAATGAAGGACTGCCATCTCCGCTCCCCTTACCGTGCGACCGTGCCGATGCGGCGGATCTTGCGCTGCAACTGCATCACGCCATAAAGCAGCGCTTCCGCGGTCGGCGGGCAGCCGGGTACGTAGATGTCGACCGGGACGATGCGGTCGCAGCCGCGCACGACGCTGTAGGAATAGTGGTAGTAGCCGCCGCCGTTGGCGCACGATCCCATCGAGATGACGTACTTGGGATCCGACATCTGGTCGTAGACCTTGCGCAGCGCCGGGGCCATCTTGTTGCACAGCGTGCCGGCGACGATCATCACGTCCGACTGGCGCGGGCTGGCGCGCGGCGCGACGCCGAAACGCTCCATGTCGTAGCGCGGCATGTTGACGTGGATCATCTCGACCGCGCAGCAGGCAAGGCCGAAGGTCATCCACCACAGCGAGCCGGTGCGGGCCCACTGGAACAGTTCCTCGGTGCTGGTGACGAGAAAGCCCTTGTCGTTCACCTCGGTCTGCAGCGCGTGGAAATAGCTTCCGTCCGGCTGGCGGACTTCGCCCGGCTGTGCGGTCGGCATCTGGGCCGGGACAAGCGTCTCGTTCACTCCCATTCCAGGGCTCCCTTCTTCCAGGCGTAGGCAAAGCCAATGACCAGTTCGCCCAGGAACACCATCATCGTGATCCAGCCCGGCCAGCCGGTCAGGTCGAGGCTGACCGCCCAAGGAAACAGGAACGCGGCTTCGAGGTCGAAGATGATGAAAAGGATCGCGACCAGGTAGAAGCGCACGTCGAACTGGCTGCGCGGATCCTCGAACGCGGGAAAGCCACACTCGTACTCCGAGTTCTTTTCCGCGTCGGGATTGTGCGTGCCGGTCAGGCGCGCGACACCCATGGGCAGGAATACGAACAGGGCGGAAAGCCCGAGCGCGATCCCGAGGAAGATCAGGATCGGCAGATATTGCGATAGGTCGACCAAGACAGACTCGCTTTGGCTAGTCGGTTTGCGATTGCGAAATGCGCCCTAGGCATCTGGCAGCCGGGGCGCAAGAGGGCGTGTGGATTAGCGCACCAGCCCGCACAAGGGTACCGGTCCCGCAACCGCCTGATTCCATGCCCGCGGCGCGGGGCGATCTCAGGGTTTGCCGACTCCCCAGAGCCGCCTCTGCGCGATCCAGCCCGACCGTTCGCCGACCGCGAAACGGCAGTAGCCGTTGCGACAGTCGCCCAGCGATCCGCTCACCCCCGGCTCCGCCCGCCACAACACCTTGCCGTCGGCAACGGCCTGGGCGCGCATCGGCGCCGGATCCTTGCCGATGACCATAGCGGTGCGTTCGAGGCTCAGGAAGCGCGAGACGATCCAGCCGCGCGTGCCGTCGGGATCCTCGACCAGGCGCCAGCCCGACAGCTTGCGGACGACCCGCATCGGCAGGCCCTTGCGCTGGTAGACCCATTCGATCGGGTAGGATTCGCTGGGACCGACCCGCATGTTCGCCTCGTCGGCGCGAAGCGAGACCCAGTACGGCACGTCCTCTTCAGCGATGGCCGGTGCCGGGAGCATGGGAAGCGCGAGCGCGGCACATGCGAGAAGGGTTCGGAACAGGGGGCGGATGCGCGACATGGCCCCGGCATAGCGCCCGCGCCGCTGCCGCCGCAAGCTTCCGCGCTTGACCATCCCCGCGTTGTGGACGTAGCGCAGCGGACATGCCCCACCGCAGCGAACCCGCCTCGAGCCGTATCGATACCCGCCGCGTCGTCGGCACCGTCCGCGTCGGCGTGACGCGCCACCTTCTGCCTTCGATCGAGCAGCGCATGGGCGAGCTTTTCGATGTGACCCTCAATCTGGAGGACAGGCCGCTGACGCGCGAGGAAATGGCCGCGCTGCTGCAGGCCAACAACGTGCTCGTGCCGACCGTCACCGACGAGATCGACGCCGAACTGATCGCCGGCGCCGGGCCGGACCTGAAGCTGATCGCCAACTTCGGCGCGGGCACGGACCACATCGATCTCAAGGCGGCGCGGGCAAAGGGAATTATCGTCACCAACACCCCAGGGGTGTTCACCGAAGATACCGCCGACATGACCCTTGCGCTGATCATCGGCGTAATGCGCCGAATGCGTGAAGGCACCCACATGATCCGCCGCGATCAGTGGAGCGGGTGGGCCCCGTCGGCAATGCTGGGTCGCAAGCTGGGCGGCAAGGTGCTAGGAATCGTCGGCATGGGCCGCATCGGCCAGGCCGTCGCCCACCGCGCCCGCGCTTTCGGCATGAAGGTGTTGTACCACAACCGCCACCGCCTGCCCGACGCGGTGGAAAACATGTTGGGCGCCGAATATGCGCCGACGCTCGACGCGCTGCTGGCCGGCAGCGACATCGTCACGCTGCACTGCCCGGCGACGCCCGGCACGCAGAACCTGATCGACGCCGCAGCAATCGCGCGGATGAAGCCGGGCTCGGTGATCGTCAACACCGCGCGCGGCGAGCTGATCGATTACGAAGCGATGATCGCGGCGCTGGAGAGCGGCCACCTGCGGGGTGCGGGACTGGATGTCTATCCCGACGAACCGCACGTCGACCGCCGCCTGATCGACCACCCCAACGTCATCACCCAGCCCCACCTCGGCAGCGCGACCGAGGAGGGCCGCGAGGCTTCGGGCGAGCGGGTCATCGCCAATATCCGGACCTGGGCCGATGGACACCGTCCGCTGGACCAGGTGCTCGAAGGCTGGGTCTGATCGCCGCCGCCCGCGACAGGGCCTTGTTGTCGCTGCACGCGACAGGGCCTGATTGAATTGCAACGCAAAGGCTGTCCTGTGCCCGGGCCGGGGCCAGGGGCGTGACGCCTTGTCTCGCCCTTCGTCTTGCGGCAAGGCGCGATTCGATCTGAGGTCCCTCACGCAGCCGGAACGGCGCTGGCGAGAGGGGGAGAGAATGCCGATGTCGAGGAAACTGCCGGTCGCGGCAGCGACGATGCTTGCGCTTGCCGCCACGACACCCGCGCAGGCCCAGGCGTCTGCGGTGGCAACGGCGGACAGCGGCGACGTCGCCTGGATCCTCGTCTCCTCCGCCCTCGTCCTGATGATGGCGATGCCGGGACTGACGCTGTTCTACGGCGGCCTGGTCCGCGCCAAGAGCTTCCTGGCCGTGCTGGTGCAAGTCGGCGCGATCGCCGCGGCGGCGTCGATCCTGTGGATCGTCGTCGGCTACACCATGGCCTTCGGCAACGTCGGCATCGGCTGGATCGGCGACGGCAACGCGATGATGCTGACGGGCAACGGCGACTTGCGCGAGGGGCTGACCTTGCCCGAGCCGGTCTTCGCCCTGTTCCAGATGTGTTTCGCGCTCATCACCCCCGCGCTGATGGCCGGGGCATGGGTCGATCGGGCCCGGTTCGGCTGGGTCGTCGCGTTCTGCGCGCTCTGGGGCCTCGTCGTCTATGCCCCCGTCGCCCACTGGATCTGGGGCGGCGGCTGGATGGCCAGCGGGTTCGGCACGCTCGACTTTGCCGGCGGCATCGTCGTCCATACCACGGCGGGCATATCGGCACTGGTCGTCGCGATCCTGATCGGCAAGCGTTCCGGCTTCCCCAAGACGCCCCTCCTTCCGCACAGTCCGGCGCTGACGATGGCGGGCGCGGCCCTCCTGTGGGTCGGCTGGTTCGGCTTCAACGGCGGATCGGCGCTGGCCGCAAACGGCAGCGCGGCGCTGGCGATCATCAACACCCACATCGCCGCAAGCGCCGCGGCGCTCCTCTGGATCGCGCTGGAAAACCGGCTGGTGGGCAAGCCTACCTCGGTCGGATTTGCCACCGGCGCCATCGCGGGGCTTGCCACCGTCACCCCGGCCGCGGGCTTCATCGGCCCGGGCGCGGCGATCGTCTTCGGCCTCGTCGGCACCTCGATCTGCTACGCCGCGATCCAGTTCGTGAAGCAGAAATGGCAGATCGACGATTCGCTCGACGTCTTCGCCGTGCACGGCGTGGGCGGGATGACCGGTTCGCTGATGCTGGCGGTTTTCATGGCCGATGCCCTTGGCGGCGCGGGTTATGCCCCGGCGATGGACATGGGCCGGCAGCTCCTCGCCCAGGTCGTCGGCGTCGGCGTCGTCGCCGCGTGGAGCGCGGTTGCGACCGTCATCCTGGCCAAGCTTGTCGCGCTGGTCTGGCCGATGCGCGTGGACCACGAGGCGGAGACCATCGGCCTCGACATCACCAGCCACGGCGAACGCGCGTGGGAATTCGACTGAGGCTGGCGGAAAAGCAGGCCTACTTCGCGGGGGTGTAGCGCAGCACCCCCGCCACTCCGCCGCCGCCGTCCTTCGGATGGTTCACGCCATCAAGAACGAGGATTTCGGCAAAGTCGAACGGGCTTGCCCCCTCGATGCAGGCGACGTTGACACCGAACTGCGTCGGATCCGACCGACGCTGGTGGTGGGTGTAGATGCCGCACTTCGAACAGAAGTAGTGTTTCGCCGCGCCGGTGTTGAAGGTGTAGAGCGTCAGCAGCTCCTCCCCACGCGTCACCGCGAAATCGTCCAGCCGGGCGCTGACCGCGACGGCCCCGCGCATCCGGCAGATCGAGCAGTTGCAGCGCCGCGCGCTCCTCATGTCGACCCTGGCCGCGAAGCCGACGCCGCCGCAATGGCAGGCGCCGCTCACCTCTCGGAAATCCGCGTCCGCCATCAGTCGCCGGTGAGGATGCGCTCGACCAGTTCCTTCACCGTGGGCGTGAAGCCGTTCGAATAGAACGGATCCTGCTTGAAGCGATAAGCCGCGTGGCCGGCGAAGGCGAGATTTTGATCGACCGGACCGCCGTGGGCGATGTCCTGCAGCGTCTTCTGGATGCAGAAGCTGCGCGGGTCGGCGAGCCGGCCCGTGGTGTAGTCGTCATGGTCCTTCCACGACGAAAAGCCGCAATGCGACAGGCAGCCCATGCAGTCAGCCTGGTCCTTCCGGATCTCCTCGCGCTCCTCCGGCGTGACGAAGACGAGCGTGTCGTCGGGCGTCTTGAGCGCAGAGATGAAGCCATCCGCGGCAAATCCGCGCGCGCGGTCCCGGTCGTGCGGGGTCACCCAGAAATTCTTCCCCTTCACCCCGACGTCGAGCTGCGCGGTATGATCGCCGGCCGCGACGCGCGAATAGGGGATCTGGCGGTCCGAGCGCGCTTCGAGGTTGCGCAGGAACGGGTTGCGCACGGCCGACGAGTAGAAGCCCGTCGGCGAGAACTTGTGCAGCAGCACGTCGCCCGGTTCCAGCGTGCGGAGCATGTCCTTCCACTCCTGCGGTATCGGACTTTCCTCGGTCAGCAGCGGACGGGTGCCGAACTGGAAGGCGATCTTGCCGAGCTCCGGATTGTCGATCCAGTTCTCCCACTCGCGCAGGCACCAGACGCCGCCGGCCATGACGATCGCGGTCTCCTCGCTCACGCCTTCCTTGCGCATCGTGGCGCGAAGCTCGGCGACGCGGGGATAGGGATCCTGCGGCACGCGCGGATCCTCTGCGTTCGACAGGCCGTTGTGCCCGCCCGCCAGCCAGGGATCCTCGTAGACCACCGCTGCCATCAGTTCGGGAACCTTGGAATAGGACCGCTTCCACAACGCACGGAACGCGCGGGCGGACGAGATGATCGGCAGGTACTGCACGTTGTAGCGCTGCGCGATCTCGGCCAGCTTATAGGGCATGCCCGCGCCGCAGGTGACGCCGGTGACGAGGCCGCTGGTCTGTTCGAGGATCCCTTCGAGCACCGCTTGCGCGCCGCCCATTTCCCACAGCACGTTGATGTTGATCGCGCCGTTGCCGCCCGAAATCTCGTGCGCGCGGCGAACCTGCTCGACACCGCCGTCGATGGCGTAGCGGATCAGCTGTTCGTGGCGTTCCTTGCGGGTCATCTGTTCGTAGACCTGCGGCACGATCTTGCCTTCGGGATCGTAGCTGTCGGCGTTGACCGCGCTTACCGTGCCGATGCCGCCCGCCGCGGCCCACGCGCCGGAACTGGCGTGGTTGGTGGCCGAAACGCCCTTGCCGCCCTCGATCAGCGGCCAGACCTCGCGGCCGCCATAGCTGATCGGCTGAAGTCCCTTGAAATTCATGTTGTCCTGGTCCCGTGTTCCTGCAGGTCGCCCCCGGCAGATTTGGTTGGATCGGCGGCTTCGGCGGCAAGCGCCTGCTTGCAAGGCACGATGTCCTGCGGGTCCGGACGCGGACCTTTCGGCTCGAAGCGCGCATAGTAACCGGCCAACTCGGGCCGGCGGATGAAAGTGGCCAGCTTGAAGCCGACCGCCTCGAATTCGCAGAACAGCAACGCCGGCGGAATGCCGTGCTCGCCGGTCGGGCGATCCACGTCGACGACGATGACTTGGCCGTCCGGCTTCAGCGACGGCCGCAGCCGCCACAGGAAGGCGTAAGGCTCGGTGACCTCGTGGTACATGTGGACGAGGAAGACCCGGTCGAAACTGCTGTCGGGAAGCTTCGGATCGTCCTCGCTCCCCTGCTTGATAGACACGTTGTCGAGCCGCTCGCGCTGGACCCGCGCGCCCAGCCGTTCGAGCGCGGCGGGATCGATGTCCTGCGCCAGGACCCGGCCGCGCCGTCCGACCCGTTCGGCAAGCCGCGTCGTGTAGTAGCCCTCGCCCGCGCCGATGTCGGCCACGGTCATGCCCGCGGTGATCTTGGCAAGGTCCATGACCATCGTCGCCTCGTTCCGGTCGTCACGGGCACGTTCGTTGGAGAACTGGTTGCTCGTCGTCGCCGAGATCGGACGGTCGGCGCGGGGAAAGGCGCGCGCCGTTTCCGGACGGTCGGCATCGGCATCGGTCCGCGAGATGTCGCACCCTGTCATCGCAGGCGACAGGCACGCCAGTGCCACCGCCGTCACAAGGGCGCGCGCGCCTGTCAATCGACGTCCTCGACTTCGACCTTCTCGCCGGTCACCCGCTGGGCGAGCGCGGCGGAGATGAAGGGATCGAGCCCGCCGTCGAGCACTTCGCCGGGGTTGGTCGAAACGTGACCGGTGCGCAGGTCCTTCACCTGCTGATACGGTTGCAGCACGTAGGAGCGGATCTGGTGGCCCCAGCCGATCTCGGTCTTGGCCGCGTATTCGCCGGCGGTCACCGCCTCGCGCTCGGCCAGTTCTTTTTCGTAAAGCCGCGCCTTCAGCATGTTCATCGCGGTCGCGCGGTTCTTGTGCTGCGAACGGTCGTTCTGGCTGGCGACGACGATGCCGGTCGGCTGGTGGGTGATGCGCACGGCGGAATCGGTGGTGTTGACGTGCTGCCCGCCCGCGCCGCTCGCACGGTAGGTGTCGATCTTGAGGTCGGCGGGATTGATCTCGATCTCGATGTCGTCGTCGATCACCGGGTAGACCCAGACCGAGCTGAACGAGGTGTGCCTCCGCGCCGAACTGTCGTAGGGACTGATCCGGACGAGACGATGGACCCCGCTTTCGGTCTTGGCATAGCCATACGCGTTCTCGCCCTTGACCAGCAGCGTCGCGCTCTTGATCCCGGCCTGCTCGCCCGCCTGGTACTCGACCAGCTCGACCTTGTAGCCGCGCCGTTCGGCCCAGCGCGAATACATGCGCTGCAGCATCTCGGCCCAGTCCTGGCTTTCGGTGCCGCCGGCCCCGGCGTGGACTTCGATGTAAGTGTCCGACCCGTCCGCCTCGCCCGAAAGCAGGGCGCCGACCTTGTCGCGGTCGGCCCGCTCGGCCAGCGCGGCGAGCGTGTCGATGCCGTCCTTGACCGTTGCCTCGTCGCCCTCGGCCTCGCCCAGCTCGACGAATTCGATCGCGTCGGCCATTTCCGCGCGGATGGCCTTCACCGCGCCGATCGCGTCATCCAGCCGGCCGCGCTCGCTCATCACCTCTTTCGCGTCCTTGGGGTTGTCCCACAAGGTCGGGTCCTCGACCCGCGCATTCAGCTCGTCGAGCCGGCGCAGCGCCGTGTCCCAGTCCAGCGATCGGCGAATTAGCGCCAGTGCCGCCTCTATGCGGTCGATATAGGCCTGCCCTTCGGCACGCATGTCGGTTCTCCGTAAATCGGCGCTCGCTTAGCCCAGCCGTTCCTTCGTGGAAAGTGCCTCGCTCGCGATAATCGCGCGGCATGATCGCGCAGCATGGTCGTGCGGCAGGCCTCGGCCTGCACGCGCGCCCCATCGTGGGGGCGTCGAGACTCCCGACCGCTACTTCCCCTTGAGCGCGCGCACGGCCGCCAGGGTCTTGGCGACATGCTCGCGCCAGTCGAGATCGGAGTGGACCATGACGATCTTGCCGTTCCTGCCGATGACGTAGGACGTCCGGTCGGTCAGCCCCGCCGGCATCCCGGGTCGGTTGAGCGCCACGTCATAGGCGCGCACCAGTCCGGGATTGGCCCGCGCGACGGGAAAGGCATCGCGGCATGCCTCGGTCGAGAAGCGCTTCAGGGTCTCAATATCGTCGTTCGACATGCCGACGACACTCGCCCCCGCGGCCTTGAAGTCGTTGATGGCCGAAGCGAAGGCATGAGCCTCCTGCGTGCAGCCCGACGTAAAGGCCTTGGGATAAAAGTAGAGGACGACCGGGCCCTTCTTCAGCGCCTCTGCCAGGTCGAACCGGAACTCCTTTCCGGCCAGCGCGCCCATCGTGCTGAAGACGGGAGCCTGCGCGCCCTTCTTCAGGGCGGCCGAAGCGGGAGCGATCGCCGCACAGAGCGAGAGGGCGACGGCCATGGCGGCCAGCGGGAGGGAGCGCGTTTTCATATGCTTGTCCATGAACCGGCCCGGCGCGAAAGTCCACAACGCGCCTGAGGTCACGCGACGATCAGTAGATGCCGCCCTGTTCCTCGAGGAAGTTGTCGTCGATGCGGCGGGGCCCTGCGGCGCGGGTCTTGCGCTCTTCCGCGGCGGCCTTGATCGCGGCGATCGCAGCGACGCGCTTTTCCTCGAGGGTCTGGCGGTCGAGCGAGCGGCGCGGCTCGGTGTCGGGCTTGAACGCTTCCCAGATCGTGGCCGGCTTGTCCTCGTTGGTGGGCCAGCCTTCGAACACGCGCTTGCCGCTGCGCCGATCGATGCGGACCATGCGGATGCCCGCGGGCGCACGCACCGGTTCGGTCGGCCAGCGGGCCTTGGTGTCCTCGATCAACTGCTTGATGATCGGCCCGGCGGTGTTGCCGCCCTGGACATAGCCGCCGAGGTTTCGCGGCTGGTCGTAGCCCAGATAGACGCCGGCGATATATTCGGACGACCCGCCGACGAACCAGGCGTTGGTCGGGCCCGAGGTGGTGCCGGTCTTGCCGAAGATCGGGAGGTCGAGGCTGCGCAGCCGCACCGCGGTACCGCGGGTCACCACCCCTTCGAGCATGTGGACGACCTGGTAGGCCGTGCCCGCATCGAGCACCTGCCGCCCGGCCGGCTTGAGGCGGGGCATGCCCTTGCCGTCCCACTTGTCGGCGTTGCACGCCTCGCACCGCCGCTTGTCCGCGCGCCAGATCACCTTGCCGTTGCGGTCCTGCACATAGTCTATCACCGACTGCTCGTACTGCCGGCCAAGGTTGGCGAGCGCGGAATAGGCATTCACCATGCGCGCCACGGTTGTGTCACCCGCGCCGAGCGCGAAGGACAGGTAGTTGCCGTATTCGCCGATGCCGACCCGCTTGAAGGTGTTGGTGACGTTTTCCATGCCCGCGTCGTTGGCGATGTGCACGGTCATCAGGTTGCGCGACTGCTCGAGACCCCAGCGCATCGTCTGCTGCCCTGCCCCGCCCTCGTTGCCGAAGTTGCGGAAGCATTTCTCGCCGAGGCCCGCGCCCTGCCAGACGCAGAACGGCCCGTCGGTCACCAGCGTCGCCGGGGTCATGCCCTGGTCGAGGCCGGTGGCATAGACGAAGGGCTTGATCGTCGAACCCGGCTGGCGCAGCGCCTGGGTCGCGCGATTGAAGGACCCCAGTCGCGAATCGAAACCACCCTGCATCGCCAGGACGCGGCCCGTCTGCGGATTTTCGACGACGAGCCCGCCCGAAACCGTCGGGATCGTCCGGACCACCCATTCGTCGCTGCCCTTGGGCGCCGCGGCGATGACGTCGCCGGCCTTCAGCGCGTCGGGCAAGTTCGACAGCGGGTGCTCGCTCCCGTCGGTGAAGCCGATCTTCGCACGGCTCCCGTTGCGCTGCGTGACAACGCCGACCCTCCAGTCCTCGTAATCGACCGCGAGGTTCGAGACAATGAGCTGGGTCTGCCAGTTGTCGTCCATGTCGATCGTCGCGATCGGCCCGCCCCAGCCCTTGCCGGCGCTGTAGCGCAAGAGGCCCGCGCGCAGCGCGTCGCGCGCCGCGCGCTGGAATTCCGTGTCCATCGAGGTGCGGACCCACAACCCGCCGGCATAGACCGAGTTCGGCCCGTCCTCCGCCTTCTCGCCGAACCTGGCGATCAGTTGGCGGCGCACTTCCTCGATGAAGTAGCCCCCGGCGGGATCGTAGTTGGTGACACGCCGCGGAACGAGGCCGAGGGGCTTGGCCTTGGCCGCCGCGGCTTCCGCCTCGGTCGCCCAGCCGTTCCTCACCATCTGGTCCAGCACGTAGTTGCGCCGCGCGATGGCCATGTCCTTGTACCTGGCCCGGCCATACCGTTCGGGCGCCTTGGGCAGGATCGCGAGAAAGGCTGATTCGTGCAGCTCGAGATCCTTGACGTCCTTGTCGAAGTAGGCGCGCGCCGCCGCCTGCACGCCGAAACTCTGCCGACCGAGCGGGATCTCGTTGAGGTAAAGCTCGAGGATCTGCTGCTTCGTCAGAACGCCCTCGATCCGGCGGGCCAGGATCATTTCCTTCAGCTTGCGGGTGATCGAGTATTCGTCGCCGACGAGGATGTTCTTGGCGACTTGCTGGGTGATGGTGGAGCCGCCCTTGGCCCGCTGGCCGCTGCCGATCTTGGACGCATAGTCGACGACCGCGCCGAACAGCCCGCCGATGTCGACACCGCCGTGCGTCCAGAACGTCTTGTCCTCGGCCGCGAGAAACGCATCCTGCATCTGCTTGGGAAAATCGACGTAGCGCAGCTGCACCCGCCTCTCACGGGCATAGCTGTTGACGATTTCGCCGTCGATGCCGCGGACCATCGTGGGCAGCGGCGGCTGGTAGGTCAGCAGCTTGTCGGCAGACGGCAGCCCCGCCCCTATCGCGTAATAGGCGGCCACCGCCAGCACGACTCCGGCGCCGAACAGGCTGACGATCCAGCGGAACGGGCGGCTTTCGTGCCAGCGGGCGAGGAAGTGACCGCGCGCGGCGACGAGGTCGCCCCTTGCCCGGTCGAGGTAGACGTTCAATTGCGATCCCACGGTCATCGCGCTGGACCTAGCACGGAGATTTCGCACGAGGAAAGCCGCTTCGCGACGGAACGTGGGCAAGCGGCGCGCATCAGCGGCGCGCCGGACCGACGAGAAGATGCGTCAGGATCGCCCGCGCGAGGGCGTCGGCAACCGGCGCCCGCGTCTTCGGGTCGGCGAGCCGGGCGGCATCTTCGGGATTGGTCAGGTATCCCGCCTCGAACAGGACCGAAGGGGTTTCGGCCGAACGCAGCACGACGAAATTGGCCGCACGGCGGAAGGGCTGGTGCACCGGCATGCGCCCGGCCGATTCGCGTTCCATCGCCATCGCCAGCTCGATCGAGCCCATCGCCGTTTCGCGCTTCAGGAGATCGGCGAGCACCGCGGCGACGTCGTCGGCCCCCTCGCCAAGATCGATGCCGCTCGCGCTCTCGTTCTCGATGGCCGCCAGGGCCTGTGCCTCCCGGTCCGAAGCGCGGGCGGCAAGAACATAGGCATTCGCGCCGCGCGCATCGGGCACCGTGGCGCTGTCGGCATGGATCGAAACGAAGGCATCGGCACCCAGCGCCTCCGCCAGCTGCGGTCGCTGCTCGAGCGGCAGGAAGCTGTCGTCCTCCCGCGTCAGGGCAACGCGCACGCCGCCCAGCGCCAGGAGCCGCTGGCGTACGTCGAGCGCGAGGGCGAGGACCACGTCCTTCTCCTTCGTGCCCGCCTCGCTGCTCGCCCCCGGATCGAAGCCGCCGTGGCCGGGATCGATCACGACCAGCGGCGCGCCCTTGTCCGCCGAACCGGCAATCCGCGGCAGGACCGAGCCGCGCACCGGCGGCAAGGCGCGCGACACGACCGGTGCGCCCCCGCCCGGAAACAGCAGCGCGGCCCCCGCCCCGGCTATGCCCGCGACCAGAATGGCGAAAACGGCCAGTGGCAGCATGATCTGCGGGGCGCGCCAAGCGGCTGCCGCGCGTTCGCCCGCGACCGCGTCGTCGTCCGCCTTGCCGGAAAATCCGCCTCGCCACATGGGCCGAGGCTATCGCGCGGTCACCACCGCGAGGCAAGCGGACGACCCCCGTGATGCCCGGAAAGCTCATCGCCCGCATGGCACCGGTTTGCGGCAGTCCATGCTTTTGGTTGCCGTATCATGGCGGCGGTGCTACCGATGCGGCAACCGGGGCGATCAGGCCCGCTCGGTTTTCAAGCCCTTCCAAAGTCCCGCGCCCTCTTGCGCGGTAGAGCGGAAGCGGCGCCTTCGGCAGGAGGCAGGAAACCGCGCCGGAACCGATCGACATGGCCCGGCAACGCCAGGCGCAGCAAGCCGACGGGCAGGACCGACAACGATCGACCTTCCCCGCTCAGCGACCGCATGGCGCATTTGGGTAAAGAAGTACGTATGGCCGAAACAGCATCGAACGCAGCGGATCGCCTGCCCACAGGGCCGGTCGCTGTCGATGCCGTGCGCGCCATCCCTGCCAGAATTTCGAACCGGCGGATGCCGCTATCCTTCGCGACGCGGCGACCCGCTTCACCTTTGCAACCTTTCGCGGCGCACGGCGGGCATCACGCCCGGCCGGACGGCCGCGTTTTCGTAAAAAGACGCGCGACGCCCGTGGAGCGGCCTGCCGCTCCGCCGGGGCTTTCGCGCGCATGGAGATTGATTGATGTCCACGCGTATGCTGATCGATGCGCGCCACCAGGAAGAAACCCGGGTGGCCGTGCTCAAGGGAAACAGGATTGAAGAGTTCGACTTCGAGTCGGCCGAACACAAGCAGATCAAGGGCAATATCTACCTGGCCAAGGTGACGAGGGTCGAACCGTCGCTGCAGGCCGCCTTCGTCGATTTCGGCGGCAACCGTCACGGTTTCCTCGCCTTCAACGAAATCCACCCCGACTACTACCAGATCCCCAAGGAGGATCGCGAGGCCCTGCTCGCCGAAGAGGCCGAGCATGCCGAGGAAGAGGCGCGCCTGCGCGCCGAGGAAGAGGCCGACGAGCACTCGGGCGACGAGCATGACCTCGACGACGGCGACCAGCACGAGGAAGCGGATTCGCTGGCCGAGGAAATGGCCGACGACGGCGACGGCGACGTCGAGGAGATGGACACCTCGGAAAAGGACGACGTCGCCACGATCGAGGACGGCAACGTCACCGGCTCCGACGATGACGAGGACGGTGACGAACGTCCCAACCGCCGTCGCAAGGGCCGGCGCCAGGGCGGCAACCGCGCCCGCGCCGCCGACGAGGCGCGCGCCAAGCGTCTCGCCCTGCGCCGCCGCTACAAGATCCAGGACGTGATCCAGCGCCGCCAGGTCCTTCTGGTCCAGGTCGTGAAGGAAGAGCGCGGCAACAAGGGCGCGGCGCTCACCACCTACCTCAGCCTCGCGGGCCGCTACTGCGTGCTCATGCCCAACTCCAGCCACGGCGGCGGCATCAGCCGCAAGATCAGCAGCGCGGCGGATCGCAAGCGGCTGAAGCAGATCGTTTCGGAGCTTTCGCTGCCCAAGTCGATGGGCTGCATCGTCCGCACCGCGGGGCTCCAGCGCACCAAGACCGAGATCAAGCGCGACTTCGACTACCTCGCCCGCCTGTGGGACGAGATTCGCGAAAACACGATGAAGTCGAGCGCGCCGGCGCTGATCCATTCGGACAGCGACCTCATCAAGCGCGCGATCCGCGACATCTACAACCGCGAGATCGAGGAAGTGGTCGTCGAGGGCGAGCAGGGCTACCGCTCGGCCAAGGAATTCATGAAGCTGCTGATGCCCAGCCACGCGCGCAGGGTGAAGCAGTATGCCGACCCCGTTCCGCTGTTCCAGCGCTATGGCGCGGAGGACCAGCTGACCGCGATGTACGATCCGGTCGTGCAGCTGAAGTCGGGCGGCTATCTCGTCATCAACCCGACCGAGGCGCTGGTCTCGATCGACATCAACTCGGGCCGTTCCACCAAGGAGCACGGTATCGAGGCGACCGCGCTGTCGACCAACCTTGAAGCCGCACGCGAGATCGCCCGCCAGCTGCGGCTGCGCGACATGGCCGGTCTCGTCGTCATCGACTTCATCGACATGGAGCACAATTCCTCGATCCGTAAGGTCGAGAAGGCGATGAAGGACGCGCTGAAGAACGACCGCGCCCG
Source organism: Croceicoccus sp. BE223 (assembly GCF_031457155.1). NCBI lineage: Bacteria > Pseudomonadati > Pseudomonadota > Alphaproteobacteria > Sphingomonadales > Erythrobacteraceae > Croceicoccus > Croceicoccus sp. BE223. Next base: position 75,852 of record NZ_JAVDWB010000006.1, read on the forward strand.
CATCCAGGTCGGCCGCATCTCGGGCTTCGGCCTGATGGAGATGAGCCGCCAGCGCCTGCGCACCGGCGTGCTGGAGGCCACGACGCGCCAGTGCCCGCACTGCGACGGCACCGGTCTCGTCCGCACCGCGTCGAGCGCGGGCCTTTCAGCCTTGCGCCTGATCGAGGACGAAGCCGCCAAGGGCCGCGGCACGCTGATCTCGCTCTATGCCTCGACAGAGGCGGCGATCTACCTGCTCAACGCCAAGCGCGCCGATCTTGCAGAGATCGAGGACCGCTACGGCGTCAACGTCGAGGTCATCCCCGAAGGCGAGGACGAGGGCGCGAAGATGCGCGTCGGCTCGTCGGGCCCGAAGCCCAAGGACGCGCCGAAGTTCGAGGTCATCCACGACTACGACGACGAAGAGGTGATCGAGGAAGACGAGGACGAGGAGGAGGAACCCGTCCGCGACGACAGGCGCGAACGGCGTGATCGCGGCGGCCGGAGGGGCCGTGGCGAGCGCGGTGATCGCGGCGACCGTGGTGACCGTGGTGATAGGGGCGAGCGCGGCGAACGCAGCGACCAGCCCGAACGTGCCGACCGCCCCGAACGCAGCAACGACGACGATGAAGGCGGCGAAGGCCGTCGCAAGCGCCGCCGCCGTCGCCGTGGCGGACGCCGCAATCGCAACCGCGACGGCTCCACCACCGAGAACAATACCGAGCAGTCGGGCGAATTCACCGAGATCGCCTCGGGCGAACCGCAGGGCGAAGGCTCCGTCGAGGTCGCCGCGACCGGTGACGAGACCGGCGAGATGGTGCTCGGCCCGGTGACGGACGACACCGGCAACGAGGCGCCCGTCACCGAAGCCGGCGAAGGCGAGGATGGCGCGACCAAGAAGCGCCGCCGTCGTCGTCGTCGCAAGGGTGACGAGACCGAAGGCGAAGGCGCGGAGCAGGAAGCCGAAGCCGAAATGATCGAGGCCGCGGCGCCCCAGGCCGAACCGGAAGCGGCAGCCGAGCCTGCGGCAGAGGCGGAAGCCGAAGTGAAGCCCAAGAAGCGCCGCACACGCAAGAAGGCGGAGCCGGCAGTCGATGCCGAGGCCGCGCCCCTCGATCCGCAGGCCGACGTGGCCCCTGCCGCCAGTGAGGCGCCCACCGAGGAAGCGCCCGCCGAAGAGGCCAAGCCCAAGAAGCGCCGCACGCGCAAGAAGGCCGAGCCCGCCGCCGAAGTGGTGACCGAAGAAGCGGCTCCGGCGGTTGCAGACGCTGAAGCGGAAGCGCCTGCGCCCGCCGCGCCCGCGGAAGAGGCCGCCAATGATGCCAATGGCGAGGAAACCGGCGGCGAACCGCGGCGCGGCTGGTGGCAGCGAACCTTCGGCAACTGAACCGTCCGCCGAAAAGCGAACAAGCGAGGGCCGCTCCCGCCGGGGGCGGCCCTTTCGCTACCAGTCGATAGGGCTTCCGTCCCAGGCGAAAAACCCGCCGGTGTCGGCAGGCCGAAGCCCGACCAGCACCGACAGCAACTGGCTCGCTGCCCGGTCGGCATCGAACAGCGTCTTTTTGGCCACGTTGTTCTGGAACGGCCGCGAGAGGCCGGTGTCGACCGTGCCGGGATGCAGCACCACCGCCACCGCACCGGCATCGCGGCGACGCAGTTCGATGGCGAAGTTCCGCACGATCATGTTGAGCGCCGCCTTCGATGCGCGATAGGCGTGCCAGCCGCCAAGCCGGTTGTCGCCGATCGAACCGACGCGCGCCGATAGCGCCGCGAAACGCCCCCCCTTCGCCAGATGCGGCAGGACATGCTTGCCGATCATCGCCGGTCCGGTCGCGTTGAGCGCGAAGACCTTGGCAAAAGCCTCCGGATCGGTGGCCGACCAGGACCTTTCGGGCCTCACCGTCGGCAGGTCCTGAAGGATGCCGGTCGCGACGACGACCAGATCGAGAGGGCCATCTCCGGCAATCCCCTCGGCGGCGGTGCGGATCGAATCCTCGTCAAGCAAGTCGAAACGGAACGGGATGCAGCGCGTATCGCCCGGACCGGCGCCGCTCCGCGAACCGGCATAAACCCGGGCGACGTCCTCGCGCGCCAGCAATGCCCGCACCATCGCCGCGCCGATGCCGCCGCCAGCCCCGAAGACCGCGCAGCGCATCACGCGCCCTGCTCCGCCGCGAGCAGGCGGCGCACGAGATCGAGGTCGGCCGCCTTGTCGACATCGACCGCCGCGCGCCCGTCGCGCGCCCTTACCACGCGGGCCGAAATCCCCGCCTGTGACGCGATGCGCGCGACCATGCTGTCGATCCCCAGCCGCCCCAGCACGAACCGCGCGAGCGTGCCCCAGCCCAGTTGCGAGGCCATTTTGAGCGGTTTCTTGCGATTGGCCTCGACCGAACTCCACAAGGCGATGCCTCGCCCTGCCGCCTCGGTGCGAAGCAGGAACAGGTTGCAGCCGGACCACTGTCCGTCGGCCAGCCTGATCCAGCTCCGGCTGGTGGCCGGGACATCGCGGTCGACCTCCTGCCTGCGAGCCATAAGGATGGCGACATCGGCATCGCCGGGCGTATCGGCCAGGAAATCGCGCACCCATTCGGGGCGGAGCAGCGCATGGTCGGCGGTCGTGACCAGCAGGGGCGCGCCGCATTCGCGCAACACCGCGCCGACCGTCGCGCTCGGCCCGTCCTGCGCCGGGAGAACCTCTGCCCCCTCTCCCTTTGCAAGGGCGGCGACTTCGGGAAGGTTCGTCGAGACCACGACACGCTCGCACCCCGCGGCGAGCAGAGCGCGGCAGACCCGCGCGAGGATCGGTACGCCGCCGACATCGATCAGCCCCTTGTGCAGGACACCCTGCTCCTGCGCGAAGGGATCGCCGCCGGGACGGACTCCGGCAAGGACAAGAGCGGTCGGCGGTGCGGGGTCGGTCGGTTTCATGATCGCCTCTTAGCGGGCCGCAGGCGCGAGTAGAATGGCCGATTGCCCGCTCGCTGTTGCACCGCGGCGCGCCAGCTTCTAAGCGCGGCAACGATGAACAGCTTCTCGACACCGCCGGCCGTGATTTCGGTCGGCGAGAATCCGACCAGGCTCTGGGGCCTCACCATGGCCGAACGCACGTCCCGGCTGGCACGCGCTGCCGGGGCAGTCGCGGTGTCGGATGGAAACGGTGCCGGGTCGCAAGTGCTGGCCAACGCCGATTTTGCCTTCGATCCCGCTTGGTTCCGCCACGTCCTTGCGACGCCCGGCCTCGTCCTCACCATCGGCGGCGTCCCCGCGCTGGGCCATGCAATCGACGCGGGCAGCGCGAAGGCGCTGCGCGAGGCGATGGAGCAGCGCCGCCCGCCCGCCGTCCTCGCGGGCCACGACATCGTCGCGTTCGAGACCGGCCCGACCATCGAGGACAAGATGCTGCGCAAGCGCGAGACGCCCTTCATCATGGCGCTGCGCCCCGACACCGTCCGCACGATCGAGCGAGCCAGCTATTTCGGCGCCTACAAGGGCGTGACCGACGTCCTGACAAAGTATCTCTGGCCCGAATGGGCGCTCGTGCTGACGCGCATTGCCGCGCGCTTCGGCATCACACCCAACATGGTCACCGCGGTGGGCGCGATCCTGTGCGTCGCTGCGACCGTCGCCTTTGCTTATGGCCAGTACTGGCTCGGCATGGCGATGGGTCTGGTGTTCATGGTGTTCGACACCGTCGATGGAAAGCTCGCGCGCTGCACCATCACCTCCAGCGCGTGGGGCGACATCTTCGATCACGGCATCGATCTCGTCCATCCGCCGTTCTGGTGGTGGTTCTGGGCGACCGGTCTTACCTACTGGGGTCTTGGCCTCGACGATCGGACGTTCTGGCTGGTCCAGGCCGCGATCCAGGGGGGCTACGTCGTGCAGCGCCTGATCGAGGGCGCCTTCATTGCGCGGAACAACCAGATGCACATCCATGTATGGCGCCGTTTCGACAGCCGGTTCCGCCTGATCACCGCGCGGCGCAATCCGAACATGGTCATCCTGTTCGTCGCCACCCTTTTCGGCCGGCCCGATATTGGGATCATCGCGGTCGCGTGGTGGACGGTGATCTCGCTCGTCGTTCACATGGTGCAGCTTGTGCAGGCCGAGTTTGCCCGGAAGCGCAAGGGCGCTCCCCTCACCAGCTGGCTGGCCGGAGAATCCGCGTGAACGAAACCGTGATCAAGTTCGGCTACCCCGAAACCCTGGTTCGCGAATACGAGCACTGGGTCGTCCTCGTCCGCCCGTCGCAACCGACGCTGGGCAGTTTGGTCCTGGCTGCGAAGTCCGACGCGACCGAATATCACGACCTGCCAGACGCCGCCTTTGCGGAGCTGAAGCAGGTGGTCATCGCGATCGAGCGAGCGCTGCGCGAGTTCACCGATTATGCGAAGATCAACTACCTCATGCTGATGATGGTCGACCCGCACGTCCACTACCACGTCATTCCGCGATACGACGGAGCGCGGGCCTGGAACGCACTTGCGTTCGAGGATGCAGGCTGGCCTGCGGTTCCAGCGCTGGGCGAGGCGGTCAAGCTGGACCCTGCCGGCATCGCGGCGATGCGCACGGCGCTGTCCTCTCGCTTCGCCTAGCCACGAGGTTCCCGTGACCCAGGTCCGGCTGTCGGTCGTCGCGATCGGTGGAGCGCATCAGGCGCTGCACTTCATTCCGCTGGTGCTGAAACTGGCCCAGCGAGGGCGGATCGCACCCGAGATCTTCGCACGGCCCGATCAGGAAGCCGCGCTGAAGGCGCTTGCCGCGAACCTCGACCTGCCGCTTCCGCCCGTCACCTTGATGACCCTGCCCTGGGCCGTGGCGGCGGTCGACCAGTCGAAGGCGATGCGCCTGATCTGGTGGTCCCGTCGGCTGCGAAGTGCAGACGCAATCCTCAGCGCGGAACGAACCAGCACACTGCTCAAGCGGCTGCCCGGTCACTGCCCGCCCTTCATCCACATCCCCCACGGCGCTGGCGACCGGGCCAAGGGGTTCGAGCCGCGCATGAAGTGGTTCGACAAGGTTCTCGTCTCGGGAGAGAAAGACCGCGACCGCATCGTCGATCTCGGTCTCCTGCCACAAGGCGCGGTCGAAGTGCTCGGCAGCGTGAAGCTTGCCGCCCTGGCGCAAACCCCCGCCCTGCCGCCGCTGTTTGCCGACAATCGGCCGATCATCCTCTACAATCCGCATTTCAGCGCGCGTTTCGGAACTTTCGAGCAAGTTGCGCAAAGGCTGATCGGCGAAGTCGTCGCCGACGGCCGCTACAACCTGATCGTCGCGCCGCACGTCCGCCTTGCCGAACAGATGACTGAAGCCGACCGGCGGTTCTGGGAGGGACAGTCGCAGCCGGGCGTGATTGTCGACTTGGGATCGACCCGGTCGATCGACATGACCTATACCCGTTGCAGCGACATCTATGTCTGCGACGTCAGCAGCCAGATCTACGAAGCGCTGGCCGCGCGCAGGCGGCCCTGCCTGTTCCTCAACCGCGGTGTCACCGACTGGGAAGACGACCCGGACTTCGCAATGTGGCGGTTCGGCCCGGTAGTCGACTGTCGCGAAGAGGTGCTGCCCGGCGTCGACATGGCCGTGGCCCGCTTTGCCGAGTTTCGCGGCGCGCAGGATGCCGGGATCGCCCGCGCCTACGCCAACAGCCATCCTGCTCCCGGCCAGCTCGACGCGATGGCCGATCAGGTCGAGGAGCTGATCGTCAGCCTTGCTGCCAGCGATCGGTCAAGGCGGTCGCGATCTCGATATCGTTGAGGAAGTCGACCTCGGCCCAGTCCATCCCCTCGATGGAAACGGTGCCGACCTTGCCGCTGTCGGCGATCATGTCGATGACCTTCAGGTACCAGTGATTGACCCCGTCGGGGGTGCGCATGGTCTGTCGCACGGTCTCGCGGAACAGGTCCGCACCCTCTCCCCTGAACGCCAGGAAGCCGATCGATTCGGCGTTGCTGACTTCGGCGGTGAGCGTCTTGCCGATGCGCGCGAGGCGGCCGTTCTCGCCGCGCGACACCTTCATGTCGTCGCTGTCGTACCCCGGCTTGACGTCGACCGTCACCGCGATGGGCCAGTCGGAACCCTCTTGGACACGGCGAACGATGTCCTCGGACACCAGCGTGTCGCCGTTGAGGATCAGGAAATCGCCCCGCATCTCCTCGCGCACGATCCAGCACGAGCCGAGATTGTCGGCGACCTTGAAGAACGGGTTGAAATGGCAGCGCACCTCGATGCGCGGATCGTCGATGCCGGCAAGGTGGTCCTCGACCATGTCGGCCATGAAGCCGGTGACGACATCGACCCGCCGGACCCCGGCGCGGGCCAGCATCTCGACCTGCCAGCCGATCAGCGAGCGGCCTGAAAAGTCGATCAGGCACTTGGGGCGTTCGGCGGTCAGCGGCAGCAGGCGCGATCCCTGCCCGGCGCTCAGAAGTATGGCGTGTTCGATCATCCTGCGCGTGTAGAAGCAGCGCGGCGCAGTGGCAACGTTCGCATCGCCCGCATCCACCGGCCGCAGCACGGTTGACGACAAGTCGGCAAACGCACTGCGCACCGGCTTGCCGTTTGCGGCATTAGCGTCCAAATGCAGCGACCATGCCTGCAAAGGGTCCTTCTCTCCCCGCCCATCCCCCGGCTACGCGCTCGCTGTTCTCCCGCATGCTGGCGAACGTGGCGTGGCTGATCGGGGGCAAGGGTTTCGGCGCGGTCTGCTCGCTGGTCTATCTCGCGATCCTGACCCGCACGCTGGGGCTGAAGGACTTCGGCCACTTCTCGCTGATCTTCGGCACATCGCAGGCGCTCATCGCCATCGCCGGATTCCAGACCTGGCAAGTCGTGGTCCGCTTCGGGGTGAAGCACGTCCACGACGAGGACTGGGACGGCTTCGGCAGGCTCGGCATGATGGCGGGCATTCTCGACGTCATCGGCGCGGTGATCGGCTGCGGCATTGCCTGGCTAATCTTCTACCAGTTCGGCGGGGGGCTCGGCATCAACCCGGCGCTTGTCGACACGGCCTTCTGGTTCAATGTCGCGGCGCTGTGGGCGCTGGTCTCGGCCCCTACCGGAATCGTCCGCGCGCTCGACCGGTTCGACATCGCCGTCTATGTCGAAGCGGTGGTTCCGCTCGGGCGGCTCGCCGCCGCGGTGGCGATCTGGCTGACCGGGCCGAGCCTCGTCAAGTTCCTGATCGCCTGGGCCGCCATCGATATCATCGAGGCGATCCTCTACTGGATCGTGGCGCGCTGGCTCTGTCCGCGAGCCATTCGCCTCTCGCATTTGCGCGACGCGTTCCGCGCGCGGGCCGAGAACCCCGGCCTCGTCCGGTTCTTCATGATCACTTACGCCAGCGCCTCGATAGAGGCCGTGTTCCGGCACGGTCCACTGCTGGCGGTCGGCTATTTCGTCAGCACCAGCGCGGCAGGCGTATACCGGCTCGCGCACCAGCTGGCCCAGGGGCTGGCCAAGCTCTCCACCCTGTTGAGCCGCGCCGCCTATGCCGAGATCGCCCGCGCGCGGGTTTCGTCGGGAGCGAAGGAATTCCGGCAGCTTGTCGGCAAGACCAGCCGCATTGCGGGCGGGGCGGGAGCCATCGTCGTCATCCTCGTCGCGCTGCTGGGCGGGCAACTGCTGGCCTTGCTCGGCGGCGAAGCGTTCCGCAGCGGCTATGTCGTGCTGGTGCCGCTGACCGTGGCCGCCTGCTTTGAATTGGCCGGCGTCGCCTTCGAACCGGTGCTGCATTCCACCGGGCGGGCGCGCCTGTCGCTGATGGCGCACCTTTGCGCCATGACCTCGGCGGCCATCGCCCTGCTGCTCCTGGTGGGTCCGTTCGAAGGTCAGGGCGCGGCCTGGGGCGTCGCCACCGGCGCGGCGGTCGGCTACGTGGTGATGGGCGTGCTGGCCTGGATCACGCTCAACAAGATCGACCGGCACGAGGTCAGCATCGTGCTCCCGGAAGAGGAAAAGCTGCCCTAGGCGAAGCGGGCGACCTGCCAGCCCCTGGCCTCGGCGACCTGCCTGCCCCGCGTCCCGGCGTCGACCAGCACGCCCTCGTCGCTCCAGTCGAGCAGCGGCGCATCGCTGATGCTGTCGCTGTAGAAACGGACATGGCATTCGCTCCGCGCGAGCCCCAACCGCGCCAGCAGCGCCTCGACTCGCGGAACCTTGCCGTCGCCATAGCAGTTGCCGCCCTCGATCCGGCAATGGCCGCCGTCGGCCCGCGCGTGGCGGGTCGCGATGACGTGATCGAAGCCGATCCGCCGCGCGATTTCCGCCGCGTAGAATTCCATCGCCGCGGTGGCGAGGACCAGCATGCGTCCCTCGCCCCTGTCACGCTCCAGCGCTTGTGCCGCGCCCGGACCGATCCAGTGCGGCACGACCCGGTCGGCAAATCCGCTCGCCAGATCGTCCAGCGTACGCGGATCGACCCGCCCCAACATCAGCCGCAGCCCGAAGCCCTTAAGCGTCTCTCGTGAGAAAAGCCCGGCCTTGTAGGCTGCCATCGCCAGAACCCAGACCGGCACCAGCAGCAGTCGTGCCGGCTTGCAGCGGCGCGCGGCGAAGATCAGGAACGGGGTGAAGGTCGCATGGCGCAACACGGTGCGGTCGAGGTCGTAGATCGCGATAGCGCGAGGTGCGGATGGGTCCTGTTCCATGCGCGGCGCAACTAGCGTCCCGCTCGGCGCCAGGCAATGGAGGGCGCATCACCTGTCAAATTGATCATGCTGCGCCGCAGCGCCCTTGACTTGGGCAGCCGGGGCGTGTTGACGGGGCGGCACGTTTCCAACTCGGGGTAGGTTCACGTCTCATGGCCCAGTTCGCTCTGCCGAAGAACTCGAAGATCAGCGGCAAGTCCCGCACCCACAAGGCGGCGACCGGCGGCGCGAAAAAGAACTTCAAGGTCTATCGCTATGACCCGGACAGCGGCGAGAACCCGCGCTACGACATGTTCGAGATCGATCTCGAAGCCTGCGGCCCGATGGTGCTCGACGCGCTCATCAAGATGAAGAACGAGATGGATCCGTCGCTGACGTTTCGTCGTTCCTGCCGCGAAGGCATCTGCGGTTCGTGCGCGATGAACATCAACGGCCGCAATGGCCTTGCCTGCACCACCGCGATCGAGGACTGCGGTTCGGGCGAGATCCGCATCACCCCGCTGCCGCACATGGAAGTCATCAAGGACCTCGTCCCCGACTTCACCCACTTTTACGCGCAGTATGCCTCGATCCGCCCCTGGCTGCAGACCGTGACTCCGGCCCCGTCGGGCAAGGAGCGGCTGCAATCGCCCGAGGACCGCAACAAGCTCGACGGCCTCTACGAGTGCATCCTGTGCGCCTGCTGCTCGACCTCGTGCCCCAGCTACTGGTGGAATTCCGACAAGTTCCTCGGCCCCGCGATCCTGCTCCAGGCCTATCGCTGGCTCGCCGACAGCCGCGACGAGATGACCGGCGAACGGCTCGACGAGCTGGAGGATCCGTTCCGCCTCTACCGCTGCCACACCATCATGAACTGCGCGAACGTCTGCCCCAAGGGTCTCTCGCCCGCCAAGGCGATCGCGGAGATCAAGAAGATGGAAGCCGAGCGGTTGGTCTGATCGCGGATCGATCGGCCCAATGGGCGACGGATTCTACGACGGGCTGACCGCCGCCCCGGATCATCCCGGCTGGCAGAGGTGGAGCGTCGGCCCGCCGGAGAGTTTCAACCAGTACGTGCTGGGCCCGATGCTGGTTCGCGCGGAGGATGAACGCTTCGCGCGTGTCCGCCTCACGCCCCGGCCGCATCATACCAATGTCAACGATGTGCTGCACGGCGGGCTGCTCCTGTCGTTCATCGATACCGCCATGTTCAGCGCCGCCTCGGTCCTGAGCGGGCGTTCGCAGGCGCGCGGCGTGACCGTCGATGTCCAGGTCCAGTTCCTGTCGCCGGGCCGGATGCAGGCCGATCTCGACGCGCAGATCGAGATAACCCGCGAAACCGGCAGGCTGCTTTTCATGCGCGGCCTGCTGGAACAGGGCGACGACAAGGTCGCCTCGTTCACCGGACTGCTGCGCAAGCTTTCCTGACGCGATGGCCGGCATGTTCGCCCGTTACGAGGCGCTCGTTGTCGCGGGCGAGCTCAAGCCCGACGCGGAACAGCGCGCCGCGGCGCAGCGGCTCGACGCCTTGCAGAATGCGCTGGAAGCGGCGCCGAAAGCCGGCGGCCTACTTACGCGCCTGTTCGGCTCGGCGCCGCGTCCGGCCCCGCGCGGCGTCTACATGTGGGGCGGCGTCGGGCGCGGCAAGTCGATGCTGATGGACCTGTTCCACGAAACGCTGGGCATCGCCGCCAAGCGCCGCGCCCACTTCCACGAATTCATGCTCGACGTCCACGCACGCCTCCACGAAGAGCGCAAGAAGGAGAGCGGCGATCCGGTCATCCCGGTGGCCGAGCGCATCGCGGCGGAGGCCCGTGTCCTCGCCTTCGACGAAATGGTCGTCAACAACTCCGCCGACGCCATGATCATGAGCCGCCTCTTCACCACCCTGATCGAGCGCGGCGTGACGATCGTCACGACATCCAACCGCGAACCGAGGGAGCTTTACAAGGACGGGTTGAACAGGGAGCATTTCCTCCCCTTCATCGCGCTGATCCGCGAACGGCTCGACGTCGTCACCCTCAATGGGCCGACCGATTACCGGCTTGAGCGCATGGGCGGCATGCCGGTCTGGTACACGCCGACCGGGCCGGAGGCGACGGCACGGGTGCGCGAGCTGTTCTACCGCCTCACCGACTATCCGCCCGAAGATGCCAAGAACGTCACCGGCTGCGACCTTCCCGTCGGCCAGGCGCGCACGATCTGGGTGCCGAAAAGCCTGAAGGGCGTCGCGGTGTTCTCGTTCAAGCGGCTTTGCGCAGAGGCGAAGGGGGCCGCAGACTATCTCGCCATCGCGCGCCATTATCATTCGGTCATCGTCGTCGGCATTCCGCGCATGGGGCCCGACCAGCGCAACGAGGCGGCCCGCTTCGTGACCCTGATCGACGCGCTCTACGAACATCGGGTGAAACTGATCGCCACCGCCGATGCCGAACCGGCCGATCTCTATGCGGCGGGCGACGGGCGGTTCGAGTTCGAGCGCACCGTCAGCCGGCTGATGGAGATGCAGTCGGCCGAATATCTCGCCCGCGGCCACGGCGAGGACTGACGCCGCGCCGGCGGAGCTGCTGCGGGCACACCGCTGTGCCTTCTTGAAGGGTGCAGTCCCCTCGCCACATGGCACCCATGCCGGCGGCCCCGCATGATCGGGCAACCCCGCCGATGTGAAAGACGACATGATCGAAATCAGGCCCTTCGACGCCTTGGGCAAGGCCAACCACGGCTGGCTCGACACCAGCTACCACTTCAGCTTTTCGGACTACCACGATCCCGGGCGGATGGGCTGGGGCGCGCTGCGCGTCTGGAACGACGACTGGATCGAGGCCCGCTCCGGCTTTCCGCCGCACCCGCACCGGGACATGGAAATCATCACCTATGTCCGCAAGGGCGCGATCAGCCACCGCGACAGCCTCGGCAATGAAGGCCGCACCGGCGCGGGCGACGTGCAGGTGATGAGCGCGGGGACCGGCATCACCCATGCCGAATACAACCTCGAGGACGAGGCGACCGAGTTGTTCCAGATCTGGATCCTGCCCGATCGCACCGGCGACAAGCCGCGCTGGGACCAGAAGGCGTTCCCCTCGGGCGATCGCGCGGGCCGCTGGGTCACGCTGGCCGATGGGCGCGGCGGCGACCTGGCCGAAGGGGTCATCGCCCTCAACGCCGATGCGCGGCTGCTGGCCGCGACCCTCGGCAAGGGGGACACGGTGGACCTGCCGCTCGAACCGGCGCGGCACTACTATCTCGTCCCGGTGAACGGTGCGGTCGAAGTGGGTGGCCAGGTCGCGCATTCGGGTGACGGCGTGGCCATCACCGGTGAAGACCGGCTGACGGTCACGGCCAAGGACGCGGTCGAACTGGTTCTCGTCGAAACCCGCTGATCAATCGGGCGCGGCGCGCGGATCGCTGTCGGCAAAGATCGACAGGATCCGCCGCTGCGCCTCCAGCCGGGCCTGGGTGCGGGCGATATCCTGTTCCAGACGCGCGATCTGCGCGCCGGCCAGCGGGGCCGCCTCTTCCAGTGACAGCACCAGCCGGACGCGGCGCCACAATTCGTCGCAGCGCGGCGTGCACATGGTCACGACCAGATTGCCCGATCCGGCCAGCAGCACCTGAACCCGCGCGCCGGTCAGCATGTCACGCATCTCGGCAAGCAGCGAAAGGGCCGAGGCGGGCAGCATGTCGGCATCGTCGATCACCAGCAGGGTCCGCGCGCGTTCCGGAACGTGGGGCGCGGTCCGCTTCTGCGGGAGGCCTGCGATGGCGCAGATACTCTCCCGCGCCAATCGGGCCGCGAGATTGAGGCCGGTCTCGCCGCCTTCGATCCGAACCGTACGGTGCAGACCCGGGCCGACGAGGCGGACGAGTTCGCCCAGCATCGCGGCCCGTTCGCTGCGCCGTTGCGCGGTTAGCACCAACGCCGCATCGCCCCTTCGCAGCGCCTGCAGACCGCAATGGAGCGTCTTTGCCGGACCGGCACGGAGGCTGGCGAACGGCTGCTCGGCTCCACTCGGCGAAAGATCGGAATTCCTATCGAACATTGCGACCAATCCTCCTTTCCTCCCAGCGGGATAGTGCGTCATCATGGCTCTGGGCAGAAGAGGAGTTTCCTCCATATCGCAAGAATTCCGGCATTAACCATGCGGGATAAACAAGAGCGCGGCCCGGCAATAGCTCCGCATCGGAGGCAAATGACCCTCAGGCGAGGATCTCGACCGCCGGCGCATGGCCGAGGAACGCCGCCGGACTGGCGCTGGCGCCATAGGCTCCGGCGCAGAAAATGGCGATCACGTCCCCGTCGGCAATGGGCGGAAGGGCGACCTTGTCGGCCAGTCGGTCGATCGGGGTGCAAAGACGGCCCACCACCGTCTGTTCGTAATCTGCGGCCGAGGCATCGAACCGGTTGGCCACCGCCACCGGATAGTTGCGCTTGACCACCGTGCCGAAATTGCCTGACGCCGCCAGTTGATGATGCAGCCCGCCGTCGATCACGACGTAGCATTCGCCGTGGCTGTCCTTCACGTCGAGCACGCGGGAGAGATAGACCCCCGCCTCTCCCACCAGGTAGCGGCCCAACTCGATGGCGAAGTGCGTGTCGGCATAGGCCCCGGGCAGCGCCGCCAGCGCTTCGCCGAGGGCAGCGCCGACCGCCGCGATGTCGAGCGGGGTGTCGCCGGGGAAATAGGGTATGCCGAACCCGCCGCCCAGGTTGCAGTGCGGCAAGGCGACGCCCGCGTCTTCCGACAGGCGAACCGCCAGCGCGAGGGTCTGGGCTTGGGTCTCGATGACGGCGTCCGCGTCAAGCGCCTGGCTGCCCGCGAAGATATGGAAACCGCGCCATTCGGCCCCGGCCTCGACCACGCGGCGCACCAGCGCGGGGACGCGGGCCGCATCGATGCCGAAGGGCTTCGCGCCCCCGCCCATCTTCATGCCCGATCCCTTGAGGTCGAAATCGGGGTTCACCCGGATGGCAAGGCGGGGCGCGATGCCGAGCCGTTCGCCCGCCGCCAGAGCCCGATCGAGCTCTCGGGCCGATTCGAGATTGAGCGTTGCCCCGGCCGCGATCGCTGCCGCGATCTCCGCGTCGTCCTTGCCCGGACCGGCAAAGCTGATCCGCGCCGCGTCCATCCCGGCCGACATCGCCATCGCCAGCTCTCCGCCCGAGGCGACGTCGAAGCCGTCGACAAGACCCGTCATGCGCGCGAGCAGCGGCGCGAAGGAATTGGCCTTGATCGCATAGTGAATCGCGAGCCGCGCGGGCATCGCGCTACGCAAATAGGCGATGCGGCGATCGATCATCGCCCCGTCGTAGACGAACAGCGGCGTTCGGCCCGCCTGCGCGATCCAGTGCGAGGCACGCTGGCCCGCGATGACCAGTTCGCCGTCTCGCGCTTCGTAACCCGGCGGGATCGGACCCATCGGCTTCATGTTCGCTGCTCCGCCAGTTCGAGGGCGAGGCCCGCCCGGTCGATTTTTCCGGTCGCGCCTCTGGGCAAGGCATCGCGCCAATGAATGGCCTGCGGCTGCATGTAGCTTGGCAGTTCGCGGCGCAGCGCCTGTACCAGATCGGTCGAAACGAGATTGGCATCGAGCCCGGGCGCGGCGCGCGCGACGAGGTGCACCGCCTGCCCCATCGCCGCGTCCGGCACCCCGAGCGCGACGCATTCGGCGACCAGCCCGGTGGCGAGGGCCGCGTCCTCGATCTCCTGCGGACTGATCCGCTGGCCCAGCGACTTGATCATCGCATCGCGCCGCCCGACGAAGTGGAGCAGGCCAAGCTCGTCATAGCGCACCCGGTCGCCGGACCAGACGGCGGTGCCGCCATGGCGCGAGCCGGATGGCGCGGGCCGGAATCGTTCGGCGGTCCGCTCCGCATCGCGCCAGTAGCCTTGTGCGACGAGCGGCCCGGCATGGACGAGTTCGCCTTCCTCGCCCGGCCCTGCCAGCGTGCCGTCATCCTTCACCACCACGACCTCGGCATGGGGAATCGCCCCGCCGATCGCGGTCGGATGCGCGTCGATCATGTGCGGCGGCAGGAAGGTCGAGCGGAACGCCTCGGTCAGGCCGTACATGGCGAAGAGCCGTGCCTTCGGGAAACGTGCGCGGAGCGCGCGGACCAGCGGCTCGCCCAGGGCGCCGCCGCTATTGGTCAGGTGCCGCAGCGGGGCGATCGCCTCTTCCGGCCAGTCCTGCTCCAGCAACTGCGTCCAGAGAGGCGGCACGGCGGCGAGCGTGGTGATCGCGTGCTTCGCCACGGCCCTCACCACCTCGCGCGGCAGCAGGTAGTCGATCGGGACCACCGCGCCGCCCGCGAACCACGTCGAAAACAGCTGGTTCTGGCCGTAGTCGAAGGCCAGCGGGAGCACCGCGAGCGTGCGATCGTCGGCGGCCAGTTCGAGGTACGACGCAACCGATTCGGCACCGAGCCACAGGTTCGCATGGCTCAGCATCACCCCCTTGGGCCGCCCGGTCGAACCGCTGGTGTAGAGAATTGCGGCAAGCGCATCGGTGTTGGCATCAACCGGCGGTAGCGCAGCGGAAGTCGCCACGTTTGCTTCGACCGCGTGATCGTCGACGACCCGGCACCTGCCCGGCACGTCGCCCGGTTCCAGACCGCCCAGCCTGCCTTCGTTACCCACCAGCAGGACCGCGCCGCTGTCGGCCAGGATATGCGCGACCTGCGCTCGCTTGAGCAGGGGATTGACCGGAACGTGGACCAGCTCTGCGCGCGGCGCGGCCAGCGGCATCAGGCAAGTCAGCCAGCCCTTGCCGGCCCATGTTGCGACCCGGTCGCCGGCATTGAAACCCTCCCCCGCCAGCCAACCCGCGAGCCGGGCGACCTCGGCCTCGAGGGCGGCGTAATCGAGCGTCCGGTCCTTCAGCACCAGCGCGGTCGCATCGGGTGCGCCACACCGGGTCAGCCGGTCGATCGGCTGCGTGATTGAGAGGCGGTTTTCCGTAACGGGATTCGCGGGTGTCATCGCCATGCCGCATAGCACGCGGCCGACTTCGCGCCACGCTTGCCTCGCACCCGCGCAGTAGCTAAAGCGCGCGCCTTATGTGCGAGGTTACACCTTCCGAGCGCTCGACGGACCGTCTGTTGCGCGAAATCCTGGCCGACGTTCTGGCGATCGCGCCCGAACGCGTGGCCGCTTTCGACGCAGATACGGAACTGTTCGGCGCTCTGCCCGAACTCGATTCGCAGGCCGTTGCCGGACTGCTCACCGAAATCGAGGATCGCTGCGGCATCATCATCGAGGACGAGGATGTCGACGGCGAGATGCTGGAAACCTTCGGCGCGCTTCTCACCTATATCGAGGCGAAACAGGGCTGAGGCCTATTCCGCCGCCTCGCGCTCGAACTCAAGAGTGGCGAGGAAGCGTTCCGCGTCCAACGCCGCCATGCAGCCGGTGCCCGCCGCTGTGACCGCCTGCCGATAGGTGTGGTCCATCACGTCGCCGCAGGCGAAGACGCCCGGGACCGCGGTCTTGGGCGTTCCCGGTTCGACCACGATGTATCCGCTTTCGTCGAGCTCCAGCTTGCCCTTGAACAGTTCGGTCGCGGGCGCATGGCCGATGGCGACGAAGGCGCCCTCGGTTTCGAAGCGGCTGATCTCGCCCGTCACCGTGTCGCGCAGCATCAGGTGCGTAAGGCCCTTGCCGTCCTCGCCCTCGAAGCTTTCGACCGTCTTGTTCCACAAGGTGCTGATCTTCGGATTGGCGAAGAGCCGGTCCTGCAGGATCTTTTCGCTGCGAAGTTCGTCGCGGCGGTGAATCAGGGTGACGTCGTCGGAGTGGTTGGTGAGATAGAGCGCCTCTTCGACCGCGGTGTTGCCGCCGCCGATGACGACGACCTTCTTCCCGCGATAGAAGAACCCGTCGCATGTCGCGCAGGCGGAGACGCCCTTGCCCGACCAGGCCTGCTCGCCCTCGACGCCCAGCCACTTTGCCTGCGCCCCGGTGGCGATGACCAGCACGTCGCCGACGTATTCGTCGCCGCTGTCGCCCTTTGCGGTGAACGGCGAGCCGCCCGCGATGTCGATGTCGACGATCGTGTCCCACATCATCCGCGTGCCGACGTGCACGGCCTGCGCCTCCATCTCCTGCATCAGCCAGGGACCCTGGATCACGTCGCGAAAGCCGGGATAGTTCTCGACGTCGGTGGTGATGGTGAGCTGCCCGCCGGGCTGAAGGCCCTGCACCACGATCGGCTGCATCCCCGCGCGCGCACCGTAGATGGCCGCCGAAAGGCCAGCCGGACCGGAGCCGACGATGAGCATGCGAGTGGTGTGGATGGTCATGGATTCGGTCCCTCTTGCGCTGGGTTCCGCAGATAGGGGAGCGCAGGGATTTTGCAATGCCGACCCGGCCTGACTGGCCCGCGATCCGGCCGCTGTCAGCGAACCGGCCGCAGGATCGGATAGGGGTTGATCGGCGTGCCCTCCCACCACGGGTCGCCTGGCCCCATGCGCAGAATCTGGAAATGCAGGTGCGGCACGGCGGGATTGGCGTTGCCGGTCGCCCCGACGGTGCCGATCGGCTGACCGGCACGGACGAAATTGCCTTCCTTCAGACCGGGGCGGTAGCCAAGCAGGTGGGCGTAGTAATACATGCGCGAACCGTCGGGGCTGCGCACGTAGATGGTATTGCCGCCATCGTCCGAAACGAAGAGCTTCTCGACGCGCCCTTCGGCTGCGGCAAGGACCGGGGTGCCTTGCGGCACGATGATATCGAGCGCGTTGTGCAGGCGGTCGCCGCGCGGCGCCGTGTAGGTGTCGACGAGATCGGCGGCCTTCACGCCGGCGACGGGGATGCGCAGCGCGCCGCCCGACAGGTTCGACGCGACCTCCATCTCCGACTGCCCGGTGCCTTGCGAGCGGAGATCAGCAGCAGACACGATCGGCGCGTTGCCGCCGGTAGCATCGCCAACGGCTTTTGGAGAAGTCTCCGTCGCAAGCTCGCTGTCAGTGTAACCCAGCAGCACGATCCAGCCGAGCGAGGTCACCAGCGCGGTGACGACGATCAGGCGCAGGTTGGGCCAGAAGCGGCTCTTGCGCTTCTGACCCGCAACCCCGCTGGCGCTGACCGTCGGCTGGCTCATGCCTGAAACAGGACCTTCGTTTTCTGAGACACCATCTCGGCGAGGCGAGCGACGTCCCAGTTGGTCAGGCGTACGCAGCCATGGCTTTCGGCGCGACCGATTGTTTCGGGATGGGGCGTTCCGTGGATGCCGTAGTGCTCCTTGGAAAGATCGATCCAGGCGACCCCGACCGGACCGTTCGGCCCCGGGGGAAGCTGCTGCTTCTCCTCGTGATCGGGTACGTCCCAGAACAGCGAGGGATCGTAAGCGAACGGCGGATTGTGCGCGATACCGAGGATCTTCCATTCGCCGAGCGGCAGGGGATCGTGTTTCGATCCGCTGGTGATGGTGAACGCGGCGATCAGCTTGTCTTGTGCGTCGTAAGCCTTGAGCGTGCTGTCCGACTTGTCGACGACGATGCGCGCTGCCTCTGGCTGGTCGGTGCCGACACCCAGCATGCGCAGGGTGTCGCGCCAGTCGTCGTCGGTCTCGGCCTTGGCGTCGATGAAATCGGCACCGATGTTGGGAACGCGGATCTGCTGTCCGGCCTTGAACACGCTGGGCGGACCGGCCTCGGCGACGGTGCTGGCGCCCGATGCGGGGGGGCCTGCCGTGGATGTGGCGGTTGGCGTCGGTGTGCTTGTGGAGGCCGGGGTTGCTCCGGCGGCCGGGGCGGAAGTGGCCGGCATGCCGTTGGGGTTCAGCATCTTCAGCGTTTCGACCGTGGTGTGGAAGCGCTCGGCCAGTTTCTCGTCGAGCGACTCGTATCCCATCTGCGTCATCTTCGCCTGGTCCGCCGGATCCTCGGGGATCTTCTCGAACCGGCCGATGGCGAAATCCTCCGGAACCGTCACCACGCGGGTCGCGGCGATGTCGTTCCAGCGCCCGAGCGCCTGCTCTGTCGCGTCGTCGATCTCGCCGGTTACCGGAAGCGAGTTCGCTTCCTGGAATGCATTCAGCGCGTTCTTCGTGGAGATTCCGGACTTGCCGTCGATCACCCCCGGCGAAAAGCCGAGCCGATCTAGAACCACCTGCGCCTGCATCATCGGGCGGGCTTCGCTGTCGGGCATGTCGATGGCATCGGCATCGCCGCGATCGTTGCTGCGCATCGCGTCCGCCATGTTGTTGTCGGCTTCGGGTGCGGCGGTCGCGCTTGCCTCGGGCGCGGAGTCGGCGGCGGGTTCGTCCGAACAGGCGGACAGCGCCAGCATGACCGGAAGGCCGAGGAGAAGTGCGGATTTGCGGATCATGTATCGTTTCCCGAAGACGTCTGATGTCGTCACGGGAAACGCACGAGTGCGAGCTTGGGTCCGCCCACGCTGCGAAGGATGTGCCGCTCAGTCGTCGGAGTCGGTCTCGTCCTAGGCAAGCGGCATCGGTTCGCTGTCCGGATCGGGCGGCGGTGCTTCCGCGATGGCCTTGGCGAAGGCCTTTATCGCGGCCACCTCGTCACCGCCCCAGACGGCGCTGGACACGGCGAGGAAGTCCGCCCCGGCACTGACCAGCGGGGCGCAATTGGCAGGGGTGATGCCGCCGATGGCGACGCTGGGCAGTTCGAACACGCGGAACCACCAGTCGAGCAGTTCGAGGCCTGCACGGTGCTCGGTCGCCTTGGTTTCGCTTGAGAAAAAAGCCCCGAACGCGACGTAATCGGCCCCGTCCTCGCCCGCCTGCATCGCCAGGTGCCGGCTGGCGTGGCAGGTGACGCCGATCTGCGCCTCGCGGCCCAGGGCCTCGCGAGCATCCTTCACCGCGCCGTCGCCCTGGCCCAGGTGGACGCCGTCGGCGCCGAGCCGCTTGGCCAGCGCGATCGAATCGTTGACGATGAAGGCGACATCCCGGTCGGCGCAGATACGCTGCAAGGGTTCGGCAAGCCGCGCTGCCTCGTGCTGGTCCACGTCCTTCACCCGGAACTGGAACGCGCTCGCCAGACCCTTCCCGGCGTCGAGCGCGCGGGCGAGCCGGTCGGGAAAGTCCCCGGCAACGTCGCGCGGGGAAATCAGGTAAAGCTGGCAGTCAGGAAACTTGGCAGACATGTCAGCCGCCCTATGCTGTGGTGCTGCCCGGTGCAAGCGGAGCGTGCGGGAACCCTGGGGCGCACCCTGTGCGTTGCCTGGCAAAAGGAGAGACGAATGCGATTTGCCACGATTTCCGCCATCTTGATGGCCACGACGCTGACCGCCTGCGCCACGGTGTCGGACCAGCCCATCGTCGACAACGGACCCGCCCAGCCGATGGGCAGTCTTGTCGCACTGGGTCAGCCGGTCGCAGTCGGCTCCGACATCGTCGTCACCCCGACCAAACTCTACGAGGACAGCCGCTGCCCGACGGGCGTACAATGCGTGTGGAGCGGGCGCGTCGTGGTGACGACCCGGATTGACGGCCCCGGCTGGCGCGAAACCGTGAATCTGGTGTCGGGCGAGCAGCAACGCGTGCGCGACCACGATTTCCTGCTGATCGAGGTGTTGCCGGCGCAACGACCGCAGTCGGGCATTCCCGAGGGAGACTACCGTTTCAGCTATCGCATCGATTACCGTCTCTGACCAAAAAGGCCGCCCACCGGATTGGAGGGCGGCCCACGATTTGGTCAGATCGCAGCGCGATCAGGCCACGCTGGCAGCGTGGATCTGGTCGATCGCCTTACCGAGGACGCCGTCGAACTCCGCGTCGCTCTGCCCCGCGCGCAGGTCCTGCAGCAGGCCGCGGCTGAAGCTGGCGATCATGCCCTTGTTCTTCGCCAGTTCGGCACAGGCCTCGTCGGTCGAATAGCCGCCCGACAGCGCGACCACGGCCAGCACCTTGGGGTGGGCGATTAGGTCAGCATAAAGGTTGGCTTCGACCGGGATCGACAGCTTGAGCATGACCTGCTCGTCCATGCTCTCGAGGTTGCTGAGGATTTCGGCCTTGAGGATCTTCTCGCCCTCGGCGCGGCCCTCGGCCTTGATGTTGTATTCCGGCTCGAGCATCGGAACGAGGCCGTGCGAGAGGACCTGGCGCCCGACTTCGAACTGCTGCGCGACGATCGCGGCGATGCCCTCGGCATTCGCTTCGTTGATCACCGAACGCTCCTTGGTGCCGAACACGCCAAGGCCCTTCGCGCGGGTCAGCAGCGCGTCGAGATCGGGCATCGGCTTCATCAGCTGGACGCCGTTGGCCTCATCCTCGAGCCCCTTGTCGATCTTGATGAAGGGCACGATGCCGCGGTCGATCAGCGCCTGCGGGGTCGGCTTGCCGTCGACCAGGCCGTCCATCGTCTTTTCGAACAGGATCGCGCCGATCACCTTGCCGTTGCCGAAACAGGGCGAGGTGATGATGCGGCTGCGCATCTCGTGGATCTTGGCGAACATCTCCTCGTCGCCGGACCATTCGTGATCCTCGACGCCGTAACCGCGCAGCGCCTTGGGGGTCGAGCCGCCCGACTGGTCGAGCGCGGCGATAAAGCCCTGCCCGTCGGCGATCTGCTTCTTCATGTCCATGTTGCTTCCCTCTCTTGATGATGGCCGCCGCTTAGAGCGACAGGGCGGCCACGCCGGGCAGTTCCTTGCCTTCCATCCATTCGAGGAAGGCACCGCCGGCGGCTGAAATATAAGTGAAATCCTGCGCGACACCGGCGTGATTTAGCGCGGCCACGGTATCGCCGCCGCCTGCCACCGAGACGAGCGAACCTTCCTTCGTCAGCGCCGCAGCGGTCCGGGCGAGCGCGACGGTGGCGGCGTCGAAGGGCTCGGTCTCGAATGCGCCCATCGGGCCGTTCCAGACCAGAGTGCGGCAGGTCTTGAGCACGTCGCCGAGCGATTCGACGGCCATAGGCCCGACGTCGAGGATCATCTCGTCACCAGCCACTTCGTGGACGTTGCAGGTGCGCAAGCTGGCCGGGTTGGCGGCGAATTCCTTCGCGACCACGACATCGTAGGGCAAGTGCACGGTGCAGCCCGATGCGTCGGCGGCATCCATGATCGCCTCGGCCGTCGACGTCAGGTCATGTTCGCACAGCGACTTGCCGACATCGACGCCGCGCGCGGCGAGAAAGGTGTTGGCCATGCCGCCGCCGATGATCAGGTGGTCGACCTGCCCGACGAGGTGCTTCAGCACGTCGAGCTTCGAGGAGACCTTGGCCCCGCCGACAACGGCGGCGACCGGCTTGTCCGGGCTGCCCAGCGCCTTGTCGAGCGCCTCCAGCTCCTTCTGCATGGACCGCCCGGCGTAGGATGGCAGAAGGTGGGTCAGCCCCTCGGTGCTGGCGTGGGCGCGGTGCGCGGCGGAAAAGGCATCGTTGACGTAGAGGTCGCCGTTGGCGGCGATCGCCTTTGCGAATTCGGGGTCGTTCTTTTCCTCGCCCGGCCAGAAGCGGGTGTTTTCCAGGATCGAAATGTCGCCGGGGCGCATGATGCCGATGGCCTGCGCCACGATCTCGCCGGCCACTTCGGGCACGAACATGATCTCGCGGCCCAGCACGTCCTGCACCGCGTCGACGACCATCGACAGACTCATCACCGAACTGCGCGCGCCCTTGGGCCGCCCGAAATGCGCCAGCAGCATCACTTTCGCCCCGGCGTCGGCGAGTTCGAGGATGGTCGGCGCCGACGCGTGGATGCGGGTCTTGTCGGTGACGCTGCCGCCGTTCATCGGCAGGTTGAGATCGACGCGGACGAGCGCGACCTTGCCCTTCACGTCACCGATGTCGTCGAGAGTGCGGAACTGGCTCATTGTTCGATCCTTATCGTGTCGCCGGTCCTGATCGTGCCCTCTGCCAGCACGCGGCCGAGCACCCCGCCCCGCCAATCGGGAAGGAGCGCGGCTTTCAGACCGGGGTGGATTTCTTCCATGCGGCTGCACGGGTCGCATTCCTGCACGATCTCGATCACGACCGCTTCGCCGATGCGCACCCTGGCGCCATTGTTGCGGGGCAGCGCCAGCCCTTCGACCAGCAGGTTGGCGCGGCGTTCCTGCCAGCCGATGGCATCGGGGGACAGGCCAAGGTCGTGCAGGGCGCTGGCCCAGCTTTCGGCCTCTATCAACGAGACCTGCCGCTTGCGCGGACCGTCGGGCCGCATCGCGCCGCGATAGTCGCCGACGACCCCTTCGCGAAGGGTGACCGCGACTTCGTCGACAAGCTGCATCGGCCCACGCGGACGATCGTGCCGCGCGATGCCGCCCAATCGTCCCGTGGTGCCCATGAACCTGTCAGCCCTCGCTCAGAGGAACTTCGCCATCACGCCGGCGGTGTCGATCATCCGGTTGGAGAAGCCCCACTCGTTGTCGTACCAGCTGACGACGCGGGCCAGCTTGCCTTCGAGGACCGCGGTCTCGAGGCTGTCGACCGTCGAGCTGGCGGGATAGTGGTTGAAGTCCGACGAGACGAGCGGCTGGTCGGTGTAGTCGAGCACGCCCTTCATCTTGCCCTGCGCAGCGGCCTTGAGCGCGGCGTTGATCTCTTCGGCGGTGGTGTCGCGCGAAGGCGTGAAGACGAGGTCGATCAACGACACGTTCGGCGTCGGCACGCGCACCGAGGAACCGTCAAGCTTGCCTTTCAGCTCGGGCAGGACCAGGCCGACCGCACGGGCAGCGCCGGTGGTGGTCGGGATCATGTTCTGCGCCCCGCCGCGCGCACGGCGCATGTCGGAATGCATCTGGTCCAGCATTCGCTGGTCGTTCGTGTAGGAATGGATCGTGGTCATGAAGCCACGCTCGATGCCGAGCGCTTCCTGCAGCACCTTGGCGACGGGGGCGAGGCAATTGGTCGTGCACGAGGCGTTCGAGACGACATCGTCCTCGGCGGTCAGGGTGTCCTGGTTGACACCGAAAACGATGGTCTTCGACACGCCGGTCGCGGGGGCCGAGATCAGGACCTTCTTGGCGCCAGCCGCGATGTGCGGACGAGCCGCTTCGTCGGACTGGAAGAAGCCGGTGCACTCGAGCACCATGTCGATGCCCATCGCGGCATGCGGCAGCTTGCCGGGCTCACGCTCGCTGGTGACGGCGATCGTCTTGCCGTTGACGGTGATGCTGTTGTCGCCAGCCTCGACCGTGCCGGGGAAACGGCCATGGGTCGAATCGAACTGGAACAGCAGGGCGTTGGCCTTCACGCTCGCCAGGTCGTTGATC
The DNA here is from genome assembly GCF_031457155.1 of Croceicoccus sp. BE223. Classification (NCBI taxonomy): domain Bacteria; kingdom Pseudomonadati; phylum Pseudomonadota; class Alphaproteobacteria; order Sphingomonadales; family Erythrobacteraceae; genus Croceicoccus; species Croceicoccus sp. BE223. The sequence goes on from NZ_JAVDWB010000006.1 coordinate 99,647, forward strand.
GCCACCAGCTCGAGATCGTGGTCGGTGCGTTCCAGGATCGCACGCGCCACCAGTCGGCCGATGCGCCCGAAACCGTTGATCGCAACCTTCGTCGCCATGTTCAAACTCCTCTTAGGCTTGCAGCTTCGCTTTGATCTGCGGGACAATCGCGTCGACGGTGAAGCCGAAGCGTTCGAAAAGGACTTCGGCCGGGGCCGACGCGCCGAACCGGTCGAGGCCGATGTTGAGGCCGTCGCGCCCGGTATAACGCTGCCAGCCGAGCGTCGATCCGGCCTCGATCGAGACGGTCAGCACGCCGGCGGGCAGGATGTCGGCGCGGTAGGCGGCGTCCTGCGCGTCGAACAGCTCGGTGCAGGGCATCGACACGACGTCGGCGCCGATGCCGTCCGATTCCAGCGCCTTGGCGACATTCACGGCCAGTTCGACTTCGGACCCGGTGGCGACGATCACGACCTTGCGCTCCGCCCCTGCCGCGACAAGGCGGTAGGCGCCCCGGGCGCTGCGGTTCGACGAGGCGCTCCAGTCAGCATCGCCCTCCCCGCGAAGCTGCGGCAGGTTCTGGCGGGTGAGCGCGAGGACCGAAGGCGTCTTCGGCGTCGACAGCGCCAGCGCCCAGCATTCCGCCGTCTCGATGACATCAGCGGGGCGATAGACGTTGAGGTTCGGGATCAGGCGCAGGCTCATCACCTGCTCCACCGGCTGGTGGGTCGGGCCGTCCTCGCCCAGCCCGATCGAATCGTGGGTGAGGACGTAGACGACTTCGGCCTGCTGCAGCGCCGACATGCGGATCGCGTTGCGGGCATAGTCAGAGAAGATCAGGAACGTGCCGCCATAGGGAATGACGTCGCCGTGCAGCGCCATGCCGTTCATGCATGCGGCCATGCCGAATTCGCGGATGCCGTAATAGATGTAGCGACCGCCGTAGTTCTCCGCCGTCAGCGGATCGGTCGACTTGGTCTTGGTGTTGTTCGAACCGGTCAGGTCGGCACTGCCGCCGATCATCGTCGGCAGCGCGGCGGTCAGCACCTCCAGCGCCATCTCGCTCGCCTTGCGGGTCGCGACCTTCTTGGGATCGCCGGCAAGGTCGGCGATGTAGCCTTCGAGCGCGGCGCTTGCCGCGCTGTCGCCTTTCGTCGACGCCTGATGATAGGCGGCACGGCGGTCGGCATCGCTGTCGAGGCGGGCCTGCCAGTCGGCGTGCGCCTTGCGGCCGCGTTCGCCGGTCGCCTTCCACGCGGCGTCGATCTCGGCCGGAATGACGAACGGCTCGGCCGTCCAGCCCAGAACCTCGCGCGCGGCGGTGATCTCGGCATCGCCCAGCGGCGAGCCGTGGGTGGCGCTGGTGCCCTGCTTGTTGGGGGCGCCCTTGCCGATGATCGTCTTGCACGCAATCAGCGACGGGCGCGGATCGGCCAGAGCCTCGTCGATGGCGCGGCGGATATCGGCGGGATCATGTCCGTCGCAACGCACCGTGTGCCACCTGGCCGAAGCGTAGCGGGCCTCGATATCCTCGTTCGAGGAGAGTTCGACCGAACCGTCGATGGTGATGTTGTTGTCGTCCCACAGCACGATCAGGCGGCCGAGCCCGAGATTGCCGGCAAGGCCGATCGCCTCGTGGTTGATGCCTTCCATCAGGCACCCGTCGCCTGCGATCACCCAGGTGCGGTGATCGACGAGATCGTCGCCGTGCCTGGCATTCAGGTGACGCTCCGCCACCGCCATGCCGACCGCCATGGCCAGGCCCTGGCCCAGCGGGCCGGTGGTGCATTCGATGCCGTCGATCAGGAAGTTTTCCGGGTGCCCGGCGCAAGGGCTGCCGAGCTGGCGGAAGTTGCGGATCTCGTCCAGCGTGGGGTGCGCGTAGCCGGTCAGGTTCAGCAGCGCGTAGACCAGCATCGAACCGTGGCCGGCAGAGAGCACGAAGCGATCGCGGTCGTCCCACTTGGGCGCGTCGGGATCGAACTTCACGTATTCGCTGAACAGGACCGTCGCGACATCGGCCATGCCCATCGGCATACCGGGATGTCCCGAGTTGGCGGCCTGGATGGCGTCCATGGAAAGAGCGCGGATGGCGTTGGCCATCTGGGCCAGGCTGGTGGTCTCGGTGGTCATGATCGTCGCGTTTCCCCGATGAGCGTGCGGGTGCAGGTGATTCGTTGACGCAGCGCATGGGGGGATGCTGCGCCTGCGTCAAGCTGGCCACCCGCTGCGAGAGGTTACGGACGCACCGCAATCGAATGCGACTGGCGACATTGGCCGCTGATCGGGCAAGTCGCGCCATCCCGTCGCACCGCAGCGTCCGCATATCGCTTTTCGGCAGGAGAGCGCTATAGGCGCCCTTCGCAAGCCTTGCAGGGCCGCTATCTGCGGCGACTGGCGGATGCCGCGAGGCGCGGCGACTGCAAAGGCAATCAGGAGACTATGGTCAAGGTCATGGCGGGATCGGAACGACAGGAAACGGAAAGCGCGCTCGACCGGCTCGACGCGGTTCTCGCGCGGCTGGAAAAGGCAGTGGTGCGACCCAACGCGGCCGAGAGCGAGCTGCGCATCCTGCGCCAGGCGCACGAGGCGATGCGCGCCAAGGTGGGCCATGCGCTGGCCGACCTCGACGGCCTGCTCGAGGAATTCGGGGAGCACGGCTGATGGCCAACATCGATCTGGAGATCGGCGGCCGCCGTTTCGCCGTTTCGGTCCAGCCGGGCGAGGAACATCACATCGACCTGCTGGGCCGGATGATCGACAGCCGCGTGCGCGACGCCAATGCCGTGGGGCAGAGCGAACCGCGCATGCTGCTCTACGGCGCGCTGCTGCTCGCCGACGAGGTCCACGCCCTGCGCGAGGGGGAGAAGGACCCTCTCGTCCAGCAGGCCGCGGAGCGCGAGGAAAGCAAGGCCGCCGCGAAAGAGGCGGACCGCGCCGTCGCCCGGCGCATCGATTCAATCACCCAGCGCATCGAAAATATCGTCCGGCACCTTGAGGGTGAGAGCCGCGACGCCTAGATCAGGGGCGACGGGTTCTGCCCGGCACGAGCCGACAGAACATCCCTGAGGCTATAACCAATCCTAGGGGGCTGTCCCTTGGCTGGCTCGTGGGTCGGCTGAAACGGCCTCCACCTGATGCTTAGGCGTCAGAGGATTTCATACGGTAAACGACCAGCGGCGGTTCCCGTCACCGTTTCGGGGCACTTTTGCACCCAGGCCGGCCTGCGAACGGCGCTCTCGTGCGCTTCCGGTGCTCACGACCAGGAGGTCGCCGCGCGCCGGTTCTCCGACGGCACCCTTCCCGGCACGGCCTGAGCGCAAATCTGCTCTCGAAACCTTCGACCTTAACGGCAGGGGGATTCGGATTTTGGACAAGGCGGGATTGCGGCGTCGGCTGCGGGACAGGCGACGGGCGCATGTGGCGGGGCTGGACGACAGCACGCGGGCGCTCCTGTTTCGCAGGCCGCCTTCGCCGGTCCTCGAACTCGTACCCAAGGGCGCCAGCGTCGGCTTCTATCATCCCGTCCCGACCGAGGCGCCGACCGGCGGCTATGCCCGCTTCTTCTTCGAGGCGGGCCACCCGATCGCCCTCCCCCGCTTCGCGGCGCGCGGTGAGGCGATGGATTTCGCGGCTTGGGCCGACCCCTACGACGACAGCGACCTCGTCGTGGCCCCGTACGGCTCGCTGCAGCCCGATGCCGACGCGCCGGCCGTGGTCCCCGACGTTCTCTTCGTGCCCCTGCTCGGCTTTACGGAGAGCGGCGCGCGGCTCGGCCAGGGCGGCGGGCATTACGACCGCTGGCTGGCGGACCATCCCCAGTCACTGCCGATCGGGCTTGCCTGGGACGTGCAGAAGGTCGACATGCTGCCACTGGAACCGCACGACCGGCTGCTGGCCGCGGTCGTCACTCCCACCCGGCTTTACGGCCCGTTCGAGGACGCATAGGATGAAGCGGCAGGACGATCGACGCGGCGACTGGCAGCCGACCTGGCGCAAGCCTGTCGGCATCCTCGCGCTGATGCTGGCGATGGCGATCTACATCGTCGTCGTGGTGACCCTAATCGAGCCGATCTCGCGCTGGCCGGTCCTGCTGCAGGTGCCGGTCTACCTCGTGGTCGGTGTGGCGTGGCTGCTGCCGCTGAAGCGGTTCCTGATCTGGATGGAAACGGGTCGATTCTCGCCGCCCGAGTAGGCTCTGGTCGCTATAGAAGCGACGGCGCGAAACGATTGACCGGACACGAAAAAGGCCCGCTTTCACGGGCCTTTTGCTTCCCAAGTGGCGCGAGTGACGGGGCTCGAACCCGCGACCTCCGGCGTGACAGGCCGGCGCTCTAACCAACTGAGCTACACCCGCTAACTTGACGCTTGCGATGGCGTGCACCCCTTGGGGAGCCGCGCATCTATGGGAGCGGTCGCGGCCTGTCAACGCCCATCCGAACCCTTTTTGAACTTTTTTGCAGCCGCCCGTTTCACCCCTTCGCCGGCCTTGCGCGATCACACCGCGACGGGCGCGGAAATGTGTGCCTGCGGGGTGTAATCGTGCACCGCGAAATCCTCGATCGTGTAGTCAAAGATCGTGTCCGGGCGGCGCAGCAGCTCAAGCCGCGGCGAGCCGGACGGGATGCGCGACAACTGCTCGCGCACCAGCGCCTCGTGATTGAGATAGAGGTGGACGTCGCCGCCCATCCAGACGAAGTCGCCCGGCTCCAGCCCGGCCTGCTGCGCCAGCATCACCTGCAGCAGCGCCGCCGACCACAAGTTGAACGGCAACCCCAGCGCCACGTCGCAACTGCGCTGGAACAGCAAGCCGTTGAGCTTTCCGTCCGCGACATGGAACTGATAGGTCTTGTGACAGGGCGGGAGGGCCATCGCGTCCAGCTCCGCCACGTTCCAACCCTCGAGGATATGGCGGCGGCTGCCCGGATTGTCGCGCAGGCTGGCGACGAGCTGCGCGACCTGGTTGATGCCTTCGCCCTTGCGATAGAGGCCGTCGCCCGCCGGGACGTAAGTGGGCCAGTCGACCCACTGCTTGCCATAGACCGGCCCGAGATCGCCCCACTCCTCGGCAAAGGCCGCGTCCTCGGCGATCCGCTGCGAGAAATCCTCCGCCGAGATGTCCTCACCCGTGGCGCGGCGATACTTGTCGAGCGGCCAGTCGGTCCAGATGCCGACGCGCTGCTGCACCAGCGGCCGGATATTGGTGTTCCCGGTCAGGAACCACAACAGTTCGCGCGTCGCCGTTTTCCAGTAGACGCGCTTGGTCGTGATCAGCGGCATCTGTCCGTCGGACAGATCGAAGCGCATCGTCTGCCCGAACAGCGACCGCGTGCCGACTCCTGTCCGGTCGCTCCGTTCCGAGCCTTCGGTCCAGATGCGTCGCATCAGCGAGAGATACTGATCCTCGTAATGCGGCGAACGGTCGTCGGCGTCGGTGCGATCTTCAAGCTGGCTGGCCATGCGCGAAACAGTAGCACCCGGCGCGGCAAACCCAAGAGGGCGGCGCACAAAGTGTACGGAAAAGCGGCCTGCGAATTCCGGTCGCGAAACATTCGGCAAAATTGCCGATTGCCCGCTTGCCAGCCACGGCAACCCCGCTTATAGGCCCGCTCCTGCCTCGCCGCTGCGGTTCGCCGAAGCGGCAGACCGATCGGTCGGGGAGTAGCTCAGCCTGGTAGAGCACTGTCTTCGGGAGGCAGGGGCCGGAGGTTCGAATCCTCTCTCCCCGACCACTTCGGCCCTGCGGCCGCGCGCGGATTTACGGACACTTCTGGCGATGAACGCGAAGTGCGGGCCGCCTATACGCTTGGCGCGCTAGCACTTCTTCGCTCGGTAACGGTCCGTCACGTGCAAGGCCAATGGGCGCGGCATGGCGGCAACCTGCCACAAATCGTCCTTGCGCGTCAGACGGACGGTCGCGTCGAGATTGAACATAGCTGTCCTGGTCGGAGACCGGGGCGAGCAACGAGTTGGCGCGGCAGGATCCGCTGTAGCGACCATCTACGCCGAACTCGAATCCAGTCCTTGCCGACGTCGGTCCGGTACAGCATGCCCAGCGCCGCGACCCGGCGCGGCGGATCAGTCAACGTCTTGCCAGCCAGATTCAGCGCGGTCGTTCCCAGATAGTGGGTTAGCTTGCACCAATGTTCCTTCGTCTCGCCGGTATAGCACGAAGCGATGAACCCGGTGTAGCGTGTGCGGTTGTAGTTTGCCGATCCGCGAAGCGTCAGTCCCGGCACCGGGTTGGGCGCGAACGGAAACGCGGCCTCACTTGACACCTTCGGTATACCGATGGAGGCTCATCTAAATCCAATAAGTGCATTGGCAGAGGTGTCCGGGCATGTTTTCAGCTTTCGAGCAGTCGGTCGAAAGGATCGAAGGGCTGGGCATCGCCTATGCGGTCGGCGGGCATGGCCCCGCTGTCCTTCTGCTGCATGGCTATCCGCAAAATCGGTTCATGTGGGCCCGTGTCGCGCCCCTTCTCGCCAGCCGCTTCACCGTTGTCTGCCCTGACTTGCGCGGTTACGGGGACAGCGCGAAACCGCCCCCAGGGCAGGATTGCGAGGCTTATTCGTTTCGGTCCATGGCCCGCGACGTCGTCCTGTTGATGGAACGTCTTGGCCACCGCCGATTCATGGTCGCGGGTCACGACCGGGGCGGGCGTGTCGGCCATCGTTTGGCGCGCGACTGGCCGGAGCGCGTCACCGCGCTCGCCGTCCTCGATCTCGTCCCGACCTGGCGCATGTATGCAGAAGTGACACGCGATCTCGCGCGCACTTACTGGCAATGGTATTTCCTGCCCCAGCCCGCCCCTTATCCAGAGCGGATGATCGGCGCCGATCCCGATTACTACTTCGAACATTGTCTGGGGTCGAACGGCGGGACCGCGCTCAGCGCGTTCGATCCCGCAATGCTCGCGCAATATCGCCGGTGCTGGAACGATCCGGCCATGATCCACGCTTCGTGTAACGACTATCGCGCCGGGATCGGCATCGACCTCAGGCATGACGAGGAAGACCGGAACCGGAAGCTGGAATGCCCGGTGCTGGCGCTCTGGGCTCGCGATGGCATCATGCAGACCTTGTTCGACATCGAGGCGGAGTGGCGCAAAGTCGCGAGCGACGTATCGACCGCTACCGTGCCCGGCGGGCATTTCTTTCTCGACCACCAACCCGAAGCAAGCGCTGCGGCCTTGAGCGCATTCTTCGCGCGCCAGGTCGAGCCTGCAGGGACCGACGGATGAAAAGGGAAACAGCCATGACCGACGCCCAGATCCGCAGCCTTATCTTGGACGCGTGCCACGGCCTCGGCGCTTCGGGCTGCGGCAACACCATCGGCGGCCACGTCAGCATGCGCGTGCCCGGACGCGATCTCTACTGGACCAACGTCCTCGATCTTGCGCTGGACGAGATGGGCGAGGACGATCTTCTTCTCGTCGATTTCGATGGGCGGGTTGTCGAAGGACATCGCCCGATCAGCCCGGGCATCGATTTCCATCAGGGCATCTACATGCAGCGGCCCGAGATCAATGCCGTGGTCCACACCCACGGCCCGTGGGGCACGACCCAGGCAGCCTTCTGCCGCCCGCTTCGAATGTATCACAACCTCTCCACCTATTTTCACAAGCGCATCGCGGTCAGCCCCGATGACACGATCGAGGCGATCGCACCGGTGCTGGGCGAAAACATCGCAGTCATGATCCCTTGGCACGGCGCGATCACGATCGGTCGCACCCTGCCCGAGGCGGCGGCGCTCCATGTGACTTACGAATATGCGGCCCGGCTCGACGTGCGCCTCGCCGCGACCGATGCGCCCGAAATACCGGAAGAGGCGTGCGCCCGCCTGCAGGCGCTGCTCGGCAAGGCCAATTATCTGGACCACACCTGGGCCCTGATGCTGCGCCGGGCGAAGGCGGCGCCCGGACTTTTCTCCACCGGCCCGCTCGAACAGTTGGTTGCGGCCTGATCGGGACGTTCCAGGGATACCGAAAACGGGTGCGGCCCTGCGCCCGCACTGTCCGCCGACGCACCGAATTGGCGCCTTACGCCTGGTATGTGACTGCGGTCCTTCTGACGGCTTACACCTATTCGTTCGTAGGGGTGGGCATCCCCCCGACCCTGATCGCGCTTCTGACTGACGACCTATTCGCAGACAAGGCGTTGGTCGGCTATTCGCTCGGCATCGTCTGCGCCGGGGCGAGCGTCTTGGCGATTGTCGTCCTCTGGTCGTTGTTGCCCACCTATCGGAAATCGCTCGCCGCCGCTGAAGCCGCTGCCAAGGCCCGAAGCACCCTCAGCTTTCGGAAAACGGTTCCAGAACCGGCGCGACGCGCAGTGCGGCGGGAATGTGGTCGATCCCGATACGGCGATCGAATTCCTCGTGCATCCAGTAGATGCGCCGTTCCTGGTGGCACAGCGTCAGACCGTCGAAGGCACCCGATTCGAGGGAGGCCTGGATATGCTCGAGGAACTGGAAATCCTCGTTCTGGATGACGTCGTAGTTGGCCACGAACGTCCGCCAGTATTCGCTGGTCTCGGCGGTGTCCTCCTCCGGCCCGGCGCCGACGAAGATCAGCTCGCACTCGCATTCGCCCTTCGAGACCGGCCAGAACACGACGAAGGGGAAGCCCGCCGAATCGACCGGCGTGACGAAGTTCGGGAACACGCCATAGGCGCAGTTGTTGGCGCGGAAGACTTCGGGCACGCCTTCGATGTCGTATTTCTCGTAGTCGTCCGTGCCCCAAGTGCCGCCCGCCGCCGACCGCTTCTTGGGCAGCGCCATGCGGCTGTGCCCGCCCTTCAACAGGCCGATCGCCGTGCCCTTGCCGTCGAGCAGCGTCGCCACCGTTTTCGGATGGATCGCATTGACGTGATAAGCTTCAAGGAAGGCGTCGAGCGCGGCCTTCCAGTTGCACTTGATGCGGTAATGCAACCGTCCCTTCAGGCGCAGCTCGCCCATCGTCATCGGGGCGAGATCCTCGGCCACCCGGCCCAGTTCCTCCACCAGCGGCACCGGGTCTTCGGCGAAGTTCACGAAGACCCAGCCGTCCCAGACGTCGCAGGCCACTTTCTTCAGCCCGTGCTCCGCCTTGTCGAACTCACCGAAATCGTGCTCCTCCGGCACCCGGATCAGACGACCGGTCAGGTCATAACACCACGAATGGTAACGGCAGACGAGCAGGTTCGCCTTGCCGCATTCGCTGCCCACCACCGGTGCGCCGCGATGCTGGCAGGCGTTGTGGAACGCGCGCACCTCGCCGTCGACCCCGCGGGTGATGACCACTTCCTTGCCGAGCCGACGGAACAGGCGATACTGGCCCTTCTCGGCGATCTCGTCGGCACGGCAGGCGACCAGCCATGTCTTCGACCAGAGATGGTCCATCTCCAGATCGAAGAATTCCTGGCTGGTGTAACGGGCCTTGGGAATCAGCGGCAGGGTCGGAAACCCCTCCGGATGGGTGTCCCGCTCCAGTTCGTAGGCGATCTGCGCACTGACGGCGGCGGCCCGGTCGTTTCTCATGCTCTCCACAATCCCTTATGCAGGTACGCAGAGCATTCTAAGCGGGCGCGCAGTCCGCGAAACGGACGAAAGTGTCAGGCGGGGCCCATGACGGCCCCGCCCTCGTCCTCGACCTCACCGGAGTTAAGCGCCGGGGGTCAGGCGCCGAACAGCGTCCGCCCCTGCCCGGCGATGTGCGCCAGCATCGCGGGCGATACCGGCACGATCGTCTCGGCTCGCGCGACCATGGCGCGGAACTGCGCGATGGCCGGGCGGCGCTTGTCGGCCCAGGCCTCGATCGCGGACTGCGGGTCGGACTTGGCCTTGTCGCTGCGCAGCAGGCAGCGCAGGAATTCGAGCCGCATCTGCTGCAGATCGCGCGACAGGCCGGCGACGAGCAGGCGCTCCCACGGATCGGACGGGCTCATCACCGCCGCCGTCTGCTGCGCCCAGTCCATGCCCAGCCGTGCGCCGAGGTCGGTGAAGATGGCCGCGATGTCGCGAACCGGGATGCCGCTGTCCGCCGCCAGCCGGGCCAGCCCCACCGCACCGTCCAGCTGGAACAGGTGGACCACGGGATCGGCCTCTGCCGCCGGGGCCCCGGCAAGGGTCAGCTCGGCATGCAGGCGATCCGAATGCGCTTCGGCCGCGGCCTCCAGCAAGGTGTGCGTGTCCTTGCACAGCGGTTCGACGAACGGGCCGAGCTCGTCAACCAGTGCGCCCGGCTCGACCGGCCCCGGGCCTAGCCGCAGCACGTCGGCCATGTGGCTGCGAACGGCGCCCGCCATGCGGTCGAGCAGGAGCAGCCGCGCTTCCTCGCTCATCGCCGCGGCCTCGATCCGCTGCCACATCGCGCCCAGGCCGAAGAGACGGTCCACTGTTACAAAGGCGGCGGCGACATCGCTCAGCAAAGCGCCTTCCTCCTCGGCCACTTCGAAGGGGTTCACCATGCCCAGCCGGTTGACGATGCGGTTGGCGACTTCGGTGGCGACAATCTCGCGGCGCAGGCGGTGTGCCTCGATCGCGCCGCGGAACTTGTCCTGCATCCGTTCGGGGAACGAGCCGACCAGCGTGCCGACCATCATCGGGTCGTCAGGCAGCGCCGAATGCTCGATCGCCGATTGCAGCACCAGCTTGGAGCTCGACAGCAGGACCGCGAGTTCGGGCCGGGTCAGGCCGTGGCCGTCGGCGGCACGGCGGACGAAGACGTCGCTGGTCGCCAGGCCCTCGGTCCGCCGGTCCAGGTCGCCGCTGTCCTCAAGCTGTTCGATCAAGCGGATTTGCGACCCCGTCGCCTGCGCACCGCCGCGCTCGGCGACTGAGAGAGCAAGGGTCTGGAGCCGGTTGTCCTCGAGCACGATCTGCGCCACCTCGTCGGTCATCTCGGCGAGCAGCGCATTGCGCCGCTCTTCCGAAAGGCGCCCGGCCTTGCGCGCGTTCTCCAGCGCGATCTTGATGTTGACCTCGTTGTCGGAACAGTCGACGCCCGCCGAATTGTCGATGAAGTCGGTGTTGATGCGCCCGCCGCCCAGCGCGAATTCGATACGGCCCGCTTGCGTGACGCCGAGGTTGGCGCCTTCGCCGATCACCTTCACCCGCAAGTCGCGCGCATCGATGCGCAGCGCGTCGTTCGCCGGATCGCCGACATCGACATTGTTCTGGCTGCTGGCCTTCACGTAAGTGCCGATGCCGCCGAACCACAGCAGATCGGCCGGGGCGGACAGGATCGCGGTAATCAGTTCGTCGGGACCGATCGCCTCGGCCTCGATGCCCAGCGCGGCGCGCGCCTGTTTCGACAGCGGGATCGACTTTTCGGTACGCGGGAAGACGCCGCCGCCCTTGCTGATCAGCTTGGCGTCATAATCGGCCCAGCTCGACCGGGGCAGCGCGAACATCCGCTTGCGCTCGGCCCAGCTTGCCGCCGCGTCGGGATCGGGATCGATGAAGATGTGGCGGTGGTCGAAGGCCGCGATCAGGCGGATCGACTGCGAGAGCAGCATGCCGTTGCCGAACACGTCGCCCGACATGTCGCCGCAACCGACGACGGTGACCGGGTCCTTCTGCACATCCACGCCCATTTCGAGGAAGTGGCGCTGCACCGAAATCCACGCGCCGCGGGCAGTGATGCCCATCGCCTTGTGGTCGTATCCGTTCGATCCCCCGCTGGCGAAGGCATCGCCCAGCCAGAAGCCGTGCGCCTGCGCGATGGCGTTGGCGACGTCGGAAAAGGTCGCCGTGCCCTTGTCGGCGGCGACGACGAAATAGGGATCGTCGCCGTCCAGCGCCCTGACGTCCTCAGGATGTGCGACCTTGCCCTCGACGATGTTGTCGGTGATCGACAGCAGCGCGCGGATGAACACCTCGTAGCTGGCGCGTCCCTCGGCGGCCCAGCCGTCGCGGTCGCGCGCGGGGTCGGGCAACTGCTTGGGATAGAAGCCGCCCTTGGCGCCCGTCGGCACGATGACCGCGTTCTTGACTCGCTGCGCCTTCATCAGGCCGAGGATCTCGGTGCGATAGTCGTCGCGCCGGTCGGACCAGCGAAGCCCGCCGCGCGCGACCGGGCCTGCGCGCAGGTGGATGCCCTCGACCCGCCGCGAATAGACGAAGATCTCGCGCCAGGGCAGCGGCTTGGGCAGGCCGGGAACGCCGGCGCTGTCGAACTTGATCGCCAGCGCCTCTGCGGCGGCAGGGGCGAAGTAGTTGGTGCGAAGCGAGGCCTCCATCGCGGCGAGATACTGGCGCAGCAGCCGGTCGTCGTTGATCGCGTTGACCTTGACCAGGCCGTCGCGGATCGCCTTGCGCGCTGCCTCGGCCCGTGCGGGGCCGTTCTTCGTTGCCGGATCGTGCATCGCGTGGAACAGGTCGACCAGCCCCCGCGTGACGTCGGGCGCGCCGACGAAGGCGGCGACGACGGTGGTGATCACGAAGCGCAGACCACCCTGCCGCAGATAGCGGTAAAAAGCGCGCAGCAGCTCCGTCTCCGCCCGTCCCAGCCCGACCTCGACCACCAGGCTGTTGAACCGGTCATTTTCCGCCCGGTTGTTCAGCACGGCGGCGATCGCCTGTTCGATCGCCTCCGCCCGGCCCGCCACGGCGGCGATGTCGCTGTCTTCGCCCAGCGTCAGGATGAAATCGTGGATCGTCCCGATGGCCCCGCTGTCGAGCGGGGTCGGCACTTCGGACATCACCCGGAAACCGAAGTTCTCCAATGCCGGCACCGCGTCGGACAGCGGCAGCACGCCGCCGTGCTGGTAAACCTTCAGGCGCAGCTGCTGCGGCGGATCGCTGTCCAGCCGGTATAGCCGCGCATCGCGGCGCAGCGACGCGTCGTCTTCCGGCAAGGCGGCCAGTGAGCGGATGCGCAGGATGTCGCGCGCTGCCTCGTGCGCGCCGTAGTCGGCACGGTAAACCACAGGAAAGGCATGGGCGAAATGGGCCGCCAGCACGGCCGCACGGCTTCCCTCGCCCAATTCGGTCAGGGCGTGTTCGACGGCATCGTCCCAGCCGCGCAGCATGATCTGCAACCGCTTGTCGAGCGCCGCTTCATCGGGAACCTTCGCGCAGTCGGCCCGGATGTCGAGCACGACGCGAATGAGCGCAAGGTTGCCGCCCTCGATCTGCACCGCCCAGTCCAGCGATTCGCCGCAGGTCTCGGTCTCCAGAAGGTTCATGATGCGCAGGCGCGCCTGCGTGCTCATCAGGTCGCGCGGCAGCCAGACAAAGGCGAAAAGGTGGCGCGACAGCGGCGCCTCGACCAGCGCGAGACGCGGGCGCGGCCGGTCGACAAGGCCCGACATCATGGTCGCAAGGCGGGCGACCTCGCGCTCCGGCAGCCCGATCAGCAGGTCGTGGGGCAGCACGGTCAGCGCGTGGAGAACCGCCTTTCCGGTGTGGCCCTTGGGATCGAAGCCCAGCCGCGCCGTCAGTTCGCCGAATTCGCGGCGCATCCGCGGCACTTCGTCGGGCGGCGTGTTCATCGCGGCGCTGGTCCAGACGCCGGCGTGGGCCGACAGCGCGACCACCTTGCCATCCGCCATGACCGGAACGATGAACAGGTCGAGCGGCACCGGGCGGTGGACGCGGGCGATGTGGTTGGCCTTGATCGCCAGCGGCGCGGCGTCGAGCGCCTTCTTCCCCTTGGCATCGAACCACGCGAAGGCCCGGTCCCACGAGGCGTCGGCCAGAAGATCGCGCGCGCTCTTGCGGCATATGCCGAGCAGCTTGTTCTGCGAGCCGTCGCGTTCGCGGGTCACGTGACCGAGCATGGTCAGCATGCCGCCGGAAAACCATTCGAGCAGGGCGCGCCCCTCGAAATCGGTGACGGTAAGAGCGTCCCGCTCCATCGTCGCGATCATCTTGGGCCAGTCCTCGACCGCGGCGCGCACGTCGGCGAGCGTGGTGCGCAGCGCGTCCTCGATCTGGCGGCGGTGGGCACCGTCGATGCGGGGCGCCTCGACATAGATGAACGATTCCTCGCGGATGTCGCCGTCCTCTTCGCCGCCCTGCTCGCCCAGCGAGAGGAGCTTGCCCGCCGCGTCGCGTCTGACCGGCACCACCGGATGGACCAGCGTGTCGGCAACAAGCCCGAATTCGGCGAGCGCGATGGCGATCGAATCGACAAGGAAAGGCATGTCGCGGTTGATGATGGCGATGCGCGTGCCGCGCCGTCCTTCGGGGGCGGAGGCGATGGCGATGGCCACCTTGCCCTCGGCACGGGTCTGCGCGGCATCGAGCAGGAAGGCGGCGATCTCGGCCCGTCGGTCGGGCGCGATCGCCTCGTCGCCGGGCAGCTCGGAATCGACGATATGCTCGACGAGCAGCTTGGCCAGCGCGGAAGCCGGGCGCGGCCTGGAAGTGGTCTTGGTCAAAGTTCCCCTACCCTATTCTTTTTCGCCTGCGATGATCGCGCAGCCGTCTCAATGCCCGACATAGCGGTTCTTTCCCGCATTTCGCGCCGTATCGGCGTGGTCAAGAGCATGATCGAAGGGCTGCGCGGGGGTTCGCATTCCTCTTGTGTCAGGATTGCCCGCGACGCTTTCGCCCGGGCTTGTCATGGCACCCGAATCGCATAGTCAATGGTGCGCGTCCACCGGGCATCGGCCATCCGTGCACAGGCTCGCACAGCCGGTCGTAACGCTCCTCTTCGTGCTGCAACTGCGAAGCCGGCCTTGCCCCCACTGTCCCTGTCGGCCATATGAACTGGCGTGACCCTGACCAGTCCCCCGCACCCCGATCCGGCGCGCGATGCGCTGTTCCTCGATTTCGACGGAACGCTCGTTCCGCTGGAGGACCGGCCGGACGCGGTCGAGGTGCCGGTTGCGCTCATCGACCGGCTGCATGACCTCGCTTCGCGGCTGGCGGGCAGGCTTGCCATCGTCAGCGGGAGGTCGATCGACTTGCTCGACGCCTTCGGCCTGTCTGGCCTGGCGCTCGCCGGCAGCCACGGAGCCGAATGTCGACTTCCCGGTTCGGCTCACGAGATGCGGCCGCGTCCCGCCTCGCTCGATCGGGCCGCTTCGGCGTTCCGCGCCTTCGCCGATGCGCACGAGGGCGTCATCTTCGAGGACAAGCCGCTGGGTGCCGCGCTTCATTTCCGGCTTGCCCCCGCGATGGCGCAACCCGCCATCGCGCTGGCGCAGGACCATGTCGCCGACCTGCACCTGCAGCACGGCCATGCGATGATCGAATTGCGCGTCGCAGGCGTTGACAAGGGCACGGCCATCGCGGAGCTGATGGCTCTGGCGCCTTTTGCCGGCGCGCGGCCGCTGTTCTTCGGCGACGACGTCACCGACGAGAGCGGGTTTGCCATGGCGGCAAGCCTCGGCGGGCACGGCGTGCTTGTCGGCGCCGACCGGGCCACGCAGGCACGCTTCGCGCTTCCCGATCCCGCCGCGGTCAATGCCTGGCTGGCCCGCATCACCGAAGCCGAAAGACACGTGAGGACCCTGACATGAGCCGCCTGATCGTCGTATCGAACCGCGTCTCGCTGCCCAGCCCCGACGGCGCGCAGGGCGGCCTTGCCGTCGCGCTCCAGGCGGCGCTGCGCGAAGCGGGCGGCTTGTGGTTCGGATGGTCCGGCAAGGAGATCGACACCTTTACCGGTTCGGTCCGGTTCGAGGAAAGCGACGGCGTGCGCTCGGCGGTGGTCGATCTCGAGCCGCAGGACGTCGAGGAATACTACAACGGTTTCGCCAACCGCACCTTGTGGCCGCTGTTCCACTATCGCATCGATCTTGCGCAGTACAACCGCAGCTTCGGCGCGGGGTACGAGCGGGTGAACAAGCGTTTCGCCGAGCCCTTGCGGGTGATGATCGAGCCGGGCGATACCGTCTGGATCAACGACTACCACCTGATCCCCATCGCCTCGCAGCTTCGCGAGCACGGGATCAACAACCGGATCGGCTTCTTCCTGCACACCCCCTGGCCGCCGACCCGGCTCCTGGTGTCGCTGCCCTATCACGAGCGGCTGGTCCAAGCGATGTTCGCCTACGACGTGATCGGCTTCCAGACCGGCGAGTGGCTGGAGAGTTTCCTGCATTACTGCCAGAACGAACTGGGCGGCACGGTCGACGGCGAATATGTCACGTTCGAAGGGCGGACGCTGCGCGCGGTCGTCTGCCCGATCGGCATCGACTTCCGCAACTTCGTCGGCGCGCTCGACACCAAGGGCGCGGCCGACATCGCCCAGAGGATGCAGGTATCGCTGCGCGGGTTGTCGATGATCGTCGGTGTCGACCGCCTCGATTATTCGAAGGGCCTGGGCGAACGGCTGACCAGTTTCGAAACCTACCTCCAGCGGCACGAGGAAGCCCATCGCGCGGTCGTGCTGGTGCAGGTCGCGCCGCCCTCTCGCGGGGAGGTCGAGCAGTACCGCGACGTGCGCGAGGAGCTGAACGAGATGGCGGGGCGCATCAACGGCGCCTTTGCCGAGGTGGACTGGACCCCGATCCGTTACGTCAACCGCGGTTATTCGCGCGACGAGCTGATCGCGCTCTACCGTGCGGGCAAGGTCGGCCTGGTGACGCCGCTGCGCGACGGCATGAACCTGGTCGCCAAGGAATACGTCGCGGCGCAGGACCCCGAGGATCCGGGAGTGCTCGTCCTGTCGCGCTTCGCCGGGGCGGCGGCGCAGATGCAGGAGGCTCTGCTGGTCAATCCCTATGCCCCCGAAGAGGTGGCCGACGCGATCCACCGGGCGCTGACGATGCCGCTCGCCGAACGCAAGCGGCGGCACAAGGCGCTGCTCGAGGGTGTGGAGCGGGAGGACGTGCACTGGTGGCGCGAACGCTTCGTCAGCATGATCGAGGCGGCACCTTCACCACGAGCGAGCGCACCAGCCCCGAGCGCGAGCTGATCGAAAGCCTTTCGTAAACGATTTGGCGTTAGCCTGCCGGCTTTCGGCGCGCTGCCCGTTTGGCGCGCGCAAGCTCGGTCGGGGGACGCTTGATCATGACGCATTCCGGTTCCGCCCGGGTCATTCTCGGCACCGCCGTGGTGGCCCTTTCGATCATGGCGGCCAAAACCGCCCTTCCCGCCATTCCGATGCAGACCACCGTGCTGGCATCCGCGATCGGGATGGTGCTGATCTTCCTGCTGTACCGATCCGACGCGCACCGTCGCCGCCAAATGGCGGCCCGGACAGACAGACCCGCCGTTCCCGAGGCGAGCGACCCCGACACCATCCGCCGCCGGATGGAGGATCGGCCAGTGCCCCAATTCCGTCTTGGCAAAGAAGCACCGGCCCTTCCAACAGCTCCAGCCGCCGAGAGGTCGGTGCTGGAACTCGTGCGCGAAGTCCGTGACGAGCGATCGGCCGGTGCCGCACCCGCCGCCGTGTTCGAACTGACCCCGGCCATGGAACGCATCGCCGACGACCCGATGCGGGCTTGGCCCGCGAGTTAACCGCCGCGTAGCAGTTGCACGCCGTAATCGCGTTCGAAGAGGTAGAGCGCGATCCGCGCCGCCTCGCCGCGCGGGCCGGTCAGCCCGCCGTCGCGGTCCATAAGCAGCCGCGCATCGGCATGCGCAACCTCCAGAAGCTCGGTGATCTGTTCGGGGCTCGCCAGCACGAAGGCCTGTTCGCCCGACTGCCGCGTGCCGAGAATCTCGCCCCCGCCACGCAGGCGCAGGTCTTCCTCGGCCAGCCGGAAGCCGTCCTGCGTCTCGCGCATCAGCGCCAGCCGCTCGCGCCCGGTTTCCGACAGCGCGTCGCCGCGCAGCAGAAGGCAGACCGACTTCTCCGCCCCGCGCCCGACCCGTCCGCGTAGCTGGTGAAGCTGGGCCAGGCCGAACCGTTCCGCCTGCTCGATCACCATCAGCGAGGCGTTGGGCACGTTGACGCCCACCTCGATCACCGTCGTCGCGACCAGCACCGCCACCTCGCCGCTGGCGAAGCGGGCCATGTTGGCATCCTTCACGTCGGCGGGAAGCTGGCCGTGCACCAGCGTGACCGCGTTTTCGCCTAGCGCGGCGCGCATCGTGTCGAAACGTTCCTCGGCGGCGGCGATGTCCTCGGTCTCGTGCTCGCGCACCATGGGGCAGACCCAGTAGGCTTGCTTGCCCTCGCCCACATGGCGGCGCAGCCCGGCGACGACATCGCCCATGCGCTCGTTCGCGATCACGCGGGTGTCGATCGGCTGGCGACCCGGCGGAAGTTCGTCGAGCTTCGACACATCCATCTCGCCATATTGCGCCAGCGTCAGCGTCCGCGGGATCGGCGTCGCGGTCATGGAAAGGCAGTGTGCGGTGCCCCGCGCCTTCTGTTGCAGCAGCAGCCGCTGGTTCACGCCGAAGCGGTGCTGCTCGTCGATCACCACCAGCGCGAGGTTGCGGTAGGCGACGCTGTCCTGGAAGATGGCGTGAGTGCCGACGACCACGTCGATGCTGCCGTCGAGCAGCCCCATCAGGATCGATTCCCGCGCCCGCCCCTTGTCGCGCCCGGTCAGCACCGCGATCTCGATGCCGGTGCCGCGCGCCATCTCGACCAGCGTGTCGTAGTGCTGGCGGGCAAGAATCTCGGTCGGTGCCAGCATCGCGGCCTGCGCCCCGCTTTCCACCGCGATCAGCATGGCGTGCAGCGCGACCGCCGTCTTGCCGCTGCCGACATCGCCCTGCAGCAGGCGCAGCATCGGGTGGTTCTGCGCCAGATCGTCCTCGATCTCGCGCACCGACCGCTTCTGTGCGGCGGTAAGGTCGAAGGGCAGGCGCAGCCTGTCGCGCAGATGCCCGTCACCGCGCAGCGGCACGCCCTTACGACGGCGGTTGTCGGCCTTGACCAGCATCAGCGCCAGCGCGGAGGCGAACAGCTCATCATAGGCCAGCCGGTCTCGCGCGGCCTTGTGCGGCCCCTTGTGCGCGAGCACCAGCGCGTCGCGCCACGCGGGCCATTCCTTGCGGTCGAGCTGGCCGGGATCGATCCATTCGGGCAGATCGGGAACGTCCTCCAGCGCCTGCTGCACCAGGGCCTGCACCCGGTTCTGCGTCAGCCCGTCGGACAGCGCATAGACCGGCTCGCAGACCGTTCCCATCGCGGCACCGCCGTTCTCGCTGACGTGGTCGGGATGGACGATCTGCAGCATGTCGCCGTACTGGTCGAGCCGTCCGGCCACCCAGCGCTTCTCGCCGAGCGGCAGCGACTTCTTCGCCGAATAGGACGCCCGCCCGAAGTAGGTCAGCGACACGACATTGCCCAGCACATCGCTCGCCAGCACGTTGAACGGCCCGCGCCCGCTGCGGCTCTGCCGGTATTGCGTCGGGGTCAGTTCGACGATCACGTTCTCGCCCACCGTCGCTTCGTCGAGGTTGGCGATCACGCGGCGGTCGATGAACCGGTCCGGCAAGTGGAACGCGAAGTCGCGCACCCGCGTCAGGCCCAGCTTGTCAAGCGGCTTCTCGAGCTTCGGCCCCACGCCCTTCAGGCTGTCCGCACCGGCAAACAGGGGGTTGAGCACTTCGGGACGCATGAGCGGTGCTATAGCGCCTTGCGCCCGCCGGTCCACGGGTCTAGGCGCGCGCCATGGTGGACAGCGCTCGTCTCGGCAGGCTCAGGTTCCGCGCGTGGCATCGCGGCACGCGCGAGGCGGATTTCATGATCGGCGGCTTTTTCGATCGGCACCACGCGGCCTGGAGCGAGGCCGACTGCGACTGGTTCGAGACGCTGATCGAGGAAGACGACGTCCACATCATGGCCTGGGCCATCGGTACGGAGCCGGTGCCCCCCCGCCACGATGGCCCCCTGATGGACGCGATGAAGCGGCTCGACTACGTCCACATCCATCGCTGATCGGGTTCGGCCCCGAACGGTGTTTTTCCGCGCCGGATTTGCCACCTTGCGGGAGCCGTCTTTTCCCTTGCGCGGGAACAGGGCGGCGACCAGATAGTCCCCGTTAGACATGACCGACCTTTCCCGCATCATCGCCGCGGATCATCCGCTGGTGCTGTCCTCCCTTGCGCGCGGCGCGCTTCCGCTCGTCCTCGCCGATCTCGCCCGCGCCGCGGCGCATGGCGGCGAACCGGCCCGAGCCGTGTTCATCGCGCCCGACGAACAGGCGATGACCGCGGTGGCCGACGCCGCTCCGTTCTTCGCGCCCGAGATCGAGGTGATCGAGTTTCCGGCCTGGGACTGCCTGCCCTACGACCGGTCCAGCCCGGCCCTGTCGGTCAGCGCCCGGCGGCTTGCGGCGCTGCAGGCGCTGCAGGGCAAGAGAACCGCGCCGCAACTGCTGGTCACCACCGTCAACGCCGTGCTCCAGCGTGTGCTCACCCCGTTCCGCATTCGCGAGGCGACCCGGATGCTGGAGGTCGGCAGCGAGATCGGCCACGACAGCCTCATCGGCCTGCTGCAGCGGCAGGGCTATGCGCGCAGCGACACCGCGATCGACGCGGGCGAATTCGCGGTGCGCGGCTCGATCTTCGACATCGTGCCATCGGGGCTGAAGGCGAAAAACGAAAAGGGCGAATGGGAACAGGCGGGGCTGCGGCTCGACTTCTTCGGCGACGAGCTGGAGAGCCTTCGCCTCTACGATCCCAACACCCAGCGCACCACCGGCACGACCGCGCGTCACCTGCTGCTTCCCGCGAGCGAGGCGCTGCTCGACGAAGACACGATCAAGCGTTTCCGCACCCGCTATCGCGAACGATGGGGCGCGACGGCGACCGGCGACCCGCTGTACCAGGCGGTCAGCGACGGGCGGCGGCTGGCGGGGATGGAGCACTGGCTGCCCCTGTTCGAGGACAAGCTGGCGACGCTGTTCGACCATCTCGGCAAGGGCGACGTCATCGTCATCGACGGCGGCGCCCTGCGCGCGGGCGACGAGCGGCTGGACGAGATTGTCGACTATCACAAGGCGCGGACCGAATCGGCGCGAACCAGCCCCGGCGCCTATCGCCCGCTGGCCTCGGACGCGCTCTATCTCGAACGCGGGGAGTTCGAGGGGAAGCTGGCCCAGTGGCCGGTCCACCGCACCTCGATCTTCGCCGAACCCGCTTCGCCCACGACCGTCGATTTCGGCTTCGCCTCCTCGCGCGATTTCACGCCCGAACGGACCCGCGGCGACAACGTTTACGAAGCCGGCGCGAAATACCTCCAGGCGCAGGCCGATGCGGGCAGGCGCGCGATCCTCGCCTGCTATTCCGACGGCGCGCGGCGGCGCATCGTCAGTCAGCTGGGCGAGGCCGGCAAGAAGGACATCGCGGTTGCCGAAACCTGGCAGCAGGCGCTTGGCATCGCGAAGAAAAAGACCCCGGTCGCGGTCGTCCTGCCGCTCGAATCCGGGTTTGCCGGCGACGACATCGAACTGGTCACCGAACGCGACCTGCTCGGAGACCGGCTGGTCCGCCGCAAGAAGCGCCGCAAGGACGCCGACGCCTTCATGGCCGAGTTGCAGGCCCTGCAACCGGGCGATCACATCGTCCACATCGACCACGGCGTCGGGCGCTATCTCGGCCTTGAATCGATCCCCGTCGGCAAGAGCCCGCACGATTGCGTCGCGCTCGAATACCATGGCGGCGACAAGCTCTACGTGCCCGTGGAGAACCTCGACGTCCTGTCGCGCTACGGCAGCGGCGAGGAACACGTCCCGCTCGACCGGCTGGGCGGCGAAGGCTGGCAGAAGCGCAAGGCCCGGCTGAAGGAACGCATCCGCGAGATCGCGCACGAACTTCTGGCGACGGCGGCCAAGCGCGCGCTGCAGAAGGCGCCGGTCATCGCGCCCGATCCGCACAGCTACGACCCCTTCGTCGACCGCTTTCCGTGGAACGAGACCGACGACCAGGAACGCGCCATCGACGATGTGCTCCACGATCTCGAGGAAGGCCGCGCGATGGACCGGCTGGTATGCGGCGACGTCGGCTTCGGCAAGACCGAGGTGGCCCTGCGTGCCGCCTTTGTCGCGGCGATGGCCGGACAGCAGGTGGTGATGATCGCGCCGACCACCCTGCTGGCGCGCCAGCACTATGCCAATTTCAAGGAACGCTTCGCCGGTTTCCCGCTGGAGATCGGCCGACTGTCCCGGCTCGTGCCCGCCAGGGAGGCGGCGGAAACGCGCGAAGGGCTCGCCAGCGGCAAGATCGATATCGTCGTCGGCACCCACGCGATCCTTTCGAAGAGCGTGTCGTTCAAACGGCTCGGCCTTGTCATCGTCGACGAGGAGCAGCGTTTCGGCGTCACCCACAAGGAGAAGCTGAAGGCCCTGCGCGCCAACGTCCACGTCCTCACCCTGACCGCGACGCCGATCCCGCGCACGCTGCAGATGGCGATGTCGGGCCTGCGCGAACTCTCGGTGATCCAGACTCCGCCGGTCGACCGCCTCGCCGTGCGCACCTACGTCATGGGGTGGGACGACATCATCGTGCGCGAGGCGCTGCTGCGCGAACATCATCGCGGCGGGCAAAGCTTTATCGTCGTGCCGCGCATCGCCGACATGCCGAGGATCGAGGACTGGCTGCGCGAGACCGTGCCCGAGGTCCGATACGTCTCCGCCCACGGCCAGATGGGCGCGGGCGAGGTCGAGGACCGGATGAGCGCGTTCTACGAGAAGAAGTACGACGTGCTGCTCTCCACCACGATCGTCGAATCGGGCCTCGACATCCCGAGCGCCAACACCATCATCATCCACCGCGCCGACCGCTTCGGTCTTGCCCAGCTCTACCAGCTGCGCGGCCGCGTCGGCCGGTCGAAGCTGCGCGCCTATGCCTACCTCACGACCGAAGAGGACAAGCAGATGTCCGAAATCGCCGAAAAACGCCTCAAGGTGCTGGGCGATCTCGACACGCTGGGTGCGGGCTTCCAGCTTGCCAGCCACGATCTCGACATTCGCGGCGCGGGCAATCTCCTGGGTGACGAGCAGTCGGGCCACATTCGCGAAGTCGGCTTCGAACTTTACCAATCGATGCTCGAGGATGCGATCCTGGCCGCCAAGGCGGGCGAGATGGGCGTGGTCGAGGATCGCAGCGGCCTCAGCCCGCAGATCACGGTCGATGCGCCGATCATGATCCCGGAAGACTACGTCCCCGACCTGTCGATCCGGATGGCGCTCTACCGCCGCCTGAACGAGGCGAAGGACAAGGAGGAGATCGAGGGTCTCGCCGCCGAGATGATCGACCGTTTCGGCCCGCTTCCCGACGCGACCGAGAACCTCGTCAAGCTGATCGAGATCAAGCAGCAGGCCTGCGATGCGAACATCGCCAAGATCGACCTCGGCCCGCGCGGCGCGCTCGTCGGGTTCTTCAGGGACGAGTTCCCCGATCCGGCGGGCCTGCTCGCCTATGTCGAGCGACTGAAGGGCACGGCGCGGCTTCGCCCGGACATGAAGCTGGTGATCGAACGCAACTGGGGCGATCCGAAATCGCGGCTCAACGGCCTATTCCAGCTGACCAAGGGGCTTTCCGCCATCGCGAGGCGCGCGGCCAGGGCGGAGGCGAAGGAGCCGGCCTGATCTTTTTGTCCCTTGGCCCCCGTGCGCGTTGCCAAGCGGGGGCGCTCGCCATAGGGTCCGCCACGAAGGCGTGTCCGGGGGCAGGTTGTTGGCCAAATACGAAAAACTCGCGCTCAGCGTTTCGCCGACCGCCAAGGCACAGGCGGCGGCCGAGAAGCTGGTGAAAACCCACGCCTTCGTTCCGCGCGAGGAGGCCGAAGCGATCGTCGTGCTGGGCGGCGACGGCTTCATGCTGCAGACTTTGCACCAGATGATCGACGCGGGGCGGATCCTCCCTGCCTATGGCATGAACCTCGGCACCGTCGGCTTCCTGATGAACAAGCGCGAGGCGAGCCGCGCCAACATCCTCGACCGGGTCAACCGGGCCCGCTCCTTCGAGGTCTCGCCGCTCAGCCTCGCGGCCGAGACGCGCGGCGGCGAGATCGTCCGCGTCTGCGCGATCAACGAGGTGTCGCTGCTGCGTGAAACGCGGCAGACCGCGAAGCTGGAGATCAAGGTGGGCGACAAGGTCCGCATCCCCGAACTGATGTGCGACGGGGCGCTGGTGGCGACACCCGCCGGGTCCACCGCCTACAACTTCAGCGCCAATGGCCCGATCCTGCCGCTGGGCTGCGGGCTGCTCGCGCTCACGCCGATCTCGGCCTTCCGCCCGCGGCGCTGGCGCGGCGCGATCCTGCCCGACCACCTGCCGATCGAGATCCGCATCCTCGAATGGCACAAGCGTCCCGTCTCCGCCGTGGCCGACCAGCGCGAAATCCGCGACGTCGCCTCGATCCGGGTCGAGGTGGCGCACGAACGCGACCTCACCCTGATGTTCGACCGCGGCCACAGCCTCGACGAACGCATCGTAGGGGAACAGTTCGCCTATTGATCGGGCAAAGTGCGACAGGGTCAAAAAACCTTGCCGAACAGGCTTGCCAAGCCCGTCCGCCACCCATATAGGCGCACACCTGCCCGCCAGATGGGCTGCTCCCCGATAGCTCAGCGGTAGAGCATTCGACTGTTAATCGAATGGCCGTAGGTTCGAATCCTACTCGGGGAGCCACTTTCCTTCACCATCGAAACAGACGCGGCGGCCGTGCGTCACGCCGTCGCCACAATTGCAAGTCCACCCGCCCGTTTTGGACGGCGAAGCGTTTCGACAGCGCGGATATTTCCGGCCTGCCCGCTCGTTGATATGGCAAAGGCGGACGAAAGTCGTTCGCCATCAACAAGATGGAGACGCACGATGGGTGAACTCGGCGAAAAGATCAAAGGCAACGTCAACGAAGCCATCGGCAACGCGAAGCAGCAGAGCAGCAATCCCGCGACACGCGCCGAGGGCCGCGATCAGGAAGCCAAGGGCGAAGCGCAGCAGCTGAAGGGCGAAGTCGAAGGCAAGCTCGGCAACGACATCTAACGTTTAGCTGAAAGACAACAAAAAGGGCTCCGCACCATCCGGCTAGGAGCCCTTTTTTTGTCTGGATAACGCGCTTCGGCGGCGATCAGGCGACCGCGCCGTGGCAATGTTTGTACTTGTTGCCGCTGCCGCACGGGCAGGGCGCGTTGCGGCTGATGTCGAGACCGGCCCAAGGGTTCTCGGTTTCCGACCCGCCCGGTCCCGCCTGCGCGAAAGTCGATCCGGCAAGCGCGCCGAAAAGTGCGGGGCGCAGCGCCGATCCATCCCCGTCGTTCGAATTGTCCTCGCCGGTGAACGGATCGATGTGACCGGTCAGGAAGCTCGGCAGTTCGGGCAGCGGTGCGGGTTCCTGCGATTCCATGCGCAGCTGGCTGGTCAGCAGGATGCGGGTCACGTCCTCGCGGATCTGTTCCAGCATACGCTCGAACAGCCCGAAGGCCTCTTGCTTGTACTCGTTGATCGGCGTCTTCTGGGCGTAGGCGCGAAGTCCGATGACCTGCCGCAGCGCGTCCAGCGTGGCGAGGTGTTCCTTCCAGTGATGGTCAAGCCGTTCGAGGAGCACCGACTTCTCCACCTGGCGCCAGATGCCGGGATCGGTCTGGGCCAGCTTCGCATCCATCCTTGCATCCGCCAGCGCGGCGAGGCGCTGCTCGAGGTCTTCGGGATCGATGCCGTCTTCCTCGAGCCATTCGTCGATCGGCGCCGGTTCGCCAAGGATCTCCTCGACCTTGGCCTTCAGGCTCTCGACATCCCACTGCTCGGGGTACGATCCCGGCGGGCAGGCATTGCCGACGAGCGCGTTGACCGTGTCGTTGCGCATGTCGACGACGACATCGTCCACGGTCTCGGAATCCATGATGTCTTCGCGCTGCTCGTAGATGACCTTGCGCTGGTCGTTCATCACGTTGTCGTATTCGACGACCTGCTTGCGGATGTCGTAGTTGCGTGCCTCGACCTTCTTCTGTGCAGTCTCGATCGCCTTCGACAGCCACTTCGACCCGATCGCCTCGCCATCCTCGAGGTTCGAGTTCATCATCTTGGCGAACAGCGTGTCGGGCCCGAAAATGCGCAGCAGGTCATCCTCTAAGCAGAGGTAGAAGCGCGACAGGCCCGGATCGCCCTGACGGCCCGAACGACCGCGCAACTGGTTGTCGATGCGCCGCGATTCGTGGCGCTCGGTCCCGAGCACGAAGAGGCCCCCGGCTTCGAGCACCTGCTGCCGTTCGGCGGCGATCTCGGCCCTGATCTTCTCGATCGCGGCGTCGCGCTCCGGCCCTTCGGGCATTTCGGACAGCTCGTCCTCGATCCGGAAATCGAGATTGCCGCCAAGCTGGATGTCGGTGCCGCGTCCCGCCATGTTGGTGGCGATCGTCACCGCGCCCAGCCGGCCCGCCTGCGCCACGATGTGGGCCTCCATCTCGTGGAAACGGGCGTTGAGGACGGCGTGCTTGACGCCTTCCTCGGTCAGGAACTGGCTGAGCAGCTCGGATTTCTCGATCGACACCGTGCCGACCAGGACCGGCTGGCCGCGTTCGTTGTGTTCGCGGATCGAACGGGCGATCGCGCGGAACTTGTCCTGCGTGTTCTTGTAGAACTGGTCTTCCTCGTCGATCCGCTGCACCGGCACGTTGGTCGGGATCTCGACGACGTTGAGCTTGTAGATGTCGAAGAATTCCGCCGCCTCGGTCGCCGCCGTGCCCGTCATGCCGGCCAGCTTGGGATACATGCGGAAATAGTTCTGGAAGGTGATCGAGGCCATGGTCTGGTTCTCGGGCTCGATCTTCACGCCCTCCTTCGCCTCGACCGCCTGGTGCAGGCCGTTCGACCAGCGACGCCCGTCCATCATGCGGCCGGTGAACTCGTCGATGATGACGACCTTGTCGTCCTTGACGATATAGTCGGTGTCGCGCCGGAACATGTGCACGGCGCGCAGCGCCTGGTCGAGGTGATGGACGACCTGGGTGTTGACGAAGTCGTAGAGGTTGTCGGTTTCCAGCAGCCCTTCGGCGATCAGGATCTGCTCGACCTTTTCGGTCCCGTCTTCGGTCAGCGAGATCGACTTGGTCTTCTCGTCCTTCTCAAAGTCCGCTTCGTCGAGCTGCTTCACCACTGCGTCGAGCGCGATGTAGAGATCGGACTTGTCGTCGGTGGGGCCCGAGATGATCAGCGGGGTCCGCGCCTCGTCGATCAGGATCGAATCGACCTCGTCGACGATGGCGTAGTTGAAGGGGCGGTGGACCTGCTGGTCGCGCGACTGCTTCATGTTGTCGCGCAGGTAGTCGAAGCCCAGCTCGTTGTTGGTCGAGTAGGTGATGTCACAGGCATAGCTCTGCCGACGGTCGAACTCGTGCATGTTGGGGACGATCACGCCCACGGTCAGCCCCAGCCAGGTGTAGAGCCGGCCCATCGTCTCCGCGTCGCGGCGGGCGAGGTAGTCGTTGACGGTGACGACGTGGACGCCCTTGCCGGTGAGGGCGTTGAGATAGACCGCAAGTGTCGCGACGAGGGTCTTGCCCTCGCCCGTCCGCATCTCGGCAATCTCGCCGCGATGAAGCGCGATGCCGCCGACCATCTGTACGTCGAAATGGCGCATGCCGAAGACGCGCTTGGACCCTTCGCGCACGACGGCGAAGGCTTCGGGCAGGAGGTCATCGAGCGTCTCGCCCTCGTCCAGACGCTGGCGGAAAAGCGCGGTCTGGCCTTTCAGCTCGTCATCCGACATCGCCTCGTAATGCGGTTCGAGGCTGTTGATGCGATCGACGATCTTACCCATCGACTTGACGTAGCGATCGTTGGACGAACCGAAGAGGGACTTGGCAATGGATCCGAACATGGGTCGGGTCTTTCTTCGTGCAGCCCGGGATTCCGGGCAGGGATAGGGGAAAGCGGCGCGCACCGGCGCATACCGCGTATGCGAGCGGAGAGGCGGGCCGGACGCGCGCGGCGCCGGGCCGCACGAAAGCTATTCGAGGGGCCGGTCGGCCAGCATGACGACCGGCAGGATCACGGTGCGCGGGGCACTGGATCCCGACGCGCCCATCGGGCGCACGGTCTTCTTGCGACTGCTGCGCGGCTGCGCGGCGTCGGCTTCGGCGCGGGCGACCTGAACGCCGCAATTGCCCTTTTCCGCGCACGTCAGCGCCGAGCTGTCAGCCACCGGATACAGGCGTGCGTGCGCCGGTGCGACCAGCGCGGATAGGCCCAGCAACAGGGCGGCAAGGGCGAGAAGCCGTTTCATGCTGGCGACAAGATACGCACGCGACGGGCAAAAATCCAGCCGCCAATCCGGTGGTCCGCTGCGAAATCCGCAATTTTGCCTGCTTGCTGACGCTTCATGTGCGGGTTAACCGCGTCGCCCATGGAAAGATCCCCGCTCGCCCGCCCCTTCCCCGCCATGCCCGCGATTCCCGGGGCCGTGCCGCGCATCGCCCGCGCCCGCTACAAGACGTGGGACCGTTGCGACCTCACCTATGTCGAGTTCGACGAAGGCACCAGCGTCGCCGGCGTCTTCACCAGGAACGTCTGCTGCTCGAGCGAGGTCGAATTGGGCCGCGAACAGGTGAAGCTGGGCCGTGCCCGGGCACTGGTGGTCAACGCCGGCAATTCGAACGCCTTCACCGGCTATCGCGGGCGCGAGGCGGTGGAGCAGATCATGGCGCAAGTCGCCGCACACCTCGGCTGCCGGCCCAGCGACGTCTTCGTGTCGTCAACCGGCGTGATCGGCGTGCCGCTGCCGAAGGACAAGGCCGAGGCGGGCGTGATGAACGCCTTTGCCGCCGAACCGTGCGACTGGCAGGCCGCCGCCGACACCATCGGCACCACCGACACCTTCGCCAAGGGCGCGACCGCCAGCGCGATGATCGGCGACACCCGCATCGAGATCGCCGCGATCGTCAAGGGCAGCGGCATGATCGCGCCCGACATGGCAACGATGCTGGGCTACATCTTCACCGATGCCAAGGTCGCGCCCGGCTTCCTGCAGGCGTGCCTGTCGGCGGCCAGCGACGCGACCTTCAACTGCATCACCGTCGACAGCGACACCTCGACCAGCGACACGGTGTTGGCCTTTGCCACCGGGCGTGCCGGCAATGCCGAGATCGTCGATGCGGACAGTCCCGGCGCCGACGCCTTTGCCGCCGCGATCCACGACGTCTGCCGACAGCTGGCCCACCTTGTCGTGCGCGACGGCGAAGGGGCGCAGAAGTTCATCGAGATCGCGGTGACCGGCGCGGTGTCGGACGAAAGCGCCCGGCGCGTCGGCCTCGCCATCGCCAATTCGCCGCTGGTGAAGACCGCGATCGCGGGCGAAGACGCCAACTGGGGCCGTGTCGTGATGGCGGTGGGCAAGGCGGGCGAACCGGCGGACCGCGACCGGCTCTCGATCGGCTTCGGCGGAAACTGGGCGGCGAGGAACGGGCTGCCGCTGGCCGATTACGACGAGGCGCCGGTGGCCGCGCACCTGAAGGGTCAGGACATCCGCATCGACGTCGATCTCGGCATGGGCGACGGCACGGCCACCGTCTGGACCTGCGACCTGACGCACGGCTACATCTCGATCAACGCCGACTACCGGACCTGACGCGATGAGCCCCTCGCCGTCAGGCCCTCTCCCCACGGGCCACGCGCTGACCGGCGAAGTCGCCGCTCTCCTGCGCCGGGTGGCCGAAAAGGTCGTCCTGCCCCGCTACCAGTCGCTGGCGCGGCACGAGATCGTCGAGAAGTCGCCCGGCGACGTCGTCACTGTCGCTGACCGGGAGAGCGAGGCGATGCTGGCCGAGGGGCTGGCGAAAATCATGCCCGATGCGGCCATCGTCGGCGAGGAAGCGGTGCATGCCGACCCGGCGCTGGCCGGGCGGCTGGGCGATGCGCTGTGCTGGATCGTCGACCCCATCGACGGCACCCGCAATTTCGCGGCGGGGCGTCCGCCCTTCGGGCTGATGATCGCGCTGGCCGAACGGGGCGAGACGAAGGCCGGCTGGATCTACGACCCGTTGCAGCAGCGCCTGTGCCACGCCTCGCTCGGCGGCGGGGCGTGGATCGGCGAAGACCGCGTATCGGCGCGGACCACCGGGGAAGACCCGCCGATTGCCGCGATCTCGATGATCTTCATGGACGATAGGCAGCGCGAACACGTCAGGGCGAACCTCGCCCCGCACTACCGGCTGGCCGACATCCCCTATTGCGCGGCGGAGCAGTATCCGCGCCTGGCGCTGGGCGTGAACGACGTCTCGATCTTCGAGCGGACGCTGGCGTGGGATCACGCCGCGGGCGTGCTGTGGCTCAACCAGGCGGGCGGGCGCTGCGCCCGGCCCGACGGCAGCCCCTATCGCGTCGACGAATGGGATCGCAAGGGCATGATCGCGGCCGCGAGCCCGGCCCTTTGGGAGGAACTCGCGGCGCGGATGGCCTGACTTTAAAGCTCGCTTTCGAGCCAGGCCTTGAGCGCGCCCTTGGGCGCGGCGCCGAGCTTCTGGGCGGCAGGCTTACCGTCCTTGAACAGCACCATCAGCGGGATCGACTGCACGCCCATCTGCGCGGCGATGTCGGTGTTTTCCATGATATCGACCTTGGCGATGGTCACCCGGTCGGCCAGTTCGTCGCTGATTTCCTCGAGCGCCGGGGCGATCATCTTGCACGGGCCGCACCAGTCCGCCCAGAAATCGACGAGCACGGGCTTGTCGGATTCGAGCACGTCGCTCTGGAAGCTGGCGTCGGTCACGGCTTTGGTCGGCATGGGGAATCTCCGTCAATGGCTTGGGTCCTAGATAGGGCGATGACGCCCCGGCGCAATCGCCGCTTGCGCGAACCTTTTCTAACCACCCCGTAACCGGGCCTTCTCCGCCGCCAGCAGGTCCTCGGGCAGGACGAACAGCCGCGGCGCATGGGTATAGAGCAGGGCGCACTCGACTTCCCGGCCCGGATGGATCGCCTCCAGCGCGCAGGCATAGGCGGCCATCTGGCGGACATAGGCGACCGGCACGGCGGCGAGCGTTTCGGGCGGGCGGCGGGCGGTCTTGAAATCGACGATGCGGATTGGCGCGCTCGTGTCGGCGGGCAGACACAACCGATCGATGGTGCCCGCCACGACCTGCCCGCCGACGACAGCCGCCACGGACACTTCGGCCAAGGCGTCCGGCCCGAAAACATCGGCAAACCGCGGATCGGCCAGCGTCGCCAATGCCGCGGCGGCCATTTCCTCGCGCAGCGCGGCGTCGAGATCGGCGGCCTGCCGCGCCAGCCACGTCGCGGCGGCCGCCGCGCGTC
The DNA here is from genome assembly GCF_031457155.1 of Croceicoccus sp. BE223. Taxonomy (NCBI): domain Bacteria; kingdom Pseudomonadati; phylum Pseudomonadota; class Alphaproteobacteria; order Sphingomonadales; family Erythrobacteraceae; genus Croceicoccus; species Croceicoccus sp. BE223. Next base: position 130,721 of record NZ_JAVDWB010000006.1, read on the forward strand.
GGTCTGGCGCCAGTTCGGGCAATCGTTCCAGGAGGCGATGGATCAGGACACCCCGGCGCGCCGCGTCGATGCCGGCGCCCGGCGGCAACGGCGGGTCCGGCGCCTCGTGCTCGCCCAGCGAGGACGGCGCGAGCGGGCGCGGCGGGCGCGGTTCCGACCCCACGCTGCGGTTGAGCCAGGCCGGTACCAGCGGCAACGCGACCTGCGCCGCGCCCTTCGGCATCCCTGCCCGCGGCTCTGCTGCGACGCCGTGCCGCTTTGCCGCGCCCCAGACCGGGTTCTCCACCCAGTCATCGGCGAACAGCGGCTCGAGCGCGGCGTACCAGCTCTTTTCCGGCGGCTCGGTCTTGCGCGACGGCAGGGCACCGGCGATGAACAGCGCCTCCTCCGCCCGCGTCATCGCGACGTAGAGCAGGCGCCAGTGCTCCTCGTCGTCGGCGCGCTTCGCGGCCTCGCGCGCCTCGGCCAGTCGGCCCAGCACCTCGCCCTTGCGCAGACCCGGCATCGGCAGGCTGCGCGCCGCAAAGCCCAGCGCGGCATCGCCCGACTCTTCCAGTTCGAGCGTGGCGGGCATCTTCCTGTCGGGATCGTCGGCTGCGTCGGCCAGGATGACGATGGGAGCCTGCAACCCCTTCGACCCGTGCACGGTCATCACCCGGACCAGCCCTCCCTGCTGCTCCGCCTCGCGCTTCAGTTCGCCGTCGCCCACGTCGAACCAGCGGATGAAACCGGCAAGACTGGGGACGTTGGTCGCGCTGAACGAGAGGGCGGCGTTGAGCAGTTCGTCGATAGGGTCGTTCGCCTCCCGGCCCAGCCGCGCGACAAGCTTGCGCCGCCCGCGCCACGGGCCGACGAGAATCCAGTGCAGCAACGCCTGCGGCGCGGTGAAGTCGGTACGGGAGAGCAGGTCGAGCAGCGAAGTCACCGCCTCGCGCGGCTTGTTGGCGAGCGCGGCGCGCAAGTGGTCCCACAGCGGCACGTTCTTCGGCCGGTAGCCATGTTCGAGAAGGTCTTCCTGCGTCCAGCCCAGCAGCGGCGAGGTCAGCAGGCAGGCGAGCGCGAGATCGTCGTAGGGCTGCGCGGCGAAACGCAGCGCCGCCATCAGGTCGCGCACCGCCAGCGGCGCGCCAAGCCGCAGCCGGTCCACGCCCGCCACCGGCACGCCCTTGGCATGCAGCCTCGCGACGATCAGCCCGGCCAGTTCCTTGCGCTTCCTGACCAGCACCATGACATCGCCCGCCTGCGCGTTGCGCGCGCCGCCCTTCGCCAGCGGAAAGCCGCCGGCGATCCAGCGCCGGACCTGTTCGGCGATGTTGTCGGCGACGCGCCGGTCTGGGCGCGACAGCCAGGTCTGCTGGTCCTCCGGCTCCGGCTCGTCCTCGTCATCGGAGAGGGTCCCGACCGCGCGCCAGAGCACGACCTGCCCGGGCCGGTCCTCGCCGACGTGGGGTTCGGGCGGATCCTTGAGACCCAGGTTTGCCGGGCCGATCGCATCGATCGCGGCATCGACAAAATCTAGCACCGGCTGCGCGGTGCGGTAGCTGCGCCCCAGGCCGTACTCGCGCAGCGGGCGGATCTCGTCGTCCCCGCGAAGTTCGCCGAGGTTGCCGCGCGTCTCGTCGATGCGCTGACGAACGCGCAGCTTCGCCGCCTCGAAATTTTCCGGGCTCGTGCCCTGGAAACGGAAGATCGCCTGCTTGTAGTCGCCCACCACGAACAGCGTGCGCAGCCGGTCACCGCGCGCGCCCTCGCCCGCGAAGAACTCCTCGGTCAGCGCATCGATCACGTCCCATTGCGCGGCGTTGGTGTCCTGCGCCTCGTCGATCAGGATGTGGTCGAACCGGCGGTCGAGCTTGTAGCGGATCCAATCCGCCATGTCGGATCGCTTGAGCAGCCGGGCGGCCTGCTCGATCTGGTCGTCGAAATCGACCAGCCCTTCGCGCATCTTCGCCTCTGCCCAACGCAGCGCGAAGGCGCGGCCCAGCGTCAGCGCCGGGGCGAGCCACTTCGCCAGTTCGCCAAGGTTGCGCGCGCACTCCACTTCATCGAGGCAACGCCCGACACGCGCGGCGTATTCGGCATAGTCCGGCAGCAGCTTCTCGACGCTCTTCAACGATTTCACGTCGCCCTTCTGGGTAAAGACCGCGCCGCGCACCTCGTCGAGCATGGCAAGCCGCGTCGCACTGTCGGCGGCGAGCCAGGGGCTCACGACCTCGACGAACTTCGCCGCCGTCGCCGTGCCCCAGGCCTGTTGCGCGGCCATGCACTGCCGCAGCGATGCGACATCGAACGCCGCATCTTCGCACAGCGCGCGGACGTGATCGTCCGAATGATCGGGCGCAAGACCGAGCAGGCGGTGCACCCGCGGCAGCAGTGGCGGCTGCCAGGCGCCCGGCCCTTCCCACGCCGCCCGCGCGTCGGCGCAGGCCATCAGGAACCGCTCGACACCCGACTGATCGGTGCGCAGCGAAAGCATGGCGAGCGCGTCGGTCAGCGCGGTATCGCCGCTCGCCTCGGCATCGAGCAGCATGGCCGAAAGCGTCTCGCGCAGCAGGATCTCGCGGTCGCGATCCTCCATCGGGCGCGTACCCGGCACCAGCCCCGCCTCCAGCGGAAAGGCGGAAAGCAGCCATTGCGAGAAGGCGTGGATCGTCTCGATGCGCAGCCCGCCGCCGGGGCAGTCGAGCACCGCGGCAAAGCGCGTGCGGGCGCGAGCGACCGTGTCGGGGCCGTGATCCGCGCCGATGGCGATCAGGTCCTGCGCCAATGTCACGTCGTCCGCGCGGACCCAGCCCGCCAGCACGTCGTTGACCCGCGTCGCCATTTCCGCCGCGCCCGCCTTGGTGAAGGTCAGGCACAGGATCTGCGATGGCTCGATCTCCGGAGGCAGGAGCAGGCGCAGCACGCGGGCCGACAGAACCTGCGTCTTGCCGGTGCCGGCACTTGCCGAAAGCCACACGGTGTCGCGCGGATCGACGGCATCGGCCTGGCGGTCCTTGAGCGGATAGACTTTCGCGCTCATCCGCCGACCCCTTGATCTGCGGTCTCTTCCGAACGGCCCTGCCATTCGTCCAGCCGCATCAACTGGTCGTAATCGTTGTAGCCGCCCAGATCGGGATTGAGCCGGGCGGTGAACGGCGCGCTGCCGAGGATCCACTTGTCGATGGCATCGGCGAGGAAGACCGCGCTGTCGGGCAGGAAATCCTCGCGCGTCAGGCCGCTGGTCTTGCGGCCCTCCTTGATCGGTTCGCTGCGATGGCCGAAGGGCATGTCCTCGGTCCCGCGCGGATTGCGGGCCAGCGACCAGTATTCGAACCGCGTCGGGTTGCCGGACACGCCCTCGAACCCGCCGTGATCCGCGATCAGTCCGGTGGTGCCGAGCTGCAGCGTGAAGCCCTCTTCCACTATCCTCGCGCTGGGCGGGCTGCCGGTCTTGTAATCGACGATGGCGAGCGTCCCGTCGGGCAGGCGATCGATGCGGTCGGCCTTGGCGGTGACGGTCACCCCGTCGAAAACCATCGATCCCGACTTCTCGACCAGCAGCACTTCGCGCCCCTCCGCCGCCAGCGCGGCCTGCTCCGCCTCGACCCAGCGCAGCGCCGCCATCAGCCGCGGCTGCCACAGCCCGCGCATGAACGGGTGACCCGACAGGTCGGACAGCATCCCCGCCGCCAGCGGCTGCAGGGTGCCGGGCGCGCAGTCGTATTTCTCGTTCCATTCCTGGAGGATGGCGTGGACCGTCGTGCCCTTCCACGCGGGCGTCGGCTCCTCGTCGATGGCGTCGAGCGCGCGCAGGCGCAGAATGTGGCTGGCATAGAACTGGTAAGGGTCCGAACGCAGCCGGTCGAGCGCGGTGGCGCTGATGTCGACCTTGCGCTGCTCTGCGCTGGGCATCGGTTTCGGCTGCGGATAGGGAGGCGCGGGGGCGGCCTCGTTCATCGCGGCAGCAAGCTTGGGCGCCTCTGTCTCGCGGTGGCTGTCGAACTGGTCGCCCAGCATGGCGCGCACGCGAAGGAGGAACCGGCTGGCGATGACCGGCCCTGCCGCATCGCGCCGCGCGTGACTCAGCACCACGTCCGGCGCGCCGAGCGCGGCGGCAAGGTCGTGCGCCGAGAGACCGATGCGGAAATCGCCGCCGGGCACGCCCAGCGCGCGCAGCACGGCGGGGGCGACGAGCGGATCGGTGGATGGCGGCGCGGGCCACGAACCTTCGGTCAACCCGCCGCAGATGACGAGATCGGCGCGGCTCATCCGCGCCTCGATCAGGCCGTAGATGGCGATGCGCGGATGACCGCCCCACGGCGGGCGGACCGATTGCTGGTCCATCGCATCGCGCAGCATCGCGGGCACTTCGGCAAGCTCGAGCAGCGTCGCTTCGCCCAAGGCCGCCTCGCGCTGCGCCGCTTCGCGCAAGTCCTCGACAAAGCTCGCCAGCATGCGCCCGTCGGCCTCTGCCCAGAGCGCGGTGCCGCACAGCGCCTCTCCCGCCGCGACCAGCGCATCGAGGAGCGCCGCCAGCTCCACGCTCTCTGCCTCGGCCAGCCCAGCCAGCGGCGCCAAGGCGGTTTCCACTTCCTGCCACCACAGCGCCATCGCGCGGTCGTCCCGCTTGCGCGCCCGTTCCGTGGCGACGCGCGCCAGGGGTTCGATCCCAGCGTCGAGGCGCGGGCCGCGCAGCGCCAGATCCAGCTTGCGGACCTGCTCCAGCCATTTCGCACGCCGCTCGCCAGCCCCCGCCAGCGGATGGGCGATGGCGGCGAGGAACGGGATCGGCGCGGCGCGGGTGCCCAGCACTTCGGCCAGCAGCAGGAACATGCGGCCCGCGACCGTCTGCGGCAGCGGCGTGCCCGCCGAATCGTCGGCATTGACGTCCCATGCCTTGAGATGGGCGATGACCCGTCCGGCAAGGCCCCGGTCCGGCGTGATCAGCGCGATGCGGCGTCCGGGCACTTCCAGCGCCTCGCGGATCAGCACGGCGATAGCCTGTGCCTCCTCTTCGGGATGCGCGGTTTCCATGATCCGCACCCCCGCCAGCTTGCGCCGGTGCGGCGGCAGTTCGACCCAGCTCGCGCTCTGTTCGGGCGGCAGGAACAGGTTCGATATCGCCTTGCTGCGCTCGGGCGGCGCGGCGCCAAGGCCCCGGCGATGCCAGGGCCGTACCTCGCCCCGGTTCACGCCCATCCGGTTGAGCAGCAGCTTCAGGTGATACTGCGGATGCGTCACCGCGTCGCCGGGGCCCAGCGGCGGCGCATCGGGATCCTCGTCGTACCCCGCAGAGCCGAGAGCATCCCAGACCTCGTCCTCCATCGCGAGGTCGAGATCAGGCAGGATCACCGCGCCGTTCGGCAGGCCCGCAATCACCCGCAGCAGCCGCGCGATGGCGGGGCTGGCCGACGTGACGCCAGCGGCCACCACCGGTTGGGCGGGCGGGCTCTCGCGCCAGCGCCGCGCCGCGTGGTCGAACAAGGCGTTGCGCCGCGCCGGCGCGTCGATTTCGCCCCTGTCGGCCAATTCGGCCAGCCACATCCGCTGGACCAGCATGAACAGCCGCAGGTTCTTTTCCCAGTGCGCCGACAGGTCGCCGACGATGCCGATGACTCGCTCGCGCATCAGGTCGTCGGGGTCGATGTCCTCTACCAGGAGCCGGTCCATCGTGCGGGCGATCTCGCGCGCCTGGCGCAGCAGCGCGGCGCGGCCCGGCACGCGCAGGCCCTCGGCCTCCATCGCCCGCGCCAGCATCGCGGCGAGCGCCAGCCAGCGCCGGGTCGGGTCCGCCGCGGGCGGGATGTCCGCCCCCTCGCCGATGGGATCGAGCAGCGGGCCGAGCGTTTCGTCGAGGTCGATGTCGCCGATCACCGCCATGCGCGGCAGCATCAATCCGGCACCCGACAGGCGCACGAAAGCCTCTGTCACGGTGCGGACCGCGCGGCGGCTGGGCAACAGGAGCGTCAACCGCGCAAGCCCGAAGCGATCCTCCGCATACCGGGGGATCAGCCCGGCGACGAGCGCGTCGGCAAATCCCCGGTGCGCCGCGATCGAATAGAGGGAGAGCCGCGTGCCGTCAGACACGCGCGAAAAGCTCCTCCGCAGGCGCGATGTGTTCGGGCTGGCCGATCTCGATCCATTCTCCGGCGTGGATCGTGCCGTAAAGCCGGCCCTCCTCGATCGCCCGGTTCCAGAAGACGTTGGTGCTGAACTTGGCCTCCGCCGGCGGATCGCGCAGCAGGCGCGAGGAGCAGAGCTGAATGCCGCTGAAGACGAAGGGCGCGATGCGGCCCGAACGGCGGCGGCTGACTCGGCCCAGCGGATCGAGGTGGAAGTCGCCCTTGCCGCGATAGTTGTGCGCGCGGGGATGGGGCACGAGAAGCAAGAGCGCATCCATCCGCTCCGGGTCCCAGGCCGCGGAAAGCTGGCGGAACACGTCGCGCGGGCCGTCCAGCCACATCGCATCGGAATTGAGGCAGAAGAACGTGTCGCCCAGAAGTTTGCGCGCCTTGACCAGCCCGCCGCCGGTTTCCAGCAGCTCTTCGCGCTCGTCGCTGACGATTACCTGCGGCGCGGTGCGCGGCTTGACGTGCGCCTCGATCGCGTCGGCCAGATAATGGACGTTAACCACTGCCTTGCCCACGCCCGCCGCGGCCAGCCGGTCCAGCGCATGGTCGAGCAGCGGCTTGCCGCAGACCTTCACCATCGGCTTGGGACGGCTGACGGTCAGCGGGCGCATCCGCTTGCCGAGACCCGCCGCCATGACCATGGCAACGTTGCTGGCCAGCGCTTCGTCGCCCAGCCTGCTCATGCGGCGGTCGCCCCGCGCGCGGCACGCAATTCGCCGGGAATGTTGGCGTCCATCCAGCGTGCCACCGGGGCCAGTGCCGGATGGGCGAGATCGCGCTCCATCAGGTCCCACACCCGCGGGATCAGGTCGAGGTAGCGGTCCTTGCCGTCGCGGCGCGACAGGCGCACGAAGATGCCGACGATCTTGGCATTGCGCTGTGCGCCGAGCCGGGCATAATCGGCGAGAAACGCGGCCTCGTCGTCGACGTGGGGCAGGTAGTGGCGCAGCATGTCCTGCTCCAGCGCGGGATCGACGTCGCGCCGCGCATCCTGAAGCAGCGAGACGAGATCGTAGGCCGGATGCCCGACCAGCGCGTCCTGGAAATCGAGCAGCCCTTGCCCGAACGCCTCGAACCCGTCTTCATCGGGCGACAGCAACATGATGTTCTCGGCATGATAGTCGCGCAGCACGGTGACGCCGCCGCCCGGATGCCGTGCCTGCGCCCCCAGCACCGGCTCCATCACTTCGCGCCACGCCGCCTCGTAGCCGTCGTCGTCCACCGCCAGGCCATGGGCGACGCAGAACCATTCGGTCAGCAGCTTGGCTTCGCGCAGGTATTCGTTGAGGTCATAGGGCCGGAACGGGCCGGCCGGCGCACGGTGAAGGTTCGCCAGCACCGATACGGCATCGCGATAGACCGGCGCCTCGTCATCGGGCGCGGTGTCGAGATGGTCGCGCATCCGGCGATGGCCGAAATCCTCGAGCAGGACGAGACCCTGCGCGGCATCCTCGGCGAGTATGCCCGGTGCGCGGAAACCGTGATCGAGCAGGTAGTGCGCGGCGGCGAGGAAAGGGCGCGGATCCTCGTTCGGCGGCGGCGCGTCCATCAGCATGGCGCTCGTCCCGTCGGCTCGCACCACCCGGAAATAGCGCCGGAACGAGGCATCCCCCGCCAGCGGCTCGATCCGCGCCTCGCCCCAGCCGGCGTCGGCCAGGAAGGGTCGGGCGTGCGGCGGTGCGGTCTCGTTGGTTGCGGTCGTCGTCATGGCAGGCGGTCTAGCCAACCTTCCCCCGGCTCGACAATCGCCAGCCGCCCGATTTCCGGTGAATTGGGCGCGGTTTCCAGCCGGATCGACAGGCAATCCGCCTCGTGCACGAAGCCGCCCGCCCTGTCGGGCCATTCCGCGATCAGCGCCGCGCCGTGGCGATAGTCGTCGAGCCCCAGTTCGAGCGCCTCTTCGGGATGCTCCAGCCGATAGAAATCGGCATGGACGAGCGGCAGGCGAACGCCGGGCGGATCGTAGGTCTGGATGATCGCGAAAGTCGGCGACGGCACCTCCCCCTCGTGCCCCAGCGCGGCGACGATGGCGCGGGCCAGCGTGGTTTTGCCCGCCCCCAGCCCGCCCGTCAGCGCAACCACGTCGCCCGGCCGCAGGCGGTCGGCGATGCCGCGGCCCAGCGCCTCGGTCGCGGCCATGTCGGGCAGGGCGATCTCGCGCGGTTCGCTCATGGCAGGCGTATGGTGGCGGTTACCCCGCCGTTGGCGTGTTGCGAGAATTCGAGGGCGCCGCCATGCGCCTCGATCAGCTCGCGCGACAGCGGCAGGCCCAGCCCGGCGTTCTGGCGGGCGAGTTCGGCCCCCACCCCTTCGGCACCCGGCTGGTAATGGATGAGGATATGCGCGCCGTCGCGGCGGCGGCGCAGGTCGACGTTGATGCGCGCGCCCGGCGCACTGCTGGCCACCGCGTTGTCGATCACGTTGCCGATGGCGCGGGCGAGCCGGCGGGGATCGCCGGTGACCGTGCCCGAACTGCGGTCGCCGCGCAGGTTCAGCGTCAGCCCGCCCTCCTCGATCGCCTGCGACCGGTCATGGACGAGCCGCGTCACCAGCGGCATCAGCTCGATCGTCTCCTGCGCCAGCGGCAATAGGCCGGCCTCGCTTTGCGTCAGGTCCAGCACCGATTCGATCTGGTCCGACAGCCGCGCAGTGGAATCGAGGATCGCGGCGATGTAATCGCGCGCGGTTTCCGAAAGCTCGCCCGCCACGCCGTCGCGCAGCATTTCGGCAAAGCCGGTGATCGAGGTGAGCGGCGTGCGGAATTCATAGCTCATGTTGGCAAGGAAGCGCGTCTTGACCGCGTCCGCCTCGATCAGGGCCTGGTTGCGTTCGAGCAGGGCGGCTTCCGCCTTTTGGCTGTCGGTGATGTCGAGGCTGGTGAGCATCCCGTTGCCGTCGGGCAGCGGCATGCCCATCAGCGCCAGCGTGCGTCCGTCGGCCAGCGTGACGCGCCCGCCGGTCTGTTCGCGGCGCAGGGTCGCAGCCTCGATCACCATGCCGATGCGGCGCGCATCGCCGGGGCTGGCCAGTTGCGGCCGCAGCGCTTCGAGCAGCGCCTCGATATGCGGGTGGCTGCCGAGAAACTCTTCCGAGAGCGACCACTCCGCCGCGAAACGCCGGTTCCACAGCTGCAGCCGCCCGTCGGGCGCCAGCACCAGCAGGCCTTCGAACAGCGAATCGAGCGTCGCAGTACGCACCCGCAAGAGGGTGTCGCGCGCGCTGGCGAGTTGCAGCTGTTCGGTCCGGTCCTCGACGATCATCATCAGGCCGCCGTCGGGCATCGGCTGGGCGACGATGCGCAAGTGGGTGCCGTCGGGCAGGACCCATTCCTCGTTCGCGGCCTCGGACGCGGTGAACCACGCCTCCTTCTCCCGCCGCCATGCCGGGAAGTCGCGCGCTTCGGGCAGGCGGCCGGCATTGCGCATCATGTTGAGGAGATCGCCCAGCGGCAGCGATTCCTGGCCGATATTGGCAGGGAGGCGGAAAAGCCGCTGCATCGGCAGGTTGACGAAGATCAGGTTCCGCTGATCGTCGAACTGCGCGACGCCCGACGACATCTGGTCGAGCAGGGCGCGCTGGGCGGCGCGGAAGGCGCGGTATTCACGGCTCAACTGCTCCAGGTTCTCGACGTCGATGGCATAGCCGGCGATGCCCTCGTTGCCGACCGGCAGGTCGCTGACGCGAAAGGCGCGGCGTTCCCCGTCGATGGTGACCATGACGTTGCGCTCGATCGCATGGCCGCTGTCGCGGGCCTGCAGCGCGGTCTCGGCCGGGCTGACCCCGTCGACCGGTTCGACCAGTTCGATATTGGCCGCCACCACGTCTTCGGCATGTTCGGCGCCGACGGCCGCGACATAGGCGCTGTTGACCAGCCGCAAGCGCGCATCGGGGCCGCGAAACCACATCGGCATGGGCGCCGCCTCGATCAGCCCGACGAGTGCGGCGAAATCGGCGCGGGCGGTTTCCGCAGCGCGGGTCAGGCGGGCAATCTCGCTCGCCGCGTCGCTGGCATCGACCACCCAGGCAAGCACGGCGCCGCCGCGCGAGATCTGCGGATCGGCCAGGTGCCCGCTGATGGCCAGCGCCTGGCCGGGGCCGTGCGGATGAAGGGTCAGGCGGAAAGGCGCGGCGGAGTTGAGCGTGCGGCGGCACTGCTGCCACAGATGCTCGATCTCTTCGGCCGGAACGCCGCGTTCGCCGGTTCCGGCAAGGTCGTGGATGGTCCGCGGCGGCGCGGCCAGCCCGAACCAGGCGGCGACCCTTTCCGAAGCCTCGATCCGGCCATCGCCGCGCACCAGCAGCGGCAAGGCGGGCGCCTCGTCCATCATGCGGACCATGCGCAGGAGGCGCAGCCGGTCGCGGCGCGAGGTGAGGTTGCGGCGTCGGGCGACGAAGAGGGTCCACGCCGCCGCGGCGGTCCAGCACGCCAGCAGCAGGCCCAGCAGCACCAGCGCCGGCATGCCGACCGTTACCGACTCTTCACCCCACCACGGTCCCATGGGCGAAGGCTATGCCGCCCTTGCCCCCTCGGCGACAACCCCGCGGGGCCGACCGGGTCAAAAAAACCTGTCGGCACCGCGGGTTTACGGCGATGTCAGTAGCGCCGGATCAGTAGCGATAATGTTCGGGCTTGAACGGCCCTTCGACTGGCACGCCGATGTAGTCGGCCTGCCGCTGCGACAGCTTCGTCAGCTTCACGCCCAGCTTGTCGAGGTGCAGCGCCGCGACCTTCTCGTCGAGGTGCTTGGGCAGGATGTGGACCGAGTTGTCGTACTGCTCGCCCTTGGTAAAGAGTTCGATCTGCGCCAGCACCTGGTTGGTAAAGCTGGACGACATGACGAAGCTGGGGTGGCCGGTGGCGCAGCCGAGGTTCACCAGCCGGCCCTTGGCCAGCACGATGATCTGCTTGCCGTCGGGCATGGTGACAAGATCGGTGCCCGGCTTCACTTCGTCCCAGGCATAGTTGTCGAGTGCGCTGATCTGGATCTCGGAATCGAAGTGGCCGATGTTGCACACGATGGCCATGTTCTTCATCGCCTTCATGTGCTCGCCAGTGATGACGCCTTCGTTGCCGGTGGCGGTGACGAAGATGTCGCAGCGTTCGACGGCCTCTTCCATCGTGACGACTTCATAGCCCTCCATGGCCGCCTGCAGCGCGCAGATCGGGTCGATTTCGGTGACCATCACGCGCGCGCCGCCGTTGCGCAGCGAATCGGCGCTGCCCTTGCCGACATCGCCGAAACCCGCGACGCACGCGACCTTGCCGGCCAGCATCACGTCGGTCGCGCGGCGGATCGCATCGACCAGCGATTCCTTGCAGCCGTAGAGGTTGTCGAACTTCGACTTGGTGACCGAATCGTTCACATTGATCGCGGGGAACGGCAGCTTGCCGTTCTTGGCGATGTGATACAGGCGGTGGACGCCGGTGGTGGTCTCTTCCGAGACGCCGCGGATGTTCTCGACCGATTTCGTCAGATAGCCCGGCCGCGCCTTGACGAAGGCCTTGAGCGCGCGCTGGAACTCGATCTCCTCTGCGTTGCCGGGTTCGGGCAGGTCGTCGCCCGCCTCGATCCGCGCGCCCCACAGCGCGAACATCGTCGCGTCGCCGCCGTCGTCGAGGATCATGTTGGCGGTCGTGTCGTCGCCCCAGTCGAAGATCCGGCCCACGTAGTCCCAGTAATCGGCGAGGCTCTCGCCCTTGATGGCAAAGACCGGGATGCCCCGCGCGGCGATGGCGGCGGCGGCGTGGTCCTGCGTCGAGAAGATGTTGCAGGTCGCCCAGCGCACTTCGGCGCCCAGCGCGACCAGGGTTTCGATGAGCACCGCGGTCTGGATCGTCATGTGCAGCGACCCGGTAATCCGCGCGCCCTTCAGCGGCTGCGACGCGCCGTATTCCTCGCGCAGGGCCATGAGGCCGGGCATCTCGGTCTCGGCGATCGCGATTTCCTTGCGGCCATAATCGGCAAGGGCGATGTCGGCGATGACGTAGTCGTTCTCGATAGCGGCGGTGGCCAAGGGAATGCTCCTGAAGTCCATGGTTGGGCGCGTCGGGCCCGCGACAAATGCGAAAAGCGGGCAAAGGCCCGGTCCTGCCCGGCCTCTACCCGCTCTCCGTTCGCAGGGCAAATATAAAGATATCTTTATATCCGCCCCGCCCACCCGTTCCGTCACGGTGGCACTGTGCGTTTTGGCACCATGCCCGCGCACGGTGCCGCCCGGGATCGGCCCCCGGTCGAACCCGTCGATCAGCGCTTCATCGCGAACTTGGCCGGGCGGCTGCCGGCCAGAAGCTCGTCAGCCGCCGCTAGGAGCCGGCTGCTGTCCTTCTCGGAGGCGAGGTTCTGGGTGACTTCCTTCAACTCGGCACAGTCCAGCCAGGGATGGCCCTGCCCGTACTGATTGGCCATGCCGACACTCAGCGTGTCCAGCTTGCGCATCGCCCCCTTGGCACCGAGCTTGCCGCCGTAGGACGCCTGAAGCGTCTTGGCCGCGCCCTGCATGGCGACGTTGTGCTTCACCGCGAACTTGTCGTAATCGCGCTGGAAGTTGCTCGACCCATGGCGACAGCGCAGCGACGTCACCATCAGCATGATGTCCAGCTTGCGCAGCTTTTCCGCATTCCCCGTGTTCGCCTGTGCCGGTACCGCCGCCCCCAGCACCATGGCGGCCGTTGCCGCGGCGGCGAAGAATTTTCCGAACGTCCCCATCACGATGCTCCCCGGATTTGGCCGGGCAGGATCGCCGGGCCTGATCTCTCAGCCCGGAGAATCGCGCAAAAGTTTTACCGAAACTTAAATCTGCGAAGTAAAACGGAATTAACCCCGTTTCGCCGCCTTCGCACTTGCAGCCCATCGCCCGGTTCCTATGTCACCGGCGCGAGGACGCATTTCTTGCTGAAAGGATTTCAAGATGACGATCGAGGTGGGAGACACGCTTCCCGACGTGACGCTGGTCAAGGCGACGAGCGAGGGGCCGGAGAAGGTCCAGTCGGGCGACTATTTCAAGGGCAAGAAGGTGGCGCTGTTCTCGGTGCCGGGAGCCTTCACCCCCACCTGTTCGGCCAAGCACCTGCCGGGCTTCGTCGAGAAGGCCGACGAATTGAAGGCGAAGGGCATCGACGAGATCGCCTGCACCGCGGTCAACGATCCCTTCGTCATGCAAGCGTGGAAGGAACGCGACGGTTCGGACGCGGTCACCATGCTGGCCGACGGCAATGGCGACTTGGCCAAGGCGCTCGGCCTCGAAATGGACGGTTCGGGCTTCGGCCTGGGCCAGCGCGGCCAGCGCTGGTCGGCAGTGGTCGATGACGGCAAGGTCGTGCAGCTCAACGTCGAGGCGCCAGGCAGCTTCGAGGTGTCGAGCGCGGAGCACATGCTCGGCCAGCTCTGAGCCTTACGGCCAGCCTGAACAAGAAGGGGCGCCCACTGCGGCGCTCCTTTTCATTTGCAGCCCGCGAATTGTCGGGGTCGCCCTATCCGACGACCGCGCCAAAGGCGCTGCCCACGGCGGCGGTCACCCCCATCGCGATCGCGCCCCACACGCTGACGCGCACAACCGCAGGCATCAGGGGAGCGCCGCCCGCCTTCGCGCCGAGCGCACCGAGCACTGCGAGGCAGACGATCGAGACTACCGCGACCGCCGGAATCAGCATCGAGGCCGGCGCGACCGGCACGACGAGCAGGGGCGCTGCGGCACCGATGGTGAAGGTCAAGGCCGATGCCGCCGCCGCCTGCAACGGCCTGGCGGTGGTGATCTCGGATATCCCGAGCTCGTCGCGTGCGTGGGTGCCGAGCGCGTCGTGCTCGGTCATCTGTTTCGCTACGGTCCTCGCCAGGTCCTCGGCAACACCTCGCTCGACGTAAGTGCGGGTCAGCTCGTCCAGTTCGGCATCCGGCTGCTCGGCCAGCTCGCGCCGTTCGCGCGATAGATCGGCATTCTCGGTATCCGATTGCGAACTGACGGAGACATATTCGCCCGCGGCCATCGACATGGCGCCTGCGATCAGCGCGGCGACACCGGCAACGAGGATACCGCTCTTGCTCGATTCCGCCGCGGCGACACCGACGATCAGGCTGGCCGTGGACACGATGCCGTCGTTGGCGCCCATCACCGCGGCGCGCAGCCAACCGATGCGGCTGGTCGCATGCGCCTCGTTGTGCACGTGCAATCGGCTCATCCCCGCTACCCCCATGAACTGCGCGAGACATCGCAGTCTAGCGCGTTGCGCACCGACCCGCCAACCCCGCGGTGCATCGCGAAAGGGCGCGGCCCGCCATGCTCAGGCCACCGGCCCGATATCCGACACCAGGATGATCTCGCAGGCCCCCGCGCCCTGGTCGCCGCGGGTGCGGGAAGTCCGGTAGCGAGTGCCGTCCGGCGCGTCGATGTCGACGAGGTGCCCGGTGATGCGCACGACGTCGTTGCGGCGGATCGCCTTCAGTTCGGCGGCGATGTCGTCGTTGGCGGGCACGAGATGCCAGTTGGCGGAATGGCGGCCGAAATCACGCACGCGCGGATCCTGCCAGGCCTCCGGCCCTGCGCGCCAATGGTAGAAGCGTCCCGACTGGCTGATCGAGACTTGCGAATGGACATCGGCCCTCGCCGCGTCGCCCCATGCCACCGCGAGGTCAAGCGGGGCATAGGCCGAGAACCGGTCGCCCATCACCCCGCCATAGGAGTGGAGCGACAGGACGAGAACCTGTGCGTCGAAGGTCGCGACTTTGCGGATGCCGCGCGCGTCGGTCGACACCTCGTCGAGGATATATTGCCTGGGTTCCGGCACGACCGCGTCGCGCGGCGGCTGGGAACAGGCGGCCAGAAGCAGCGTGGCGAACAAAATCGCGCACCGGCCATGTCGCCCCCCGTTCAAGGGTCAATCCATGTGGCGAAGGCCGATGCGCAGGTAATCCCACCCGGTCAGAACCGTCAGCACCGCCGCCGCCCAGAGCGAGCCGATCCCTGCCCAATAAACGAACTCGACCCCCGGAAACGCGCCGACGAGGATCAGCGCGCCGAGCGAAACCATCTGGAACGTCGTCTTCCATTTCGCCAGCCGCGAGACCGGAACCGAAACCTGGACCCCGGCGAGGAACTCCCTGAGGCCGGAAACCATTATCTCCCTGAGCAGGATGACAAGGGCGGCGAGAACGTGGATCGACGTGATGATGCCGGTATGGACAAGGACGAGGATCACGGCGGCGACCATGATCTTGTCAGCTATCGGATCGAGGAAGATGCCCAGCCGGCTGACCCGCCCGCTCGACCGCGCGAGCATGCCGTCGAAATAATCGGTGATGCCCGCGATGCAGTAGATCACGTAGGCGATGCCGTGGCCCAGCCGCCATTCGGGCCACCACAGCAGCGCCACCAGCAGGGGCACGGCGAAAATCCGCGAAAGGGTAAGGATGTTGGGCAGGGTCAGCATGTCCGCCCGCCTTGTGACGCAGCGCGCCGCTCGGCGCAACGGCTCTGCACAAAAGTAAGCTCGGGGCTTGTGCGAAAAGCTGGGGACTTTAAGGACGTGCGCGAAATCCCGGCATGAGCACCACCACTCACCTCCTCGCGCGTCAACGCTTCCTGCCGATCTTCGCGACGCAGATGCTGGGGGCGTTCAACGACAATCTCTACAAGAACGCGATGGTCCTGTTCGTGGTCTACTCGGTCTATTCCTCGACCGCGGAGGAGGCCAAATTCTCGGCGATTGCTTCGGGCCTGTTCACCATCCCCTATGTCCTGCTCTCCGCGCTGTCAGGCCAGCTCGCCGACATGCGCGACAAGGCGGCGATCGTGCGGATCGTGAAGCTGGCCGAAATTGGCATCATGGCGGTCGGCGCAGTCGGTCTGCTGCTGGCGTGGCAGGGAATCATGGTAACCGCGCTGGCCATCCCCCTGATGCTGCTGGCGCTGACGGGCCTGGGCGCGCACTCCACGTTCTTCGGGCCGATCAAGTACGCGATTCTGCCGCAACACCTGAAAAAGGACGAAGTGCTCGCCGGAACCGGCCTGGTCGAGGCGGGGACATATCTCGCGATTCTCGCCGGCACGATCCTGGCCGGATTCATCTCGGTAGAGGTGGCCGCGGCCATCGTCATGGTGACAGCGGTGCTCGGCTATTTCATGGGCCGTCAGGTTCCCCCCGCCCCGGCGCAGGCGGTGGGCGAGAAGATCGACTTCCATATCGTCCGTTCCTCGATCAGCGTGGTGCGCCAGACGATGAACGACAAGCGGGTCTTCTACGCCATTCTCGCGATCAGCTTCTTCTGGACGATGGGGGCGATCCTCTTCATCGAATTCCCGCCGCTGGCCAAGAACGTGCTCACCGCGGACAAGGCGGTGGCGAGCCTGTTCCTCGTCGTCTTCTCGATCGGCGTGGCGATCGGCTCGATGTCGATCAACGCGATGCTGAAGAACGAAGTTTCGGCGCGTTACGGACCGGTCTCCGTGGTCGTCATGGGGCTGTTCATCGTCGCCTTCCACCTCGTCTGCAAGGCGTGGCCGCCGCATGAGGGGCTCTATTCGATCAGCGAATTCGTGCGGTTGCCGCTGGCCATCCCGTTGCTGCTCTGCCTGCTCGGCATCGCGATCGCGGGGGGCATGTTCGTCGTACCGCTCTATGCCTTTCTGACGACGGTCGTCGACAAGTCGCAGACGGCACGGACGGTCGCGGCCAACAACATCGTCAATTCCGCGTCGATGGCGGGTGGTGCCCTGCTCGCCATCGGCCTCACCCATCTCGGCGTCTCGATCGTCGACCAGTTGCTGCTGGCGGCGGCGATGTGCGTGGGATCGGCGTGGCTGGGCTGGATCCTCTACCGGGCCGAGCTCGAACTCGTCCCCGCCGAATGACGGCTCAGATGATCATTCCCATGACCACCACGAAACAGGCGGTATAGGCCATCAGGAACTGGCGGATGTCCCTGTAGCTGATGATCCATTCGCCCTGCTCTTCCACCGCTTCCATGGCAGGCGCGGCAGCCCGGCGACGACCGAAGATCGGGCGACGCGGGGTCTTCCTCAGAAGGGCCGGATGGCGGACAGGCTTGAAAATGGACTGGAGTGACGGGACGGGGACGGTCTGCATCTTCGATTATCCGTTGCTATTGCGTCGGCTCAGGGCCGTTTCAGCCAAGAACGTCCGCCCGCTAGTAACCGTTCCTTAACTATACCGTGGATTCGCCTTCTCAAGCCCATCGGCAGCCCCCGCCCCGAAACGGCACAACCGGCCTTAACCATCGCAACGCGCCGCCGTGCGCGGGTGCGCCCTCCGCTCACGGCACGCGGCCACGGCCACCTAATTCTGTTCGATTTTTTTAGCCCGGGACCAGGGACCACGACGCTCAGGGCGTTTTCGCGGCCTTGGCGTTCGCCTTTGCCATCGACAGGATGAACTTCCAGTCTTCCGGCGTGACCTCGCTCACCGACAGGCGCGACAGCTTGATCAGCTCCATGTCGGCCAGTTCGGGCGTCGCCTTCACCTGCTTGAGCGTGACGGGTGCGGCCAGCTTTTCGACCGGCTTGACCTTCACCGCGGCCCACTTGCCCGTCTCGTCCGTCGGGTCCGTGATGCCCGCCTCGCTGATCTCGACGACACCGACGATCTCGAGCCCGATGTTCGAGTGGTAGAAAAAGGCGCGCTCGCCCTTCTTCATAGCGGCCAGGTTGTTCTTGGCGCGATGGTTGCGCACCCCGTCCCAGGTCCCCTCGCCCTGCTCGACGAGATCGTCCCACGAATAGACGTCGGGCTCTGATTTCATCAGCCAGTAGCGTTTGGCCATCGCGTTCGTTTCCCTTCTGCCGCAGCGAATGGCCCGCGTTCTAGCCATGCAAGGCGCAGGGGCAAGCGCGATCGGGACCGCTTTGGGGGGATTACGCGAAAGCGCCGCCCAAGAGGCGAATCGCACGCCGCCCAAGGTCCCGGATCGATGATGCGTGGGAAACGATGGTGGAGCCGAGGGGGATCGAACCCCTGACCTCTACAATGCCATTGTAGCGCTCTCCCAGCTGAGCTACGGCCCCGTTTTTCCATCGTAATGGCAGATGCCCTGGGAGGCATCCCGGTCCGAAGCGGCGTCGTCACCGCGTCGGGAGTTGGCCCTTTAAGGAGAGGCTCTTGCGCTGGCAAGGGCAAAATTCGCGATCCGCAATTTCCTGCGAAAAGCGCCGCGCGGCGGGCGGGAAGAGGCCGCTTCCCGCCCGCGCGCAAACGGATCAACTGTCGTCGTCGTCGTCGTCCTTCGCGCCCGGCACGCCCAGGTCGTCGTCGCCGCCGAGGTCGACATCGTTGTCCGGCGAATCGTCGTCCTCGTCGATGTCGAGATCGTCATCGGCGAGGTCGGCATCGTCTTCCTTCTCGACCTCCTTCTGCTCCTCGAAGGGAATCGGCTGCTTCGACTTCAGCACCGGCTCGGGCGTCCATTCGTTGCCGCACTCGATGCAGGTGACCGGATCGTCCTTGCCGAGATCGTAGAAGCGGGTACCGCACTTCGGGCAGGAGTGCTTCGCACCCCATTCGGGCTTGACCATGAATTTCCTCGTTCGAAAGAACGCCCCCGGGTGAAGGGCGCGTTTTGCATGCGTAATCTGGGTGCGCACGGGGCAGGCTGCAAGCCGCCCTCCCCGGCACGAAGCGCGCGCCTTGCCATAAGCCCATGCCCCTGTCAAAAGCCGCCGCCGAACCGGGACCTTGCCGATTATCCATGAGCCATAGCACCACACCTTCTCCGCGCCGCTTTACCGCGGGCTCCCCGCTCACCGGCCGCATCACCGTGCCGGGCGACAAGTCGATCAGCCACCGTTCGCTGATGTTCGGCGCACTCGCCGCCGGGCGCACCACGGCCCGCGGATTGCTGGAGGGCGAGGACGTGATGGCCACCGCCGCGGCGGTGCGCGCGATGGGTGCCGGGGTGGAACGCCGCGACGATGGCACCTGGTTGATCGACGGTGTCGGTGTCGGCGGCCTGCTGCAGCCGCAAACCGCGCTCGACATGGGCAATTCCGGTACCTCGACGCGCCTGCTGATGGGCCTGGTCGCCAGCCACGGCATCACGGCCACCTTCACCGGCGACGCCAGCCTGTCGAAGCGCCCGATGGGCCGCGTGATCGAACCGCTTTCGCTGATGGGCGCAGACTTTACCGCATCGCCCGACGCGAATGGCAGCCAGACGCTGCCGCTCACCATGCGCGGCGCGCACCCGGCCTTGCCGATTTCCTACCGCCTTCCCGTCGCCAGCGCGCAGGTCAAGAGCGCCATCCTGCTCGCCGGGCTCAACGCGCCGGGCATCACCACCGTGGTCGAACCGGTCGCCACCCGCGACCACACCGAACGCATGCTGACCGGATTCGGCGCAGACCTGTGGGTCGAGGTGGAGAACGGCGAGCGCGCGATCCGCATCCGGGGCGAGGCCGAGCTCGAGCCCCAGGACATCGTCGTTCCGGGCGACCCGTCGTCGGCGGCGTTCTTCGTGGCGGCGGCCCTGCTGGTGCCGGGTTCGGATCTGGTCGTCGCCAATGTCGGGCTCAACCCGACCCGCGCCGCGCTGTTCGACGTGCTGCGCGCGATGGGCGGCCAGATCGAGGAACTGGACCGGCGCGAGGTCGGCGGCGAGCCGGTGGCGGACTTGCGCGTCCGGCACTCGGCGCTCTCCGGCATCGAGCTCGACCCCGCCGTCGCGCCGTCGATGATCGACGAGTTCCCCATCCTCTTCGTCGCCGCCAGCCAGGCGAGCGGCACCACCGTCACCACCGGGCTCGACGAATTGCGCGTCAAGGAATCGGATCGCCTGACCGCGATGGCCGAGGCACTGACCGCCGCCGGCGCGCGGGTCGAAGAGCGCGAAGACGGGCTGGTCATCGAGGGAACGGGCGGCGAACCGCTTCGCGGCACGATCGGCGCGCCTATCGTCACCCATCTCGACCACCGCATCGCGATGAGCATGGCGGTCGCCGGCCTCGTCAGCCGCGCCGGGGTCGAGATCGACGATACCTCGCCCATCGCGACCAGTTTCCCGACATTCGAATCGCTGCTTGTCGAGGCGGGCGCATGCAGCGCGATGTGATCGCCGCCTTCGACTGGGCAACGCTGATCGG
This sequence comes from Croceicoccus sp. BE223, assembly GCF_031457155.1. Classification (NCBI taxonomy): domain Bacteria; kingdom Pseudomonadati; phylum Pseudomonadota; class Alphaproteobacteria; order Sphingomonadales; family Erythrobacteraceae; genus Croceicoccus; species Croceicoccus sp. BE223. Next base: position 150,919 of record NZ_JAVDWB010000006.1, read on the forward strand.
CTTCGTCGGGATGGCCTGCATCATCTTCGCCTATGCCTACATGACCGGCGCGAAGCGGCCCGATCCCTTCGTGCAGCACGGCGTGAACCTTGCCGGAGCCGCCTTGCTGACGGTGTCGCTGATCTATCACCCAAACCTTCCCTCGCTGGTGCTCGAAGCGTTCTGGGCCGCGATCGCGATCTGGGGGCTGATCAAGGCCGCGCGCGAAAGGAGGGCCAGGTGAACCTCGTCATCGCCGTCGACGGCCCCACCGCATCGGGCAAGGGCACCATCGCCAGAGGTCTTGCCGCCCATTACGGGCTGTCGCACCTCGACACCGGGCTGCTCTATCGTGCTGTGGGCCGGCAGGTCGCGCTGACGGGCGGCGACCCTGACGATCCGCTCGACGCCGAACGCGCCACCGCCTTCCCGGCAATCCTGCTGGACGATCCGTTCCTGCGCGACGAAGCGGTCGGCGCGCTCGCCAGCCGGGTTTCGGTGCACAAGGGCGTGCGCGCCGCGCTGCTGCAGCGGCAGCGCGATTTCGCGCGCCAGCCCGGCGGCGCCGTGCTCGACGGGCGCGACATCGGCACCGTCGTCGCCCCGGACGCGACCGTGAAGCTGTTCGTCACCGCCAGCGTGGAGGCCCGCGCCGCCCGCCGCCACGCCGAGATGCTCCGCCGCGGACAGGACATCCCGCTCGAAACCATTCGCGCCGACCTGGCCGCTCGCGACGCACGCGACCGGGGCCGCGCCGAAGCTCCCCTGGTCGAGGCCGTCGATGCGATCCTGCTCGACAATTCCGACCTCGATGCCCGGCAGTCGCTGGCAGAGGCGATCAGGCTGGTCGACGCGGCGCTTGCACGGCATGGCGTTCGGCCCGACTGACCGGGGCCGCCAAGGCCCGGTTTCGCTTGCTTTCGCCGCCAATTCGGCCTAAGCGCGCGCCCGTCCGACGGACCTTTTCCCGACGAACGCTGGATTGCCGCGCGCCGCTGGCTGCGCCCCTCCGACGTTCCCGGAAATCGGTTCGCCCGGGCGCTCACGGCGGCATCCGGCCTCGCGGGCAGTTCGGCCACAAGACCAGCGGAACCAACCGCTTGGCCGGAAAAATCGATTGAACGGGAACACGTTACCCATGGCCACTTCGGCAAACCCCACACGCGACGATTTCGCGAAAATGCTTGACGACATGCTCGGCTCGGAAGCCGACGGCGGCTTCGAAGGCCGCGTCGTCAAGGGCACCGTCACCGGCATCGAAAACGGCATGGCTGTCATCGACGTAGGCCTGAAGAGCGAAGGCCGCGTGCGCCTCGCCGAATTCGGTCGCAACGGCGAAGACGGTGAACTGAACGTCGGCGACGAAGTCGAAGTCTTCGTCGATCGCGTCGAGAATGCCGACGGCGAAGCCATGCTGTCGCGCGACCGTGCCCGCCGCGAAGCGGCTTGGGACCGCCTCGAGAGCGAGTTCGGCGAAGGCAAGCGCGTCGAGGGCCAGATCTTCGGCCGCGTCAAGGGCGGCTTCACCGTCGATCTCGACGGCGCGGTGGCTTTCCTGCCCGGCTCGCAGGTCGACATTCGCCCGGTTCGCGACATCGCCCCGCTGATGGGCATCCCGCAGCCGTTCCAGATCCTCAAGATGGACCGTCGCCGCGGCAATATCGTCGTGTCGCGCCGCGCCGTCCTTGAAGAGACCCGTGCGGAACAGCGCAGCGAACTGATCGGCAACCTCGAGGAAGGCCAGGTCATCGACGGCGTCGTCAAGAACATCACCGACTACGGTGCGTTCGTCGACCTCGGCGGCATCGACGGCCTGCTCCATGTCACCGACATGAGCTACAAGCGCGTCAACCACCCGAACGAAGTGGTGAACATCGGCGACACCGTCACCGTCCAGATCGTCCGCATCAATTCGGACACGCAGCGCATCTCGCTGGGCATGAAGCAGCTGGAAAGCGATCCGTGGGATGGTGTCGGCGTCAAGTATCCGGTCGGCGCGAAGCTGTCGGGCGTTGTCACCAACATCACCGAATACGGCGCCTTCGTCGAACTGGAGGCGGGCATCGAAGGCCTGGTCCACGTCAGCGAAATGAGCTGGACCAAGAAGAACGTCCACCCCGGCAAGATCGTCTCGACCTCGCAGGAAGTCGACGTCATGGTGCTCGAGGTCGACGCCGACAAGCGCCGCATCTCGCTCGGCCTCAAGCAGGCGCAATCGAACCCCTGGGAAGACTTCGCCGAGAAGCACCCCGTTGGCTCGACCGTCGAGGGCGAAGTCAAGAACGCCACCGAGTTCGGCCTGTTCATCGGCCTTCCGGGCGACGTCGACGGCATGGTCCACATGTCGGACATCGCGTGGGGCATTTCGGGCGAGGACGCGCTGGCCCTGCACCGCAAGGGCGAGCAGGTTTCGGCCGTGGTTCTCGACGTCGATGTCGAGAAGGAGCGCATCAGCCTCGGCATGAAGCAGCTTGAAAAGGGCGCCCCGTCGGCTGGCGGCGTCGCCTCGGCCTCGGGCATCAAGCGCAACGACGTTGTCACCGTCACCGTTCTCGAAGTCCGCGATGGCGGTCTCGAAGTCCAGGTCGGCGACGATGGCGCGACCGGCTTCATCAAGCGTTCGGACCTGGGTCGCGACCGCGACGAACAGCGTCCCGATCGCTTCCAGCCCGGCCAGAAGGTCGACGCGATGGTCATCGGTTTCGACCGGACCAAGAAGCCGAACTTCTCGATCAAGGCGCGCCAGATCGCCGAAGAGAAGCAGGCTGTCGAGCAGTACGGTTCGTCCGATTCGGGCGCGTCGCTGGGCGACATCCTCGGCGAAGCGCTGAAGAACCGCTGAGCCGACGCGGCGGCATTGCGAGCCTCGCTCGCAATGCGCAGCCGCCAGGCCGGACCGCGAGCAGCTCGCGGCCCGACCGAACAATGAACCCGCCGGGGCCCCGTGCCCTGGCGGGTTCTTTGCATTCGGCACCCCCCTCCCCTATCTCCCCGGCAAAGGAGATCGCGCGTGATCGAAGTCCACCAGTTTCCCTGCCTGTCCGACAATTACGGCTTTCTTCTGCACGACAGCGACAGCGGCGAAACCGTCTGCATCGACACCCCGGACGGCGAAGCCTACTTGCGCGAAGCGGCTGGCAGGGGCTGGAATATCACCCAGATCTGGAACACGCACTGGCATCCCGACCATGCGGGCGGGAACGAGACCATCAAGGCCGCGACCGGCTGCCAGGTGATAGCCCCTGCCATCGATGCCCCGAAGATCGCGGCGGTCGATCGGACCGTGAAGGGGGCCGACACGGTCAGGATCGGCGCATTCGAAGCCGACGTCATCGACGTCGGCGGACATACGAACGGCCACGTCGCCTATCACCTGCCCGCCGCCGGGCTGGCCTTCGTTGGCGATTCGGTCTTCGCGCTGGGCTGCGGCCGCATGTTCGAGGGGACCGCGCCGCAGTTCTGGGCGAGCCTCGCACGGATCAGGCAGCTTCCGGCCGAGACCCTGCTCTACTGTGCGCACGAATACACCGCTGCGAACGCCCGGTTTGCCCTGCACGCCGATCCGGACAACGCCGCGCTACAGGATTATGCCGGCGAAATTGCCGACAAGCGGCAGCGCGGCGAGCCAACCGTCCCGGCCCTCCTGTCGCGCGAACTCGCCACGAACCCGTTCCTGCGCGCCGAAGACCCCGTTCTCCAGGCCCGCTGGGGCGGCGGCGATGCTGTGGCGACGTTCGCGGCGCTGCGGAGTGCCAAGGACAGTTTCTAGGCCGCGAAAGCCTCTGCGAGAGCGGCGCTGAAGGTGACCGACAGGCGCCGGTTGCCCCAGTCGATGTGGGGACGCTCCGTCAGAATCGACGACAGCCGCTCGACACGGCGAAGACCGGTGCCTGGAACCGGCGGCGTGGCGGGCATGCGATCGAGCGCCTCGGTTCAGACGAAGTCGAGCCGATAGCCGCCATGCTCGACCCGCAGATCGACAGTGCCGCCAGTGCCCGAAAAAACACCGTGCGTCTGCGCGTCGGACAGCAGCTCAGCTAGAACCAGCGCTACTGTCCGGGCGACTTCGCCGCCGAGATGCGCGTCCGGCACCGAATGCAGCCAGAAATGCGGTTCAGCAGCGATTGGGTTCAAGGTCCGCGATCCAGCAGGCGCGCGGGCCGTCGATCCCGGTCGCAAATGGGGGAAGTCGAAACTTCCCACCACCGGGGCGATCCCTTGGCCGTCGGGCAATAGCCTTTGAAACGGTCCTTCGCGCCACCGGCGGCACACGCGATCGCGGCGATCAGCAGCGGACGGCTTTCCTCTGGCAGAGATCGGTCAATCGGACACCGGCAAGCAGGGAGAAGTCCTCAATCTCCATCGCCACCTACCCGTTGCGGTTCATGGATTCGATCGACCCGCCGAGCGAGAGAACCGTGATGCAATAGGGGCTCTGGTCGAGAATCTTCCAGACAAGCTCGTCATGATCGCTACCGGGGCGAGGGAGAGGGCCATGCACCCCATCGCAGATCTCTCCTCCCGCGGCCTTTCCGGCCTGCACACGGTTGCAGGAGCCGAACCGCCCGCAAGAGTCGAGAAAGGCCGGAAATTCATCCGGCCTTTCCGTGATCGCAGTGGCAAAGATGGCCGAAACCGGCCCTTTTTATCAGAGCGCGGAGATGGTCCGGTCGACCAGCGAGCTGTCGGCACCCGCATCGTAGCGATCCTTGATGATCGCTGCCGCGGCGGCGGCAGAGGCGCGTGCCGCCTGTTCGCGCAGCTCTTCGATAGCGGCGCGCTCGGCGGCCGAAATCTTGTCCTCCGCCATCTTCTTGCGCCGTTCGACCATCGCCTTGCTGTCGACTTCGGCCTTGGCAACGATGGCATCGGCCTCGCTGCGGGCGTGGTCGAGCATGGCCGCCGCGTCCTTTTCGGCGTTGGCGATCTTGTCGGCGTATTCCTTGCGAAGCGCCTCGGCCTCGGCGCGAAGCTTCTTGGCTTCGTCGAGCTGGGCCTTGATCTCGGCGATCTTCTTGTCGAGCCCGCCGGCGATGGCCTTGGGCACGCCCTTCCACAGCAGGATGCCGATGAAGACGAGCATCGCCAAACTCACCCAGGCAGTGGGTCCGACAAAGCCGAACGCGACGGGCACGGCGTGTTCCTCGCCATGAGCGGGAGCTTCCAAGCCTTCCGAACGGTCCGCGTTCTCGAGATGCTCCTCGACAACGGCGGAACCGTCGGCAGCGGCAAGAATGGTCAGGTACGAGCCCATCACATGGCCTCCTTCACGGCGGCGCGGGCAGTGGCGGGCGCCACTTCGATGCCCGCGAGGCGCTGGACGATCTGGGCAGCCGCCTCGCTGGCGACGTCCTCGATCTCGGCCGCGGCTTCGGCGCGAGCGGCGGCAATGCGCTCCTCGGCCTCGGCCAGCTTCTTATCGAGACGCTTCTGCGCCGCCGACAGGCTCTTTTCGCTGGCGGCAGCCGCCTCGGCCTTTGCCTTGGCGACAAGCGCCTGGGCTTCGGCGCGATTGGCGTTTTCGCGGGCGCGCCACGAATCTTCCTCGGCATCGGCCTGGGCACGGGCGGCTTCGGCAGCGGCGAGGTCGTCGGCGATCTGCTTGTCCCGCATGGCGACGGTATCCATCACCTTGGGAACCATCCCCTTGCCGACGACGAAGAATACCAGGCCGAAGATCAGCAACAACCAGAAGATCTGGCTGGAGTAGGTCGCGGCCAACTGGCTTATCTGGGGCATCGCGGGGTGCGTCCTGTCACGGTTTCAAGCAGCGGTAATCGGGTGGCCCGCCCGGCCCGCCACGCTGGCGGACCGGTCAGGCCGGAACGTTCGATCAGGCGACGAAGATCAGGATCATCGCGACGACGAACGAGAGCAGGCCGAGAAGTTCGGCGGCGGCGAAGCCGATGAACAGGCGGCCCTGCTGACCGTCGGCGGCACCCGGGTTGCGCAGGGCGCTTTCCAGGAACGAACCGAAGACGTTACCCACGCCGATGGCGGCCATGCCGGCGCCTATGGCAGCGAGACCCGCACCGATCAGCTTTGCGCTTTCTGCGTCCATTTCCATAACTCCTTTTCCTTGAATCTCAGGTGATTGCGTTAAAGACTTAGTGAAGGTTCTCAGCGTCGTTGATGTACAGCGAGCTCAACAGCGCGAAGACGTAGGCCTGGATGCCGGCGACGAGGATCTCGAGCGCGCAGATGGCGACCATCAGGATGAAGCTGAGCACCGCGACGACCGGGCCGATGCCGGTGCTCATCGCATTGAACCCATCGATCACGAAGCTCGACAGCACTTCAAGCAGGACGTGGCCGGCCATCATCGCGACGAACAGTCGCAGGCCGAGGCTGAATGGGCGGACCATGAACGAGACCAGCTCGATGCAGAAGATCAGCGGGATCATCGGCAGCGGCGTGCCGTGCGGCACGAACAGGCTGAAGAAATGCAGCTTGTGCTTGGCGAAGCCGACGATCAGCACGATCGAGAACGACAGGATCGCGAGGATCCCGGTGATCGTGAAGTGGCTGGTGAAGGTGAAGGGATGGACCCCGACGACGCCGAGCGGCAGCAGGCCGAGGATGTTCGCGAAGAGGATGAACATGAACAGCGAGAAGATGTAGGGCACGTACTTGCGCCCCGCCTTACCCACGTTCGCTTCGAGCATATCGTCGATGAAGCCGGTGAAGCTTTCCACCGCCATCTGCCAGCGGCCGGGAACGAGCTGGCGCTTCATGCCGCCGGCCACGAAGACCCACAGCACCACCGCCGCGATCGCCATCCACAGCGCGGAATTGGTAAAGGCGATATTGTAGCCGAGCAGTTCCATGCGATCGGTGCCGAACAGCGGCTCGATCGTGAACTGGTGCATCGGGTCGACTTTGGCTTCGGTTGCCACGCGTGTTTCCCTGTCGCCTTATGAACGACAGCGCCCCTCCACTCCCCCTATGGGATCAGTCGGGACGCCGGTTCGAAATCCGTATGATGTTCCTGAAGGCGACGATGATCCCGAGGAACAGCATCACCAACAGACCCCAGGGCGACGTGCCTGCGAACCGGTCGATTACCCAACCGATCAGGCCGCCGCCAACAAGACCCCCGAGCAGTTCCGCCAGCACCCTGGACCCGAGGCGATAGTTCGCGTCGGCGCCCTGCACTTGCGGCCGGTTGCGGTCATCTTCCCGTTCGCGCGCGGCCTTCAGCCGGGCGTCGAGCGAATCGATGCGCGCATCCTCGCCAAGAGGTTCCTGTCCGGGTCGCTCGTCGCTCATGCTGGTTCCTCCCCTTGAAAGGCCCCATGCAAGCGCTTCGAGCTGCCCGTCGAGGGCGCGGCCCCTTTAGGAAAGGGGTTCCGCCAAGTCAACATGGCCCAATGGTCGAATGAGGCGAATTATGCCGCGGCGCACAATCGCGCCAATTTGCGGGGCTTCAAAAGCAAACGGCGCGCCGTTTCGGGCGCGCCGTGGCAGCGTGCGGAACGGTCCTTGCGCTCAGCCCGCCGAAGGGCAGCGCGGATCGACTCGCGCCGGGCTCGAACCCCTGGTCTGCCAGCTTCCGTCGGGAGCCTGGTACTTTTCGCCCGGCACGGTGCGGGCGATCAGCAGGCAGCCCTGGGTGAAGGCGAATTCCTCTATCGTGACGCCCTGCGCGCGGGCGCGGTCGGCGTAGCTCGCCTTGCGCCGGATGTTGAGATCGTCGACCAGCGCCTTGAGGTTGCCCGACGGGCTGCCGACGAATCCGAGGTAGCCGTCCATCTTCTCGCCGATCGTGCCGTTGGCGCGGGCTGCGGCATAGGCCGGGTCGCGGTTCTGCGCGGCGGCGGGCGCGGCAAAGCTGACCGCGAGCGTGCCGATGGCGCCGGCGGCAAGCAGCGCGACGGCGGCCATGCGGGCGAAGGTTCGGGTGCTGGTCATCAGAAGATCTCCGGATTTTCCTCTATGTTCTCGTTCGCGGAATCGACGAGACGATAGAGCACTTCCTGCTTGATGTTGACGTTGAGCTCGATGACGATCGGTTCGGCCGGGGCATTGACGTTGACGCACGCGCCCGTCGTCGCAGGCGCAAGGCCGATTGCCACCATCCCCGCCATTCGGCGCCATCCGTTCGCCCACGCTGCCATCGGCGCGGTGTTCGCATCGGCAGCCGTCGCGGTCAATCCGGCCTTCTTTCTCCATCGAGCCATGTATTTGGCGAATTTCATCGCATTTCCTCGCTTTCGGCAGGCTGAATGCCGGGATCGGCCGGTTTGACCTCGTCGCTGCTCACCGCGCCCCTGATGGCGTTCCCGTTGCCGTCGATCAGGCCAAGCTCGCGCGGGTCGCGGACCGAGGCGGGGTCGTAGAGCGACTTGAAGCTGGACAGGAGCTGCATGAAGGGCGCGCGCACGTTGACGTCGAAGCGGATCGGCAGGTTCGCCAGACGTTTGGTGATGAAGTTGGTCTTGGCGCCCGCTCCCTGCTTCACGCCGTCGATCTTGACGCGGGTGACGATCTCGCCCTCCAACCGCCCGTCGAGCAGGATGCGCATCTGCGTGTAGTCGAGCGACTTCAGCGCATCGAACGCGAAATTGGCGATGGGGGTCAGGTCCTTGTAGGTCAGTTCACCGATGTAGGAGACGTTGCCCCCCGGTATCCGCGAGATCAGGATTCCGCCCTCGATCCGGCCGCCGTTCTCGTCGAAGATCAGCGGGATCGTTCCGTCGAACGTGCCGGTCGCCTGGATATTGGCCAGTTCCATCCGCTGGACGAACTGCGCGGCGTCGAGGCTGACGATGTCGAAGATGTAGTTGCGCACTTCCGCCTTGCCCAGGATCATCCGGGTCGGCCGCATCGTCAGCGTGCCGCCCATGAACGGGAAGGTCGTGGAATTGAGGTTCAGCGCAAGATCGGGGCCAAGCTGGAAATCGACGATCCCGTCGTTGACGACGATGCCGGGATTCACCTCGCGGATCGCCAGCCGCTGGCCGGGCCGCGTGGTGAGGCCGAGCAGATCGCTGAACTCGACCGTGCCCGACAGCCCCTTCACCGGTCCGAACGCCGCCGCAAAGTCCAGCGAATCGGTGTGGAATGCGCCGGTGGACGTGACGCCGGCGGCGTTCCAGTCGATCCGACCCTGACCTGTCACCGTGCCCTCCGCATTGGCGATCGTGCCGAGCGCGAGGCGGGTGACGGTGTCGGGCTGCAACCGCTTGTCGAAGGTGATCCCCGGCACGTCGAGGTCGGCGTGACCCGTACCGGTGGCCAGCGCGTGGCGGATATCGACGTCGACGATCGCGCGGTCGGTCGTCTCCTCGCGCAGCAGCGCCTCTGCCGTGATGACATTGTCGGCAAGGGTCAGCGTCGCCCCGCGCGCGACCATCGGCTGGAAGCGCGCGTCGGCCTGCCGGTCGGTAACGCGAAGCGCGGCGTCGGTGATGGCAAGCGCCTCGTTGCGCCAGGCCCACCGGCCCGAGGCGCGCGTCATGTCGAGCGGCACCGCGGCAAGCCGGATTTCCGATCCGGCGAAGCTGCCGCGAATGTCCTTGCCGATTTCCGCTTCCAGCTCGCTGAGCCGGAACTTCGTCGCACTTTCGGGCGCGCCCAGCGAAACGTCGAGATTGCGCGTGACCAGCTTGCCGGGAATGCCGAGGCCGACCGGGCCGCCGCGGATCGTCACCGGCGTTTCGCCAAGCGTGCCGGCCAGCGCCAGGTTCGGCACGCCGCCCGCGAACCTCGTACCGCGTGCGTCGCTGCGAAGGATGGCGCCGCCCCTGGGCGCGCAGACCATCAACGACTGGCGCTGGAGCGTCAGGCTGGCCAGTTCGAGCCGCTCGAATACCGGCGTGACGCATCCCGACCACAGCGCCAGCCCCGAACGCGGGGCCCAGCCACCCGATACCGGAAGGCGCAGGCCCCGTACCGTACCGCCCGGAATGGCCCCGCTGGCCCGCACTTCGCCGTCGAGCGCCAGGGCGCCCGCGGCGTTGCGGCGCACGGTCAAGCGGGGGATGGCAAGGCGCGCATCGCCCGCCGCATAATCGGCCATGGCAAGGCTCATCCGAGCGTCGCCTCCGGTCCCTCGGACCGCCTCGCCGACGATGACCGGCATGTTGCGTCCGCCGGTGCGGAAATTGCCCGACACCTGAGGGCCGCCGCGCCCGCCAAGGCTCACCTGCACACGCGAGAGGTCGAGCAGGTTGGCCCCGCTGGTCCCCAGCCACCGCGCGCTCGGCAAGGTAAGCGTGGTCCGGTCCGCGCCGACCCGCGCCTTCAAGTCGCCGTCGATCCGGCTTCGCGCCCCTTCGGCGGCCAGCGCGGCGCGCATGCGGGCAAGGAGCGGCGCAAGCAGCGTGCCTTCGGCCATGTCCTGATAGGAACCAAGCTCCCGGTTCAGCCCGTCGCCCGGCCGCAGCCCCCGCCCGCTGAAGCTGCCGTCGAAGGAGACGGTGTCGAACCCGTCCCGCGCGCGCACCGCGCCATCGATTCCAAGGCGGGTCAGGCTTGCCCCCGCCAGCGAAACGTCGGTGCCGGTCAGCTTCACATCGCTTGCGAGGCCGTTCCGGCCATAGGAGACGAGCATGTCGCCCGACGCCGCGCCGAGGGACTGCCCGGCGGCGGTGATGCTGGCCGTGGCCACCTTCACCCGCCCTCGCACCGCGTCGAACCGCTCGCTCCCGGTCGCGTCGACGCCAAGAGTGGCCGGACCCATGGCAAAGTCGGTCCGATCGCAGGTGACATCCTTCAGCCGGAGCGGGCCGGTGAAGCGCGGCTGTTCGCGAGTGATCTCGACCGTGCCGAACAGGCTGGCCCCGGTCGCGATGCAATCGCCGTCGGTCATGCGCGGCGCGACCACGCCGATCACCCCGCGAAAGCCGTTTCGCAGCCGGCCCTGTCCCGCGACTTTCGCGCCCACGTTGCCGTAATCGGTGCGCACCAGCGCCCGGCCATCGTCGATGCCGATGTCGAGGTCCGGCAGTCGGAACGGCTCCCCGCTCGGCCCGGCATAGAGCACGCGGTCCAGCGATCCGAAGCTGACCCGCCCGTCGACGAGCCGCCCGTACATCCGGGGCCGGACCAGCCGCACCGTGCCGATGGCGGGAAGTCCGAAACGGTACCGGACGGTCACTTCGGCCCGCTCGACCGTCATGTCGGGCTTTGCCGGATCGCCGATCACGACATTGGCGAGCACCTGACGCGACGGACCGATCGAGCGGACCTCGTACCGGACGGGCAGATCGTATTGCTGCAGGGCATCGCGAATCAGGCCGTCGGCGATGTCTTTCCGGGCCAGCCATGCCGTGCCGAACGCGGCCACGACCAGCACCGCACCGCCGATGGCGGTACGCGCCAGGTACCTGCGGCGGCGGGATCGGACCGGTGCGCTTTCCGGAATGTCGGCAGTTTCGGTCATCGCTTCCTGTATCGGCCGCCGACCAGCCAATCCACGACCTCGGCGGGCGGGAACTTGCGCGCGACTGGCGCCAAAGGCAATGGTGGCAATGTATTACGCCGCAGGAAACGCCCGAGGACCCGATGCGGTCCCGGCGGGGAGCCGAACAATTGCACGACGGGCAGGACGAGCTTCCAATGGGCACCTCACCGGCCGGAAAGGCGCGTGGCGCACCGGACGCGGGGCTGGATCCCAAGGGCCACCGCGCGCGGCTGCGCGCCCGGATGATGGGCGGCGGAGAGGATGCGCTCGCCGACCACGAGATCGTCGAATATCTGCTGATGACCGCGATCCCGCGCCGCGACGTGAAGCCGCTGGCGCGAACGCTGCTCAACCGTTTCGGCGGGCTGGCGGGGGTCTTCAACGCCGATCGCCATGCGCTCGAATCGCATCCCGGCATGGGCGAGACCAGCGCCGCGGCGTTGAAGATCGTGGCCCTTGCCGCGCGCCGGCTAGCCAGGGCGCGGGTGCAGGACCAGCCGGTGCTCGGCTCGTGGCAGGCGCTGATCGACTATCTCACCATCGACATGGCGCACCTCACGGTCGAGCGCGTGCGCGTGCTCTATCTCAACGCGCAGAACCGCCTGATCCGCGACGAGCACGTGGGCGACGGCTCGCTGGACGAGGCGGCGATCCACCCGCGCGAGGTGATCCGACGCGCGATGGAACTGGGCGCCGCGGCGATGATCCTCGTTCATAACCACCCGAGCGGCAATCCGGAGCCGAGCAAGGCCGACATCCAGATCACCAACCGGATCGCCGAGGCGGGGCGTCTGCTCAACATCACCGTGCACGATCACGTCATCATCGGGCGCGAGGGTCACGTCTCGCTGCGGTCGAAGGGCCTGATCTGATGTGCATCGCGGTGCTGGCCTGGCAGTCGCGAACCGACTGGCCGCTGGTGGTCGCCGCCAATCGCGACGAGTTCCACGACCGGCCGACGGCCGAGCTGCACCGCTGGACCGATGGCACTGGGGTGATTGCCGGGCGCGATCTCCGCTCTGGCGGGACCTGGCTCGGCGTGTCGGAACAGGCGGGGCGGCTGGCGCTGATCACCAACTTCCGCGAGCCCGGCGAATATCGCGACGACGCCCCTTCGCGCGGCGGGCTGGTAACCGATTGGCTGACGGGGGCGTGGCACAAGGTGGAGGATCGGTTCGATACCTTGCGCGCATACAACGGCTTCAGCCTGATGCTGGTCGACGGGCCGCACGGCTGGATCGTCGACAACCGGACGATGGCCGAACCGCGCGCAATGATCCCCGGCTTCTACGGCCTGTCCAATGGCGCTTTCTCCGATCCGTGGCCCAAAGTCGACCGGCTCGTCGAAGGCGTGCGCGGCGTGCTCGATCATCGCGCGCCGGACGAGGCTGCGTTCTTCGACCTGCTGGCCCAGGATGGCCCGGCGGTGGAAGCCGATGCCGAGGGCGCGCCGGTCTTCATCCACAACCCGGTCTACGGCACCCGGTGCAGCACCGTCGTCGCGCTGGGCCGTGACGGGCGCGGCATGATCGCAGAACGGCGTTTCGGAGCCGACGGCAAGTCCACCGGCACCACCCGGATCGATCTCAACTGGCGCGGTTGACCCGCCGCGGCGCGGCGATGACGATCCCGGCCAGGATCGCGACCATGCCCACTGCGTGATACCCGTGCAACGCCTCGCCCAGCAGCAGGGCGGCCAGCAGCGCACCTGCCAGCGGCATCAGCGCGATGGCCTGACCGGCAATCGCCGGCCCCGCCCGCGCGACCGCCGCGTTGAACAGGAAATAGGCGACGACCGAGGGAAAGACCGCAACGTAGCCCACGACCAGCACCACCGGCCCGGTCCACGCCAGGTGATGCCCAGGCAGAAGCAGTGCTAGGGGGATCAGGACGAGCGACCCGCCGACGAACATCACCCACAGCAGGCTGGCCGGTCGCACCTTCGGGGCAAGGCGCAGCAGCACCGTGTAGATGGCCCACAGGACGCAGGCGCCGAACACCAGCAGGTCGCCCTGCCCGAGCCTGAGGGCAATGAGCGAATCGAGGCTTCCCTCGAAGATCGTGTAGAGCGCGCCAGCCATCGACAGGGCGATCCCGGCGATCTTGCGGAGCGGCTCGTGGGTCTTGAACGCCAGCGCGGCGAAGACCAGCACCAGTCCGGGGATCGTCGCCTGCATCAGCAGCGCCTTGGTCGCGGTGGTCGATTGCAGGCCGTAGTAGAGCAGCGAATTGAATCCGACGATACCGCACAGGCACAGGACCACCACGGGTTTCCAGGCCGCGCGGAGCGCGGGCCAATCCTCGCGCAGCCCGCGCCAGGCCAGCGGCGTCACCAGCAGCGAAGCGCCGACCCATCGCAGGGTTGCCAGCGAAATCGGGTCGATGTCCGCGCGCGCGGCGCGGCCGACGATCGCGTTTCCCGCCCAAAGCGCCATTACGCAGCCGAGCATCGCATAAGTGAGCCAGCCCGCCTGCCGGGCACCTGCGTGTTCGTTCTCGCTCATTGTCGCGGGCGGATAGCACCGGAAGAGGCGGCTGTCTTTCCCGCAACCCGCGCTATCGCCCCTGCCTGCGGCCCGTCGGCCATTGCGCTCTTGCCATTTGCCCCCCCTCCCCCTAGCCGCCCCGTCGAAACCCGCATGCCCTGAACACCTCGGAGTCGAACATGGTCCCACGTTATGCCCGCCCCGCGATGACCGCGATCTGGGAACCGGAGATGAAGTATCGGATCTGGTTCGAGATCGAGGCCCATGCCACGGACAAGCTCGGCGAGTTGGGCGTGGTGCCCGAATCCGCGGGCAAGGCGCTGTGGGACTGGTGGGCGACCAACCCGAAGATCGACGTCGAGGCGATCGACGCGATCGAGGCGGTGACCAAGCACGACGTCATCGCCTTCCTGACCTGGGTGGCCGAGAACGTCGGCGACGAAGCCCGCTTCATGCATCAGGGCATGACCAGCTCCGACGTGCTGGACACGACGCTCGCCGTGCAGCTCGACCGCGCCGCCGCGATCCTGCTCGACGATCTCGACAAGCTGCTTGCCGCCATCAGGACTCGGGCCGAGGAGCACAAGTACACCCCCACTATCGGCCGCAGCCACGGCATCCACGCCGAACCGGTGACCTTCGGCCTGAAGATGGCCGAGGCTTATGCCGAATTCAGCCGCTGCAAGGAACGGCTGGAATTCGCCCGTCGCGAGATCGCGACCTGCGCGATTTCGGGCGCGGTCGGCACGTTCGCCAACATCGACCCCAGCGTCGAGGCCTACGTCGCCGACAAGATGGGCCTCGCCGTCGAGCCGGTTTCGACGCAAGTCATTCCGCGCGACCGCCATGCGATGTTCTTCGCCGTGCTGGGCGTGATCGCCAGCAGCATCGAGCGCCTCGCCGTCGAAGTGCGCCACCTTCAGCGGACCGAGGTGCTGGAGGCGGAGGAATATTTTTCGCCGGGTCAGAAGGGTTCGTCGGCGATGCCGCACAAGCGCAACCCGGTCCTGACCGAAAACCTCACCGGCCTTGCCCGCGTCGTGCGCGCCGCGGCGGTCCCGGCGATGGAGAACGTCGCGCTCTGGCACGAACGCGACATCTCGCACTCCTCGGTCGAGCGTTTTTTCGGCCCGGACGCGACCATCACGCTCGATTTCGCGCTGGCGCGGCTGACCGGGGTGATCGAGAAGCTGCTCGTCTATCCCGAACGGATGCAGAAGAACCTCGACCGGATGGGCGGCCTCGTCCATTCGCAGCGGGTGCTGCTGGCGCTGACGCAGGCCGGCGTGAGCCGCGAGGATTCCTATCGTCTCGTCCAGCGCAACGCGATGAAGGTCTGGGAATCGGACGGCCGGCTCTCGCTGCTCGAACTGCTGAAGGGGGACCCGGACGTGACCGCCGCGCTCACCCCGCAGCAGATCGAGGAGAAGTTCGATCTCGATTACCACTTCAAGCACGTCGACACGATCTTCGCCCGGGTCTTCGGATGACGGGCTGCGGGCCTCGTCCTGTCTCCTACTGGTCAAGCCCGACGTTCGCGCCTAGGTTCGCGCGTCCAACGCCGCGCTGACCAAGGGAGACACGGGTTTGCAGATAGTCAGGACCATCGTCTGGGCGACCATCGTTTCCGCCCTGACAGTCTTCGCCTATGCCAACTGGTTCCGCATCGACGTCACGATCTGGAGCAACGTGGTGCTCAACACCCCGTTGCCGATGATCATCCTGACCTCGTTCCTCGCCGGGTTCCTGCCGATGTGGATCTTCCACCGCGCCGCCCGCTGGCGGATGCAGCGGCGGATCACCTCGCTCGAAACCTCGCAAGCGACGCTGATCGCCGCCCAGCAGGAGCGCGAGACCGCAGCCGCCGCAGCCGCCGCCGAAGCCGTTCCCGAACACGAGAAGCCGCGCCCGATATGAGCAACCCGATCTTCGTCGCCGTCGATGTGCCCCGCCTCGATGCGGCGCGCGCCCTTGCCGAAAAGGTGAAGGGCCATGTCGGCGGGCTCAAGCTGGGCATGGAATTCTTCTACGCCCACGGCCATCACGGGGTGATGGAAATGGCGCACGTCGGTCTGCCGATCTTCCTCGATCTCAAGCTTCACGACATTCCCAACACGGTGGCCGGGGCGATGCAGTCGATCCACGTCCTCGAACCCGCCATCGTCACCGTCCACGCCAGTGGCGGGCGCGCGATGATGGAGGATGCGAAGGCTGCCGCGGGCGAGAAGACGCGGGTCGTGGCGGTCACCGTGCTGACCAGCCTCGACCAGAACGACCTTGCCCGCACCGGCGTCGGCGGCACCTCGCACGACCAGGTCATGCGGCTGGCCGAACTGGCCGAAGCCGCCGGGCTCGACGGGATCGTCTGTTCGGGTCACGAGGTCGGCGCGGTCCGCAAGCAGTGGAAGAACGGCTACTTCGTCGTCCCCGGCCTGCGCCCCGCCGGCAGCACGACCAACACGTCGTTCGGGGGAGACCAGAAGCGCGTCGTCACCCCGCGCCAGGCGCGCGATGACGGGGCCAGCGTGCTGGTCGTCGGCCGCCCCATCACCAAGGCCGAAGACCCGCTCGCCGCCGCCCGCGCGATCGAAGCGACGCTCTGACCATGTCGCACTTGGCCGCCCTGCTCGTCATGGCAGCGGGGCTTCCCGCCGCGCCCGGCAACCTGCCGCCCGATACCACGGTGCTGGCCGCTCCTCCCGCAGGCTTCCTCCTGCCCGGCTGCTCGCGGCCCACCGGGGGTGTCGTCGAAGGAGGCTGGGATCCCGACGATGTCGAAATTTCGCGGGCCGAACGCGCCGTCGCGGTCAAGCTCGCCGAACTGGCGGCGCAGCCCGGCTACACGCGCGGCACCGAGATGCCCGACCCGCTGACGTTCGACGTCAACGACATGCGCTGGCAGCGCGAGGTCGTCGGCATCGTGCGCGGCGGGCGCAAGATCGTCTTCGTCAACTACCTGCCCTCGGACATCGACGTGCTCGAGGAATTCATGCCGACCAAGGTTTGCGACGGCGGTCCGCCCTTCTTCGCCGCCGAATACGACGTGTCAGACGCGGCGATCACCCACCTCGCCTTCAACAGCGCGCTCGGCGGCCCATTCTGGCCCGCCTACGCCAGATGAGCGAAATCGTTATCGGGCCCGCGGCGGCAGGCGACCTGCCCGCGCTCGAGTTCATGGTCGAGAATTGCTACCGCGGCGATCATGCCCGCATGGGCTGGACGCACGAGGCCGACATGCTGCGCGGACCCCGGCTCGACAGCGGCGAGCTGGCGTCGGTCTTCGCCAATCCCGATGCGGTGATCTTTGTCGCCCGCCAAGGCAGCGACATCGTCGGCTGCGTCACGGTGACCGACCGCCCGCCCGATTCGGCCTATATCGGCATGCTCTGCGTCGATCCGCCCTTCCAGTCATCGGGCCTCGGCGGGAGGCTGCTGGCAACGGCGGAACTGCTTTGCGCCAACCTGGGCGTAGTGCGGGCGCGCATGTCCGTCGTCGAGGGGCGCGACGAACTGGTCGCCTGGTACGAACGCAAGGGCTACGTCCGGACCGGAGAGCGCGAGCCGTTCCATGCACCGCAGGAGCAGCCGATGTTCTTCACCATGCTGGAAAAGCGGATCGCCAGCGCCTAGTCCGCGCTGCATGGCGACTCGGATCAAGATCTGCGGCATCCGCACCGGCGATGCCCTCGAAGCGGCGATTGCCGCGCATGCCGATCATGCCGGGTTCGTGTTCTATGCCCCCAGCCCCCGCGCGCTGACACCGCGCGAGGCGGCGCCGCTCGGCGAACGCGCGGCGGGGCGGATCGGTCGCGTCGGACTGTTCGTCGATGCCACCGATGCCGAGATCGCGGAGGCGGTGGCCGCCGCCCGGCTCAGCGCGCTGCAGCTCCACGGACACGAAACGCCCGACCGCGCCGCTGCCCTGCGCGCTCGGCACGGCATCCCGGTGTGGAAGGCGCTGTCCGTCGCGGGCGAAGCCGACATCGCCCGCGCTACGCTCTATCGCGACGCGGTCGACCTGATCCTCTTCGATGCCAAGACGCCAAAGGGGACGCTGCCGGGCGGCATGGGTCTGCGGTTCGACTGGTCGCTGCTCACCAAGTGGCGCGGGCCGAACGACTGGGGCCTGGCCGGCGGCATCGGTCTCGACAACGTGGCCGAGGCGCTGGCCGTCACCGCCGCCCCCCTGATCGACGTATCGTCCGGCGTCGAGAGCGCGCCGGGGGTCAAGGACCCGGCCAAAATCGCCGCCTTCTGCCGCGCGGTGCGTGCCGCGTGATCTGGACAGCCTGCAACCCTTCTGCCAAGCGCGAGCCATGAACGAGACCACGACCCTGAACTCCTTCCGCAACCAGCCGGACGAGCGTGGCCACTTCGGCCAGTTCGGCGGCCGTTACGTGTCGGAAACGCTGATGCCGCTCATTCTCGATCTCGAGAAGGAGTATGTGAAGGCCAAGAGCGACCCCGCGTTTCGCGAGGAACTGGACGACCTGCTCGCCAACTACGTCGGCCGGCCCAGCCCGCTCTACTACGCGGAGCGGCTGACCGAGGAACTGCGCAAGTCCGCTCCCGACGGAAAGGGTGCGCAGGTCTGGTTCAAGCGCGACGAACTGAACCACACCGGCGCGCACAAGATCAACAACTGCGTCGGTCAGATCCTTCTGGCGATCCGCATGGGCAAGACCCGGATCATCGCCGAAACCGGCGCGGGCCAGCACGGCGTCGCCACCGCCACCGTCGCGGCGCGCTTCGGCCTGCCCTGCGTCGTCTACATGGGCGCCAAGGATGTAGAGCGGCAACAGCCCAACGTCTTCCGCATGCGCCTGCTGGGTGCAGAAGTGAAGCCGGTGAAGGCCGGCGCCGCAACGCTGAAGGACGCGATGAACGAGGCGCTGCGCGACTGGGTCGCCAACGTCCACGACACTTTTTACATCATCGGCACCGCCGCCGGACCGCATCCCTATCCGGAACTGGTCCGCGATTTCCAGTCGGTGATCGGCCAGGAGGCCCGCGCACAGCTGCTCGAACGCACCGGCCGCCTGCCCGACCTGCTGGTCGCGGCAATCGGCGGCGGATCGAACGCGATCGGCCTGTTCCATCCCTTCCTCGACGATCCCTCGGTCAGGATGCTGGGGGTCGAGGCGGCCGGTCACGGGCTCGACAAGGAACACGCCGCCTCGCTCGCGGGCGGATCGCCGGGCGTGCTTCACGGCAACAAGACCTATCTTTTGCAGGACGAGGACGGCCAGATCACCGAAGGCCACTCGATCTCGGCGGGCCTCGACTATCCCGGCATCGGCCCCGAGCATTCGTGGCTCAAGGAGACGGGACGCGTCGAATATACCTCGGCTACCGACAAGGAGGCGCTGGACGCGTTCCAGCTTCTCTGCCGGACCGAGGGCATCATTCCCGCGCTCGAACCCAGCCACGCGATTGCGGCGGTGGTCAAGGTCGCGCGCGAGATGCCGCGCGACGCCATCATCTGCGCGAACCTGTGCGGACGTGGCGACAAGGACATTTTCACCGTCGCCGGACACCTGGGGGTGGAACTGTGAGCCGCTTCGCAGCCGCCTTCGGCAAGGCGCACCCCGCGCTCGTCTGCTTCGTCACCGCGGGTGACGGCGACACCGCCGCGATCCTCGATGCGCTGGTCGACGGCGGGGCAGACGTGATCGAACTGGGCATGCCGTTCACCGATCCGATGGCGGACGGCCCGTCGATCCAGCTCGCCAACTTGCGCGCGCTCGACCCGGCCCGGTCCGGCGGTGCGATCACTACGGCCGAGATCTTCGAGATCGCTGCGGCCTTTCGCGCGCGCCACCCAGAGATTCCGCTGGTGCTGATGGGCTATGCCAATCCGATGATCCGGCGCGGAGCCGACTGGTTCGCCAACGCGTGCGCGAGGGCCGGCGTCGATGGCGTGATTTGCGTCGATACCCCGCCCGAGGAGGACGCCGAACTCGGCCCCGCCCTGCGTGGTGCCGGCGTCGCCACCATCCGCCTTGCCACGCCGACCACGGACGCGGCGCGCTTGCCGCAAGTGCTTGAAACGGCGACCGGCTTCCTCTACTACGTTTCCGTCGCGGGCATCACCGGCCTGCAACAGGCGGCGACGGCCTCGATCCAGGAGGCGGTGGCCCGTCTCAAGGCCGGAACCGACCTTCCCATTGCCGTTGGCTTCGGCGTCCGCACTCCCGAACAGGCCGGCGCCATCGCCCGCTTCGCCGATGGCGTCGTCGTCGGATCGGCGCTGGTCGAGCTGGTCGGACAGCACGACGCCGATGCACCCGCGAAGGTCCGCGAGCTGACCGCCGCGCTGGCCGACGCCGTCCACGCCGCCCGAAAGGAAATCGCATGAGCTGGCTCACCCGCGTCCGCAGCCGCATTCCCTTCGTCGCCAAGCGCGATACACCCGACAATCTCTGGCAGAAATGCAAGAACTGCCAGGAAATGCTGTTCACCAAGGACTACGAGGAAAACCTCTGGGTCTGCCCGCGTTGCGACGATCACGGCCGCATCGGCGCCGATGCGCGCCTGGGCCAGGTGATGGACCCCGGTTACACGGTCCTGCCCGCGCCGAGCGTCAAGGAAGACCCGCTCAAGTTCAAGGATTCCAAGCGCTACAGCGACCGGTTGAAGGCCGCACGCCTCGGTGCGCCGCACCCCGATGCGCTGACTCACGCGGTTGGCAGAATCGACGGGCGCAAGGCGGTCGTCGGCGTGCAGGACTTCGGCTTCATGGGCGGATCGATGGGCATGGCGGTCGGCGACGCTTTCCTCGCCGGGGTCGACCGCGCGGTGGCCGAGAAGTGCCCCTACGTCATCTTCACCGCCGCGGGCGGCGCGCGGATGCAGGAAGGCATCCTTTCGCTAATGCAGATGCCGCGCACCACCGTGGCGATCCAGCGCCTAAAGGCCGCGGGCCTGCCCTATCTCGTCGTCCTGACCGATCCGACCACGGGCGGCGTCACGGCCAGTTATGCGATGCTCGGTGATGTGCAGATGGCCGAGCCCAACGCCCTCATCGGCTTTGCCGGCCAGCGGGTTATCCAGGACACGATCCGCGAAAAGTTGCCCGAAGGGTTCCAGCGCGCCGAATACCTCCACGCGCACGGGATGATCGACATGGTCGTCCACCGCAAGGACCTGCGCCGAACGCTGGCGGACGTGATCGATTACCTGATGGCGGCAAGGCAGGCCGCCTGAACCGCAGACTGCGCAGGCCTAGCATGCGCGACTTCGCGACCTCCGACAGTCCGGCGGTGCAGGCGCAACTCGACCGGCTCGCGGCGCTCAGCCTGCCGCAGGGTCGGCTCGGGCTCGGCCCTGTGCGCGAACTGCTCGCCCGGCTTGGCGATCCCCACCTGTCGCTGCCGCCGGTGTTTCACATCGCGGGCACCAACGGCAAGGGTTCGACGAGCGCGTTCCTGGTGGCCATGCTCCAGGCCGGTGGCCATCGGGTGCACCAGTACACCAGCCCGCACCTTGTCCGTTACAACGAACGGATCCGGCTTGCCGACCGGCTGATCGGCGATGCCATGCTGGCAGACTTGCTGCGAGAGGTGCTCGACGCCGGGGCGGACATCGGCGCGAGTTTCTTCGAGATCACCACCGTTGCCGCTTTCCTCGGTTTCGCGCGCGTGCCCGCCGATGCCTGCGTGATCGAGGTCGGCCTTGGCGGACGGTTCGATGCCACCAACGTCATCGTCCACCCGGCCTGCTGCGGTATCGCCTCGCTCGGCATCGACCACGAACGGTTTCTGCTGGCACCGGAGGACGGCGCGCCGACCCATCCCATGGCGCGCATCGCGTTCGAGAAATCGGGCATCGTCAAGCCCGGTGCGCCGCTCGTAACGCAGCGCTACGGGCCAGAGGCGCAGTCGGAGATCGAGCGCGCGGCCCGCGTCGCCGGCGCGCCGCTCCATATGCGCGGGCAGGATTGGCACGCGGATGCAGATCTCGCTCTCGAATACCGCGACCGGGACGGTGCGCTGACCCTGCCGCTGCCCGCCCTTCCCGGTGCGTTCCAAGGCGACAACGCGGCACTGGCGATAGCGATGCTCCGGCATCAGGACCGGGTGATCGTATCGGCCCGGGCGATGGCCGAAGGGCTCCGGCATGCTCGCTGGCCGGCGCGGCTGCAATGGCTGCCAGATGGCCCGCTGACCCGGCTTGCCCCCCACGCTCGCGTCCTGCTCGATGGCGGGCACAACCCTGATGCGGGGCGGGTGCTGGCCGATTACCTCGCCTCGCTCGATGGGCCGATCCACGCCGTCGGCGCGATGTTGGCAGCCAAGGACGCGCGGGGGTTTCTCGCACCTTTCGGCGACCGCCTGGCAAGCTTTACCGCCGTGCCGCTTGCCTCGCACGAAGCCTTTGCGCCCGTCGATCTGGCCGCGATCGCCGCCGACGCGGGCGTGCCGCACACCCACACGGCCGACAGCATCGAGCATGCCCTGTCGGCCATCGAAACCGACGGCACGATCCTTGTCTGCGGCTCGCTCTATCTCGCGGGCGAAGTGCTGCGCGCCAACGGCCCGCTTCCCGACTAGCCGCCTAGCCGTTCACCGCCGTCACCCCGGCCCGCGCGCCCAGCCGGAACTGGCGCACCCATTCGATCACACAGAACACCACCGCGACGAAGCCGAGCAGCGTCGTCAGGATGAAGACCGGGTAGTAGCCCTGCTCGTCGATCATCTGCCCCAGCGCGCCGCGGCCCAGCGTGCCGATCAGGAACGTCAGCGACGACAACAGCGCATATTGGACGGCGGAATACCCCTTGGCCGTGATCGACGACAAGTAGGCGACCAGCGCCGCCCCGGCGAGGCCGCCGGCGAGGTTCTCGCCCGCGATGGCGACCATCAGCTTGGCCAGCCGCAAGTCGCCGCCGAACGATTCGACCAGCGCACCGAAGCCGGTGAAGCGCGCCACCGCCTCCATCGTCGCGCCGCCCAAGGCAAGATCGGCATAGAGCAGGTTCGACAGGGCCGCGGTGAGCGCGCCCAGCAGCAAGACCGGCATCCGCCCGATGAAACTGAACAGCGTGCCCCCGAGCGCAATGCCCAGCATCAGTGCGCCGACGCCGAAGAACTTGGAGGCGATGGCCACCTCGTCCTTCGAATACTGCAGTTCGCCGAGGTAGAATGGATAGGCGAAGCTGCCCCACACCGTGTCGGTGAAGCGATAGAACAGCACCAGCGTCAGCACGATGATGACCGCCCAGCCCAGCCGCCCGACGAATTCGGTCAGCGGCAGGATCAGCGCGCGGTATCCCTGGTCGACGAAACTGTCGAGGCCGCCCGAACGCGGCGCGGTCTGTGCCAGGACATGGCGCCCCTTGCGCCGCCAGTTTTCGAGCACCGCCGCGATGATCACCGGCACGATGACCGTGGCGATGACGATCACCGGGCCCATGTTCTGGATGAAGTCCACCGAATCGGGGCGCGAGGCCGTATCGCTGGACAGCGACCGGACCATGAAGACGCCCACCGTCACCAGCGCCCAGGCCCAGAGCATGCCGACGATCGCCAGCGCCCAGCCGCGAATGCGCGGCGAAAGCTGGCCGGGATCGCGCAAGCCGCGCAGGGCATCGTCGTCGGCGGTCAGCGAGGCCGTCGTCTGCGCTGGCTCGGGCGCGAAGATGCTGGCGAAGCCGACAAGCGCCATGACCCCGCCCAGTAGGGCGTAGACGACAGGCCAGCTCGTCCGTTCCGCCATGAAGAGCGCCAGCGCGCCGCCGACAAGCACCGCCGAGCGCCAGCCGAACTGGTAGACGGTGGAGAGGATGTCGATGGTCGCCACCTCGTCCGCGACATCGACGCGCCAGGCGTCCATCACGACGTCCTGCGTTGCGCTGGCGAAGGCGCCGATGCCCGCCAGCAGCGAAAGCGCGCCGATCGCGCCGGAGGGATCGAGCTGCGACACCATGACCAGAATCACCGCCAGCAGCGCCTGCGCGCTGACGATCCACTGCTTGCGATGGCCGAGCCGCCTGAGACCCGGAATGTCGATCCGGTCGAGCAGCGGCGACCACAGGAACTTGAACGCGAAGGCCAGCCCGATAAGCGAGAAGACGCCCATCGTTTCAAGGTCGACCTCGGCATCGCTCATCCAGGCGTAGAGCGTCGAAAGCAGCAGGGTATAGGGCAGGCCGGAGGCAAAGCCGAACAGCAGCATGTAGGCGGTCTTGCGATTGCCGAGCGATGCCAGCAACTTGCGCAGGCCCGGCTTTTGCGCACGCGGGGCGGCGACGGCCGGGGTTTCGGCGTCGGGGTTGCTTTCCGCCTCGTTGATCGTGCTGGTCATCCGCTTCACCCGTGATTGCCGTTGCGGCGGAGAGTAGTGCCCGGACAAGGACTTGCAATCGCAGGCCCCGCCTGTCCCCGGTTAACTCGCCTGAGGCTCGCAAATCGTGTCCTTGTCTTGAAAGAGCCGATGGCGCATGGCGCTGGCGTGAACAAGCCGCCCCGCAAACCACCCGCCCCAGAGGACCGCCGTCCCGGCAAGCGCCCCCCTTTCCGCCGCAAGCCCGCGGGAGGCGCGGCCAAAGGCCCGACGCCGCCCTCGGCCGATCTGCCGAAGCGCGATGGCGACCGCATCGCCAAGCTGCTGGCCCGCGCCGGCATCGCCAGCCGCCGCGAGGTGGAGCGCATGATCGAGGATGGTCGCGTCGCGCTGAACGGCGAAGTGCTGACGACACCCGCCACGGTGCTCACCTCGCTCAACGGCGTGACCGTCGACGGACAGCCGGTCGCGGCGCCCGAACGCACCCGCCTGTTCCTGTTCCACAAGCCCGCCGGGCTGTTAACGGCGGAGCGCGATCCGAAAGGGCGGCCGACGATCTACACCGCGCTGCGCAACGCCCTGCCGGCCGGAGCGCCGCGGGTCATGCCGGTGGGCAGGCTCGATTTCAACACCGAAGGGCTGCTGCTGCTGACCAACGACGGAGAGCTGAAGCGGGCACTGGAACTGCCCTCCTCGGGCGTGCCGCGCACCTATCGCGCCAAGGCGATGGGCAAGATCGGCCAGAACGACCTCGAGGCGCTGTTCGAAGGTGTCACCGTCGACGGCATCCACTACGGCCAGATCGAGGCGAACCTCGAACGCCGCAACGGGCTGCAGAACTGGATCGAGCTGACCCTGACCGAGGGCAAGAACCGCGAAGTGCGCAACGTGCTCGAGCATCTCGGACTGCAAGTCAGCCGCCTGCTGCGGACCGGCTACGGCCCGTTCGGGCTGGGCGACTTGCAGCGCGGCGCCGTCTACGAAGTGCCGCAACAGGAGGTCGAGCGCTTCCGCAAAGCCTTGATGAAAGCGCCAAAGACCTGATGGCCAGGGGCACGAAGGGCGCCGGAAAGCCCGGCGGCATGCGGATAATCGCCGGCGAATGGCGCGGCCGGCGCGTCGCCGCGCCCGATGGCGACACCACCCGGCCAACCGCGGACCGCACGCGCGAGACGCTGTTCTCGATGCTGGTCAGCCGGATCGGTTCGTTCGAAGGTCTTTCCGTCGCCGACCTTTTCGCCGGATCGGGCGCGCTGGGGCTGGAGGCGCTGTCACGCGGCGCGGCGCAAGCGCTTTTCGTGGAGCAGGACGCGGCCGCGGTTCGGACGCTGCGCGCCAACATCGCGGCGTTCGACGCCCAGGCGAAGTGCGACGTGCGCGCCGCGTCTGTCATGGGCCTGGGTCCGGCGAAGTCGCAGCCGGACATCGTTTTCATGGATCCGCCCTATGGCACGGGTGCCGGGCCGGTCGCGCTCGACAAGCTGAACCGCCTCGGCTGGATCGCGTCCTCGACATGGGTGAGCATCGAGACGGCCAAAGGCGAGGACGTCGCGGTCAAGGGCTTCACGATCGAGGCAACGCGCGACAGCGGCAAGGCGCGGCTCCATCTGCTGCGCCCTGCCGCCGATTGATCGCGTTCTATTCAGCGCTCTGCTGTTCCGGGGGCTGCGCTGCGGCTTCCAGCTTCGCCCGCGCCGCCTCGTTCTGCTCCGCGGTGCGCATCTTTTCCGCCGCGGTCAGGCCGCTGGCGGGTGCGCCCGGCCAGTGATCGAGCGGCGTGCTGCCGAAATTGAGCCCGGCTTCGCGCGGGTTGATGCAACCATCCTGCGATTCGGGTGTGCAGACCGCGTAGATCGTCTCTCCAACCTTGACCTTCGTGGCATGGCCCTTTGCGTCTCGTTCGACGACTTCGGACTTCACGCCGTCATCCGCCCATGCAGGCGCGGCGATCATGAGCGAAAGGCCCAGCGCGATGGCGGGTGCGAGTGTTCGTTTCATCAAGATATCCCCTTGTTTCCCGGTGACACGGATTAGGCCGCAGAGCGGGCCGATTGGCAACCCGGTTACAGGACGGGGATTAAACGAAGGTAACAACGCGAACGGGGCGGCCGGACCGAAATCCGAACCGCCCCCAACGCGTCCGCGGCGATCGCACTCTCCGCGGCGGTTTGCCTTTCGTCCTTACATCTCGCTGGCGGGCTTGCCCGGCCAGTAATCGAGCGGACGGTTGCCATAGTTCTTGCCCGCCTCCCGCGGATTGATGCAGCTGTCCTGGATCGCGCCGCCGCAGACCGGATATTCACCGGTGCGCGCCGCCGGGGCCGGCTGCGCCGCGGGACTCGGCGTCATGACCGTCCTGGTTTCTGCCGCCTGCTTCACGGCGATCTGCTCGTTGATCGACGACCAGGCCGCCATCTGCTGCTCCGGCGTCATCGCGACGATCTGACCACGCTGTTCGGGGGTCAGCGCCCACCAGGCGGTCTGCTGTTCGGGCGTCAGCGCCCAGTAATAGGACTGGTAGTTATTGGGCCAAGTCCAGTAAGAGGTCCGATAATCGACCGGCCATGCCCAGTATGCGGTCTGGTAATCAGCGGGCCAGCCCCAGTACGCCGTGCGGTAATCGACCGGATAGGTCCAGAATTCGCTCTGATACTCGGCCGGCCAGCCGGTATAGACTGTCTGGTACGAAGCCGGCCAAGCGTCATATTCGGCCTTTTGCGCAGCGTCGAGGGCGTCGTAGCCCCGCTTGTCGTTGACCGAATTGACCGTCGTGCTGGTCTGCGCCGAAGTCAGCGTAGGGGCGGCGATCGCGGCGGTGCCCAGCAACATGGCGGCACCGGCCTTCAAAAGGGTCTTCATCGAATTACTCCTGAAATCCAATTGGGTGTTTGACCGATTCTACGCCTGCCACGCCGGATTCGTTCCAAAGGCAGCGCCTGTCCGCCCTTGCGCGCGCGGCGCGCGTTCCCTAACTGTTCGCGGGTGATCGATCCTGAATCCCCCACCTCGTCGGCGATAGCCGCGCCTGCGGCAAACCCGCAGGAACCATGGCTTTTCGGGCTGAATCCGCCGCAACGCGAAGCGGTGATGACGACAGAAGGGCCGGTGCTGATGCTGGCCGGGGCGGGAACGGGCAAGACGGCAGCGCTCACCGCACGCCTGGCACATCTCGTCGCAACCAAACGCGCTTGGCCGAGCGAGATCCTCTGCGTCACCTTCACCAACAAGGCCGCTCGCGAAATGCGCGAACGGGTGGGCCGGATGATCGGCCCTGCTGTGGAGGGGATGCCTTGGCTGGGCACGTTCCATGCCGTCGCGGCCAAGATGCTGCGCCGCCATGCCGAGATCGTCGGTCTGCAATCGAACTACACCATCGTCGACACGGACGACCAGCTGCGACTGCTCAAGCAATTGATCCAGGCGGAAAACCTGGATGAAAAACGCTGGCCCGCGCGGCAACTGGCCGGCCTGATCGATCGCTGGAAGAACCGCGGACTGAATCCCGCCGATCTCGATGCCGTGGAAAACGAAGCCTATGCCAACGGCAAGGGCGCGCATTTCTACGGACTTTATCAGAATCGGTTGAAGGCGCTCAACGCCTGCGACTTCGGCGATCTGCTGCTGCACATGGTCAACATCTTCCGCCGCGAGAAGGACGTGCTGGAAAGCTACCGGCAGCGTTTCAAGTACATCATGGTGGACGAGTACCAGGACACCAACTCGGTCCAGTATCTGTGGCTGCGCCTGCTTGCCCAGCCGCGCCACAACATCTGCGTGGTTGGCGACGACGACCAGTCGATCTATTCTTGGCGAGGCGCCGAAGTCGCCAACATCCTGCGTTTCGAAAAGGATTTCCCCGGCGCGAAGGTCATCCGGCTGGAACAGAACTATCGTTCCACCCCCGAAATCCTCGCCGCCGCATCGGGCCTGATCAATGCCAACAGCGAACGGCTGGGCAAGACCTTATGGACGGAGATTCCCGCTGGCGAGAGGATACGCGTGGTGGGTGTGTGGGACGGCCCGGAGGAAGCCCGGCGCATCGGTGACGAGGCGGAGAAGCTGACCCGTCGCGGTATCAAGCTGTCGCACGCCGCGATCCTCGTGCGCGCGCAGTTCCAGACCCGCGAGTTCGAGGACCGCTTCATCCAGATCGGCCTGCCCTACAAGATCGTCGGCGGCTTCCGCTTCTACGAACGCGCGGAGATCCGCGATGCGCTGGCCTATCTGCGCGTAATTGCCCAGCCGGCGGACGACCTCGCTTTCGAGCGGATCTACAACCAGCCCAAGCGCGGGCTTGGCGCCAAGACGCTGGAAAAGGTCCATGTCCACGCTCGTCGCCAGGGCCTGCCGCTGGCCGCCGCAACCATCGACCTCTGCGATACCGACGAACTTCCCGCACGGGCGCGCAACGCCTTCATCGCCCTGATGCGCGATTTTGCACGCTGGCGCGAACTGGCGCAGATGCTGAGCCCGGCGGAACTGGCACGCACCGTTCTCGACGAAAGCGGCTACACCGCGATGCTGCAGGCGGAAAAGAGCGCCGAGGCGGCCGGGCGGCTGGAAAACCTCTCGGAACTGGCCCGCGCGATGGAGGATTACGAGACGCTCGGCGAGTTTCTCGAGCATGTCAGCCTCGTCATGGACAACGAGAACGCCGATGCCGACGACACGCTGACGATCATGACCATGCACGCGGCCAAGGGCCTGGAATTCGACCATGTCTTCCTGCCCGGATGGGAGGAAGGCGTCTTCCCTTCGCAGCGTGCGATCGACGAGGGCGGCCTTCGCAGCCTCGAGGAGGAGCGCCGCCTCGCCTATGTCGCGATCACCCGTGCGCGGCGCGAATGCACCATCCTCCATGCTGCGAACCGGCGCATTTACGGCCAGTGGACCAGTTCCATCCCGTCGCGCTTCGTGTCCGAGCTTCCGGCCGAACTCGTCGACAGCGAGACGACGATGACCGGCGGCGCATCGCTGTGGCGCGCGCAGTGGAGCGAACATTCCGATCCCTTCGCGCATGTCGCCGCCGCTCAGCCCGCGCGCACGATGACCCGCGGCCCCGGTTGGCAACGCGCCGCCGCCGCGGACTATGATCCTTCGCCCAGGCGCATCCCCGAAGCGCGGCGCAGCGCCGCAAGCTTCGCGGCCAAGGCGCGCAGCGACATCGCCGTGGGCGACCGCGTCTTCCACGACAAGTTCGGATACGGCGCCGTGCTGGGGCAGGAAGGCAACAAGCTCGAGATCGCGTTCGACAGCGGCTCGACCAAGCGGGTCATCGACAGTTTCGTAAAACCGGCCTGAGAGCCCGGAAATGCAAGAAGGCCCGGCGGAGCGATCCGGCCGGGCCTTTCGATTTGCGTGTCAGACCACTGCCGAATGGGCGAGGAAGTCGGGCACAGGGCCGTTCCAGACGCCGGGAGCGACCGGTTCGCTGTCGTGATAGTGACGACGATGATCGTCGCGAGCGCTCTCGGCCTTGCGCGGCTCGGCGCGACGGGGCTGCCTGCGCGGTTCCGCGCGGGGCTCACGGAGAGCGCTGTCCTCGCTCGGCTCCGCGCCGCTCGGCTCGTCGTCGCGGCGGCGGCTGCGCGGCTTGGCGGCCACGCCCTCGTCCTTGGGTTCGGCGCGCTTGCGCGAGCGGGCAGGACGGGCGTCGGCCTCGTCGCCATCGGACGCGCCCGCCCCTGCCGTCATCTCGAACTTCGGCAGCTTGTTGCCGGTCAGCTTCTCGACGTTGGACAGCGCCTCGGCATCCTCGGGGGCGATCAGGGTGAAGGCACGGCCTTTCGCCCCGGCCCGGCCCGTGCGGCCGATGCGGTGCACGTAGTCGTCGGGGTGCCACGGACAGTCGAAATTGACGACGTGGCTCACGCCCTTGATGTCCAGCCCGCGGGCGGCGACGTCGCTGGCGCACAGGATGTTGATCTTGCCTTCCTTGAACAGCGCGAGCTCGGCGAGGCGCGCCGACTGGTCCATGTCGCCATGGATCTCGCCGGTGCGGAAGCCGTGGCGCTGCAGGCTCTGGTTCAGTTCCCGAACCGTGGTCTTGCGGTTGGCGAAGACGATGGCGGTGTTTACGTTGTCGGTTTCCAGGATGTGGCGCAGCGCCTCGCGCTTCTTGCGGGCGTTCACCTCGACCTTGAACTGCTCGATGTCCTTGTTGGTCGACGCCGCGCGGCTGACCTCGATGTTCTTGGGGTTCGACAGGAACTTGTCGGCCAGCTTCTTGATCGGCGGCGGCATCGTCGCGCTGAACAGAAGGGTCTGGCGCTGGGCCGGAAGCTTGGTGCAGATCGTCTCGATATCGGGGATGAAGCCCATGTCGAGCATGCGGTCCGCCTCGTCGATGACCAGAAGGTCGCAGCCCGTCAGCAGGATCTTGCCCCGCTCGAAAAGGTCCATCAATCGGCCCGGCGTGGCGATCAGCACGTCGACGCCTTCGTCCAGCGCCTTGACCTGGTCGCCCATCTGCACGCCGCCGATCAGCAGCGCCATCTTGAGATCGTGGTTGGTGCCGTACTTCTCGAAATTCTCGGCGACCTGCGCGGCGAGTTCGCGCGTCGGTTCGAGAATCAGCGAACGCGGCATGCGCGCACGGCGACGCCCGTGGGCCAGGATGTCGATCATCGGCAGCACGAAGCTGGCGGTCTTGCCGGTGCCGGTCTGGGCGATGCCGATGATGTCGCGCATCATCAGCACGCTCGGGATCGCCTGTGCCTGGATCGCGGTCGGTTCGGAGTAACCGGCCGCCTCGACCGATTTGAGAAGTTCTTCAGAAAGGCCGAGATCGGCGAAATTCATGCAATCATCCCATATGGGCTTCCCGGCAGAAGGGCCGGAACATCGTTAAAGAAACAGATCGGAAAAATCGTAGTGGCGGGCAGTGCCCGATGCAGCCTGCGCAAGTGCGCTGGCGATACCGGGCAGGGTCCGACCGGTCAGCATGCCGCCATGCGGCAAAAACCCTTGCGGTCGCTATGCGCATGGAGCGCGAAAAGTCAAGTCCGGCGGCAACGAACGAACGCGGTTCAGTCCCTGGGCGGCGTGACGTCGCGGAACGATCCGAACTGGCAGTCCGCGCCCGACCGCGCATGGAGCGCCTCTCGCCCGGCACAGAGCATGCCGTCGGCGGGCCGTTCCACGTAGAAACCCGAATAGAAGCTGCTGACCTGGCAGGTCCGGTCGAGCAATGCGGAGATCACGCGGCGGTTGCGCAGGATCAGCAGCAGGTTGCGCCCCTGCCCCAGCTTTACGCCCGCGACGTTGGCGAGGGGAATGCATTGCCCCATGTCTTCGCCTTCGGCACGGGGCCGGTGCGTCGGCACGGGTACGGATACCGGTGGCGGGGAAGAACGGCTGAGCGGGGTAATGCGGATCATCACGCGCTGGCGCACGGTCGCCTGATGCTGGATCTGGTCGATGGACAGGTCGATTTCCACCGGCAGGGGCTGCAACGGCTCTGCCGGCAAATCGGCGCTCGCCCCAGCCAGGGCCAGCGGCACAAGCCACGTCGCACCGATGCCCAAACCCAATTCCCTGCTCCAGCATGAAGGATGCGAGCGGTAAGGTAATAGGCCCGCGCTCCGCAAGTCGAAGTTGTCGCCTGTCCCGCAAACGGACTGCGCCCGTCGCCTTTCCGTAGGACGCGAGCCGTGATGCCGCCGAGGCCTTGAATGGGCCCTTAACCGGCATGCACCATCGGCCCCTTCGTCGGTGCATGACAGGCCAAGACAAACGCGCGCGGGCGGATTAGAAGCGCCCCATGACGACGACCAGCGACACGATCGACGCCGCCACGCGCGGCGCTGCGTTTCTCGATGCGGCGCGCGCCATCCTCGGCGCGCGCGGGCTCCTCACCCAGGACGAAGACATCGAGCCGTGGCTGACCGACTGGCGCGGCCGGTATCACGGCAAGGCGCGGGCGCTCGCCCAGCCCGCCGATGCGGGCGAACTTGCCGCCATCGTTCGCCTTTGCGCCGAAAACGGCGTGCCCATCGTGGCGCAGGGGGGCAATTCGGGCATGGTCGGGGGCGCCGTGCCCGACGCCAGCGGGACGGCACTGCTTCTTTCCACGCGCCGGATGAACGAGATCGTGATCGATGCAGAGGCGATGACCGCGACTTGCGGCGCGGGCGCGATCCTGCAGGTCCTCCATGAAGCGGCCGAGGCCCGGGGCCTGCGCTTTCCCCTGTCGCTGGGCGGCAAGGGTTCGGCGACGATGGGCGGGCTGGTCTCGACCAACGCGGGCGGCACGCAAGTCCTGCGCCACGGCATGATGCGCAACCTCATCGCAGGGCTGGAGACCGTGCTGGCCGACGGTCAGGTCCTCGATCTCACCTCGAACCTGGTGAAGGACAATCGCGGCTTCGATCTCAAGCAGATCTTCATCGGCAGCGAGGGAACGCTCGGCATCGTCACCAGGGTCGTCGTCCGCCTGTCACCGGCGATCGCGGAGCGGCGCGTGGTGATCGCCGGCCTCCAGTCGGCCAACCGCGCGCGCGCCTTGCTGGTCTTTTGCCAGAGAGCGATGCCCGCCGCGCTCGAAGGGTTCGAGATCATGCCGCGCCAGTCGCTCGAAGCGGTGCTGGACCACATGCCGGATGCGCGCGACCCGCTTGGCGAAAGCCACCCCTGGTACGCCCTGATGGAATTCGATGCGGACCGCCAGGGCGCCGCCAGACTGGGCGACGAGGTCGAGGATCTCCTTGCCCAGGCTTTCGAGGAAAGGCTGTGCGACGACGCGGTCATCGCGGCCAGCGAGACGCAGGCAGAGGCGTTCTGGCAACTTCGCGAGAACATCGCCCCGGCAGAACGCGCGCGCGGCCCGGCGATGCAGCACGACATCTCGGTCCCGGTCGAACGGATGCCCGACTTCATCGACGCCGTCGAAGCGGCAGTGGCGGCCCGCTGGCCCGGCCACGAAATCGTCGCCTTCGGCCACCTTGGCGACGGCAACGTCCATCTCCACGTCATCGCCCCGGCGGGAACCGAGCGGGTCGAGTGGGAGCAGGCCACGGGCAAGCCGATCAGCGCCTTCGTCTATGCCCTCGTCACCGAATGGGGCGGTTCGATCAGCGCCGAGCACGGCATCGGGCAGGACAAGCTGCAGACGCTGCGCGACACGCACGATCCCGCCGCGCTGGCGGTGATGGCGGCGGTGAAGCAGGCGCTCGACCCGGCGGGCCTGCTCAATCCCGGCAAGCTGGTCTGAGCCCGGCCCGCTGAAAATCCGCCGATAGGTTGGCAAGCTGCGCCCGCGCGCCTTGCGCGGCTGCAGCTAAGTCCCTAAACCGCGCCCGATTGCCGCCCGGGGCGGCCTCATCCCTTTGCGAAACTTCCTGTCCGGAGAGAGAACATGGCCAGCGCGCCGAACGACAATCTGCCGCTTTTCTACAAGACGCTCGTTCCGCTCAACAGCAACCAGCACGCCAACTTCCGCGCCAAGCCGACGGACAAGGCGCTGTGGCTGGCGAACGAGCATGCCGTGCCGATTACCGTCGAAGAATTCCCGATGGCGCAGCGCTTCTTCCCGATCGTATTCTCCTCGGGCACGAACCCGGTGCCGCTGGCGCTGATGGGCCTGAACGAAGGGGTCAACACCTTCTTCGATGCCGAAGGCGGCATGACGACCGAGTGCTACGTTCCGGCCTATGTGCGCCGCTACCCGTTCCTCCTTGCCAAGCTGTCGCCCGACAGCGACCAGCTCTCGCTCTGCTTCGATGCGTCGAGCGGCCTGGTGGGCGAGTTCGAGGACGGCGAGCGCCTGTTCGGCGACGATGCCCAGCCGACCGAAGCGACCCAGAACATCCTGCGTTTCAACGAGAACTTCGAACAGGCCGGCATGAAGACGAAAGCGTTCATTGACGAGCTTAAGAAGGCCGATCTGCTTATGGACGGCGAAGTCTCGATCACGCGCGAGAACGAGCAGCCCTACGTCTATCGCGGCTTCCAGATGGTCAACCAGGACAAGCTGCGTGACGTTCGCGGCGACCAGCTGCGGTCGTGGAACCAGTCGGGCCTGCTGCCTCTCGTCTTCGCGCACCTGTTTTCGCTCAGCCTGATGCGCGACATCTTTTCGCGCCAAGCCGCGATGGGCAAGGCGCCGGGCCAGAAGGCGACCGCCAACGCCTGATCGGCGGAACAGCCCTAACCCGTTGGCAACATGGGCTGTCTTGTACGAAGGCAGCCCTTGTTCCGTCAGTACCGGGGATAAAATAAAATAAATCTTGCGTGATGCACTCTTGCAACAGAGCGCATTCTCCTCTATTTCATGGTCATCCGGTCGCGGCTTCCCTCATGGCCCTTCCGGAATGACGCATTCTGTGCGTCAACCTCCCTGAACCTTGACCACCCCGTGTACGCACGGGGTGGTTTTTTATCGCCCCTTGCTGGCCGGACGATCGCTGCGCCCCTCGGGCCTTATTCAGCAGCCTGGGGCCAGGCGGTCCCGGACAAGGCGACGACGTCCGCCATCGCGCCGACAACCTGCGCCATGATCGTCGCCTGCCGCCCGATTCCCGCCCCCGGTCGATCGAGCGCATCGTCGAGATAAAGGCTCCGGGCGATCTCGATCTGCACGGCGTGCACTCCGGCTCTCGGGGCGCCATGCCGTTCGAGCACGTAGCCGCCCGCGTAGGGACGGTTGTAGGCGCCTTGCACCCCCGCAGCATCGAGCCTGGCCAGACCAGCCGCCACCACGTCGCGCCCGCAGCTTGCGCCAAAACGGTCGCCCAGCACGTGGGTTGCGGGGACATGCGTGCCCCCGCCCTGCGGCAGGTCGGGCATCGAATGGAAATCGACCAGCAAGGCCCCGCCCCACCGCTCGCGAATGGCGTCGAGCTGCGCCGCCAGCGCATCGTGGTACGGCGCATGGATCGCCGCGATCCGATGCGAGGCTTCGACCGGTCGCATCGGGCCGCGCCACAATTCGCCGATCCCCGAAAGCCGACGCGGAAACAGCCCCAGTCCGCGCATCGCCCGCGCGGATTGCGCCCCGCCGCGGGGCATGCCCCGCCGCATCGCCGCCTTCTCCTCCTCGGACCCCGAAAACATGCCGAGGTCGAGATCGCGCGGGTCGCGATTGAGATCGATCATCGCTCGCGGCGCCTGCGCGAGCAGCAATGCCGCACCGCATCGCACCGCCACTTCGCGGGCCAGCACGTCGACGAAACGGTCCTCGAGCCGGCGCGGCGTATCGTCTGCATGGCGCAGGCGCTGCATCAGATCGGGCGCGTAGGCGCGGCCCGCATGCGGCACCGCGATCAGCACCGGCGTCAGCGGCACTTCAGGGGCATGCAGGGTATAGGCCGGACGGGCTAACCCCGGGATCGATCCCCCCGCCGCCAGCATCGTCAACCCCGACCGGGCGCCGGTGGTGTCGGGATCGTCTGGTCCTGGCTCTGCTGGGTTCATCGTCATGATTGCTGGACCGGCGCGCGGCGTGCGTCAATGCCGCGCCCTCCGTGCGCGCCTGTTCCAAAGGTGCACAGCGGCTAAATTCAACCGATCATGCACAAAAAGTGTTATAGTGTGGGCTTCGCACCGTTCGCCGGGGGACGACGGCGGGGCGGTCGGGGCTGGCGTGGTTGCCGAGGCGATCTTTGCACAGCCCCCGCCGCACCGCTTTCCGGCCCCGCAAGGCCGCGATTATTGAGGATACCATGATTCGCATCCTGCTGGCCGAAGACGAAGATTCGATGCGCACGTACCTGACGCGCGCGCTGGAAAATGCCGGCTACGAAGTCGTCGCCGTCGACCGCGGCACCCACGCCCTGCCGTTGCTGACCGACCAGCATTTCGACCTCTTGCTCTCCGACATCGTGATGCCGGAAATGGACGGCATCGAACTGGCCCAGCGCTGCGCCCAGGTTTCGCCGACGACCAAGGTGATGTTCATCACCGGGTTTGCCGCGGTCACCATGAAGGCCAGCCGCGAGGCGCCGCAGGCCAAGGTCCTGTCGAAGCCGTTCCACTTGCGCGACCTGGTGCTGGAGGTGGAGCGCATGTTCGACGGCGGGATGCTGAACGCGAACCTCTAGTCGTCGTTTCCGGCCTTCCCGGCGGCATGACGATTTTTTTGCCAGCGGCGCGCAATCGGGCTTGAACGCCTCCGAACTCGCCGCTATTGGCACCCCCCTGCCCCGCGGCAAAGCCATTCGGCACCGCGCGGGACCGCCGATGGTGTGGGCGTATAGCTCAGTGGTAGAGCACTATGTTGACATCGTAGGGGTCGCAAGTTCAATCCTTGCTACGCCCACCATCGCCGCGGTTTCCCCCGTTCGCTGAGATACCATGCGCCCCTTCGCGCCGGCAATTCGCATGCGCGAGGATACCCGCCCCGCCCTTGCGCTGGCCCTCGTCTTTGCCTAGAGGCGCGGCGAACCTGCGGCGCGCCCCGGCGGCGCGCTTCTCCCTTCCTGTCAGCCGAGAGAAACAGTCCATGCAGAAGATCAAGGTAGCGAACCCGGTCGTCGAGATCGACGGCGACGAGATGACCCGCATCATCTGGCAATGGATTCGCGAACGCCTGATCCTGCCCTACCTCGACATCGACCTGAAGTACTACGACCTTTCGGTTGAAAACCGCGATGCGACCGACGACCAGGTGACCATCGATTCGGCCAACGCCATCAAGCAGTACGGCGTCGGCGTGAAGTGCGCGACGATCACGCCGGACGAAGCCCGCGTCGAGGAATTCAGCCTGAAGAAGATGTGGAAGTCGCCCAACGGCACGATCCGCAACATCCTGGGCGGAGTCGTCTTCCGCGAGCCGATCGTCATCGACAACGTTCCCCGGCTCGTTCCGGGCTGGACCGACCCGATCGTCGTCGGCCGCCACGCCTTCGGCGACCAGTATCGCGCCACCGACACGCTGATCCCCGGCAAGGGCACCTTGCGCCTCGTCTTCGACAGCGAGGATGGCCAGGGCGACCTCGACCTGGAGGTCTTCAAGTTCCCGAGCCCGGGCGTCGCCATGGCGATGTACAACCTCGACGATTCGATCCGCGACTTCGCCCGCGCCTCGTTCAACTACGGACTGGGCCTGAAGTGGCCGGTCTACCTGTCGACCAAGAACACGATCATGAAGGCCTATGACGGTCGCTTCAAGGACCTGTTCGAAGAGGTGTTCAACACCGAGGGCTTCGCCGAGAAGTTCAAGGAAGCCGGCATCCACTACGAGCACCGCCTGATCGACGACATGGTCGCCTCGGCGCTCAAGTGGTCGGGCAAGTTCGTCTGGGCCTGCAAGAACTACGACGGCGACGTCCAGTCCGACACCGTCGCGCAAGGATATGGCTCGCTGGGCCTGATGACCTCGGTCCTGATGGCGCCCGACGGCAAGACGGTGGAAGCCGAGGCCGCCCACGGCACTGTCACCCGCCACTATCGCCAGCACCAGCAGGGCAAGGCGACCTCGACCAACCCGATCGCCTCGATCTTCGCGTGGACGCGCGGCCTGATGTACCGCGGCAAGTTCGACAACACGCCCGAGGTGGTAAAGTTCGCCGAAACGCTGGAGCGGGTCTGCATCAAGGCTGTCGAGGACGGCAAGATGACCAAGGACCTCGCGCTGCTGATCGGCCCGTCGCAGGACTGGATGACGACCGAGCAGTTCTTCGAAGCCATCGTCGAAGGTCTCGAGAAGGAAATGGCCGCCGCGGCGTAAGCCTCGGACGGTTATCCGAAAGAAAGTCGGCCCTCCCCCGTTCGCGGGCGGAGGGCTTTCTTTTGCCCAGCGCGCGGGCTTTGCCCTTCCTATCGCGGTTCGGGGCACTAGATGTGGCTGCGATGACCGAACAAAGCAGCAAAGCCCGCCTCGAGGTTCGCCAGGCCGAGCCCCGCGATGTCTCCGCTATCGCCGCGCTGATCCGGCGGGTCTATGTCGATCTTCCACCCTACACCTTCGGCGAGATCCGCGGCCAGCTGAACAATTACCCGGAGGGCTGCTTCGTCGCCAAGCTGGACGGCAAGCTGGTCGGCTACTGCGCGTCGATGCGGGTGCCGGCCAACCTCGCGCTGCGCCAGCACACCTGGGACGAGATCACCGGCAACGGCTTCGGCAGCCGCCACAAGCCCAACGGCGAATGGCTCTACGGCTACGAGATGTGCGTCGACCCCAAGGTGCGCGGCACCCGCATCGGGCGGCGTCTCTACGAGGAACGCCGTGCGCTGGCCGAGCGGCTGGACCTGAGCGGCATCGCGTTCGGCGGCCGCTTGCCCAACCTCTCGCGCCACTGGCGCCGGGTGGACGGGCCGCAGGACTACATCGACAAGGTGATCGAGGGGAAAATCCACGACCCGGTCCTGCGTTTCCAGCTTGCCAACGGGTTCGAACCCATCGGCGTGCTGAAGGGCTACCTGCCCGAGGACAAGAAATCGAAGTCGTTCGCGGCGCACCTCGTCTGGCGCAACCCCTACGTCGATCACGACAAGCCGAACAAGCACCGCGTGCCGCGCGACGTGGAAAGCGTGCGGATCGCCACTTGCCAGCTGCAGGCGCGGGCGGTGAAGAGCTACGACGAATTCATGAAGGGCATCGAATATTTCGTCGATGTCGCAGCCGATTACGAGGCGGACTTCATCCTCTTTCCCGAACTGTTCACGCTTCCCCTGCTCTCCTTCGCCGACCAGGAGCTGAGCAGCCAGGAAGCGATCGAGGCGCTGTCCGCCTATACGCCCAGGATCAAGAAGGCGCTGTCCAAGATGGCGCTGGAATACAACATCAACATCATCGGCGGTTCGCATCCGACGCGGATGGAGGACGGCGACATCCACAACGTCGCCTATGTCTGCCTGCGCGACGGTTCGATCCACGAGCAGGAGAAGATCCACCCCACGCCGAACGAGGACTATTGGTGGAACATCAAGGGCGGCGATTCGATCGACGCCATCCAGACCGACTGCGGACCGATCGGCGTGCTGATCTGTTATGACAGCGAATTCCCCGAACTCGCCCGCCGCCTGGTCGACGAAGGGGCGCGGATCATCTTCGTCCCCTTTTGCACCGACAGCCGGCAGGGCTACATGCGCGTGCGCTATTGCGCACAGGCCCGCGCGATCGAAAACCAGTGCTTCGTGGTGATGAGCGGAAATTGCGGCAACTTGCCGAACGTCGGCAACATGGACATCCAGTATGCCCAGTCGTGCATCCTCACCCCGTGCGACTTCCCCTTCGCGCGCGACGGCATCGCGGCAGAGGCGAGCGAGAACGTCGAAACGCTGACGATCAGCGACGTGAACCTAGCCGACCTGTCGTGGGCACGCGCCGAAGGGACGGTCCGCAACCTCGCCGACCGGCGCTTCGACCTCTACCGGATCGAATGGGACGACCAGGTCGGCAAGCCGCCGGCAGTCGCGGTCAAGCCCGACGACACGACGACCAAGCCGCTCGGCACCAGAACGCTGGGCGGCGGGTAAGACGCGTGGTGCTGGGCCACCGCCAATCGACAAACGACATATATCGCCCGACCGGCGGGCAATTCAGGCTATTGTCATCCCCTATGGTTACGCTAGCAACCAATCATTGCCCCCGTCCCTCGGCGCGGGCGCGGACCGGGACTGTCATATGCTTGAAACCAACCGCCGGAACCTGCTGGCGATGAGCGCCTTCCTGCCCTTTGCCAGCGCGGCTCCGGCCCTTGCGCAAGCCACGCTCGCCGCGGACACTGGCGCGGGCGAGTGGGATCTTTCCGAGCTGTATCCGAGCTGGGACGCATGGGACGAGGCGCGCAAGGCGCAGCTGGCCGCACTGCCCCGCCTCGCCGCCTACAAGGGGACTTACAAGGACGGCGCGGACGCCATGGCGAAGGCGCTCGTCGACATGTCGGACGTCGGCAAGGAAGTGGGCCGGGTCTACATCTATGCGCACCTCAACGCCGACGCCGACGTGCGCGTCGCGAAGAACCAAGAACGCGTCAGCCAGGCTTCGGATCTCTACACCGCGCTGGGCGAGGCGACCGCCTGGTCCGCGCCAGAGGTGCTCGCTCTCGGCTCCGATACGGTTCGCGGCTATATCGCGCAGAACAAGGTGCTGAAGGACCGCTTCGCCTTCGCGCTCGAGAACACGCTGCGCGCCGCGCCGCACACGCTCGACACGCAGGGCGAAGGGCTGCTGGCCAGCGCCAGCGCGCCGCTGGGCGGACCGCAGGACATTCGCAGCCAGCTCACTGCCTCCGACATTCCCTGGCCGACGGTGACGCTTTCCACCGGCGAGGACGTCCGCCTCGACGATCAGGGCTACTCGCTCAACCGCGATGCCGCCAATCGCGAGGATCGCAAGCTGATTTTCCAGAAATTCTGGGACGCCTATGGCGGATTCAGCAACTCGCTCGGCGCGGCCTACGCCTCCAAGCTCAAGGGTGACGTGTTCAAGGCCAAGGCCCGCAACTATCCCAACACCCTGGCCTGGGCGCTCGACGGGCCGAACCTGCCCGAAGGTGTCTACCGCACGCTGGTCGACGAAGTGAACAAGGGCCTGCCCCAGCTTCACCGCTACTTCGAATTGCGCCGCCGCATCATGGGCCTGCCCGACATCGGCTACTACGACATCTATCCGCCGCTGGTGACGATGGACCGCAAGTTCAATCTCACCCAGATGCGGGCGCTGACGATCGAGGCGCTCAAGCCGTTCGGCCCGGAATACATCTCGCTCCTGACCGACGCCACGACGAAGAAGTGGATGGACCCGCTGCCGCGCCTGGGCAAGGATTCGGGCGCCTACATGCAGGGCGGCGCCTACGACGTTCACCCGTACCTGCTGCTGAACCTGGGCGAGGACTACGAGTCCATGTCCACTTACGCGCACGAATGGGGCCATGCGATCCACACGCTGCTGGCCAAGGCCAACAACCCTTACGAAACGGCCGACTACGCGACCTTCATCGCCGAGATTGCCTCGACCGTGAACGAAGTGTTCCTCAGCCACTACATGCAGCAGCGCGCGAAGACGAAGCAGGAGAAGCTGTTCTACCTCGGCACCCAGCTCGAGGCGGCGCGCGGCACCTTCTTCCGCCAGACGCAGTTCGCGGAATTCGAATTGAAGGCGCACGAACTGGCCGAGGCTGGCGAAGGCCTGTCGGGCGAGAAGTTCGCCGAGATCTACTACGACATCCTGCGCCGCTACCACGGCCCGAAGATGATCCTGCCCGACAACGTGCGCCACGAGTGGTCGTTCATCAGCCACTTCTTCCGCTCGGACAGCTTCTATGTGTTCCAGTACGCGACCTCGATCTCCGCAGGCACCTGGTTCGCCGAAAAGATCCTGAACGGCGGCAAGAAGGAGCAGAAGATGATGATCGACGTGCTGAAGGCCGGCGGCTCCGACTATCCGATCGACATTCTCAAGAGAAAAGCCGGGCTCGATATGACCAAGCCCGACGTCTATCGCGACTTCGTGGCCAATTTTTCCAGGACGATGGACGAGATCGAAGCCCTACTCTGACGCCGAACGGGCATGACTTCGCGGGCGGCCGGTCGGGTATGGTCCCGGCCGGCCGTTTTCGTGCGCGGTTAGCGGACCTGCGGAGAGCGAACCCTTTCGCGTCGCACGAAAAGGCCGATGAGCCTGCCGGGTATCCGGCGGAACCATTGGCACGTCGTTGAGCAGCTCGAGTGCCGCGAGCGCGCGCGTCACCTCCCCCTTGATCGCCGGCACGATCAGGCGGTCCTGCACCATCCGCTGGGCGGCCTGGACAAGCTTGACCGGTCCTTCGCGGCGAGCCTGCACCCGCCGAAGCCCCTGATCGGGATCCAGCCCGGCCTCCATGCCCCGCGCACCAGCACCCGCGTGCGCAGGACAGCCCGGGCGAACAGCAGCCCGGCGACAAGCCCCGCAGGCCCGCCAGCCACGATCAGGATATCGCCCATAGCCCCGCTCCCGCTCTGGCCAACACGCCCATTGCACCCTAGGCCTGTTCGCGATGGCGAGCGAACTGCATTTTTCACCTGTCCTGTCCGATGCGCTGGTGATCTTGGGCGCGGCGGGAATCGTGATCCCGGTCTTCGCCCGGTTCCGCATCACCCCGATCATCGGCTTCATCCTCGTTGGCATGCTGGTCGGACCATTCGGCCTCGGCCGGCTCGTCTTCGATTATCCGTGGCTGCAATACGTCACCATTACCGACCCCCAGGGACTGGAGCCCTTCGCCGAATTCGGCATCATTCTGCTGCTGTTCACGATCGGTCTCGAACTCTCGTTCAACCGCCTGTGGCAGCTGCGGCGAATGGTGTTCGGCCTCGGCGCGATGGAGCTTTCGATCAGCGCCGTGGTCATCGCCTTCGTCTTGATGACGATGGGCCAGTACTGGTCCGGGGCGCTGGGCCTCGGCCTCGCACTGGCCTTGTCCTCGACCGCGCTGGTCCTGCCGATTTCCGGCACGCGCAGCCCGGTAGGCAAGGCGGCGCTGTCGATGCTCCTGTTCGAGGACATCGCCATCGTCCCGATCATCTTCCTCCTCGGCGCGATGGCACCCTATGCCGCGGTCGAGGGATCGGAAGGTCTCTGGCGCACGATCTGGACCGGCGCCGTCACCGTCATCGTCCTGATGATCGCGGGCCGCTTCCTGCTGCCCCGGCTGTTCGGCCAGGCGGCGCGCACGAAAAGCCCCGAACTCTTTTTGGCCGCCAGCCTGCTGGTGGTGATCGTCGCCTCGCTGGCGACGGCGGCCGTCGGTCTGTCGCCGATCGTCGGCGCGCTGCTCGCCGGCCTTCTCATCGCCGAGACCGAGTACCACACCGAGGTCGAGGGCATCACCGCGCCGTTCAAGGGGCTGGCGCTCGGCATCTTCCTCATCACGGTGGGCATGGGCGTCGATCTCGGCGTCATCATCGCCAACGCCTGGCCAATCGCCGTCGCGGTCACCGGCGTCCTGCTGGTCAAGGCGCTCGTCACCGGCGTGCTGCTGCGCATGATGGGCGCACGGCGCGGCACGGCGGTCGAAACGGGGATCATGATGGCAAGCCCGTCCGAAACCACGCTGATCGTCCTGTCGGCCGCCGCCTCGGCTCAGTTGATCCAGCCCCAGACCGCGCAGTTCTGGCAGATCGTCACTGCCATCGGCCTGACGATCACGCCCATCCTCGCCCTCGTCGGCCGCAACATCGGCCGCCGCGTCGATGTCGCGCCTGGCCATGTGGGGGAGGAAACCGAAAGCGACGCTTCGATGGGGCGCGCGATCATCCTGGGATACGGCCGGGTCGGCCAGCTCGTGGCGGACATGATGATGCGGCACAACCGGCCGTTTCTCGCGATCGATTCCGATCCGGAACTGGTCGATCTCGCCCGGCGCAAGAAGCATCCGCTGCTTTTTGCCGACGCGCGCGGACCGGCGCTCGAACGGATCGACCTTGCCGGGGCCAGCGCGATCATCCTGACGATGGACGAACCGGTGCTGGCCGCCCGGCTTCTGCGCAAGTTGCGGGCAAGCTATCCCGACACGCCGATCATCGCCCGCGCCCGGGATTCCGGACACGCCGCCGAACTCTACCGCGCCGGCGCCACCGAAGCGGTGCCGGAAACACTGGAAAGCTCGCTGCAGCTTTCGGAATCGGCGCTGGTCAACGTCGGCGTGCCGATGGGACCGGTCATCGCCTCAATCCACGAAAAGCGAGACGAATTCCGCGAACAGATCATGCGCGAGGGCGAGCTGAA
Source organism: Croceicoccus sp. BE223 (assembly GCF_031457155.1). Taxonomy (NCBI): domain Bacteria; kingdom Pseudomonadati; phylum Pseudomonadota; class Alphaproteobacteria; order Sphingomonadales; family Erythrobacteraceae; genus Croceicoccus; species Croceicoccus sp. BE223. The sequence goes on from NZ_JAVDWB010000006.1 coordinate 194,723, forward strand.
GCAGAAGCCCAAGCTGAAGACCAGCCTGGCCGATCGCGTGACCCAGCCACCTGGCACCGGAAGCGCCTGATCGTCAGGCGCCCGGCGCCGAAGTGATCAGCCCGCGACGGCTTCCTGCGCCAGCACTTCGCGCACCGCTGAGATCGCGTCGGCCGCCTTGCCGCCATCGGGTCCGCCGCCCTGGGCCATGTCGGCACGACCACCGCCGCCCTTGCCGCCCAGCACTTCGACCCCCTTGCGCACCAGATCGACCGCACTGAACCGTTCGGTCAGGTCGTCGGTGACAGCCACGGCGAAGGCAGCGCGACCGTCGTTCACCGCGACGATCGCCGCAATGCCCGATCCGAGCCGCTTCTTCGCCGCGTCGAGCAGGCCGCGCAGTTCCTTGGGATCCATCCCGTCCAGGACCTGGCCCGAAAATGCGACGCCGCCGACGCTTTGGTCTGCCGGTGCCGGCGCGCTGCCACCCGAAGCCCCGGCCAGCGCCAGGGCCTTCTTGGTTTCGGCCAGCTCGCGTTCCAATCGCTTGCGCTCGTCGATCAGCGCGATCACGCGGCCGGTGACCTCGTCGGGTGCGGCCTTCATGGCCGAGGCGATGGCCTTCAGCGCATCTTCGCGCCCGACCAGCCATTCTCGTGCCGCTTCGCCGGTCAGCGCCTCGATCCGGCGCACGCCCGATGACACCGCGCTTTCGGAAACGATGCGGAAAACCGCAATGTCCCCCAGCGCGTTGACGTGGGTGCCGCCGCACAGTTCCACCGAATAGGCGTTGGCATCCCCGCGTCCCATGGAAAGAACGCGCACCTCATCGCCGTACTTTTCGCCGAACAGCGCCATGGCGCCGGCCTCTATCGCGTCTTTGGGGCTCATCAACCGGGTGGTGACGGCCTCGTTGCCGCGGATCTGGGCATTCACCTCCGCCTCGATGGCGCGGATATCCTCGTCGGTGAGCGCCTTGGGATGCGAGAAGTCGAAGCGAAGGCGATCGGCCGCGACCAGCGAGCCCTTCTGCGTCACGTGACCGCCGAGGCGGTGCCGCAGCGCCGCGTGCAGCAGGTGGGTAGCCGAATGGTTGGCCCGGATCGCATCCCGCCGGGCCGTATCGACGACAAGATGGACGCTCTCGCCCACGGCAATCGAGCCGCTCTCGATCCGTCCGTGGTGCGCGTGGAGGCGTCCGAGCGGCTTGGAGGTGTCGGACACGGCGATCGACAGGTCGCCGGCCTTGATCGTTCCCGAATCGCCGCTCTGCCCGCCGCTTTCGCCGTAAAAGGGGGTCTGGTTGGTCAGGACGACGACATCCTGTCCAGCCGAGGCCGTTTCCACCTCCGCACCGTCGACCAGCAGGGCGACGACCCGGCCCTCGCCCTCGGTCGAGGTGTAGCCGGTGAATTCGGTCGCGCCCTCGCGCTCGGCAATGTCGAACCAGATTTCGCCGGATGCCGCGTCGCCGCTTCCCTTCCAGGCCGCGCGGGCGGCGGCCTTCTGCTGCGCCATCGCCGCGTCGAAGCCGGCGCGATCGACGCCGATCCCGCGTGAGCGGAGGGCGTCTTCGGTCAGGTCATAGGGGAAGCCGAAGGTGTCGTAGAGGCGGAACGCAGTCTCGCCGGGCAGCTCGGCGCCGCTCTCCATACCGTCGGTCGCTTCATCGAGCAGGCGCAGGCCCTTGTCGAGCGTCTGGCGAAAGCGCGTCTCCTCGCGCTCGAGCACTTCGGTGATGAGCGCCTGGGCACGCGACAATTCGGGATAGGCCTGCCCCATCTCGGTCACGAGCGAGGGCACGAGCCTGTGCATGAGCGGCTCGCTTGCGCCGAGCAGATGGGCATGGCGCATCGCGCGGCGCATGATCCGGCGAAGGACGTAGCCGCGCCCTTCATTAGACGGCAACACACCGTCGGCGAGGAGGAAGCTGGTCGAGCGCAGATGGTCGGCGATGACCCGATGGCTGGCTTTGCTGGCACCCTCGGCCTTCACACCCGTCAGGCTTTCCGAGGCGGCGATCAGCGCCTTGAACGTGTCGATGTCGTAGTTGTCGTGCACGCCCTGCATGACTGCGGCAATCCGCTCGAGCCCCATGCCGGTGTCGATCGACGGCTTCGGCAGCGGGTCGCGCGAACCGTCTCCCTTCTGCTCGAACTGCATGAAGACGAGGTTCCAGATCTCGATGAAACGATCGCCATCCTCGTCCGGGGAGCCCGGAGGGCCGCCGGGGATATGCTCGCCATGATCGTAGAAGATTTCGCTGCACGGACCGCACGGACCGGTATCGCCCATCGACCAGAAATTGTCGGACGTCGGGATTCGGATGATCCGATGATCGGGAAGACCCGCGATCTTCTTCCAGAGAGCGAAAGCCTCGTCGTCGGTGTGATAGACCGTCGTCGTCAGCTTGTCGGCGGGTATGCCCCACTCCTTGGTCAGGAGCGTCCAGGCATGCTCGATCGCCTGTTCCTTGAAGTAGTCGCCGAACGAGAAGTTGCCCAGCATCTCGAAGAACGTGTGGTGCCGAGCGGTGTAACCGACATTGTCGAGATCGTTGTGCTTGCCGCCCGCTCGAACGCACTTCTGCGACGACGTTGCCCGAGGCGGATCGCGCGTCTCCAAGCCGGTGAACACGTTCTTGAACGGGACCATGCCGGCGTTCACGAACATCAGCGTGGGATCGTTGTACGGCACCAGGGGCGCCGAGTGGACCTTTTCATGCCCGGCCTTGCCGAAATAATCGAGGAAGGAGGCGCGGATTTCGTTCGTCGAGCTCATGTCAGCGCAGTTAGGCGAGAGCGGCATGAGCCACAAGCGGTGAAGTGCCCGATAATCCCGATCGGAGACATCGCCAATGCCGATTTCCCGCATGCAAAAGGCGGGCGCGGCTCCTGCCGCACCCGCCTTGTCTCGAAATCCGGCGAATCAGTCGATCACTCGTCGCCGTCAGGGCCGACCATCATCACTTCGGCCATCTCGTCGGTCTTGCCGCGAATGGCGTTTTCCAGCTTGCTGCAAAGCTCCGGGTTTTCCTTGAGGAAGTTCTTCGCGTTCTCGCGCCCCTGGCCAATGCGCACGGAGTCGTAGCTGAACCACGCGCCCGATTTCTCGACCAGCCCTGCCTTCACGCCAAGATCGAGAATCTCGCCGATCTTCGACACGCCCTCGCCGTACATGATGTCGAACTCGACCTGCTTGAACGGCGGCGCAACCTTGTTCTTCACGACCTTCACGCGCGTCGCGTTGCCGACAATATCGTCGCGGTCCTTGATCTGGCCGGTGCGCCGGATGTCGAGGCGCACCGACGCATAGAACTTGAGCGCGTTGCCGCCGGTCGTCGTCTCCGGGTTGCCGTACATCACGCCGATCTTCATGCGGACCTGGTTGATGAAAATCACCAGGCAGCGCGAACGGTTGATCGACCCGGTCAGCTTGCGCAGCGCCTGACTCATCAGGCGGGCCTGGAGGCCGACGTGGCTGTCGCCCATCTCGCCCTCGATCTCGGCCCGGGGCACCAGCGCCGCCACCGAGTCGATGACGAGCACGTCGATGGCATTGGAGCGCACGAGCGTATCGACGATTTCCAACGCCTGCTCGCCGGTGTCCGGCTGCGAGACGATCAGTTCGTCGATGTCCACGCCCAGCTTCTTGGCATAGGCCGGATCGAGGGCGTGTTCGGCGTCGACGAAAGCCGCCGTGCCGCCGACCTTCTGCGCTTCCGCGATGGCGTGGAGCGCCAGCGTCGTCTTGCCCGAGCTTTCCGGGCCGTAGATTTCGACGATGCGACCGCGCGGCAGGCCACCGATGCCAAGAGCGATGTCGAGGCCGAGCGAGCCGGTCGAAATCGCCTCGATCTCAATCTTCTCCCGGCTGCCGAGCTTCATCGCCGAACCCTTGCCGAAGGCCCGGTCGATCTGTGCGAGAGCGGCGTCGAGCGCCTTTTGCCGATCCACGTTGCTATCCTTGTCCACAATCTTCAGATTCGCAGCCATCGTTCCGGCCTTTCGCATCGTTGTCCCCAACCGGCCCCCAAGACCGGAATGAGATCGATGTATCTCATTTGTTCTTTTGGAACAAGAGGAGAACGAAAAATTCGGAACGCGCATTCGACCGCGCGTTCCAAGGGCTTATCCCCGCTCGCGCGTGGCGGATAGGACCGAGGCGACCTTTTCCCCGATCTGTGCGACGGAAAACGGCTTGGGCAGGAAATACATGGAGGCGATGTCGATCTCGCGGCGCAGCTGTTCCTCGGCATAACCGGACATGAACAGCACCGGCAGGGCCGGTCGCAACTTGCGGATCTCCCGCGCCATGGCCGGGCCGTCCATCGTCGGCATGACGACGTCGGAGATTACCAGGTCGAATTCCTGCCCCTCGCGCACGGTCTCCAGCCCTTCCTCGCCGTCGGCGGCGGTGGTGACGGTGTAGCCCTGGCGGACAAGCGCACGCTCGGCAACGGCACGGACGGTGTCCTCGTCCTCGACCAGCAGGATCTTGCCGGTGCCGCCGAAAGCCGCGCGCGGTTCGACATCCTTCTTCACTTCGGCCACGGCCTCTCCGGCCATGACTATGTGGACCGGCAGATAGACCGTGAAGCGCGTGCCCACGCCCACTTCGCTGTCGGCGAAGATAAACCCATCGGACTGCTTGACGATGCCATAAACGGTGGAAAGGCCAAGGCCCGTGCCCTTGCCGGTTTCCTTGGTGGTGAAGAAGGGCTCGAAGATCTTGCCCAGGCTGTCGGCGGGTATTCCTTCGCCCGTATCCTCGACAACGAGGGCGGTGTAGTTCCCTGGCGGCAGGATCTCGTTCTTCAGCGCGCGCACTTCGCGCGGCGTGATCTTGCGGGTCGAGATGGTGAGCGTGCCCACCTCGCCCTTGGCCAGCATCGCATCGCGCGCGTTGACGGCAAGGTTCACGATCACCTGTTCGAGCTGCTGCGGATCGGCACGGACCGCGCCGAGCGCGCGATCGTGATTGACTTCCAGCCGGATCTTCTCGCCGATCAGGCGTTTGAGCAGCGCCGAGACCTCTGCCACGACGTCGGGCAACTGCACGATCTGCGGGCGCAGCGTCTGCTGGCGCGAGAATGCAAGCAACTGCCGCGTCAGCGAAGCCGCGCGGTTGGAGTTGGCCCTGATCTGCTGGATGTCGTCATAGTCGCTGTCGCCGGGCGCGTGGCGCAAGAGCATGAGGTCGCAATAGCCGATGATCGCGGTCAGCACGTTGTTGAAATCGTGCGCGACGCCGCCGGCAAGCTGGCCGACCGCCTGCATCTTGGTCGCCTGCGCGACCTGCCGTTTGAGGCGCGTTTCCTCGGTCGTGTCCTTGAGGCTGAGCAGCACCGCCGCCTCGCCCAGTCCGCGCACGCCGGCAAGGCTGAGAGTGACCGGCTCCTCGGGACTTGCCTGAAGGCGCACCGGCATCGCGCCGGAACTGGGGGTGCCGGCGGCATGGCGGCGGATCGAATCGGCCAGCGCGCTCTTGTCCTCCCGCACCACGAGGTCCGAGGGGAACGACGGGATCTCGCCCAGCGTGTCGAGCGCGGCGGCGCGGCGAAAGGCCTTGTTCGCGAACAGGAAACGCCCCTCCCTGTCGGTCATCGCCAGACCCAGCGGCAGCAGTGCGAGCAGGCTCTCGATTTCCGGCAGCGCGGCGGCGTTGCCGGCATGCAACCCGCCTTCGAGAATGAGGAACAGGACGGGCGGGTTTCGCCCCTTGGCCTGCGGATCGTCGGGATCGACGACGGGCAGGTGGATCAGGCGCAGATCCTCGCCGCTGGTGCCCTCACGTGCATAGTAGATGCGGTCGTAGTCGTCGGTGACGAGAAACTCGACGAATTCGCGGCCGACGAGATTTTCGGGAACGTCCCCCGCCGCGCGCAGTGCGAAATCGGCGTTGGCCCCGAGGATCTCGCCCTCGGCGCTGACCGCGACCGCCTGCACCCCGGCGGCGCCCAGCGCACGGCCCAGCTTGTCGTCCAGCTGACGCACCAGCCGCGCGCCCAGATCGACCGTCTCGACAGGCGCGAACTCCCACACGAGGTGGTTCTGGCCGCGCCCCGCACGCCGCAACACCGCATGCCAGCGCCCATTGGTGCCGACCAGCGAGTGCGCGACCGCCTCGCCGGTGCGCCATGCCTCCTGGGCCGATCTCGTCAGACGCTCCTGCGAATCCTCGTCGAGCGCCAGTGCCGGTGGCGAGTTGTAGAAGCCGAACCATTCGCCATAGCGGGTATTGGCGCACACAACCTTGCCGCCCCGCTCGGTAATGACGGTGGCGACATCGGGCCGTTCGATCGCGGCGACGGTGACGGACCAGTCGGGTGGGGCCAGCCGCTCCTCCGCATCCACCGGCGCGCGCCGCACGGCCGCGCGCATGACCGCGATGAAGACGAGCAGCGCCCCCGCATAGGCCGCCGTCAGCGGCCAGAGGTCGGTCATCACCTGGATGGCGATGGCGCTGGCCACGATGGCCAGGCCGATCAGGGCCGCATCGGGCACACTACGCGAAGGCAAATCGCGGAGCGGGCCGAGCATCAGGCCTCAGCTTCCGTATGCCGTGCCCTGTCCAGCCGTTCGCGGCGGGCGCGGATCATGCGCGTCCGCTTGCGCGCGACGATCCAGCGCCAGATCCAGCCCGAAACGAGATAGCCAAGCGCACTGGTGAATACGGCAAGCGCGACGAGGCCGAAGGCGGTGACCAGCGTTTCGCCCGTCAGCCATTCGAGAAAACGGTCGAAGTCGGTCTGCTGCATCGCCACCGAAACCGGCGCGACGCGCGTCACCTCGTCGATGCGGAGCAGGAACGAGCCCAGCCAGTTGGCGAAAAGCCAGACCAGCGGCGTGGTGATCGGGTTGGTGACGAACGTCAGCGCCGCGGCGACAGGCACGTTGGCCCGGAATGGCAGCGCCAGCATCGCGGCGACGAAGATCTGGCCCAGCGGAATGATGATGCCGGCCGCGATGCCCAGCGCCACGCCGCGCGGCACCGATCGCCGGGTAAAACGCCACAATTCGGATCGCAGGACGCGATGCGCATAGGGGCGGATAAAGCGGTTCGCCTCCATCTGTTCGCGCGTGGGCATCTTGGAACGTGTCCAAGCCGCAACCCGCCGCCCGATCCCCTTCGTCATGAAACTCTTTCCAGCCGTCACGACCGGGCATCAGCCCCGGTCAAACCCCGATAGCGCGCCCCACATACACCCCAGGTTAACGCCGTCACCATCCTTGCCGCGCCTGACGCGATTTGTCATCAACCTGACGCGCGGCAGCCACTGTCAGCCGTAAGCACGGCAAAGCCCAGGTCGCAGCGGACGCTAGCTATGTTCGCGCAGGACACGGGCCTTGTCGCGCTTCCAGTCGCGCTCCTTGATCGACGCGCGCTTGTCGTGAGTCTGCTTGCCCTTGGCCAGCGCCAGCTCGACCTTCGCCCGGCCCTTGCCGTTGAAATAGACCGAAAGCGGCACGAGGGTCATGCCCTTGCGCTCGACCGCGCCGAACAGCTTCTCGATTTGCCGCGCATGAAGCAGGAGCTTTCGAGGACGCTTCGGTTCGTGGTTGAAGCGATTGCCGTGGCTGAATTCGGGCACATTGGCATTCACCAGCCAGACCTGTCCGTCGCGGATCTCGGCATAAGATTCGGCGATCGAGCCTTCCCCGGAACGAAGCGCCTTCACCTCGGTCCCGGTCAACGCGATGCCCGCCTCGTAGACGTCCTCGATGAAATAGTCGAACCGCGCCCGCCGGTTCTCGGCGACGGTCTTGGTCTTTTCGAACTCGGTGGGTTTGGGCCGTGCCATGGCGCGCATGTAGTGCGAGCGGTCGCGATGCGAAAGGGGCATGGTTTGCGATCACGGCAGCGCGGCTCCGGATGCTCCGGAGGGCGATGGCCTGCGTCGGCCAGCATGGCCCGCCCGACTGATGACCGGGCAGGCCGCTCGCCTCAGACCAGCCCGGCGTGGGCCAGCGCCTCGTCCACCGCGGCCTTCGCCTTGTCGGAGCATTTCACCAGCGGCAGCCGCAAGTCGTCCGTCATCCAGCCGAGCACGCGCGACATCGCATACTTGCAGGGTGCCGGGCTTGCGTCCTCGAACATCGCGTAGTGGAGCGGATAGAGCAGGTCATTAAGCTCGCGCGCGCGGGCGAAGTCGTTGTCGACGCAGGCCTGCTGGAATTCGGCGCAGAGCTTGGGGGCGACATTCGCCGTGACCGAGATGCAGCCGACCGCGCCGGCGGCGTTGGCGGGCAGCGACAGTTCGTCGTCGCCCGAAAGCTGGCAGAAATCCGGGCCGATGCCCATGCGGTGATCGACCACCCGCGACAGGTCGCCGCTCGCGTCCTTGATTCCGACGATGCGGTCGGGAAAGCGCTTGGCCAGTTCGCAGACCGTTTCCGGCTCGATATCGGTAACCGTGCGGCCGGGAACGTTGTAGAGTATGATCGGCAAATCGACCCGTTCCGCAAGGTGCGAGAAGTGCGCGATCAGTCCGGCCTGGCTCGGCCGGTTGTAATAAGGTGCGACGACCAGTGCCGCGGATGCGCCGTAGCGCTTCGAAAAGGTCATGTGCATCAGCGCATTGGCTGTATCGTTGGAACCGCAACCGGCGATGACCGGGACGCGCCCTGCCGTATGCTCGACACAAATCTCGATTACACGGTGGTGTTCCGCGTTGGTCAGCGTCGAGGCCTCGCCCGTCGTGCCGCAGGGCACAAGCGCGGACGAGCCGTTCTCGATCTGGAAGTCGATCAGTCGGCGAAACGCATCTTCGTCGACGGCGCCGTCGCGAAACGGAGTGACAAGAGCGGGAATGGACCCAGAAAACATCAGTGAAAGGCTCCGATTCGGGACAGGTTCAACGGTGGAAAACGACGTTGCGGTCAAGACGGAACCACCGATTGCGCCTAACCGTTCAGGGGCTGATAAGGAGGGTGACCCTATTATGTCCAGCATGGCAAACCGTCGATACTCTTTGCTCGCAACCGCCGCAGTTTTCGGCATGGCTGCCGGCGGACTGTTCGCGGCTCCGGCCATGGCGCAGGACGAGCAGGCCCTTGCCGCCAGGCCGCAGGCGCCGGCGCGCAGCGCAACGCCGCAGACTTTCGGCGAGATTCAATGGGCTCCGTCCGATTGGGACAAGGCGCGGATGCGCAGCATGGCCGCCCGGCCGGGCCCGATGAGCTATGCCGTGACCCGGTGGAACCAGCTGATCGCGCAGCCTGGTGGCAGTTTCGAGGAATATGCCGGCTTCATCAGCCAGTATTCCGGCTTCCCGCGCGAGGATTTCCTGCAGGGCAAGGCGGAAAAGGCGCTGGAAAATTCGCAAGTCGCGCCGGGCCGTCTCGTCGCTTTCTTCGATCGCCATCCGCCTGTCGGCAATCTTGCCCGCGCGCAATACGCATTGGCCTTGCAGGCTCTCGGCAGACCCGAGGCGCTGACCGTCGCTCGCGAGGCGTGGCGAGGCGGTTCGATGTCGCCTGTCGCCGAGGCGACCATGGCCAGCCTGTTCGGCACGCGTTTCACCGCCGATGATCAGAACGCCCGCATGAACGAATTGTTGTGGCAAGCCGACGTCGAGGCGGCGCAGCGCCAGGTCGTGCGTGTCAGCGGCCCATCGCGCGGCCTGATGATGGCCCGGCTCGCCGCACTGCAGGGGCAGGACCCCACGACGATCGGCCTGACGGTTCCGGCAGAGGCGAGCGGCGATCCGGGCTGGCTCTATAATCGTGCGCGCCAGTTGCGCACCAGCGGCCAAGGCTCGGCCGCGCGGTTCGCGATCGTCAACGCGCCCAGGCTTTCGCGCACTCCCGCGGATCCGCAGGCTTTCGTCACAGAGATGCGGCTGCAGGCCGGCGATGCCCTGGCGATGGGCGATGTCCAGACGGCGGTGAAGATCGCCCGCCGCGCAACCGAGGCCTTTGCGCCGAACGAGGATGTGTCGAAGCTTTCGACCGGCATTCGCGACGAATACGAGAAGCTGTTCTATCCGCTCGGAGAATCCGCACTGGCGCGCGGGGATGCCCGCAGCGCGGCCGAGATGTTCGAGACCTACGGCAAGAGCCAGCGCACCGCCCCTGCTCGAACCAAGGGATTCTATTTCGCCGGGTTGGCGGCGGATCGCGCGGGCCTCAAGGATGTCTCGCGTCGCAACTACGAGGCCGCCGCCGCCTACCCAGATCAGTTCTACGGCCAACTCGCGCTGGAAAAGCTGGGCCGCCCGCTAAAGGCGCCCGCTGCCACCCTGCCCGCGCCTTCCATGGACAAGCGTGTCGCCTTCAACGCCAAGCCGCTGGTTCAGGCCGCACGCGAAGTCGGCCGCACCGGAGACTGGCGCACGGCGGTCTACTTCTTCCGCGAACTGGGTCAGCAGGCGCAGACTGCCGAGGATTTTGCCCTGATCGCCGATCTCGCCCGCGATATCGGTCGCCGCGATCTCGGCGTCATCGCCGGGCGCGAGGCTTCGACCGCGCAGGTTTACGCCTTTGCCAACTACGCCTTCCCGCGGATCGAGGTTCCGGCAGGTGTCGGCAGTTCGTGGTCGATGATCCACGCCATCAGCCGCCAGGAAAGCCAGTTTGCGCAGGACGCGACCAGCCATGCCGGCGCGCGGGGACTGATGCAGCTGATGCCCGGCACTGCGCAGGAGCAGGCCGGTAAGATGTACATGTCGTACAATCGCGATTCGCTGATTGCCGATCCGCAATACAACGTGCGGCTGGGCGCCGGCTATTTCGGCAGGATGCTGGACAATTACGGCGGTTCGTATCCGCTGGCCGTGGCGGCCTACAACGCCGGGCCGGGCAACGTGAACAAGTGGCTGCGCCAGAACGGCGATCCACGCACCGGGCAGATCGGCTGGGTCGACTGGATCGAAAAGATCCCGTTCACCGAAACTCGGCGCTACGTGGCGCGCGTGCTGGAAAACGCGGCATTCTACGATGCGCTCTATCCGGGAACGGGCAATCGGAGCGGAGACTATCCGCTCAGCTATTATCTTGGGAAACGGCCGGGCCAGTAATGGCCCGCATCGCCCTCGCGCGCCAAGGGCGGGGCATGAGCGATCCGGTCAAGGTCAAGGGCAATCCGATCACGCCAGCGGGGTTTGCGGCCCTGCGCGCGCGATACGACCTCCTGCTCGGGACCGAACGCCCCAAGATCGTCGATATCGTCAGCTGGGCCGCTGGCAACGGCGACCGTAGCGAGAATGGCGACTACATCTACGGTCGCAAGCGGCTGCGCGAAATCGATCGGGAACTGGCGCACCTGGCGCGCCGGATGAAGGCGGCGCGCGTGGTCGATCCTGCCGAGCAGCCCGATCGGAGCAAGGTCTTCTTCGGGGCGACCGTCACCATCGCCGACGAGGACGACGTGCACCGCACCGTGACCCTTGTCGGTGACGACGAGGCGGATGCGGGAACGGGTCTCATCGGCTGGGGCTCGCCGCTGGCGCGGGCGTTGCGCGGGGCGCGCATCGGCGACTTGCGCACGGTAAGGCTTCCTTCCGGCGACAAGGAGTGGGAAATCGTGGCGATCGCCTATGGTTAGACGGATCGGCCCTCTCATCGGATCGTTCTCGCTGCTCCTGCTTGCGCCTCCCGGGCTCGCTGCGCCGCAGCCGGTTTCGGCGCACGCAGGTTGGGGTGCGTTTCGCGACGACAGCCGCTGCTACGCAATCGCCATGGCCGAATCCTCTCCCTATGCCCGCGAACGCCAACCGTTCGCGAGTGTCGGCGTCGCGCCGCAGCGATTCACGATGCGCCTTTCCCGCACGCTTGCCCGCGGCGCGGCCGTCACGCTCGACGTCGGCCGGCGGCGCTTCCGCCTGGCGGGAGCCGCCGACAGTGCCTGGAGCGCAAATCCCGCGCAGACTGGTGCAATCGCCGCGGCGATGCGCAGGTCCGACACGATGACGGTTGGCGCGCGCGATGCGACAGGACGTTTCTTTCGTGACAGCTATAAGCTGCGCGGCGCGCCAAGCGCCATCGACGCAGCGATCATGGCCTGCCGCTGAGATAATGGCCTGTCGCTGACGGCGAAAAAGCGCGGGCCTGTTGCCCGACCCGCGCTCCTTTCAGCTTTTGATCGCAATGCGCTTAGAAGCGCATGCCGACCGACGCGACGACCTGGTGACGATCGGTGTCGATGTCGAAGCGGTCGCTGTCCGGCATGTCGCCATTCTCGAATTCCGCTTCCGAATACTTCGAGTAGCGGTACTCGATCTTGGTGAACATGTTGTCGCTCATCGCGTACTCAAGGCCCGCGCCCGCGCGCCAGCCATCGACGTTGATGTCCTGCTCAAGTTCGGTTTCGCCGTCAGTCGCCAGCACGTTGTACTTCGTGTTGGTGTAGCCGCCCTTCACATAGGCGAGCAGGTCGTTGTTGACCTTGGCACCGATACGCGCACCGACATAGAGGTCACGACCGGTGTCGACACTGCCAAGGCCGAAACCTTCGAAATCGGCACCGTCGCTGAATTCCGTCTTCGCGGTCGAGTCGGTGTATTCACCTTCGATGCCGAAGACCGCTCCGCCCATGTCGATGTCATAGCCGATACCCACACCATAGAGCAGGCCGCTGATGTCTTGGTCGTCCTGGTCGTTGATGTCGTTGTCGGAGCTGGAACCAGCCTGTGAGGCGTCGTAGCCGATGATCGCCTCGACGCGCGGGCCAGTGAAGTTTCCGCCCTGCATGTCCTGCGCGGCGGCAGGCATGGCGACGGCGCCGAAAGCGGTGCCCGCAGCGAGAATGGCAATAATCTTCTTCATGATAACTCCAATCATTTCCCTCATTCCCCCGACTTGCGGGGTGGATCGGGGAAATGTCTGAAATCGCGCGATGTTTCATGAACACCAGACAACAGAACGACTTAACGCAGTTGCAGCACGAAACGACGACGAGGCGTGCCTCAGATGCGACCGGCCGTGACGACAGCGATTTTCCGTGGAACCTAAGCGGCATGGCGCGATTTCGCGCGCCCTTTGCGCGCGCGGGGTTTCCTCCCTATATGGCGCGCCATGCACATGAACATGCCTGTCCCGGGTCACATCGATCCCGTTCCCGTCCCGCGGGAGGTTACCCCCCGCGCCGACGGTCGCATCGATCTGCTCGGACTGCCCAAGAAACAGATTGCCGCCCTGTTCGAGCAGGCGGGGCTGGATGCCAAGGCCGCCAAGCTGCGCGGCAAGCAGGTCTGGCACTGGATATATCACCGCGGCGTATCCGACTTCGAGGCGATGACCGATATCGCCAAGACGACGCGCCCGTGGCTGGCGCAGCGTTTCGTGATCGCAAGGCCCGAAGTGGTGGAGGCCCAGCATTCCACCGACGGCACCCGCAAGTGGCTGCTGCGGACAGCGGACAACCACGATTTCGAGATGGTTTTCATCCCCGACGCAGACCGGGGCACCCTTTGCGTTTCGAGCCAGGTCGGCTGCACGCTGAATTGCCGCTTCTGCCACACCGGCACGATGCGCCTCGTCCGCAACCTGACGCCGGGCGAAATCGTCGGCCAGGTCATGCTGGCGCGCGATGCGCTGGGCGAGTGGCCCAAGGGCTCGATGTCCGGCCTCGACGCCGAGGAGGACGAGGGCAGCTATACGTCCGACGGGCGCCTGCTGACCAACATCGTGATGATGGGCATGGGCGAGCCGCTCTACAATTTCGACAACGTGCGCGACGCGCTGAAAATCGTGATGGACGGCGACGGACTGGCGCTCTCGAAGCGGCGCATCACCCTTTCGACCAGCGGCGTCGTGCCGATGATGGAGCGGTGCGGCCAGGAAATCGGCGTCAATCTTGCCGTCTCGCTCCACGCGGTGACCAAGGACATCCGTGACGAAATCGTGCCGATCAACCGCAAGTACGGGATCGAGGAACTGCTGCAGGCCTGCGCCGAATACCCCGGCGCCTCGAACGCGCGGCGCATCACCTTCGAATACGTGATGCTGAAGGACCGCAACGACAGCGACGAGGACGCCCGCGAGCTCGTGCGCCTGATCAAGCAGTACAAGCTGCCGGCCAAGGTGAACCTGATCCCCTTCAATCCGTGGCCCGGTGCCCCTTACGAGTGTTCGTCGCCCGAACGGATCCGCCGCTTTTCCGACATCGTGTTCGAGGCGGGAATCAGCGCGCCGGTCCGTACCCCGCGCGGGCGCGACATCGATGCGGCCTGCGGCCAGCTGAAGACCGCTGCCGAAAAGAAGAGCCGCTCCGAACTGGACCGGATCGCGGCCGAGAAACAGGCCGCACTGGAAAGCTGATCAGTCTTCTTCGCGCAAGTCGTAGGCCGCCCGCGATGATTCGATCCGGCCGCGATTGTCCAGCACCCACTGGCTGAGCCCCGCCACGGGCCCCCACAACGACCGGCCGAGCGGGGTCAGCGCGTAATCCACGCGCGGCGGAACCGTCGGCGTCACTGTTCGGCTGACCAGCCCGTCACGCTCGAGATTGCGGAGAGTCCGGGTCAGCATGCGTTGCGAGATCCCGTCGACGATGCGGCGCAACTCGTTGAAGCGGCGCGATTGCTCGCCCAGCTTCATGACCACTTGCATCGACCACTTGTCACCGACGCGCGACAGCATGTCGGTCACCGCCTGGCACGCGCCAACGGCCTCTATGGCCGCGGTAACATGCGTGTCACCTTGTGATCTTTCTGTGCCTTCTTGTGCAGGTGCGAGGTCGATCTCCATATGTCGGTAGTTATCATTTGATACCGGAGAATTGCAAAGTGAATATCCTGCACATCGACAGCGCGACCACCGGGGCGAGCTCGGTCACCCGCGCCCTCACCGCCCGCATCGTCGACAAGCTGAAGGCCGACAGTTCCGGCGCGACGGTCGTCTATCGCGACCTGGGCACCGAGCCGCTCGCCCACCTCAATCCGGTGCTGACCGGGGCGATCCGTTTTCCCGCCGAAGACCAGACCGACGACATGAAGGCGGCCGCCGGGGTGGAGCGCAAGGTGCTCGACGAATTCCTTGCGGCGGACGTAGTGGTGATCGGCGCGCCGATGTACAATTTCACGATCCCCTCCAACCTCAAATCGTGGATCGACCGTCTCGGCATCCCGCGCGTCACGTTCCGCTATGGCGAAAACGGGGTCGAAGGCCTGGCCGGCGGTCGCCGCGTCATCATCGGCTCCTCGGCCGGCGGTCGCTACCAACCGGGCGAGGCGCCGCTGACCTACCACGAGGGTCTGCTCGAGGCGTTCATGAACTTCATCGGGGTAGACGACGTCACGTTCGTGCGCGCTCACGGTGTCGGCGTGCATGGCCCCGAAGGCGCGATCGCCGCGGCGGAGGAACAGATCGCCGCGCTCTGAGCGGTCGGTCATGGTGAAGATCGGCTTAAGCGCAATTCATCGCATCTCGGAAACCCTTGGCCGGTAATCTGGAATCTGACCGGGCGGTTCATCCTCCGTTCGAGTTCGGGGTTGCAGTTTCGACTTCAAGCGCCGCCCAAAAGCGGTCGAGAAAGAGAAAGGACGATGTGATGAAGAAGGGTTTGATCGGTGCCGTGCTGGCGGCAGCCGTCGCGATCCCCGCCGCCCCTGCCTTTGCCGATCCGCCGTCGTGGGCCCCGGCCCACGGCAAGCGGGCCAAGGAAAGCGCTCGCTACTACGATAGCCGCGGGCGCTACTATGAACCGCGCCGCATGTATCGGGGCGACCGTTACTGGCGTGGCGACGACGGACGGTACTACTGCCGCCGCGATAACGGCACGACTGGCCTGATCATCGGCGCCGCGGGCGGTGCCTTGATCGGACGCGAGGTCGACGGTGGCCGGGATCGGACGGCCGGCACCATCCTGGGTGCCGCGGCCGGTGCGATCATCGGTCGCGCGATCGACAGGGGCGATGCCCGCTGCCGTTGATCGCACAAGCGACATGATCACCGAGGGGGCCGGTTGCCAGGCGCAACCGGCCCCTTTTCGCATCCATCTGCCCGATTGCCCTCGGCTTCGATCCATGGTCCATAGTCGTGGTGAGCAGCGCCCTTCCCTCTGTCCTCATCACCGGCGCTGCACGGCGCCTTGGCGCCACGATGGCCCGCCGCTTTGCCGCCGAAGGGTGGCACGTCGTGATTCATCATCGCGATTCGTTCGAAGAGGCCGAGACGCTCGCCGCGTCGCTCCCCAGTGCCGAGACGATCGCCTTCGATCTGGCCGACCGATCCGCGATCACCTCTGCCGTCGATGCCCTTGCCGCGCGGCTGCCGGATTGGCGGGCGCTGGTGAACTGCGCGTCGGTCTTCGAACTCGATACCGCCGCCCGGACCGACGATGCCGTCTTCGGGGAGGCGATGGCAGTCAATGCCCGCGCGCCCGTCTTGCTGGCCCAGGCCTTTCTCGCGCAGGCCCGCGCCGCCGGCGGGCGCACGGTCATCAACGTGATTGATCAGAAGCTGGCGAACATGAATCCTGATTTCTTCAGCTACACGATGGCCAAGGCCGCGCTCGCCGCAGCGAGCGAGATGCTTGCCATCGCCTGCGAAAGAACGCCCGACCGCGTCCACGCGCTGCATCCCGGTGCAATGCTGCCCAGTTTCGACCAGGCCGAGGCCGAGCATGAAGCGAGCGGGCGGATGAACCTGCTTCGCCGGCTGACCCAGCCAAGGGAACTGGCCGATGCGGCGCTGTTCCTCGCGGGCGGCACGCTCGCCAACGGACAGGCGATCTTCGTCGATTCCGGACAGCACCTGATGACGCAGGTTCGCGACGTGCTGTTTCTGGCCCGCGAACAGGGCTGAAGCCCGGCTTGCAATCGGCCGGGAACGCGGGTTTACATTCCGGCCATGAGTGCAACCGACCGTATTCTCGCCCGTTTCTTCGCCAGCACCGTCAGCAAGGGTACGCTCGAAGTTCACTATGCCAGCGGGCGCGTCGACCGCTTTGGCCACCAGTCGCCGGGGTTCGAGGACCTTTCGATCCGCCTCGCCGAAGGGGCCGCGCGCCAGATCCTGACCGATCCGCGGCTGGGCGCGGCCGAAGCCTACATGGACGGCAAGCTGACCATCGAGGGCGGCGGCATCATGGAACTGATTCACCTGCTGCGCGCCAACCAGCCGTGGGACCGGGCACAGGGCCTTCGCCCGCCCACCATGCTGCGCCGCATTCGCAACCGCCTCGATTTCCTGCGCGCCGCCACGAACCGTGCGCAAAGCGCGAAATCGAACGTCGCACACCACTACGACATAGGCAACGATCTCTACACGCTGATGCTCGACACGCCGCACATGCAGTATTCCTGCGCCTACTGGGGCGACGGGGTCACCACGCTGGAACAGGCGCAGGAAGCCAAGCTCGCGCACATCGCCGCCAAGCTGGCGCTCGAACCGGGGCACAAGGTGCTCGACATCGGCTGCGGCTGGGGCGGAATGGCGATCTTCCTGGCCCAGCGGGCGGGCGTGCACGTCACCGGCATCACGCTGAGCGAGGAACAACTCGCCCTTGCCCGCAAGCGGGCCGAGGCGGCCGGCGTTGCCGACCTCACCCACTTCGAGCTGATCGACTATCGCGACCTGGCCAGATCGGGCCGCACATTCGACCGGGTGGTCTCGGTCGGGATGTTCGAGCATGTCGGCCAGCCGCAATTCGAAACCTATTTCCGTAGCCTCGGCAGCCTGATGCACCAGGACGGCGTCGCGCTGGTCCACACCATCGGACGCATGGGCAGGCCGGGCACGACGGACGCCTTCACCAACAAGTACATCTTCCCCGGCGGCTATATCCCGGCGCTCTCGGAAACCGTGGCGGCAAGCGAGAAGGTGCGCCTGATCGCCAGCGACGTCGAAACCCTGCGCGTCCACTACGCCAAGACGCTGCGTTGCTGGTATGCTCGCTGCATGGCCCATCAGGCGGAGATCGAGGCGATGTACGACCCCCGCTTTTTCCGGATGTGGACGTTCTATCTCTCGGGCGCGACCGCCGCTTTCGAGAACGGCGGCATGTGCAACTATCAGATCCAGTACGTGCGCGATCGCCACGCCCTGCCGCTGACACGCGATTACATGCTGCCGGCGGAGGCGAAACTGCTCGCCGGGCGCTGAATAGCCTTGCCGTAGCGGCATCGGGGACAAGAGAGTCTTGCGAACCGGGCGGCGCCCGCCTAACCGGCGCGCATGAGCGAATCCATCAAGAAAGTCGTCCTGGCCTACTCGGGCGGCCTCGACACCTCCGTCATCCTGAAGTGGCTGCAGGTCACCTACAACTGCGAGGTCGTGACCTTCACGGCCGACCTCGGCCAGGGCGAGGAGCTGGAGCCGGCGCGCAAGAAGGCGCAGCTGATGGGCGTGCCCGACGAACACATCTACATCGACGACCTGCGCGAGGAATTCGTCCGCGACTTCGTCTTCCCGATGATGCGTGCCAACGCCCGCTACGAAGGCGACTACCTGCTCGGCACCTCGATCGCCCGCCCGCTCATCTCCAAGCGGCTGATCGAGATCGCCCACGAGACCGGTGCCGATGCCATCGCACACGGCGCGACCGGCAAGGGCAACGACCAGGTCCGCTTCGAACTCTCGGCCTATGCCCTCGATCCCGACATCAAGGTCATCGCCCCGTGGCGCGAATGGGACCTGACGAGCCGCACCGCGCTGATCGCCTGGGCCGAACAGCACCAGATCCCGGTGCCGAAGGACAAGCGCGGCGAAAGCCCCTTCTCCACCGACGCGAACCTCCTGCACACCTCGTCCGAGGGCAAGGTTCTCGAGGATCCGTGGGAGGAGACCCCTGACTACGTCTATTCGCGCACGGTGAACCCGGAAGACGCGCCCGATACCCCCGAATACATCGAGATCGGTTTTGAGAAGGGCGACGGCGTGTCCCTCAACGGCGAGGCGATGTCGCCGGCGACCTTGCTGACCGCCCTCAACGAGCTGGGCCGAAAGCATGGGATCGGCCGGCTCGACCTCGTCGAGAACCGCTTCGTCGGCATGAAGTCGCGCGGCATGTATGAAACGCCGGGCGGCGAGATCTATGCCCGCGCGCATCGCGGCATCGAACAGATCACGCTCGATCGGGGCGCGGCTCACCTCAAGGACGAGCTGATGCCCAAGTATGCCGAACTGATCTACAACGGCTTCTGGTTCGCGCCCGAGCGCGAGATGCTTCAGGCCGCGATCGATCACAGCCAGGCGCCGGTCAACGGCACGGTGCGCCTCAAGCTTTACAAAGGCTCGGCCAGTGTCGTCGGCCGCAAGTCGCCGAACTCGCTCTATTCGGAACGCCACGTCACGTTCGAGGACGACGCCGGGGCCTACGATCAGAAGGATGCCGAGGGCTTCATCAAGCTCAACGCGCTGCGCCTGAAACTGCTATCCAAGCGGGGCCGCTGAACCGGCTCTCCCCGCGGCAACAGAACTGCCGGTTTCTTCTTCCGCGATAGCGAAGCCATCTCGCGAATGCGGCGCAGCCGGTCTCAATGACGGGTTTGTCCACCTTTGTCCACCGCCAAATCGGCGATCTGTGGATAACTTTTCGCGTCCCCGCTTGAACGACTCGCCCGCTAGGATCACCTTTCAGTTGTCGGAAGGGAACGAAGCTCTCCCCGGATCGAGCCGCAAGGCACCGAAAACCAAGGGAATTTCGAGAACGGACGATATGTCGGCGAATGCCGCGCAGTAAGGGGCGAACCAGCGTCCGGCGGACCTTTCGAGGGTCGCGGATGAGGAACGACCGGAGCGGCGAAAGGCGCGAAGGCATGACCGGGCTTCCCGGTGCGACATCGAAGGGAAGCCAAAACCCCTTGGGGCCATGGCCGAACGGAAATTGACGGACCACAACGGAAGGACGGTTTCGGATCGACCGAGACACGGAACGGGAGAAGAGAACGCTCTTCTTCGCCGGACCGACCCCCCGGATGATCCGGATGCCGGCGCGAGCGCCGGGCGACATAGGTTCGCGGGCCTGAGGGCTCGGGAATTGAAACGCCGGGCGCCAAGTTCCCCCTGGGACCACGCGTCGGTGAGAGTGGGGCCGGTAGCGATACCGGCCCCATTTGCTTTTTGCTGACCGTGGCGCGACTCGCCCCTCCAATTCTCGCCAGATTGCCCGACGCCGCGTGATTCGCGGTTCGATTGTGGCGAAAGTGGGACCAGCCGACACCAATTCACAGCTCCGTGGTGGTATAACACCGCCATGGACGGGACATCACTGCACCGCACCGTACGCCATCATCGCGTAGCTACCCGGACTGTCCGGATGCAGCGCCTGGCGTTCGCCTTCGCCTTCGCGGCCATCGCCCCGGCGACCGCCGCATGGGCCGTGTCCGACGACATGACCGTCGCGGAACCGGGCTTCCAGACCGACATCGCCTCACCCATCGCACGCCAGGCCTTGGTGCCCGCGGCACCGGTTCGCGTGGCCGCGCTTGCCGCCCCGGCGCCGGTAGTGGCCGAAGCGGAGGACGAGGCCGAGCCGATCGGCGCGGGCAATGCGAGCTGGTACGGCGCGCGTTTCGCCGGACGGCCCACGGCCAGCGGCGAGCGGTTCAACCCCGGCGGCTTTACCGCCGCGCACCGCACCCTGCCCTTCGGCAGCAAGGTCAAGGTCACCTCGCAGCGCACCGGGCAGTCGATCGTGGTCCGCATCAACGACCGCGGGCCGTTCCACGGCAACCGCCTGATCGACCTGTCCGAAGCCGCCGCCGACGCCATCGGGATCAAGGCGCGCGGGCAGGACCGGGTCGCCCTAACCCTCGTTTCGGACTGAGCGGGACTCGACCGGGCTTCAGGCGGCCGGGCTTCAGGGCGCCGCCGTCTCGCTCGCCTCGGCGGGGGTGGCGCTCGCCTCCATCTCCTCCACCTGGGCCGGGTCGATCGGGGAGCGCAGGTCCGCCGGCGCCGGTTTCGGCAAAAGACCTACTTGCGCCATGCACCAGCGCAGCTGCTCCATCGCCCGGTCGCGCTTGTCGCCCATCAGGTCGGCCATCGCCAGCCCCTCCTGCGCAAGGCGCGAGGTAGTGCATTCGCAAAGCTGGTTGCGGGTTTTGCTCGTCTTGGCGAGGTGGCCGACGGCATCCTTGCAGCTGACCACCTTTTCCACCCGCACCTTGTCCTGCAGGCCGGGCTGCGGATCGTCGCACGCCGCGGTTAGCGCCATCAGCGCGGCCACCGCCACCGCTCGTCCAACCCGTGCACCCGCCACCATCGCAATTCCTCCTGAACAGACTCCCTTCGCCTAGCGCGGGATGGTAAATTCCGGGTTAGCGCCGCATTCTGCGTCGGAAGTTGACGAAGTTGACACGCCCGGCGCGAAAGCGGACGCCGATGGAGATTCGAGCGCGGGATCTCCGGCCCCGTCGCGCAGTTCGGAGGCCGCCTCGGCCCAGTCGCCGGCCCAGGCTTCGGCCCATTCCTCGTCCGCATCGTCCTCGCTGCGCAGCCAGTCTCCGGTGCCGAGCCGGTCCAGCGCCGCGTCCCAGTCGGCGGCGACGCGCTCGACGACGTCGGGTTCGGTTTCGGCCAGGGCCTGCGCGGCGCGGTTGCGGTCGATCAGGGCGAGCAGCAGGCGATCGGAATAGACCCGCGTTTCGCCGACCAGTTCGCCGTGGTAGAAATGCTGGCGGACGGTGCCGTTGATGGCGCGGTCCCACGCCGCTTCCTCCAGCACGTGCGCGGCCATCGCGCGGGCCGCGTCCCACGCCTGGCGAAAGGCCCGCGCGTTGGAGCGGCGGCGCAGCGCATAGGCGGACTGCGCGCTCATCCCCACCCGGGCACAGGCCGCCCGCACCGACCCGCAATCGGCCAGCGCCTCGAGAAAGCCCCGCTGCCGCTCCAGCGTCCAGCCATCGGCCCGGGCGCGCAGGGCGACGGCTTCGGGCGCGACGGGTTCGGGCAGGTTCGGCGTGGCGGAGGGGGTGCGGGTCATCGGTTCACCTGTGCGGCTGGGAGCAGGGAACCGGTCTATTTATAGGGGATGGGGGCTGTAGGAAAGCAATTGGACTAGACATCCGTTGCTCCGCGGCGTGCTTACAGCTAGTTGGACGATAATGCCCGCATTAGACTGGATCACCATTAAAGGCTTCAAGAGCCTGAAGAGCGTCGAAAAGCTGAGGCTCCACGACGTCAATGTGATTATCGGCGCAAACGGTTCGGGAAAGTCAAATTTCATTTCCGCCTTCTCGTTCCTCCATGCCATTCGAGAGGGTCGTCTAGAGGAAACAGTGAAGCGCGGCGGGGGCGCCGATGAGTTTTTGTACTATGGGCGTAGCGAGACCGACGAGCTTGAGTTTCGTATCTCTTTTCAGGACGAGACTAACCAATACGAGATCAGGCTACTTGGTGACGATCGAAACCGCCTAGTCCCGTTCTCCGAAAGCGCATCATTTTGGGATAAAAGTCGTTACGACCAACCGTTCGGATTGCCGGTCGTTAGCAAGGAAGCCGAGGCGGGAATCAGTGAACCTCAGGCCCGCCCGGTGGCCCATTATGTTAGGCAGCATCTAGAAAAGTGGAGACTTTATCACTTTCACGATACTTCATCAGATGCCCCTTTGAAAAAAACTGCCGAACTTAATGATAACCGATTTCTTCGTCCAGATGGTTCAAACATCGCGGCCGTATTATATCTTTTAAAAGAGAAATTTCCCGATCACTACAAAAGAATTATTTCAACTATTCGCGATGTAGCTCCGTTTTTTGGTAGTTTCGTATTGGAACCTCTTGAGCTTAATGAAAATAAGTTGAATTTAGACTGGATTGAAAATGGCCACGATAAATTTATGTCGGCGGCATCATTCTCCGATGGCACCTTAAGGTTCATCGCGCTCGCGACCTTATTACTACAGCCAAGTATTTATAAGCCATCAGTTATCCTTATTGACGAGCCTGAACTTGGACTTCACCCCTATGCGCTCTCGGTGTTGGCTGGTCTGATTAGATACGCTTCAAAAACGAGCCAAATTATTATTTCAACCCAATCCGCCTTTCTGTTGGACAACTTCGAACCCGACGATGTTCTTGTCGCTGACAGGGTGGATGGAGCCACACAATTTTCCCGCTTGGAATCAGCCAAGCTCGAAGGATGGCTAGAAGATTACAGCCTTGGACAACTTTGGGAGAAAGCTGAGATTGGCGGACGGCCAAGACTAGGCAAAAGTTATGACTAGGCTCCTTGTCCACGTAGAAGGACAAACCGAAGAAACCTTTGTAAATGTGGTTTTAGCGCCTCATTTATACAATCTAGGCTACAAGTCGGTTGGAGCGAGATTGTTAGGCAATGCTCGAAATCGTTCAAGAAGAGGGGGTATAAAGAGTTGGGACGTAGTCTACTCTGATGTTTCGAGGCATCTAAAAGAAGACACAGAATGCTTCGCAACAACTATGGTAGACTATTATGCTTTGCCAAATACATGGCCTGGTCGCAATTCAGTTGGCAATCCATCTGAGAAATCAGTCTCTATTAGAACGGCCCTATCCGCAGATTTTGAAACTCGTTCCAATATCGTAGGTCGATTTTTGCCATTCGTTATGATGCACGAATTTGAGGCTCTACTGTTTTCGGATTGTAGTACTTTTGCTCATTCACTCGGATTCGCCAGCAAAGCACCTCAACTGCAAGAGATCAGGTCTCAGTTTGAGACCCCAGAGCATATTAACGATTCGCCCGAGACTGCTCCGTCGAAGCGCGTGCAAGCAATCATCAATAATTATGACAAAGTCCTTTTTGGCAACATTGCAGCCTCTGAAATCGGTCTTCAAACTATATGTGAGCAATGCCCTAGTTTTGGAGCTTGGATATATTCATTGGAACTACTTGCCCCTTAAATCTAACCGATATCCGCCAAAACTATCATACCATCCTAAATTTATTTCCCCAACATCCCCGCCAAGTACCCCCCCGTAAAGCTGCGCTCGTTCTTCGCGACCTGCTCCGGCGTTCCTTCGGCGACGACCTCGCCGCCGCGGACGCCGCCTTCGGGGCCCATGTCGATGATCCAGTCCGCCGTCTTGATGACGTCGAGGTTGTGTTCGATCACCACCACCGAATTGCCCTGCTCGACCAGGCGGTGAAGCACTTCCAAGAGCTTGCGCACGTCCTCGAAGTGCAGGCCGGTGGTCGGTTCGTCGAGGATGTAGAGCGTCTGCCCGGTGGAGCGGCGGGAGAGTTCCTTGGCGAGCTTGACCCGCTGCGCCTCTCCGCCCGACAGCGTCGTCGCCTGCTGCCCGACCTTGACGTAGCCCAGCCCCACCTCGTTCAGCATGTGCATCTTGTCGCGGATCGGCGGCACGGCCTTGAAGAACTCCTCCGCGTCCTCGATCGTCATGTCGAGCACGTCGGCGATCGAGTGGCCCTTGAACTTCACCTCCAGCGTTTCGCGGTTGTAGCGCTTGCCGTGGCATTCCTCGCACGTGACGTAGACGTCGGGCAGGAAGTGCATCTCGATCTTGATCAGGCCGTCGCCCTGGCACGCCTCGCACCGGCCGCCCTTGACGTTGAAGCTGAAGCGCCCCGCCTTGTACCCGCGCGCCTGCGATTCCGGCAGGCCCGCGAACCAGTCGCGGATCTGGGTGAAGGCGCCGGTGTAGGTGGCCGGGTTCGACCGCGGGGTGCGGCCGATGGGGGACTGGTCGATCTCGATCACCTTGTCGCAGTGTTCGAGGCCGGTGATCCTGTCGTGCGCGCCGGCGACGACCCGCGCCCCGTTCAGCGCCCGCGCCGCGCCGGCGTGGAGCGTGTCGATGGTGAAGCTCGACTTGCCGCTGCCCGATACGCCGGTGACGCAGGTAAAGGTGCCGAGCGGGATCGCGGCGGTCACGTCCTTCAGGTTGTTGGCCCGCGCGCCGTGGACGGTGAGCGTCTTGCCGTTGCCCTTGCGGCGCGTGGCCGGCACCTCGATCCGCCGGGTGCCGTTGAGGTAGGCGGCGGTGAGCGAGGCCTTGGACTTCAGCACCTGTTTCAAGGTGCCCTGCGCGACGATCTCGCCGCCGTGGACGCCCGCGCCGGGGCCGAGATCGACCACGTAGTCGGCGGTGCGGATCGCGTCCTCGTCATGCTCCACCACGATGACCGTGTTGCCGAGATCGCGCAGCCGCTTCAACGTTTCGAGCAGGCGGTCGTTGTCGCGCTGGTGCAGGCCGATGGAAGGCTCGTCGAGGACATAGAGCACGCCCGACAGCCCGCTGCCGATCTGGCTGGCAAGGCGGATGCGCTGGCTCTCTCCGCCGGACAGGGTGCCGCTGGTCCGGTCGAGGTTGAGGTAGTCGAGCCCGACGTTGTCGAGGAATCCCAGCCGCTCGTTGATTTCCTTGAGGATGGCGCGGGCGATCTGGTTCTGGGTGTCGTTCAGCTTGTCCGGCAGCGCGAGGAACCAGCCCTTGGCGTCGGCGACGCTCATCTTGGTGGGGGTGGCGATGTCGGTGGCGGCGATCTTGACCGCCAGCGCCTTTTCGTTGAGCCGCTTGCCGTCGCACACTTCGCACGGCTGCGCGGTCTGGTACTTGCCCAGCTCCTCGCGCATCCAGGCGCTCTCGGTCTGCAGCATGCGGCGGTTGAGGTTGCCGATGACGCCCTCGAACGGCTTCTTGACGGTGTATTCCTTGCGCCCGTCCTTGAAGGTCAGCGGCACCGGCTTGCCGGCCGTGCCGTGGAGGATGACGACCTTCACCTCGCCCGAAAGCTCGTCCCACGGCGTGTCGAGGCCGAAGCCGAATTCCTTCGCCAGGCTGGCCAACACCTGCATGTAGTAGGGGGACGGCGGGTTCGACTTCGCCCAGGGAACGATGGCGCCCTTCTTCAGCGAGAGGTGCTCGTTGGGCACGACCAGCTGCGGGTCGAACAGCAGCTTTTCGCCCAGCCCGTCGCAGGCGGGGCAGGCCCCCTGCGGCGCGTTGAACGAGAACAGGCGCGGCTCGACCTCCTCGATCGTGAAGCCGCTGACCGGGCAGGCGAACTTTTCGCTGAAGACGATGCGGTTGGCGGGAAGCCCTGCGCCCTTCATCTGGCCGCCGGTGACATTGCCGCCCGCGCCGGCGCTCCGCTCGGCCTCGCCCTCGCGCCCCGGTACGACGCCGTCGGCAAGATCGACATAGGCGAGGCCCTCGGCCAGCTTCAGCGCCTGTTCGAAGCTGTCGGCCAGCCGCGTCTCGATCCCCGGCTTCACCGCGATGCGATCGACCACGACTTCGATGTCGTGCTTGTACTTCTTGTCGAGCGCAGGCGCTTCCTCGATCAGGTACATCTCGCCGTCGATGCGCACGCGCTGGAAGCCGGCTTTCTGCCATTCGGCCAGTTCGCGCCGGTATTCGCCCTTGCGCCCGCGCACCACCGGGGCCAGCAGGTAGGCGCGCGTCCCTTCGGGCAGGGCCATGACGCGGTCGACCATGTTCGACACCGTCTGCGCCTCGATCGGCAGGCCGGTGGCGGGTGAATAGGGCACCCCGACCCGCGCCCAGAGCAGGCGCATGTAGTCGTAGATCTCGGTCACCGTCGCGACGGTGGAGCGCGGATTGCGGCTCGTCGTCTTCTGCTCGATGCTGATCGCGGGGCTGAGCCCGTCGATGTGTTCGACATCGGGCTTCTGCATCATCTCGAGGAACTGGCGCGCATAGGCCGAGAGGCTCTCAACGTAACGGCGCTGCCCTTCGGCATAGATCGTGTCGAAGGCGAGGCTCGACTTGCCCGAGCCGGACAGCCCGGTGATCACGATCAGCGCATCGCGCGGCAGATCGATGTCGATGCCCTTGAGATTATGCTCGCGCGCGCCGCGCACGGAGATCGTGGTCAGTGCCATGATGCAGCGTGTTCCATTTTTGTTCTGTCGTGTAAAGAGGCCGCGCGGGGGCGTCCGCAGTGGCGTGATGTGGGTATCGGCGGGAATGATCACAACCGCCGATCTGCGCATGCCGGGATTCGCGACGACGTTGCGCGGCGATCTGGCCCCGCGCGCGGCGATCGGGCAAAAGCTGCGGCCATGTCGCACCGTCTCTTCGTCGCCGTCCGCCCCAGCGAACCGGTCATCGATGCCCTGATCGACATGATGGACGGGGTGGAGAACGCCCGCTGGCAGGACGAGACGCAGCTTCACCTGACCTTGCGCTACATCGGCGAGGTCGACACCCCGCTGGCCGAGGACATCGCCGCCGCACTGGGCCGGGTGCGCGCCGCGCCCTTTGCGCTGACCCTGCGCGGCGTCGGGCATTTCGCGCGGGGCGATTGGCCAAGCGCGATCTGGGCCGATGTCGCGGCCAGCCCCGAACTGGCGGCGTTGCAGAAGAAGGTGGAGCGAGCGCTGGTCATGGCCGGGTGCGCGCCCGAGACCCGTCGCTTCACGCCGCATGTGACACTGGCGCGGCTGAACCGTTCATCCGGGCTGGTGGGGCCGTGGCTGGCGGCGCATGGCGGCCTTTCGGCAGGGCCGATGCGGGTCGACCACCTGACCCTGTACGAAAGCACGCTCACCCGCTCCGGCTCGCACTACGAACCGGTGGTGCGCTATGCGCTGCGGGCCTGATCCTCAGGCCTTGAGATCGACCTCTGCGACCACCTCGTCGCGCAACAGGCAGGTATAGCGCAGCACCGTCATCGCCTCGCGCAGCGGCACCAGTTCCGCCGCGGCATAGCGTTCGCAGGCGGCGCGGCAGGCTGCCGCATCATGCGCGGTATCCTGCATCATCGGCACGTCGGTCATCGTGTCGCTGGTGAGGCGAAGGGTGCAGTCGATCGCGGCGACCGCGCGGACATCGACGGGCCGCGGCGCTTCTCCCGCAAGAACGGGCGGCGGTGCAAGCGCCAAGGAGGCGATAGCGGCGAAGGCGGCGGCGAAGGCGGCGGCGGGACGCGGGCGGATCATGGAGCGCAGTCTGCCCGTTCGCCCCGCCCGCTTCAAGCGCCCTGCACGCCTCAACCGCCCTGCACGCTTCAAGCGCCTTGCCCGAAGGCGAGCGCGCGGCGGCCCGGTTCGCCGAGCCAGTGCGCCTCGACCTGCCAGACCCGCCCGATCAGCGCTTCGGTCAGCGTCGACAGGGGAGCCCCGTCGCCGACCACCCGGCCCCGGTCGAGCACCAGGACCCGGTCGGCATGGTTCATCGCCGCGGCGAGATCGTGCATGACGACGACAACGCCCCGGCCCCGCCGCGCCTGATCGGCAAGGCAGGCGGCCAGCCGCTGCTGATGCGCGAGGTCGAGGCTGGCGAGCGGTTCGTCGGCGAGGATCCAGTCCGGCTCTCCCGCCAGCACCCGCGCCATGAAGGCCCGCGCCCGCTCCCCGCCCGACAGGTTGGAGACGGGGCGATCGGCAAGATCGGCCAGCTCCATCGCGGCAAGCGCGGCATCGACGGCGGCACGGTCCGCTTCCCGGCTCGCCCGCGCGAGCCGCCCGGGCACCGAGCGCCACGGCAGGCGGCCCAGTTCGACAAGGGTGCGCACCGACACGTCCCACGCCGCTTCGGCCCGTTGCGGCAGGAAGCCGATGGCGCGCGCCCGTTCGCGCGCCGGGATCGCCGCGATGGGCCGCTCGGCCAGCAAAGCTTCGCCTTCGAAGGGCAGTAAGGCGGCAAGCGCGGCGAGCAGGCTCGATTTGCCTGCGCCGTTGGGTCCGCAGATCGCGGTGAGTTCGCCGGGGCGCAGGGCGAAACCGGCGTCGCGCACCACGTCGCGCCCGCCGCGCCGGACGGTCAGGTCGCGCGCGACGATCATGCCAGCTCCCTCCGCATCCGCAGCAGGAGCGCGAGGAAGAACGGCGCGCCGAGCAGCGAGAGCGCGATGCCGAGCCGCAGCTCGCTGGCGAGCGGCAGCAGGCGGCAGGCCGTGTCGGCGACCAGCACCAGCAAGGCTCCGGCCAGGGCGCTGGGCACGAGCAGGCTCGACGGGCGGCGATCGGTGAAAGGGCGCACCAGATGCGGCACCATCAGGCCGACGAAGCCGACGATGCCCGCCACCGCCACCCCCGCCCCGACGACGAGGCCGATCCCGGCGACGATCTGCCAGACGAGACGCCGTGCCTCCACCCCCAGCGACAGCGCCGCCTGCTCGCCCAGCATGAGCGCGTCGAGCAGCGGGCCGATGCGCCACAGGATGACGAGGCCCGCCGCGGTAAGCGGCGCGGCGACGGCGACATCGGCCCAGCTGCGATCCGCGATGGCGCCCATCAGCCAGGTCACGATCTCGCTGGTGGCGAAGGGGTTGGGCGACAGCGAAATGGCGAGGCTGGTGAGCGTGCCGGCAAGGCTCGCGATCATCAGGCCCGCCAGCGTGAAGAGCGCGATGCCGCCGGTCCGCCCGGCGATCAGCGCCAGCAGCGCCATCGCCCCCGCCGCGCCCGCCAAGGCCGCGGCGGGCAGGACGAACGGCACCGCCGCCATGCCCAGAAACAGGGTCAGCACCGCGCCGAATGCGGCGGCGGGCGCGATGCCGAACAGGCCGGGATCGGCCAAGGGATTGCGCAAGTATCCCTGCATCGCCGCGCCGGCTCCGCCCAGCCCCGCGCCGACGATCACCGCGAGCAGGGCGCGCGGCAGGCGCAACTGGGCCAGGATCGCGGCGGCATGCGGCACGGTGCTGTCGAGCGGATCGATCCACACCCGCCCCGCCAGCAGCGACAGCGGCAGGACCACGGCGATGGCGAGAAGGAGGGCGAGGTTGAGCCGCATCAGCGCAGGACCTGTTGGCGGATGGCGGCCATGCGGGCGGCGGCGCGGGGGATGGTCGGCCCGCCGCAGAAGGTCAGCGCCGGATCGAGCGGCACCCGCATCGTCGCCGGGGCAAGCGACGCGAGAGCGGGATGCTCCATCATCCGCCCGCCGCCCGCGACCATCAGCACGCGCGGCGGATTGGCCAGAACGTCCTCCAGCGGGACGACCGAACCCTGCCCCAGCCCGCGCCCGGCGCTGAAATTGGCAAAACCGGTGTGGGCCAGAAGATCGGAAACCAGCGTCGTTTCGCCCGGAACGATGCCGCCGCCCTGCCAGATCATCGCCGGGATCGGTGCGGCCCCGACCGGCGGCGCGGCAGCGGCGAGCGCGCGGTCGATCTGCGCGACCATCGCCTCTCCCGCAGCCTTGCGCCCGGTCAGCGCCGCCAGGTCGCGCACTTGCGCCCGCGCATCGTCGACCGACGCGATCGAACCGGTCTTGACGACGCGAAACCCCATGCGAACCAGCGCCTGCTCGGTCGCGGGCGGCAGGAAGGTGCCCGCGATCACCACATCGGGGGCGAGCGCGGCAACCTCCTCCGCCGAGCCCGAGATGCCGGCAAACCGGCGCGCAAGGGTGAGGTCCATCGAGGTCGAGGCGGGGTCCTGGCTGTAATGCGAGACCGCGACGAGCCGGTCCGGCGCGATTTCGGCAAGGATCGCGTCGGCGCAGGGGTTGAGCGACACGATGCGCAGCGGCTCCGCCCCGCCGCCACTGCCGCCGCCACCGCCACCGCCGCCACTGCCGCCAACTGCGCCGGGCGCGCAGGCGCAGGCCAACAGCATCGCCGCCATGCCCGCCACCTTCGCGCCAATGTGCATCCTCAGCGCCCCCCGCTCACATCCGGACCCGCGCGCCCACATACGCGCCGCGACCGCCGGTGTTGTAGCCCGCCGTCGTCTCGTACCCGGCATCGAAGAGGTTTTCGACCCGCCCGTAAAGCTCGACCGGACCGACCGGGACCGAGGCGCGCAGATCGACCGCCTCGTAGCCGTCCAGCCGCACGAATTCGCCGCGATCGTCGAAGGCGTCGCCGACCAGTCGCGCATCGGCGCCAAGCTCGACGCCCAGCGGCGTGGCCCAGTCGACGCTGGCGGTCAGGGCATGGCGCGGACGGCGATTGAGGTCGTTGCCTTCGTAGAGGCCGCCTACGGTGCGGTCCTTCGCTTCGGTATAGGAATAGACGAGGCCGGTGCGCCAGCGATCGGACGGGCGCGCCGCCAGTTCCAGCTCCGCCCCCTGCGCGCGCGCCCTGCCGATGTTGTAGTAGACGTAGTTCGTCAGGTCGAAGTCGATGAGGTTGCGGCTGTCGCGGCGGAACAGGGAGACCGCGGCGAAGAAACTTTCGGCGCGGCTGCCCTTTTCGAGGCCGACGTCGAAGCCCTTGCTGGTTTCGGGCTGCAGTCCGAGATCGCCGTAATAAAGGCTGTAGAGCTGGTAGAGCGAGGGCGCCTTGAACCCTTCTCCGTAGCTCGCCCGCAAACGCAGGTCCGCCGCGAAGCGGACCGCGCCGTTCGCGCCGAAGGTCCATTCCCCGCCGAACAGCGAGTGATCGTCATAGCGCGCGCCCGCCGCCAGGGTGGCGACCGGGGTGTAGAAACCGAGCATGGCATGGCCGCTGGCGGTGCGGGCCTTGCGCGTCGCGCCCTCGTCCTCGAACCGGGTCCATTCTCGGTCGGCACCGAAATCGAGGCGGATCGGCCCGGCGAGGCGATACTGCCCGAACAGCTCGGCACGGTCGGCACGGCCGTCAGTGGCGTAGACCCCGTTCTCGTACCAGACGTAGCTCTCGCCCGAATAGACGCGTTCCGTCTGCGAACGCGCATATCCGCCGCGAAGCGTCAGCGCATCGCCGAGATATTCGAACCCGACGCGGCCCGACTTCTCCTTGGTGTCCTGCACGTCGTGGGTATCAGCAAAGGCGTAGAGCGGCGCGGGGTAGCCGTCCTGTCCGACCTTGCCGTCGGCATAGCGGGCGTTGGCGACGAGCGCGAAGCCGTCGGCCAGCGCGTAACGCGCCCGCCCGGTCACCTGCCACTGGCGAAACCCGTCCTTCTCGGTCCCGACGCTGGCGGCGCTGTAGCCGTCGCTGTCCATGTAGCTGCCGGAAATACCCGCCTCCAGCGCACCGGTCCGCACGCCGCCGCCGAGCGTGGCGTAGACCGTGTCGTGGCTGCCGTATTCGCCGCTGGCGAAGAGGCCGTCGGCGACGCGGCTCGACAGGTTCATCACCCCGCCCATCGCGTCAGATCCCCAGACGACCGAGTTCGGCCCGCGCAGCAGCTCGATCCGCTCGATGTCACCGGCCAGCACGTTGCCGAAATCGAACCCGCCGCCGGGCGCGGCGACGTCGTTGACCTTCACCCCATCGATCAGGACGAGGAGCTGTTCCGAGGACGCGCCGCGCACCCGCACCCCGGTGAAGCTGCCGAGGCCGCCGTTGCGGCTGATCGCGGTGCCGGGCAGGCGCTGCAGCACGCGGGTCAGGTCGGGCCCCTGCACGCTCTCGATCTCGTCGAGGCCGATGACGCTGACCGGCTGGCCGGTCTCTGCGATGTCGATCGGGATGCCGGTGGCGACGACGACGATCGCGCCGGGGTCGGCCGCGGCGGGCATCGCCTCGGCATAGGCGATCGACGGATCGTAGGCGGTATCGTCCTGGGCCTGGGACTGGGACTGAGCCTGCGCGGCCAGCGGCGAAAGCGCCGTGGCGGAAACGAGGACGCTGGCAAGAAGAACGGTCTTGGTACGCAAGATAAGGGACTCCCGTCATGAACGAACACGTCGCTCACGGCGGGAAAAGCGCCTCATCGCGCCTTGCCTGCTGCCACCGGTACACCCCGCCCGACGACTGGAACGACCGTTGCGGGCAGGTCTCCTGGCTCCCGGATCGTCATGCGCCCTCACCTTCCCGGACCAACGTCCAGTGGCGTATCGAGAACGCACTACCCGGTTACAGTTGCGGGGGCAGCGCCGGCCTGGAACGGACCCGTGACAGGACCGTTCGCACCGGACTTCCCTCTTAGCGCCCGCCGCTTGCGGCGACAGGCGAACCCGTAACGTCGCCGGCCCCTTAGGACCATTGCGGCAACGAGGCAAGCGGCGCTCGGCAAGATGCGGCACAGCGCCCTCTTGCTATTGCGAACTGATTGCAAAGATACTTGGTCGCCCTGTCCTTTTGGCGGTTGCAATCCCTATCCCGGGGGCTTAGGGCCGTGCCCCGAACCCCGCCGTGGCGCACGAATTTCTGCGGGCCGCCGCCGCGTGCTGAAACTGCTGTTACGCGAATTCGCCCGCGACGCGACTGTGAATGCGACACGAAGGGAGGCCCATACGATGGCACGCAAGAAGATTGCCCTGATCGGTGCAGGCATGATCGGCGGCACGCTCGCCCATCTCGCCGCGAAGAAGGAAATGGGCGACATCGTCCTTTTCGACATTGCCGAAGGCATGCCGCAGGGCAAGGCGCTCGACCTGGCGCAGTGCGGCCCGATCGAAGGCTTCGACGCCGCCATCAAGGGCACCAACGACTATGCCGACATCGCCGGCGCCGATGTCGTGATCGTCACCGCCGGCGTGCCGCGCAAGCCGGGCATGAGCCGCGACGACCTGCTCGGCATCAACCTCAAGGTGATGAAGTCGGTCGGCGAAGGCATCAAGGCCCACGCGCCCGACGCCTTCGTGATCTGCATCACCAACCCGCTCGACGCGATGGTCTGGGCGCTGCGCGAATTCTCGGGCCTGCCGCACAACAAGGTCGTCGGCATGGCCGGCGTGCTCGATTCGGCCCGCTTCGCCACCTTCCTCGCCTGGGAATTCGGCGTTTCGGTGAAGGACGTGAACGCGTTCGTTCTGGGCGGCCACGGCGACACCATGGTCCCCGTGCTCGAATACTCGACGGTCAGCGGCATCCCGGTCACCGACCTCGTCAAGATGGGCAAGTCGTCAAAGGAACGCCTCGACGAGATCGTGCAGCGCACCCGTTCGGGCGGCGGCGAGATTGTCGGCCTGCTCAAGACCGGCTCGGCCTACTACGCGCCCGCCACGTCGGCCATCGCGATGGCCGAGGCTTACCTGGGCGACCAGAAGCGCATCCTGCCCTGCGCGGTTTATGTCGACGGGCAGTACGGCCTCGACGGCCTCTATGTCGGCGTGCCGGTGGTGATCGGCGCGAACGGCGCCGAGGAAGTCATCGAGATCGCTCTCGACGACGAGGCGAAGGGCAACTTCCAGGTCTCGGTCGACGCGGTCAGGGAACTGCTCGTGGCCTGCAAGGGCATCGAGCCCAGCCTCGGCTGACGCAGTCCTTCGTGCGCGCCCTTTCCCTCCCCGCGCTGGCGACCCTGATGGCCCTTCCCGCCCCGGCAACGGCGCAGGACGGGGCCTATCCGGTCGCAGAGGTCCATGCCGCCTTCCGCGAGGCGTGCGGCACGGTGCCCGACTGGTCGGGCACCGTCGACCATGTGGCCGGGGCGGGATGGCAGCGCACGGATGCCGCGGGGGTTCCTGCGCTGACCGGTTTCCTCGATTTCGCCGAAAAGTCCGGCAAGGCCGCCGTCGCCGATGAAGGCGGCGCCCTCTCGCCGGTCGGCGTGTTCACACGATCCGTCGCAGGCGAAGCGCTGGCCATCGTCGTCACCGAAGTCACGATCCACGGCGGGCGCGTCACCGGCTGCCGCCTGTTCGATGCGGGCGAGACGCGCGACGCGGGCAAGGATGCCATCGTCGCACTGATCGGTCGGCAACCGGCCAGCGAACTGCTGCGCGAGGGCAATACCATCGTCAAGTTCGAGGCCCCCGCGCCAGGCATCGACAGCTTCGACTACTACTTCATCCCGGCGGGCAGTCCGCTGGAGGAAATGGTCCATTTCAACGGGCTGGCCATGAAGATCGACACGATCGGCCCGGCCCGCGAAGCCGCATCCAAATCATCAGTCGCTCAAGATCAATCCAGAGAGGGGAAATAGAATGTCCATCCTCGTCGACAAGAATACCAAGGTCATCACCCAGGGCATGACCGGCGCCACCGGCACGTTCCACACGCAGCAGGCGCTCGACTACGGCACCCAGATGGTCGGCGGCGTGACCCCCGGCAAGGGCGGCACGACCCACATCGGCCTGCCGATGTTCAACTCGGTCGCCGAAGCCAAGGACGCGACCGGCGCGACCGCTTCGTGCATCTACGTCCCCCCCAAGTTCGCGGCGGATTCGATCATCGAGGCGATCGACGCCGAGATGGAGCTGATCGTCGCCATCACCGAGGGCATTCCGGTGCTCGACATGGTCAAGGTCAAGCGCCGCCTCGAAGGTTCGAAGTCGCGCCTGATCGGCCCGAACTGCCCCGGCGTGCTGACGCCCGGCGAATGCAAGATCGGCATCATGCCCGGCTCCATCTTCAAGAAGGGCTCGGTCGGCGTCGTCTCGCGCTCGGGCACGCTCACCTATGAAGCGGTGTTCCAGACCACCAACATTGGCCTCGGCCAGACCACCGCGGTCGGCATCGGCGGCGACCCGGTCAACGGCACCAACTTCATCGACGTGCTCGAACTGTTCCTGGCGGACGACGAGACGAAGTCGATCATCATGATCGGCGAGATCGGCGGCTCGGCCGAAGAGGAAGCGGCGCAGTTCCTGAAGGACGAAGCCAAGCGCGGTCGCAAGAAGCCGATGGTCGGCTTCATCGCGGGCCGCACGGCGCCTCCGGGCCGCCGCATGGGCCACGCCGGCGCGATCGTCTCGGGCGGCCAGGGCGGCGCCGAGGACAAGATCGCGGCGATGGAGGAAGCGGGCATCCGCGTCTCCCCCTCGCCGTCGCTGCTGGGCGAGACGCTCGACGCGCTGCTCAAGGAAATGGCCTGAACGACCGCGGCGCGGCGGGTGGTCCCTCAACCCCCGCCACGCCGCACCGACACGCCTGAGCCGGAATTGCCGGCCAAATGCGGGTGACGAGAAATGGGTAAAGAGAACCAGTCCTTCCTTCCCGAGCTGGAGCCCGATGGCCCGCAGCCAGGCCCGTCGTGGGCGCGCAAGGGCTGGCCGCTCGACATGGGCGGCGCGGACGACCTGACCGCCTCGCTCGACCCCACCCGCATGCGCGCCGACATCGCGGTCGCGGCGCAGAAGAAGGGCACGGCGCTCGACCCCAAGGCGATCGAGGCGGCGTGCGACGATTCGGTGCGCGCCATGCTGCTGATCCGCACCTATCGCGTGCGCGGGCACCTGGCCGCCGATCTCGATCCGCTGGGCCTGTCGCACCGCGACCTTCCCGCAGACCTGACGCCCGAATGGCACGGCTTCGGTCCCGACGACCTCGACCGACCGGTCTACATCGGCGGCAACCTGGGGCTCGAGTGGACGACCGTGCGCGAGATGGTCGACATCCTGCGCGCCAACTACTGCGGCAAGGTCGGCCTCGAATACATGCACATCGCCGATGTCGAGGAGCGCCGCTTCCTGCAGGAGCGGATGGAGGGCAAGGACGCCTCGATCGACTTCACCCTGATGGGCAAGAAGGCGATCCTGCAGGCCGTCATCCGCGGCGAGCAGTACGAGAAGTTCCTCGGCAAGAAGTACGTCGGCACCAAGCGCTTCGGCCTCGACGGCGGCGAATCGATGATCCCCGCGCTCGAGGCGGTGATCAAGCACGGCGGCGCGTCCGGCGTGAAGGAAATCGTCTTCGGCATGGCCCACCGCGGCCGGCTCAACGTTCTCGCCAACGTGATGGGCAAGCCCTACAAGGTCATCTTCCACGAATTCTCGGGCGGCAGCGCCAACCCCGACGACGTCGGCGGCTCGGGCGACGTCAAGTATCACCTCGGCACCAGCACCGACCGCGACTTCGACGGCATCAAGGTTCACATGAGCCTGGTCCCCAACCCCTCGCACCTCGAGGCGGTGGACCCGGTCGTGCTCGGCAAGGTGCGCGCGCAGCAGCAGTTCCGCGACGACATCGGCAAGGGCAAGCACCAGACCGTGCTGCCGGTGCTGATCCATGGCGACGCCGCCTTCGCCGGCCAGGGCATCGTGTGGGAATGCCTCGGCTTCTCGGGCATCCGCGGCTACAACACCGGCGGCTGCATCCACTTCGTCATCAACAACCAGATCGGCTTCACCACCAGCCCGCAGTTCGCGCGTTCGTCGCCCTACCCGTCCGACGTGGCGAAGGGCGTGATGGCGCCGATCCTGCACGTCAACGGCGACGATCCGGAAGCGGTGACCTTCTGCTGCAAGCTGGCGATGGAATACCGCCAGAAGTTCGGCCGCGACATCGTCATCGACATGTGGTGCTACCGCCGCTTCGGCCACAACGAGGGCGACGAGCCCAGCTTCACCCAGCCGCTGATGTACAAGCAGATCCGCCAGCACCCCGGCGTCGCCTCGCTCTATGCGAAGCGGCTGATGGAGGAAGGCGCGATCGATGCCGGGTTCGAGGACGCCGCGATCGAGAGCTTCAACGCCCTGCTCGAGGACGAGTTCGAGGCGGGCAAGACCTACAAGGCGAACCAGGCCGACTGGTTCGGCGGGCGCTGGGCCGGGCTCAACAAGCCGGTCGACCCCGAAACCGCGCGGCGCAACATCGCCAGCGGGATCGAGGGCAAGCTGTTCGACAGCCTCGGCCGAACGCTGACCACCGTTCCCGACAGCGTGAAGATCCACAAGACGCTGCAGCGCGTGCTCGATGCCAAGCGCGAGATGTTCGACAGCGGCGTCGGCTTCGACTGGGCGACGGCGGAGGCGCTGGCCTTCGGCTCGCTGCTGGCCGAAGGGTTCGCGGTGCGCCTGTCGGGCCAGGATTCGGGGCGCGGCACGTTCAGCCAGCGCCACGCCGTCTGGACCGACCAGGAGACCGAAGCGAAATACATCCCGCTGTGCCAGGTGCCGCACGGCCATTTCGAGGTCTACGACAGCCCGCTGTCCGAATACGGGGTGCTCGGCTTCGAATACGGCTATGCCCTTGCCGATCCCAAGTCGCTGGTGCTGTGGGAAGCGCAGTTCGGCGATTTCGCCAACGGCGCGCAGATCATGATCGACCAGTTCATCGCCGCGGGCGAGGCCAAGTGGCTGCGCGCCAACGGCCTCGTCATGCTGCTGCCGCACGGTTACGAAGGCCAGGGGCCGGAACATTCGTCGGCGCGGCTCGAACGGTTCCTGCAACTTTGCGCGGGCGACAACATCCAGGTCTGCAACATCACCAGCCCGGCGAACTACTTCCACGTGCTGCGCCGGCAGATGCTGCGCTCGTTCCGGAAGCCGCTGATCATCATGACGCCCAAGTCGCTGCTGCGCCATCCGATGGCCCGGTCGGAGCGCGAGGAGTTCCTGGGCGAGAGCCACTTCCGGCGGATCGTGTCCGACACCAAGGACATCGCCGACGAGAACGTCGAGCGGCTGGTGCTCTGTTCGGGCAAGGTCGCCTACGACCTGATCGAGGCGCGCGACGCGGCGGGGCTGGACAACGCCTCGATCGTGCGGATCGAGCAGCTCTACCCCTTCCCCGGCGAACCGCTGGCGCTGCGCCTGTCGCGGATGAAGAACCTGAAGAAGGTGATCTGGTGCCAGGAAGAACCGAAGAACAACGGTTCGTGGTTCTTCGTCGAAAGCCAGATCGAGCAGGCGCTGGCAGAGGCCGGCGCGCCGGTCTCGCGCGCCCGCTACGCCGGCCGCGCCCCGGCGGCATCGCCCGCCACCGGCCTCGCCCGGCGGCATGTCGAACAGCAGAACGCGCTCGTTGCGGATGCCCTCGGCCTTTCGGTCGAGGACGTCATCGCCGCGCGCCAGAAATAAGCTCCCTAAGGACACCAAGCGATGAGCACCGAAGTCAAGGTCCCCGTTCTCGGCGAATCGATCACCGAAGCCACCGTCGGCGAATGGCTGAAGAAGCCCGGTGAGGCGGTGAAGCAGGACGAGCCCATCTGCAGCCTCGAGACCGACAAGGTCGCGATCGACGTCGGTGCGCCGACTTCGGGCGTGATGGGCGAACAGCTCGCCGCCGCCGGCGACACCGTCACCGTGGGCGCGGTCATCGCCACGATCACCGACGACGCCGGTGCCGGCGACCAGCAGGTGACCCCGCGCAAGGACGAAACCGCGTCCGTTCCCTCGCAGACCGTGCCCGAAGCGACAGACGACGACGCGGTCGTGCTGTCGCCCGCGGTGCGCCGCGCGGTGCTGGAACACGGCATCGACCCGACCACGGTCAAGGGCACCGGCAAGGACGGCCGCCTGACCAAGGAAGACGTGCTGGCCGCGGCCGAGGCAAAGAAGAGCGGCGCGCCTGCCGCCGCTGCCCCGGCCCCTGCCCCGGTCGCCGCGCCCGCCGGTGCGGGCCGCAATGTGGAACGGGTGAAGATGACCCGCCTGCGCCAGACGATCGCCAAGCGGCTGAAGAGCGCGCAGGACACCGCCGCGCTGCTCACCACCTTCAACGACGTCGACATGACCGCGGTCATGGAGGCGCGCGACAAGTACAAGGACCTGTTCGCCAAGAAGCACGACGTGCGCCTCGGCTTCATGGGCTTCTTCGCCAAGGCATCGTGCCTGGCGCTGAAGGACGTGCCGAGCGTCAACGCCCAGATCGAGGGCGACGAGATCCTCTACCACGATTTCGTCGACATCTCGGTGGCGGTCTCGGCCCCCAACGGCCTCGTCGTGCCGGTCGTGCGCGATGCCGACAAGAAGGGCTTCGCGCAGATCGAGAAGGACATCGCCGACTTCGGCAAGCGCGCCAAGGACGGCACGCTGACGATGGAGGACATGAAGGGCGGCACGTTCACCATCTCCAACGGCGGCGTGTTCGGCTCGCTGATGTCGACCCCGATCATCAACCCCCCGCAGAGCGCCGTGCTCGGCCTGCACCGGATCGAGGACCGCCCGGTCGTCGTCAACGGCGAGATCGTGATCCGCCCGATGATGTACATCGCGCTGTCCTACGACCACCGTATCATCGACGGGCGCGAGGCGGTGACCGCGCTGAAGATCATCAAGGACGCGATCGAGGATCCGACCCGGCTCCTGATCGATCTCTGAGCACCGGACAGAAGCGAGACAAGACAATGGCTGAATTCGACTTCGACGTGATCGTCATCGGCTCGGGCCCCGGCGGATACGTCGCGGCCATCCGCGCGGCGCAGCTCGGCCTCAAGACCGCCTGCGTGGAAAGCCGCGACACGCTGGGCGGGACCTGCCTCAACGTCGGCTGCATCCCGTCGAAGGCGCTGCTCCACGGATCGGAACTGTTCGAGGAAGCGAACGACGGCACGCTCGCCAAGTTCGGCGTGAAGATCCCCGCGCCCGAGCTCGACCTTGTCGCGATGCAGGGCGAAAAGGCCACCGCGGTCAAGGAACTGACCGGCGGCATCGCCTTCCTGTTCAAGAAGAACAAGGTCACCTGGCTGAAAGGCATGGGCGCCTTCATCGACAAGCACACCGTGCAGGTGGGCGACTCGCAGCACACCGCGAAGAACGTGGTCATCGCCACCGGCTCGTCGGTCACTCCGCTGCCGGGCGTCACGGTCGATAACGACGGCGGCGTCATCGTCGATTCGACGGGCGCGCTGGCGCTGGACCGGGTGCCGCAAAAGATGGTCGTCATCGGCGGCGGCGTGATCGGGCTGGAACTGGGCTCGGTCTGGCGGCGGCTCGGGGCGCAAGTCACGGTCGTCGAATTCCTCGACCAGCTGCTGCCCGGCATGGACGGCACCGTACGCAAGGAAGCGGCCAAGATCTTCAAGAAGCAGGGCATGGAGCTCAAACTCTCGACCAAGGTGACCGGCGCCAGCGTCGATGGCGGCAAGGCGACGCTCACCCTCGAACCGGCGGCGGGCGGAGAGGCCGAGACGATCGAGGCCGACTGCGTCCTCGTCGCCATCGGGCGGCGTCCCAACACCGAAGGGCTCAATCTCGACGCCATCGGCCTTGCCACCAACCAGCGCGGCCAGATCGAGACCGACCACGAGTTCCGCACCAAGATCGACAGCGTCTGGGCCGTCGGCGACGTCATCCCCGGCCCGATGCTGGCGCACAAGGCCGAGGACGAGGGCATCGCCGTGGCCGAAAACATTGCGGGCGAGACCGGCATCGTGAACCATGCCGTGATCCCCAGCGTCGTTTACACGATGCCGGAAATCGCCGGCGTCGGCCTGACCGAGGAAGCCGCGAAGGAAGCGGGCCATACCGTCAAGGTCGGCAATTTCCCGATGATGGCGAACAGCCGCGCCAAGACCAACCGCGACACCGAAGGCTTCGTCAAGATCATCGCCGATGCCGAGACCGACCGCGTGCTGGGCGCCTGGGTCGTCGCCAGCTTGGCCGGCACGATGATCGCACAGATCGCGCAGGCCATGGAATTCGGCGCGACGAGCGAAGACATCGCCTACACCTGCCACGCGCACCCGACCCATTCGGAAGCGATCAAGGAAGCGGCGATGGCGGTACGCGGCCTGCCCATCCACATCTGATCGGCATCCACAGATCGGGGTCAACCGAATTGACAGGAAACCCTTCGTCTGCGCGACATGCGCGGACGGAGGGTTTTTCATGCGGGTTCTGGCGAAACTTCACATCTGGCTCGGCTGGCTGATCGCGGTGCCGCTGCTGATCTGGACGGTCAGCGGCCTCGTCATGGTCGCCCGCCCGATCAAGGACGTGCGCGGCGAGGACTATCGCCGCAACACCCAGCCCCGCCCCATCCCGGCCGGATGGCTCGCCGCCCAGCTGATCGACGGAGAGGACCGCCCGGTCGAGCTGCGCACCCGGATGCAGGGCAATTCCCCGGTGACCAGCGCGATCTATGCCGACGGCAAGGTCGAACGCTACTTCGCCCGATCGGGCCAGCCGGTACCGGAAATCGACCTCGCCGCCGCGCGCACCATCGCGGCGATGGAAATCAAGGGCGGCGACGACATCGCCTCGATCACCGCCTTCGACGCCGACCATCCGCCCGCCGACCTGCGGCGCGCGATCCCTGTCTGGCAAGTCGTCCTGAGTGACGGCACGCGCGTCTACATCGGGCGCGAGAGCGGCGAGATCGAGGCGATCCGGACGGGCTGGTGGCGGCTGCACGACCTGATGTGGGGCCTGCACATCATGGACCTCGAAGGCCGTAAGAACACGCACCACCCGCTGCTCGTCGGCTTTGCCGCGCTGGCGTTGCTGATGGCGGTGATCGGCAGCGTCCTCCTGTTCCGCAACCGGCGCAAGCCGGCGCCCGATGCCGTGCCGACCGATCCGGCATGACCTCCGCCGCGCTTCCCGCCCTGCCGCCGCTGCTCGATGTCGCGGGCACCGCCGTGTTCGCGCTTTCGGGCGCGCTGGCCGCGGCTCGCATGCGGCAGAGCTTCGTGACGCTCGCCTTCTTTGCGCTGGTCACCGGCGTCGGCGGCGGTTCGGTGCGCGACGCGCTGATCGGGGTGCCGGCCTTCTGGCTGGCCTCGCCCTGGGTCGCCCCGGCGGTCTTTGCCGTCGCCTTGCTCGCGTGGTTCACGCCGGAGCGAATCTGGCCCGCAGGCCTGCTCGAATGGGCCGACGCGGTGGGCCTTGCGGCTTTTTCCGCGCTCGGCACGGCAAAGGCGCTGGCGCTGGGCGTCGCGCCCGTTCCGGCGATCGTGCTGGGGGTGGTGACGGGGTGTGTCGGCGGCATCATCCGCGACGTGCTGGCCGGCGTGCCGTCGATCCTGATGCGGCCCGAGCTCTATGTGACCGCAGCGGCGCTATCGGCCACGCTCTATGCAATGGCCACGCTGGGCGGCCTCCCCGCGACCGTGGCATGGGTCATGGCGACGGTGGCGGGTTTCGCCCTGCGCGGCGCGGCGATCGTCTGGAAGATCGAGCTTCCCGCCTACGCCCGGCTTGCCGACGGACGCAGGCGGGAAGAACCCTGAAACAGGCGCGACGCCCTTACTTGCGGGCGAGCGCGTAGTCGCCAGAGACCGCGGCGGTGTCGTAGCGGTCGTCCGCCTCGCCGCGCTGCCAGCTGCGGTCGCCATCCTCGGCAGGTGCGGCCATGTCCGGCGCGTCGACCGGCGGCGCCTCGGCGCTGCGCATGTCGGGAGCCTGATCGCCCATCCGCTCGCGGGCGCTGGCGTAGTACCCTTCGTCGTACTGGCTGTCGCGCCCCGCATCGTCACGGCGAACCTCGTAAGCGCGGTCGTCCTCGCGGCGCGCCTCGTACACCGGCTCGTCGCGCGAGGAGGACCTGCCCATGTCGATGTCGATGTCGCGCACCCGCTCGTCGTTGCCGAACTTGCACGAATAGCGGCCGCCGCGCGCAAGATCGCCGGCGACGCGCCAGCCGTCCTCGTTCCGCTCGGCCGTGTCGACCGTGGCGACGCGGCTGTCCCGCTGCACTTCGCTGACGCAATCCTCGATCGCGCCGTCAATGCCGCGGCGCGGGTCGCCGTCATACCGGCTGTCGCGGGACCCCCGGTAATCACGACCATCGTCGCGGTAATCCGGATAGCGCGCATCGCGATCGCGATAGCGATAGTCCCGGTCGCGGTAGTCGCGGTCGGGATAACTGGCGCGATAGCGACGGTCGTTCGAATTCTCGATCGCCTTCACCACCGCCAGCGCACCGCCGACGATGAGGATTCCGGCCAGCACGTCGCCGCCGTTAACGTGGCCGTGACCGCCCCAGCGCCCTCCGTAATAGCCGCCCCAGCCCCCGCGGCTGCG
The DNA here is from genome assembly GCF_031457155.1 of Croceicoccus sp. BE223. Lineage (NCBI taxonomy): Bacteria > Pseudomonadati > Pseudomonadota > Alphaproteobacteria > Sphingomonadales > Erythrobacteraceae > Croceicoccus > Croceicoccus sp. BE223. The sequence continues at coordinate 238,006 of NZ_JAVDWB010000006.1, forward strand.
CCAGCCATGGGCGGTCTCGTCGGCGGCGCTCCAGTGTCCGACGGCGCCGGCGACAGGGGCATGGGTCTGTGCGGCCTGGGCCGGCAGGGCGAGCGTGGCGGAGGCCAGGATGGCGGCGATCCCGGCGGACTTGCGAATGCGAATGGACATGTTGGCGATCCCTCCCAGATGCGTCGACGGACGCCTGGCGCCGTGGAGCTTATCCCGAGTCGGGTTTCGTGATCCTGAACCGCCTGTGCGACAATTGACACAGGCATGAAAAAGGCCCGGCGAGTGGGGGATCTCGCCGGGCCCGTTCTAGGTCATTCGCGTCATCAGGAGAAATGCGCTCAGCGCATGCCGCGAATGCCCTGGAAGTCGAGATCGCGAACCTGGCCGTAACGGACATCGCAGGTGAACTTGCCGCTGTCCCAACCGCTCATGCGGCTGTTCCAGCCCCGATAGTCGCGATCCCAGCCATTGCCGTAGCGACCGCCCCGCCAGCCGGTGTCGACCGCGATCCGGCCGCTGATGCGATAGCCGCCGTTGCGGCGATCGACCTTGCGGATGTCGGTGACGTCGCCGTCGCGGAAGCCGGAGCGGCGCACGTCGCGTTCGGCAGCGGCGACACACTGTTCGACCGCACGGCGGGCACCGCCGCCGTTGTAGTAGCGGCCGTCGCGGTAATCGCGATCGTCACGGTCATGGCGGTCGCCGTAGCGGTCATCGTAATAACGACCGTCGCGATCCTTGCTGGCGGCGCTGGCGATGGCGGCGATGCCGCCGATGATCAGCGCGCCGGCGATCACGTCACCGGCGTCGATCCGGTCGTGGTCATAGCGGTCGCGGGCGAAAGCGGGGGTGGCGGAGGCCAGGGCCATCGCGCCGGCGGCAGTAGCGCCGACAAGGGTTTTGGAAAGAGTGTTCATCGGTGCGATCCTTTGCTCAGAACGGGTTTCGGCCCGGACAAGCTCTGGATAGCGATTCGACGCTGATGCGATCCTGAATCCGTGCGACAGCCATCGTTCAGGAAATCTACCTGTTTTCTGAATATCCCAACGAAAAGGGCGCCGGTCGTGACACGACCGACGCCCTTGTCAGGTTCGAAACGGGCCCGATCAGGCGGCTTCGTATTCCTCTTCATCGTTCATCACCGGGCCGGAGTCCTGGCCCTTGGCCGAGACGTCGCGGTCGACCAGTTCGATGATTGCGATCGGCGCGGCGTCCGAAGCACGGATGCCGGCCTTGATGATGCGGGTGTAGCCGCCTTCGCGACCGGCATAACGCTCGGCCAGGACGTCGAACAGCTTGGCCAGCTGCGCATCGTCGAGCAGCTTTGACTGCGCGAGGCGACGGTTCGAAAGGCCGCCGCGCTTGGCCAGCGTGATCAGCTTCTCGATGTAGGGACGCAGTTCGCGGGCCTTGGGGGTCGTGGTCTTGATCTGCTCGTGCTTGATCAGGGCCGCGGCCATGTTGCGCAGGAGGGCCTTGCGGTGGCCGGTCTTACGCTGGAGCTTACGCCCACCCATCTTGTGACGCATTGTCTCTTCCTTCGTTCGTAAAGGGCCCGTTCTAGGTAGCCCAGTGCTGGTGCCCGTTTGCGGTCGGCACCTTCACCGTAATCGTGCGGCCTGGCACGTCACGGGAGTGGATCCCGTGACGTCGAACAAGCCTCCGGCTCGCCGGCCGAGCAGGTCGCTGTCCTTCGCCAACCGATCGTTGGGTCGGCGCGACCGCGTCTCGGCTGTCAGCCGAGAAGCTCCTGCTCAAGCTTCTTGGCCATTTCCTCGATGTTTTCCGGCGGCCAGCCGGGGATGTCCATGCCGAGGCGCAGGCCCATCGAGGAAAGGACTTCCTTGATCTCGTTGAGCGACTTGCGGCCGAAGTTCGGCGTGCGGAGCATCTCGGCCTCGGTCTTCTGGACCAGGTCGCCGATGTAGATGATGTTGTCGTTCTTGAGGCAGTTGGCCGAACGGACCGACAGCTCCAGCTCGTCCACCTTCTTGAGGAGGTAGCGGTTGAGCTGGTTGGCATCGCTCTCTTCCGGAGCGACGGCGACACCCGCGGTCTGCGGGACGCCCTGCGGAATGCCTTCCTCGAAGTGGACGAACAGCGCGAGCTGGTCCTGCAGGATGCGGGCGGCGTAGGCCACCGCGTCTTCCGGCGTGACGGTGCCGTCGGTCTCGACCGTCAGCGACAGCTTGTCGTAGTCCAGCTCCTGGCCGACGCGGGCGTTCTCGACCTTGTACGAGACCTGGCGAACCGGCGAATAGAGCGAGTCGACCGGGATCAGACCGATCGGCGCGTCGGGCATGCGGTTCTGCACGGCCGGGACGTAGCCCTTGCCGGTGTCGCAGGTCAGCTCCATGTTGAGCGTCGCGCCCTCGTCCAGGTGGCAGATCACGAGGCTCTTGTTCATCACCTCAATGTCGCCCGAGACCTGGATGTCGCCGGCGGTGACTTCGGCCGGACCGGTGGCGGAAAGCTGCAGGCGCTTCATGCCCTCGCCTTCCATCTTCAGCGCGACCTGCTTGATGTTGAGGACGATGTCGGTGATGTCCTCGCGCACGCCGGCGAGGGACGAGAACTCGTGCAGGACGTTGTCGATCTTGATCGACGTGATCGCGGCGCCCTGCAGGCTGGAAAGCAGCACGCGGCGCAGAGCATTGCCCAGCGTCAGGCCGAAGCCACGCTCCAGCGGCTCGGCAACGAAAGTCGCGCGCAGCTTGGCATCGCCCTGCGGCTTGATCTCAAGGCTGTTGGGCTTCTTCAGTTCCTGCCAGTTCTTGATATTGACGGACATGGACTTCCCCTAGGGTTTGTCGGTTCTTGGTTGGAGCGGACGCTGCGAGGGACAGCGAACTTGCCCCAGATGTCTGTTCCCGTTCGGCGTGTGCGGCGGGCGGGCCGTGGATCCGTCGGCCCGCCCCTCGCCAGAAGGGATCAGACGCGGCGACGCTTCGAAGGGCGGACGCCGTTGTGCGGGATGGGGGTCACGTCGCGGATCGAGGTGATGGTGAAGCCCACCGCCTGCAACGCCCGCAGCGCGCTTTCGCGGCCCGAACCCGGTCCCTTGACTTCGACCTCGAGGGTGCGGACGCCGTGTTCGGCGGCCTTCTTGCCGGCGTCGTCCGCCGCGACCTGCGCCGCGTAGGGGGTCGACTTGCGGCTGCCCTTGAAGCCCATCATGCCGGCGCTGGACCAGCTGATCGCATTGCCCTGGGCGTCGGTGATGGTGATCATCGTGTTGTTGAAGCTGGCGTTGACGTGCGCGACGCCGCTCGAGATGTTCTTGCGTTCGCGGCGCCGGATGCGCTGGGGTTCGCGTGCCATGATTGTGTTTCCTGTATCCTGAAGGAAGGGTCAGCCTGCGGCCGGAAAGGCGCGGCTTACTTCTTCTTGCCGGCGATCGGCTTCGCCTTGCCCTTGCGGGTGCGGGCGTTGGTGTGCGTGCGCTGACCGCGAACCGGCAGGCCCTTGCGGTGACGCAGGCCGCGATAGCAGGCCAGGTCCATCAGGCGCTTGATGTTCATCGCGGTCTCGCGACGAAGGTCACCCTCGACGATGTATTGGGCGTCGATCGCCTCGCGGATCTGCAGCACCTCGGCGTCGGACAGGTCCTGGACCCGGCGCGATGCGTCGATGCCCAGCTTGGCGGCGATGTCCTTGGCCGACTTGGGGCCGATACCGTGGATATAGGTGAGCGCGATGATCACGCGCTTGTTGGTGGGGATGTTGACCCCGGCAATACGAGCCACTTAGTTCTCCATGCTCCACAGGGGCGACGTCGTGCCGGCCCCTATCTCAACGCTGTTGCTGCCCGTGCATGAACCGGATCGGGGCCTGAAACGGCAAAAGGCCCGGATGGACCGTGACGACGCACGGACCGGCCGGACTGACCCGATTTATGACGAGCGAAGGGCGCGCTTACGGTGATTCGCGCGCCAAGTCAACGGGAAGGTATCCCCTTCCCGCGGCGGCAGGATCGCGCCGCGACAGGCCCTGGATAGCGCACCGTCGCATCCGCGTCAAAAGTCTCATCGGAAATCGGTTGGCAGGACCGTCCGGCCGGGTGGACCGCCCGGTCCGGGGCCATGGTCAGGGCCGCGCCCCGACCCCGCTGAGGAAGTCGCTGCCAAGGTCGCCCCCAGGCGCCGCCGCCGGGAACGAGGCGGCAAGCCGCGCCAGCTGCTCGCCGAGAACCTTGTCAACCGCGGGACCGCTCTGCTCGCGCGCGAAACGCAGGCTCCCACCCACGACATACTCGAGCGCGATCCGCGTCCCCGTCCCCTCGCCCTTGAGCGTGACGGTCATGACCGCGTTGACCGGCTCGCCCTGCAGCGGGCCGAGCGCACCGGTCAGGCGCAGGACCTGGCCGGGATCGGCGAAGATCACGGTCATGTGCCGCACGCTGCCGGGCCGCGTCCGCGCGGGGCCGACGGGGAGCGCTTCGCAGAAGCAGCCGTCCGCGGAAGCGATCAGCGACAGGTTTGCCGGATTTCCGGAAAAGGTATGCTCGCCGCTCCACCACAGGGCGGGCTTGACGAGCCTGTCCCAGGCCTGGTCCGGAGCCACCGGAACGACCGCTTCGTGGCTGACCACGAATCCCTCGGTGCCGACCGGCTTGATCTCGGCGAGTGCGGGCCTGGCAATCAGAGCCGCAGCGGTGGCGGCGGCAAATGCGAGGCGCTTCATGGTCCGGGCCCTCCCCCTGTCACGCCGGGAGGCTAGCACGCCGATTCACCGATGCCCATCCTGCCGCTGTTGCGCGGACCGGATGGGCCTGCGCGCTCGAATCAGTCGAGGATCCGGCCGATGGCCGCCGTCACCTCGTCGATATCGGCCATGCCGTCGACCCGGCTGACGATGTCGCGCGCTTCGTAGACCGGCAGGATCGGCGCGGTCTTGGCGCGATACTCGGCCATACGGGTGCGGACGGTCTGCTCGTTGTCGTCGGGGCGGCGTTTGAACTCCGTTCCGCCGCAACGGTCGCAGACGCCGACCTGGCGCGGCTGCTCGAACGTGTCGTGATAACCCTTGCCGCAGGACGCGCAGGTAAACCGCCCGGTGATGCGCTCGACCAGCGCGTCTTCGTCCACGTCCAGTTCGATCACGTGGTCGAGCGTGCGGCCGTGCTCCTTCAGGATCGCGTCGAGGCTGTGAGCCTGCGCCTCGGTCCGGGGATAGCCGTCGAAGATGGCACCGACGTCATCGCCCATCGCCGCCAGTTCGTCGCCGATCAGCGCCGAGACGATCTCGTCGGACACGAGGCCGCCCGCGTCCATCACCGATTTCGCCTGGACGCCGACCGGTGTCTGCGCCTTGACCGCAGCGCGGAGCATGTCGCCGGTCGAGAGCTGGCGCATGCCGTACCTGTCGACGAGACGCTGCGCCTGGGTGCCCTTGCCGGCGCCCGGAGGCCCGAGGAGGATGATGTTCACGGAAAAAGACTCTCCCTGTTGCCTCTCGGGCCTAGATCAGCGCAGGCGACCTTTCAACTTCGCCTTTTTGATGAGATCGCCGTACTGGTGCGCCAGCAGGTGGCTCTGAATCTGGGCGATCGTGTCGACGGTCACGTTGACGACGATCAGCAGGCTAGTGCCGCCGAGAAAGAACGGCAGGCCGGTCTGGCCGATGACGTATTCCGGCAGAACGCAGACCAGCGCCAGGTAGCCGGCACCGATCACGGTGATGCGGGTCAGCACATGGTCAAGATAGTCGGCGGTGCGCTTGCCCGGGCGGATGCCGGGAATAAAGCCCCCGTTGCGCTTCAGGTTCTCCGACGTTTCCTCGGGGTTGAAGACCACCGCGGTGTAGAAGAACGCGAAGAAGACGATGCCGATAGCATAGAGCGTCAGGTAGATCGGCTGGCCGTGCTGCAGGTACTGGTTCAGCGTGACCAGGACCGCACCCGCCGTGCTGTCGGGCGAGATCGAGCTCTGAGCGAACTGCGTGATGGTCAGCGGAAGCAGCAGCAGCGAGGAGGCGAAGATCGGCGGGATGACGCCGGCGGTGTTGAGCTTGAGCGGCAGGTGCGAACGATCCGCCTGCATCATGCCGCGCTGGCTCGCCCGCTTGGGATATTGGATCAGCAGCCGGCGCTGCGCCCGCTCCATGAAGCAGATGAAGAGGATGAGGCCGATGATCACGACGAACAGCGCGATGATCAGGAACGGCGAGATCGAACCCGAGCGACCGCCTTCGAACAGCTGCGCAGTGATCGTCGGGAACTGGGCGATGATGCCCGCCATGATGATCAGCGACGTGCCGTTGCCGATCCCGCGCGAGGTAATCTGCTCGCCCAGCCACAGCAGGAACATGGTGCCGCCGACAAGGCTGACGACCGCGCCGACGCGGAACATCAGGCCCGGCGCGACGACCGCCTGAAGCCCGCTGGACGCCGCGAAGCTCTCAAGGCCGACCGCGAGGAAATAGCCCTGCACCGCGGTCAGGCCGACAGTGCCGTAGCGGGTGTACTGGTTGAGCTTCTTGCGGCCGCTCTCGCCTTCCTTCTTCATCGCGGCGAGCGCCGGGTGGAGCGCGGCGGCCAGCTGCACGACGATGGAGGCGGTGATGTACGGCATGATGCCGAGCGCGATGAGACTCATGCGCTCGAGGCTGCCGCCCGAGAAGGTGTTGAACAGGTCGAGCACGCCGCCGCGCGTCTGCGCGTAGAGGTCCTGCAGGATCAGCGGGTTCACGCCGGGAAGCGGCACAAAGCTGAGGAAGCGGAACACGATGAGGGCACCCAGCGTGAACCAGATGCGCTGCTTGAGCTCGGTCGCCTTGCCGAAATTGGCCAGGGAGAGGTTGCTCGCGATGTTGTCGGCGCGTGATGCCATGTCGGTGAATCTGTGCCTTAGAGGTTCAGGGCAGGTCTGGGCGCCAGAGCTTGCCTATGGCCAGCGGCCCGCCGTCGGAAACAGCCCATATAGGGCGCGGGCGGAGATGCAAACACCCCCGCCCGGCAACTCCCTCGAAATCAGGCGTCGGCCTTTTCGGCCTTGGCCGGCGCGGTCGTCTCGACCTTGCCGCCGAGCTTCTCGACCTGCTCGCGCGCGCCCTTCGACGCGCCGGCAACCTTGAAGCTCGCCTTGGTGGTCAGTTCGCCCTTGCCCAGCAGCCGGACGCCGTCCTTGCCGCCACGGGCGAGACCGGCGGCCTGCAGCGCGTCGTGGTCGATGAGGGCCGAGGCGTCGAGCTTGCCGGCGTCGATGAACTTCTGGATCATGCCCAGGTTGACCTGCGCATAGTCCTTGCCGAACGGGTTGTTGAAGCCGCGCTTGGGAAGGCGCATGTGCAGCGGCATCTGGCCGCCTTCGAATCCGGCGATCGAAACGCCCGAACGCGCCTTGGCGCCCTTCTGGCCGCGGCCCGAGGTCTTGCCTTTGCCCGAACCGATGCCACGGCCGACGCGCATGCGGCGATGACGGGCACCTTCGTTGTCACGGATATCAGTCAGTTTCATAGCAACACTCGCTTTCGCTTTTCTTCGCGTTGATGAGCCGGAATCGGCCCGGGAAGCGCGCGCCTTAGCCGGGCGCGGCGCCGTTGTCACCCCCTGCCGTCCGGCCTTCCTGCGGATGGCGGCCCGGGGCGGGCCTTGCCGCGTTCGCGCTACGCCCCCGAACTGACGAGCGAAACGGCGGACTTCGATGGCAAAGGGCGGCCACGGGGGCGCGCCTTGCCCAAAGACGAAGGCCCCGGCGTTGCCGCCGGGGCCCAGTCGTTGGTCACACCGGACGCAGGTGTCAGTCGACGACCTGGACCAGGTGCGGCAGCTTGGCGATCGCGCCACGCACCTCGGGGGTGTCCTGCAGCTCGACGACGCGGTGCATCTTGTTGAGGCCGAGGCCGATGAGGATCTTCCTCTGGCTCTCCGGACGACGGATCGGCGAACCGATCTGCTTCAGCTTGATGGTAGCCATGTTCGCTTACTCCACCAGAGCGGCGGCGTCGGCTTCGGCCTCCGCCTCGCTCGCGCCGCCACGGCCGAGAAGGTCGACGACCTTCTTGCCACGACGCTGGGCGACCGACTTCGGCGAAGTCTGGTCGGTCAGCGCGTCGAAGGTGGCGCGGATCATGTTGTAGGGGTTCGAGGTGCCGACCGACTTGGTCACCACGTCGGCCACGCCCAGCGATTCGAAGACGGCGCGCATCGGGCCGCCGGCGATGATGCCGGTACCGGCCGGTGCCGAGCGGACATTGACCTTGCCGGCGCCGAAACGGCCGCGGCCATCATGGTGCAGGGTACGGCCGTCCTTGAGCGGAACGCGGACCATCTTCTTCTTCGCGGCGGCGGTCGCCTTGTTGATCGCCTCGGGAACCTCGCGGGCCTTGCCGTGGCCGAAGCCAACGCGGCCCTTGCCGTCACCCACCACGACCAGCGCGGCGAAACCGAAGCGCTTGCCGCCCTTCACCGTCTTGGACACGCGGTTGATGTGGACGAGCTTCTCGATCAGCTCTTCGCCCTGGTCCTCGTCACGGTTGCCGCGACGGTCGTCGCGACGGTCGCGGCGGCCACGGCCACCCCGCTCGCCACCACGATCACCGCCGCCACGGCGGCCACGGCCACCGTCACGGGCTTCGCGCGGCTGCGACGGATCGCCGCCGGCGGTCGACTGGTTGTCGAAGGCCTCGGTGGTGGCCGTGGTGGGGGTCGGCGTGCTGCCGGCGTTGTCCGCCACGGTCTGTTCCGGGGTCGCGTTGTTGTTTTCGTCAGCCATGATCAGAACTCCAGCCCGCCTTCGCGGGCGGCGTCGGCCAGCGCCTTGACGCGGCCATGGAACAGGAAGCCGCCGCGATCGAACACGACGGTGGTCACGCCGGCCTTCTTGGCAGCAGCGGCGATGTCCTTGCCGACCTGCGAAGCGGCATCGATGTTGGCGCCCGAGGTCTTCGACCCCAGTGTGCTCGCCGCGGCCACGGTCTTGCCCGAGGCGTCATCGATGACCTGCGCGTAGATGTGCTTGCCGGTGCGGTGCACCGACAGGCGGGGCTTGCCGCCCGAGCGGGCGCGGAGAGTGGTGCGGACGCGGCGACGGCGGCGTTCGAAAAGGGATAGCTTGGCCATCTTACTTCTTCTTCCCTTCCTTGCGGAAGATATACTCGCCGCGGTACTTGATGCCCTTGCCCTTGTAGGGTTCGGGCTTGCGCCAGCGACGGACCTCGGCGGCAAACTGGCCTACGGCCTGCTTGTCGATGCCCGAGATCTCCACGGTGGTCTGGTCGGGGGTCTTCACCTCGAGGCCCTCGGGCACTTCGAGATCGACGTCGTGCGAGTAGCCGAGCTGCAGCTTGAGCCGCTTGCCCTGCGCGTTCGCACGATAGCCGACGCCGGTGATTTCCAGGACCTTGGTATAGCCCTGGGTCACGCCCTCGACGAGGTTCGAGACCAGCGTGCGCTGCATGCCCCAATGGCTGCGCGCCGCCTTGGTGTCGTTCGCGGGGGTCACCGCGATCGCGCCATCCTCGACGTTGTAAGTGACGAGGTCCGACAGGCCCATGGCGAGGGTGCCCTTGGGCCCCTTCACCGAAAGCTCGTTGCCCTCGATCTGCGCGGTCACGCCACTCGGGATCGCGACCGGCCTTTTGCCGATGCGGCTCATCAGAACACCTCCGCCAGCACTTCGCCGCCGACGTTCTGGGCGCGCGCTTCGGCATCCGAAAGCACGCCACGCGGCGTCGAGACGATGGTGATGCCAAGACCGTTGCGGATGCTCGGCAGTTCCTTGGAACCCGAGTAGACGCGGCGGCCGGGCTTCGAGACACGGGCGACGTGCTTGATCGCGGGTTCGCCCTCGAAATACTTCAGCTCGATGCGCAGCGCCGGGTGCTTCCCGGTGGCGTCCTCGCTGTAGCCACGGATGTAGCCTTCGCGCTGGAGCACTTCGAGCACGTTCGCACGCAGCTTCGACGCGGGCGAGAGGACCGAGTCCTTCTTCGCGCGCTGGCCGTTGCGGATGCGGGTGAGCATGTCACCCAGGGGATCAGTCAATGCCATCTTTCAGATCCTCACCAGCTCGACTTCGTCACGCCCGGAATCATGCCCTTGTTGGCAAGATCGCGGAGTTCGATGCGGCAAAGGCCGAACTTGCGGTAGTAACCGCGCGGGCGGCCGGTGGTGTTGCAGCGGTTGCGCACGCGGGTCGGATTCCCGTTGCGGGGAATCTCGGCCAGCTTGAGACGCGCGACCCAGCGCTCGGAATCGTCGACAGACTCGTCGTCGGCAATCGCCTTCAGCTTCGCGTACTGCGAAGCGTACTTCTTGACGAGCTTCTTGCGACGCTCGTTCTTGTTCACGGAACTCAGTTTCGCCATGGACTTAAGCTCTCTTCCTCAGCGGCTCACGCCGCTTCCTTCTGTTCCGCACCTTCTTCGGCGGGGAACGGGAAACCGAAAAGACGCAGCAGTTCGCGCGCTTCCTCGTCGGTCTTGGCAGTGGTGGTGACAATGATGTCCATGCCACGCACCTTCTCGATCTTGTCGTAGCTGATCTCCGGGAAGATGATCTGCTCCTTCAGGCCCATGGCGTAGTTGCCACGGCCGTCGAACGACTTGGGGTTCAGGCCACGGAAGTCGCGGATGCGGGGCATCGCGATCGTGACCAGACGATCGAGGAATTCGTACATGCGTTCGCGGCGCAGGGTGACCTTGCAGCCGATCGGCATGCCTTCGCGCAGCTTGAACTGCGCGATCGACTTCTTCGCCTTGGTGATCACGGGCTTCTGGCCGGCGATCAGCTCCATTTCCGCCGCGGCGGTCTGGACCTTCTTCTTGTCCTGGCTCGCCTCGCCCACGCCCATGTTGAGCGTGATCTTGGTCAGCTTGGGGACTTCCATCTGGTTCTTATAGCCAAACTTCTCGGTCATCGCCTTGGCGATTTCCGCATCGTACTTGGCGCGCAGGCGCGGGGTGTAGCTATCAGCCATCGATCGTCTCCCCGGACTTGACGGCGACGCGCACCTTCTTGCCGTCACGCTCCTCGAAGCGAACGCGGGTGGGCTTGCCGTCCTTGGGATCGGCGACAGCGACCTTGCTGATCGCCATCGGCGCAGGATTGCGGTCGATGCCGCCCTGCGGGTTCACCTGGGTGGGCTTGCGGTGGCGGGTGGCGACGTTGACGCCCTCGACCACGACCTTGCCGGCCTTCGGCATGACCTGGGCGACCTTGCCGGTCTTGCCCTTGTCCTTGCCCGACAGCACGACGACGCTGTCACCCTTCTTGATCTTCGCGCCGGCCATCACAGCACCTCCGGAGCAAGCGAGATGATCTTCATGAAGCCCTTGCCGCGCAGTTCGCGGACAACGGGGCCGAAGATACGGGTTCCGATCGGCTCCTCGTTCTTGTTGACGAGGACCGCGGCGTTGCTGTCGAAGCGAATGACGCTGCCGTCGGGACGGCGCACGTCCTTCTTGGTGCGCACGATCACCGCGCGGTGAACGTCGCCCTTCTTGACCTTGGCGCGCGGCTGCGCCTCCTTGACGGAGACGACGATCACGTCGCCGACGCTGGCGGTGCGCCGCTTCGATCCGCCCAGCACCTTGATGCACTGGACGCGCTTGGCGCCGCTGTTGTCAGCCACGTCAAGGTTGGATTGCATCTGGATCATCGATCCGGTTCCTTCCTACTCGGCTTGCCGGGACCTTGCCGAAGCTCGGCCCGGTAGTTCCAAAACTTGTTCGATCAGCCGTTGGCGGCCGCGACGTCGAGATCGGCTTCGATCGCGGTCTCGGCTTCGCCGCCGATGCGGTCGAGGACCTTCCACGTCTTCAGCTTCGAGATCGGCGCGACCTCCTCGATGCGGACCTTTTCGCCGGTGCGATAGGTGTTGTCCGCGTCGTGGGCGTGGTACTTCTTCGAGCGGCGGATGATCTTCCCGTAGAGCGGGTGCTTCACCTTGCGTTCGACCTTGACCACCACGGTCTTGTCGGTCTTGTCGGAAACCACGGTCCCGATCAGGATACGCTTGGGCATGGTCTCTTCCTTACTTCGCCACGCGGGCGCGTTCGCCCTGCAGCGTCTTGATGCGCGCGATCTGGCGGCGGACTTCCCGGATACGAGCGGGACGCTCGATCTGGTTGGTCGCGGCCTGGAAGCGCAGGTTGAACTGCTCGCGCTTGAGATCGGTCAGATCAGCGGTCAGCTGGTCGTCGCTCTTGGCGCGCAGGTCTTCGGTCACGTTGGCCATCATTCGCCTCCCAGGTGCGAGGAGTCGCCGAGGCGGGCGACGACCTTGGTCTTGATCGGCAGCTTCATCGCGGCGCGGCTGAACGCCTCGGCCGCGAGCGGGCCGGGAACGCCGTCCAGCTCGAACAGGATGCGACCCGGCTTCACGCGGGCAGCCCAGTATTCGATCGAACCCTTGCCCTTGCCCTGACGGACTTCGGCCGGCTTCTTCGACACCGGAAGATCGGGGAACACGCGGATCCACAGGCGGCCCTGACGGCGGATGTGGCGAGTGATCGCACGACGCGCGGCCTCGATCTGGCGCGCGGTGACGCGCTCGGGTTCCAGCGCCTTCAGGCCGTACGACCCGAAGTTGAGCGTGGTGCCGCCCTTGGCGTCGCCATGGAGCTTGCCCTTGAACGCCTTGCGGAACTTGGTTTTCTTCGGTTGCAGCATTGCTCTTACCTTAAGTCCCTATCAGCGCGCCGGTCGCACGCCGGAGGTCTGGGCCTCCATCATGAGACGGTCCTGCGCCAGCGGATCGTGGCCGAGAATCTCGCCCTTGAAGATCCAGCACTTGATGCCGATGATGCCGTACGCGGTCAGCGCTTCGGCTTCGGCATAGTCGACGTTGGCACGCAGGGTGTGAAGCGGCACGCGGCCTTCGCGGTACCATTCGACGCGGGCGATCTCGGCGCCGCCGAGACGGCCGCCGCAGGTGATCTTGATGCCTTCTGCGCCGAGACGAAGGGCCGACTGCACGGCACGCTTCATCGCACGGCGGAACGCCACGCGGCGGACGAGCTGGTCGGCGATGCCCTGGGCGACGAGCTTGGCGTCGATTTCCGGCTTGCGGATCTCGACAATGTTCAGCTTCACTTCGCTGGCGGTCATCTTGGCCAGCTTCGAGCGCAGCTTCTCGATGTCCGCGCCCTTCTTGCCGATGATGACACCGGGACGGGCCGCGTAGATCGAGATGCGGCACAGCTTGGCCGGACGCTCGATCACCACCTTCGAGATCGCCGCCTGGGGCAGCGTATCGACGATGAACTTGCGGATCTCGATGTCTTCCTTGAGCAGGCCGGCATAGTCGCGCCCTTCGGCGTACCAGCGGCTGTCCCAGGTGCGGTTGATCTGCAGGCGCAGGCCGATCGGATTGGATTTATGACCCATGGATCAGGCCTCCCCGTCTTCGTCAGCGGTCTCGCGCACCACGATGCGCAGGCGGCTGAACGGCTTCAGGATGCGGGTGGACTTGCCACGACCGCGCGTGTGGAACCGCTTCATGGTGATCGACTTGCCGACCGAGGCTTCCGCCACGACGAGCGCATCGACGTCCAGGTTGTGGTTGTTTTCGGCATTGGCGATCGCCGAGGCCAGGACCTTGCGGGCGTCCTGGGCCATGGCGCGCTTCGAGAAGGCGAGGATGTTCATCGCTTCCTCGGCCTTCTTGCCGCGGATGAGGCCGGCGACGAGGTTCAGCTTCTGGGCCGAGCCACGGATCGTGGTCCCGACTGCCAGCGCTTCGTTCTCGGCGACGCGGCGCGGAGCTGACTGCTTGCTCATCAGCGCTTGCCCTTCTTGTCAGCGGCGTGACCCGGGAAGTTGCGCGTGGGCGCGAACTCGCCAAGCTTGTGGCCGACCATGTCCTCGTTGACGGACACGGGGATGTGCTTCTGGCCGTTGTAGACGTTGATCGTCAGGCCAACGAACTGCGGAAGAATCGTCGAACGGCGCGACCAGGTCTTGATCGGCGCACGGCCGCCCGAATCCTGGGCGGTCTCGGCCTTCTTCAGCAGGTGGAGGTCCACGAAAGGACCCTTGCGGAGCGAACGAGCCATTACCGCTTACCTCTTCTTCTTCGCGTGACGCGAACGAATGATCATCTTGTCCGTCGACTTGTTGTGACGGGTGCGAGCGCCCTTGGTCGGCTTGCCCCACGGAGTAACCGGATGACGGCCACCCGAGGTGCGGCCTTCACCACCGCCGTGCGGGTGGTCGACCGGGTTCTTCGCGACACCGCGGGTCAGCGGCTTCACGCCCATCCAGCGACGACGACCGGCCTTGGCCAGCGTCTGGTTGCTGTTGTCGGGGTTCGACACGGCGCCGACGGTGCCCATGCAGTCGCCGCGCAGATAGCGCTGCTCGCCCGAGGAGAGACGCACGATCACCAGGCCGCGGTCACGACCGACGATCTGGGCGTACGTGCCGGCCGAACGCGCGATCTGCGCGCCCTTGCCCGGCTTCATCTCCAGGTTGTGGGCGATCGTGCCGACCGGCATCTGGCTCAGCAGCATCGCGTTGCCCGGCTTCGTGTCCGCCTTTTCCGAGGCGACGACGACGTCACCGACGGCGAGGCGCTGCGGCGCGATGATGTAGGCCTGCTCGCCGTCCTCGTACTTGACAAGGGCGATGAACGCCGTGCGGTTCGGATCGTATTCGAGCCGCTCGACGGTGCCGGGCACGTCCCACTTGCGACGCTTGAAGTCGATGTAGCGGTACTTCTGCTTGTGGCCGCCGCCGATGCCGCGCGAGGTCACGTGGCCCTTGTTGTTGCGACCACCGGTCTTGCGCTTGCCTTCGGTCAGCGCCTTGACGGGCTTGCCCTTCCACAGGCTCGACTTGTCGACCAGCACCAGGCCGCGACGGGCCGGCGAAGTCGGTTTGTAGTTCTTGAGTGCCATGATGTCCTAGCCTCAGATACCGCTGGTGACGTCGATGGACTGGCCTTCGGCCAGCGTCACGATCGCCTTCTTCACGTCGGTGCGCTTGTAGGGCTTGCCCTTCCAGCGCTTCGTCTTGCCCTTCTGGACCATGGTGTTCACGCCGGTAACCTTGACGTCGAACAGGGCCTCGACGGCCTCCTTGATCTGCGGCTTGGTCGCGGTGTCGGCCACCTTGAAGACGACGGCGTTGTGTTCCGAGAGGAGCGTGGTCTTCTCGGTGATGTGCGGGGCGACGATCACGTCGTAGTGACGCACGTCGATTTCCCCGGCCTTTTTCTGGGCCTTAGCCATTGAAACGGGCCTCCAGCTTGGCGACCGCGTCCTTGGTCAGGATCAGCGTGTCGTGCTTCAGGATGTCGTAGACGTTCGCACCCACGACCGGCAGGACGTTCACGCCCGGCAGGTTGCCCGCGGCCTTGCGGAAGCCGTCGTTGACGCTCTCGCCGTCGATCACCAGAACCTTGCCCGCAAAGCCGAGCTTCGCGAACTGGGCCTTCAGCGCCTTGGTCTTGGCTTCGGCGAGTTCGAGCGAGTCGACGACGACGAGGCCGTCCTTCGCCTTGCTCGACAGCGCCATCTTCAGACCGAGTGCACGGACCTTCTTGTTGAGCGAGATGTCGAAATCGCGCTTGCGGGCACCGTGGGCCTTGCCGCCGCCGATGAAGACGGGCGCAGCGCGGTCACCGTGGCGAGCCGTGCCGCCGCCCTTCTGGCGACCCCACTTCTTGCCGGTGCGGGCCACGTCCGAACGCTCGCGCGTCGGGCGGGCCGTGGCGCGACGGTTCCACAGCTGCCAGGTGACGACGCGGTGCAGGATGTCCGCACGCGGTTCGATGCCGAAGACGTCGTCGTTCAGCTCGATGTCGCCCGACGCCTTGCCGTCGAGTTTCTGGACCTTCACCTTCACGGATCAGCCCTCCTTGTTCGCGTCCGAGCCGGCGTCGGCTTCGGGCGTTTCGGTTGCGGTGTCGGCATCGGCGCCGGCTTCCTGCGTCTTCAGCAGTTCTTCCTGCTGCTCGACGGAAACCTCGTCGTGCACTTCATGCTCGGCAGCGGCCTCGACCATGCCGGCGGGCGCCTCGACGTGCTCGGGCTGCGAGCTCTTCTTCTCGAGCAGCGCGGCCGGGAACGGCAGGCCCTCGGGAAGCGGCAGCTTCACGGCGTCGGTGACGACGAGCCACGAGTTCTTCGCACCCGGGACAGAGCCCTTGACGAAGAGCAGCCCGCGGTCGGCGTCGGTGCGCACGATCTCGAGGTTCTGCTGCGTGCGCTGGCGGTCGCCCATGTGGCCGGCCATCTTCTTGTTCTTGAAGACGCGGCCCGGATCCTGGCGGTTACCGGTCGAACCGTGGGCACGGTGACTGATCGACACGCCGTGCGTGGCGCGCATGCCCCCGAAACCCCAGCGCTTCATGGCGCCGGCAAAGCCCTTGCCCTGCGTGTGGCCGGTGATGTCGACCTTCTGGCCGGCGATGAAGTGCTCGGCGCTGATCGTCGAACCGACCGGCGGCAGGCCGTCTTCGCCTTCGAGGCGGAATTCGGCAACCTTCATCTTGGGGGTCACTTCGGCCTTGGCGAAATGCTCGCGCTGCGGCTTGGCGACGTTCTTCAGCTTCGCTTCGCCTGCACCGAGCTGGACGGCGACATAGCCGTCGCGGTCCATCGTGCGATGCGAAACGACCTGGCAGTCTTCCAGGGCCAGGACGGTCACGGGAACGTGACGTCCATCCTCCTGGAACAGGCGGGTCATCCCGACCTTTTTAGCGATCACGCCAGTGCGCATGATCCGTTCTCCTAACAGAGGCACCGCGGGCCCATCCCGTGGTGCGTGTCAGCCCAGATTTCATGCGTCGCCCCGTCCGGGCTGATAATGCCCCTCCCCTTGCGGGAAAGAGCAAGACGGGGGACGCAGCCCGGAAGAATTCCGGCGGTATCCCTAAGTCTTCGAAGCGAAGACCTAAGACCGGCCGATCAGGCCAGCTTGATCTCCACGTTCACGCCGGCGGCGAGGTCGAGCTTCATCAGCGCGTCCACGGTGGCGGCGTTGGGCTGCACGATGTCGAGCAGCCGCTTGTAGGTACGCACCTCGAACTGCTCGCGCGACTTCTTGTCGATGTGCGGACCGCGGTTCACGGTGAACTTCTCGATACGCGTCGGCAGCGGAATGGGGCCCCGGATCAGCGCGCCCGTGCGGCGGGCGGTTTCTGCGATCTCGCCAGTCGCCTGGTCGAGCACGCGGTGGTCAAACGCCTTGAGGCGAATGCGGATGTTCTGAGCTTCCATGTCCAATACCGATGCGAAAGAGCCAAAAAGGAAAGGCCGCGGCCCTTCCCCAAAAAGAAAGAACCGCCCCGCCTCACCACCACCGTTGCCGGTGCGGGAAGGGGCGGCCCTTCCGAAAATTCCGACCGGCGGGAGTGAATCACCCCCGCCGGTGCGGCGCCTATATTACTTCGTGATCGAGCTGACAACCCCCGAACCGACGGTGCGGCCACCTTCGCGGATCGCGAAGCGCAGGCCTTCATCCATCGCGATCGGCGCGATCAGCTTGACGCCGATCGTGACGTTGTCGCCGGGCATGACCATCTCGGTGCCTTCCGGCAGGATCACTTCGCCCGTCACGTCGGTCGTGCGGAAGTAGAACTGCGGACGGTAGTTGGCGAAGAACGGCGTGTGACGGCCGCCTTCGTCCTTCGAGAGGACGTAGACCTCGGCGTTGAAGTCGGTGTGCGGCGTGACCGAACCCGGCTTGCAGAGAACCTGGCCGCGCTCGACGTCTTCACGGGCAACGCCGCGAACCAGCGCGCCGATGTTGTCGCCCGCTTCGCCCTGGTCGAGCAGCTTGCGGAACATTTCGACGCCGGTGACGGTGGTCTTGCGGGTGTCCTTGAGACCGACGATCTCGACTTCCTCGCCGACCTTGACGATGCCGCTTTCGACACGGCCGGTCACGACGGTGCCGCGACCCGAGATCGAGAACACGTCCTCGACCGGCATCAGGAAGGGCTTGTCGGTCGGACGCGGCGGCTGCGGAATGAAGTCGTCGACGGCCTTCATCAGCTCGAGGATCTTCTCCTCGCCGATTTCCGGATCGCGACCTTCAAGAGCGGCCAGCGCCGAACCCGAAACGATCGGAATATCGTCGCCCGGGAAGTCGTAGCTCGAGAGCAGCTCGCGGATTTCCAGCTCGACCAGCTCGAGCAGTTCCGGATCGTCAACCTGGTCGACCTTGTTCATGAACACGACGAGCGCGGGCACACCGACCTGGCGGGCCAGCAGGATGTGCTCGCGGGTCTGCGGCATCGGGCCGTCAGCGGCGTTCACGACCAGGATCGCGCCGTCCATCTGGGCGGCACCGGTGATCATGTTCTTCACGTAGTCGGCGTGGCCGGGACAGTCGACGTGCGCGTAGTGGCGGGCGTCGGTCTCGTATTCCACGTGGGCGGTCGAGATCGTGATGCCGCGCTCGCGCTCTTCGGGAGCCTTGTCGATGTTCGCGAAGTCGACGGGGGCGCCGAGGACCTTGGTGATCGCCGCGGTCAGCGTGGTCTTGCCGTGGTCGACGTGGCCGATGGTGCCGATGTTGCAGTGCGGCTTGGTCCGCTCAAACTTAGCTTTCGCCATTTTCAAAAACCTCTGTTCGTCTGGATCGTGTGATCGTTTTGATTTCGGGCGGGACGAAAGGCGGAAGCCCGCTGAATCAGGCGCCGCCCCTAGCCCCTTGGAGAAGCTTACGCAAGCTTCTCCTTGACTTCCGCCGCGACGTTGGCCGGGACTTCGTCATAGTGGCTGAACTGCATCGTGTACTGCGCACGGCCCTGGGTGAAGGACCGCAGCTCGTTCACGTAGCCGAACATGTTGGCGAGCGGCACGAACGCCTCGACGGCCTGCGCGTTGCCGCGCGTGTCGGTGCCCTGGATCTGGCCACGACGGCTGTTGAGGTCGCCGATCACGTCGCCGAGGTAATCGTCGGGAGTGACGACCTCAACCTTCATGATCGGTTCGAGCAGCTTGATGCCCGACTTCTGCGCCACTTCGCGCATCGCGCCGCGACCGGCGATCTCGAAGGCGATCGCCGACGAGTCGACGTCGTGGTACGCACCGTCATAGAGCGAGACGGTGAAGTCGATGATCGGGAAGCCGACGAGATAGCCGCTCTCGGCCTGCTCGCGGAAGCCCTTCTCGATGGCCGGGATGTATTCCTTCGGAATGTTGCCGCCCTTGACCTCGTCCTTGAAGACGAAGCCCTGGCCGCGCTCGCCCGGCTCGACCTTGACCTTGACGCGGCCGAACTGGCCCGAGCCGCCCGACTGCTTCTTGTGGGTGTAGTCGACGTCGACCGGCTTCGCGAGGTATTCGCGATAGGCCACCTGCGGTGCACCGACGTTGGCCTCGACCTTGAACTCGCGCTTCATGCGATCGACGAGGATGTCGAGGTGCAGTTCGCCCATGCCCTTGATGATGGTCTGGCCGCTCTCGTGATCGGTCGACACGCGGAACGAGGGGTCTTCTTGCGCCAGGCGATTGAGCGCGATGCCCATCTTTTCCTGGTCGGCCTTGGTCTTGGGCTCGACCGACAGCTCGATGACCGGTTCCGGGAACTCCATGCGTTCCAGGATGATCGGCTTGGCCGGATCGCACAGCGTGTCGCCGGTGGTCGTGTCCTTCATGCCGGCCAGCGCGACGATGTCGCCCGCGAAGGCCTCTTCGATGTCTTCCCGGTTGTTGGAATGCATCAGCAGCATGCGGCCGATCTTTTCCTTCTTGTCCTTCACCGAGTTCAGGACCTGGCCCTTGGTGAGCTTGCCCGAGTAGATGCGGGTGAAGGTCAGCGAGCCGACGAAGGGGTCATTCATGATCTTGAACGCCAGCGCCGCGAACGGAGCATCGTCGCTCGAGGGGCGCTCGGCCTCCTCGTCGCTGTCGGGCAGGACGCCCTTGATCGCCGGAACGTCGAGCGGTGACGGCATGTAATCGACGACCGCGTCGAGCAGGGGCTGGACGCCCTTGTTCTTGAACGCCGAGCCGCAGGTCACGGGCACGAAATCGCGCGCCATCGTGCCCTTGCGGATGAGCTTCTTGATGGTCGCGACGTCGGGTTCGTTGCCTTCGAGATAGGCTTCCATCACCTCGTCGTCCTGCTCGACCACGGTGTCGAGCAGCTGCTGGCGGTATTCCGCCGCCTTGTCGGCCATGTCCTCGGGGATGTCGATGAACTCGTACTTGGCGCCGAGATCCTCGGCCTGCCAGACGATGCCGCGGTTGTTGACGAGGTCGACCACGCCCTTGAGGCTGCTTTCCGCGCCGATCGGCAGATAGAGCACCAGCGGGTTCGCGCCGAGACGGTCGACGATCGACTTCACGCAGTAATAGAAGTCGGCGCCGGTGCGGTCGAGCTTGTTGATGAAGCACATCCGCGGCACGCCGTACTTGTCGGCCTGGCGCCACACGGTCTCGGACTGCGGCTCCACGCCGGCCACGCCGTCGAACACCGCGACCGCACCGTCGAGCACGCGCAGCGAACGTTCCACTTCGATGGTGAAGTCGACGTGGCCGGGGGTGTCGATGATGTTGATGCGGTACTTGGGCTGGTTGGCGCGCAGCGCCTCAGGCTCGGACCGGGGATCCATCGTCGCGTCTTCGGGCGTCCAGAACGTGGTGGTCGCAGCCGACGTGATGGTGATGCCGCGCTCCTGCTCCTGCTCCATCCAGTCCATGGTGGCGGCGCCGTCGTGGACTTCGCCGATCTTGTAGGACTTGCCGGTGTAGTAGAGGATGCGCTCCGTCGTGGTGGTCTTGCCGGCATCGATGTGCGCCATGATGCCGATGTTGCGGTAGCGTTCGAGCGGATATTCGCGCGCCATGGAAAATTCCTTGAGGGGCTTCGAGAGGGTTCGGAGAAGGTCCGGACCGGACCCGCCCCATATAGTGACTAATATGACGATCCGAAGACGCGGCGGGTGCACCCCGCCGCGCACCGGAACCATCTTACCAGCGGTAGTGCGAGAAGGCGCGGTTGGCGTCGGCCATGCGGTGGGTGTCCTCGCGCTTCTTCACGGCGTTGCCGCGGTTGTTCGAGGCATCCATCAGTTCGCCCGACAGGCGCGCGGCCATCGTCGTTTCCGGACGGTTGCGCGCGGCGGTGATCAGCCAGCGGATGGCCAGCGCCTGCGCACGCTCGGGGCGGACTTCGACCGGGACCTGGTAGGTCGCACCGCCGACGCGGCGGCTGCGGACCTCGATCTGCGGCATGACGTTGCCCAGCGCATCGTGGAACAGCTGCACCGGATCGGTCTTGGCCTTCGCCTCGACGGTTTCGAGCGCGCCATAGACGATCTTCTCGGCGACCGACTTCTTGCCGTCGAGCATGAGGTTGTTCATGAACTTCGACAGGATCTGATCCCCGAACTTGGGATCGGGCAGGATTTCCCGCTTCTCGGGACGACGACGACGTGACATGTTTTCGTACTCCTTCGGAGTGGTCAGCCACATCCGTGGCTGCCCTGCGGTGCCGGCCCGCTCCCCCTCCCGACCACCCAGAGCTTAACTCGTTGGATGGTCGGGAGGGAAAGCGGTCCGTCACCGCGTTGTTCTTACTTCGGACGCTTGGCGCCGTACTTCGAGCGGCTCTGCTTGCGATCCTTGACGCCCTGGGTATCCAGCACGCCGCGCAGGACGTGGTAGCGCACGCCCGGAAGGTCGCGGACACGGCCGCCGCGGATGAGCACGACCGAGTGCTCCTGCAGGTTGTGACCTTCGCCCGGGATGTAGCTGATGACTTCGCGGCCGTTGGTCAGGCGCACCTTGGCGACCTTGCGAAGCGCCGAGTTCGGCTTCTTCGGGGTCGTGGTGTAGACGCGGGTGCAGACGCCGCGCTTCTGCGGGTTCTGCTCCATCGCAGGAACCTTGCTCTTGGCCTTCTGCGGAACGCGGCCCTTGCGGACCAGCTGGTTGATAGTGGGCATTATGCTTCCTTCCTTGGCCGCCGGGTTTCCCCGGTCGGGTTGCGCCCTCCCCCGCGCTCCGAAAGGATGCGAATGGGATCGGGCCAAAAATCCTTGGCCGAGCCGTTTGCCGGAAATGGAGGAAGGATCACGCGGAACGCGGCAAGCGCCCCTGTATGAAGGGCCTGCCGGTCAGTCACCGCACGAACCGAAACGCTCCACCTGCCGGGCAGGTTACTTTGACGGATAACCGGGGGCCTTGGCGCCCGACTCACCGGCAATGTTCAGCTCTATGGTCAGCGGCGCAGGAAACTCCGGCCCCGAAGATTGGTCGCGCCCCTACGCGGGATTCGCCGCCGGGTCAAGGCGCGGCGCGCGCGATCGGCGGCTGACGCCATTCGCCCTGCAAAAGGCCCCATATGTGGGAATCGCGCAGGCCGATATGCGTTTCCCAGTTCTCGCGCAGTCGCCCCTCCAGCGTAAAGCTCAGCGCGGCGAGCAGGCGGTTGGCGCCGGCATTGTCCGGATCGGTGTCGGCGAAAATGCGGCGCAGGCCCAGCGAACGGAAACCGTGATCGATCAGCAGGCCCAGCGCCTCTCTCGCCAGGCCCCGCCCCCTCGCGACAGGGCGCGACAGGAAACCGATTTCGGCCTGCCCCCGCGCACGGGGCATCAGCGTGGCGTAGATCAGCGCCTCGTCGTCGACCGGATCGGCGGCGACACAAACGAGGCTGGCGCCCGGATCGGCGGGAAAGGCCCAGGCGGCGAGTTCGCCCTCGCTCGCGAAGGGCGCGCGGCTCCAGTAGGTCATCGTCGGCGCATCACCGAACCCTTCGAACAGGGGGCCGATATCGCGCCTTGCCAGCGGGCGCAGGACAAGGCGTTCGGTGCGGGCGATCGCGTCGGTCACCGGCCCTGCAGGAACTCGACCAGCGCCTTCACCTTCTTCTGCCGCCATTGCGGCCGCGGGGCGACGAGCCAGTAGCCGTAACGGCTCTCCTCCACCGGGCCGAGCGCAACGAGTTTGCCGCTATCCAGCGCGTCCTCGACCAGTTGCAAGGGCAGGATCGTGCGACCCAGCCCGCTTTCCACCGCCGCCAGAGCCTGGCCCGACGCGCCGACCTGCATCGTAGCGTCGATACCGTCGGGCGCGGGGCCGCCGGGCCATGCGATCCACGAATCCTGGGCCCCCGGCGCGGCAACGACGACTTGCCGGGCGGGGCGCAGCGGCACGCCCTCCAGATCGCCCGGCCCCTCGGCCAGCCGCACCGCGAAATCGAGGTTCGCCTCGGTAAAATCGGCATTGGCGCCGCCTGCCATGTGGAAGCGGGTGTCGGGATGGGCATCGCGGAAATCGCCGATCCGGCGCGCGAACCACGCGCCGAAGAAGTCGCGCGGGGCGGCGAACGTGAAGATGTGGCTCAATTGCCCCGCCTGCATCGCCTGCACCGATTCCTCGAACCGCAGGAACCCTTCGCGCAGGGAATCGAGCCCCGCTTCCGCCTCGTCAGTCAGTTCCAGTCCCTTGGGCGTGCGGCGAAACAGCACGACGCCGAGCAGGTCCTCCAGCGCGCGTATCTGCTGGCCGACCGCCGCCGGGGTCACCGCCAGTTCGTCCGCCGCGCGGGTGAACGAAAGATGCCGCGCCGCCGCGTCGAGCACGCGCAGGCCATTGAGAGGAAGATGCGTCCGCTTCATGTCGCGCGGGGTTTAGGCGGCGATACGTCCGTGGGCAATCCCCGGATCGCCGGCATGCTTCCGTCACGAAACGGCGTTCGGGGCGTCGTGAAGACCATGATCGGCAGCGACCCTGAACGGCGGCGTTTCGCGACGATCGACAGCGCGCTTTCCGCACGCAAGGCATGGCGGCAACTGCGGTGGCAGGGTTGGCCCGAAACGATGAACCGCACCATGCCAGGACCACCCATTCACCGCAGAGCCATTCCTGGGCGCACAGACACGGCGAAAATTGGCAAGGATCTGCTGTGTTGCGTTGGATGGTGATGAGCGTGATGGCACTGGGCCTGACACTTGCCAGTCTCATGGTCAGGCCCGGTACGGACGAGATCGCGCAATACGGCAACATGGGGCCGCCCGAGGAGAATTATCGACCGCGCGTCGTTGCCGGCTGGCCAGCGCCGTTTATCGCGGACCGACCCGCCGTATCCGTCCCCCAAGCCCCGGGCCCGGAAGACACCTTTCGCGGCGGGGCTTTTCTCGGCAGCTTCGCGTTCTGGCTGTGGGTCGTCTTTGCTCTGTCGTGCTCGCGCCGCCGGCTCTGGCGCCGCTGGCGTTAGCCCGTCATCGCTTCAGCGCGCGGTGGCAGGCGCGGCGAGCGGGAAGAAAGGGATCGCCGCCTCGAACGCGACGCCGTCGGCGTGGATGAAGCCGTAGTAGCCCTCCATCGACCCGTGCGGCGTTTCCAGCGGGCAGCCCGAAACGTAGTCGTGGCTTTCGCCCGGCGCGAGGAGCGGCTGTTCGCCGACCACCCCTTCGCCGTCGACCAGGCTGACGCGCCCGTTGGCATCGGTGATCCGCCAGTGCCGGCTGACCAGCCGCACCGTGTCGTCGCCGTGGTTCTCGATCCGGATGTGATAGGCCCAGAACCAGCGCCCCGCCGCCACTTGCGATTGTTCGGGCAGGAAACTGGCGGCGACGCGCACGGTGATGCCGGCGGTGTGGGCGACGTGGTCGAAAAGCTGGTCGATCATGAGGTTCAGCCTAGAACCGAATGGACGGCCCCGCAATCGGGCCGCATCCGCAACCCACGATCATGCGCGCCCCAATCCGGTCGACCTCGACCAAATGCCCTTTTCCGTGTCGCGGATCAGACCGCGGCGGCCAGGACCCGTTCGGCGGCGCAGCGCAGCGTCCAGACCAAACCGTTCGGCGCGAAGTCGAGCGTTGCGACCGCATCCAGCGAGACGGCGGGAATGTCGCGGATGACGCTGGTGCCGAAGCCCGCGCGCGTCGGCGCATCCACCTGCGGTCCGCCGCTTTCACGCCAGTGCATCAAAAACGCGTCATCGTGCACGGCCCAGTCGACGACGACCCGCCCGCCCTCGCGCGTCAGCGCGCCGTACTTGAGCGCGTTGGTTGCCAGTTCGTGCAGCGCCATCCCGATCACCTCGGCAGAGCGGGCGGTCACGTCAAGCGCCGGGCCGTCGATCGCGATCTGCCCTTCGGCGATGTCGGTCGCGAAGGAAAGCTGCGCCCTCACCAGCTCATCCATCGCCACGCGTCGCCAGGCCCGGCGGACCAGCAGGTCCTGGTTCGCGGCGAGCGCATCGAGCCGCCGCACGAAGCGCTTGAGAAACTCCTCGTTGCCGGGGGCGGAGCGCCGCGCCAGCGACTGGATCAGGGTGAGCATGTTCTTCGACCGGTGATTGACCTCGTCGAGCAGGGTCTGGATCGATTCGGCCTGGGCGCGCTGTTCGGTGATGTCGGTGTTGGTGCCGAACCAGCAGACGATGCCGCCCGCCTCGTCGTGGATCGGCCGCGCGCGCGACAGGAACCAGCGATACTGGCCGTCCCGGCCCTTCAACGGAAACGTGTCTTCCCAGGACAAGCCTGCGGCCAGATGCGTCTTCCAGCGTTCGGTAACCTCTGCGAGATGATCCGGATGGTGGACCGTTCCCCAGCCCCAGCCTTGCATCTGGTCCAGCGTCGTACCGGTGTATTCGAACCAGCGCTTGTTGTACCAGAAGATATAGCCGTCCTGGTCGGCAATCCACGCCAGCTGCGAGATGTTGTCCGCCAGCATCTTGAAGCGCCGCTCGCTTTCGGCCAGCTGCTGCCGCGCCAGCTCCAGCGCGCCGACATCGCGGGCGATGGTGCTGGCGCCGACGATCCTGCCATCGGCGTCGCGCACCGGCGACACGGTGACCGAAACGCGCACGCGCGCCCCTGTCTTGCGCAGTCGCACGGTGTGCATCGCCGATACCCGCTGGCCGGCGACGATCTGGCGGACGATGGCGTCTTCCTCGGCCTGCCGGTCATCGGGAATGATGATCCGCACCGATTTCCCGATCATCTCCCCCGCCGACCAGCCGAACAAGTCTTCGGCACCGCGGTTCCACGACAGGACGGTGCCGTCGACGCTCTTGGCAATGATCGCGTCGTCCGAGTTCTCGACGACAGCGGCGAGCAGCGATTCGGGCGACATGGCAAGGGTCTTTGCCGCCTCGTCCGCATCGGGGCCGTTGGTGGATGTCGGCGATGCCCCTTCCGAGGCAGGTCGATCGGTGGAGGACATCAAGTGAAAATCCACGTCATGCCTGCATGACGTTCCGCATGCCGCCCCGGTTCCCGTCAGAGTCCGACAGCGCGCAGCCCCCGTTCGAGATCCTCGATGACATCGTCCGCATCCTCGAGTCCGACATTCAGGCGCAACATCCCTTCGGGCACACCCATCTCGGCGCGGGCTTCGGGCCCCACCGAATGGTGCGTGGTGCTGGCAGGATGGCACATCAAGGAGCGCGAGTCGCCGATGTTGTTCGAAATGTCGACCAGCTCCAGCGCATCGAGGAAGGCGTGGGCCTGTTCGCGCCCGCCGTCGAGCACGATCGAGAAGATGCAGCCGGGCATCAGCATCTGCCGCATGGCAAGCTCGTGCCGGGGATGGCAGGCAAGGCCCGGGTGCAGGATCTTCGGCACGCGTCCTTCGAGGAATTGCCCGACCTTCAGCGCGTTGTCGCACTGCTGCCGGGCGCGCAGGGCGAGCGTCTCCATGCCCTTCAGCACCACCCAGGCGTTGAACGGCGACAGGTTCGGCCCGGTGTTGCGCTGGAACGGCAGCAGCTTGTCGTTGATGAACTCCTCGGTCCCGCAGACCGCTCCGGCCAGCACGCGGCCCTGCCCGTCCATCAGCTTCGTCGCCGAATAGGCCACGACATCGGCGCCGAAATCGAGCGGGCGTTGCATGATCGGCGTGCAGAAGGCGTTGTCGACGACCGTGGTCACGCCATGCGCCCGGGCCACGTCGCAGACCAGCTTGAGATCGACGATGTCGAGCGTCGGGTTGGCGGGCGTTTCGAAGAAGAAGACCTTCGTATTGGGCCGGATGGCGCGTTCCCATGCCCCGTCGTCGGTCGAATCGATCACCGTCGTTTCCACGCCGAAACGCGGCAGCAGGCTGTCGACCAGCCAGCGGCAGGACCCGAACGCGGCGCGCGCGGCGACGATGTGGTCGCCCGCCGAAAGCTGGCACAGCAGCGCCGCGGTCATCGCCGCCATGCCGCTGGCCTGGGTGCGGCAGGCCTCGGCCCCTTCCATCACCGCGATCCGCTCCTCGAGCATCTGCACGGTCGGGTTCTGCAGGCGCGAGTAGGTCATGCCGTCCCGCTCGCCCGCGAAACGGGCCGCCGGGGTGGCCGCATCCTCGTAGGAATAGCCGCTGGTGGCGAAGATCGCCTCGCTCGTCTCGCCCATTTCCGACCGCCAGGTGCCGGCGCGCATCGCCTGCGTCGCCGGGCGCCAGTTGCGGGTGATCGAGCGGTCCTGTCCTGTCGTGCGCTTCATGGCGCTGCCGTTAGCGCGCCGCCTGCCGCTAGGCAATCGGGTTCCCGCGCGATCGCTGCCGGACCCGGATGGTGCCGGCAACCGCAATCCCGATTGCGCCCGCCTCCAAGGCAAAGTATCGCGCCCCCCGCCATGCAGCGCGCCGCCCGATCCGCACCGGTCCGATATCCGCAGGCGCGCACCGTCGGGCCCGGCGGCGTGCGCGACCCGCGCGGCTGGATCGCGGCGATTGTCCTGGCCTTTGCCATCATCGTCTTCCGCGGTCTCGACACCATCGCCAACATGATGTTCGACGAGATCCACTACGTCCCCGCCTCGCGCGCGTGGGTCGGCGGTCTGCGGCTGCTGAACCCGGAACATCCGGTGCTGGGCAAGCAGATCATGGCGCTTTCGATCCGCATGTTCGGCGACAATTCGTTCGGCTGGCGGTTTCCGGCGGCTGTGTCGGGCTGCCTGTCGCTGCTGGCAGTGATGCGCATCACGTGGCACGCCAGCGTGTCGCGCTTCGCGACGATTTCGGCGGGTATCTTCACCGCGACCAACTTCGTCCTGCTGGTCCAGTCGCGCATCGCCATGCTCGACGGGCTCATGCTGGCGTTCCTGCTGCTGGGCTGCTGGTCGCTGGTCGCCGCGGTGGCGACGCAAAGGTGGGTCCGAGCGCGCGTGATCCTGGCGGGCCTGTTGTTCGGCCTGTCGTTCGCGGTGAAATGGAACGGCGCGCCGGTCATCGCCTATGCCGGCTTGTGCATATTTGCCGGCAACGTGCTGGCCCGCTTCGGCTGGACGCGGCGGCCGCTGGGGCAGATGACCATCTTCGAGGCGGGCTGGTGGCTCGGCGCCGTGCCGCTGGCGATCTACCTCGTCAGCTTCGAAACCATCAAGCTGCTTCGCTATCCCAACCCGCGCTACACCGGACCGGTCGAATGGCAGCAGTACATGATGCAGCTGCAGGAAAGCGTCACCAAGCCGCACAACTACATGTCGCAATGGTGGCAATGGGCGCTCGACCTGCGGCCGATCTGGTATTTCTACCAGGAATACGAAGGCGCCTGGCGCGGACTGCTCATGATCGGCAACCCGTTGCAGATGTGGGTCGGGCTGGTCGCCCTGCTCGGGTGCCTGTGGCTCGGCCTGCGGCGGCGGCGCTGGGACTGCCTGGTGCTGGCGGGCGGATGGATGGCGGCGATCGGCATGTGGGTCGTCGCGCCCAAGCCGGTGCAGTTCTACTACCACTACCTGATCTGCGCGATGTTCCTGTCGATCGCGCTGGCGCTGGTGCTCGATGCCGCGGTCTGGCAGCAACCGTTCCGCCGGGTGAAGCGCGGCTGGGCGATCGCCTTTCACGCGCTGAACGGCGCGGTGTTCCTCTATTTCTTCAAGATCCTGACCGCCCTGCCGCTGGCTGGAAAGGGCGCGTTCACGGTCTTCGCGATCCTGAAAAGCTGGCGCTAGCCCGCGAGGATCAGCGCCACCACGAGCAGTTCGATCACCAGCAGCAGCGCCAGCCCCGGCACCGACAGCGCGGTCGGCAGGTGGCGTTCCTCCTGGTGGTCCAGTTCGCTGCGGACCTGGCGCAGCTCGCGGTAGATGTCCTGCGCCTCCCCCTCTGCCGGGGACAGCAGCACCGCGGCGCTCACCACCGCGCGCGGGATCGGCGTGAAGAAGCGGCAGCCCTTGAGATCGCCCCGCGCCCAGACCACTTCGGCGGCCACCGCGTGATGATCGGGCAGGGTGATCTCGAAACTGTCGCGCGGGCCCAGCGGCGCCTCGGTCTCGATCAGCAGACCTTTTTCCGACAGGTTGCGGATCAGCGCCGCGTGCCCCGGGCCATCGTCGCCGGACCGCGCGGACGTGGCGATGGCAACGTCGCGGCGCACTTGCCAGCGCCGCTCCGCCTCCTTCGTCCGAGCCCTGATGCGTGCGTGAATCAACGGCCTGCCCTTTCGGCCGCCATTGGACCGCAAAGGGGTTAATTTCAGACTAAGGGGTTTCCCTCGGTCCGCGCGAGGCGCACCCCGCTCAGAACCGGCCCCAGACGAACTTGCTCGACAAGGCGTAGTTCCACACCGAGCCGATGACGATCCCGGCCACTGCCGCCAGGACCCAGTGGACGCCGCGGGTCACCAGCGCCTCGGCGACGCCGACGTTGGCGAAGGCGCCGATCGAGCAGGTCAGCGCGAACTTGATCCAGCCGACGGTCAGCCGGCCCATGCCGCGCAGCCGCTTGTCGGCGTAAGTCAGTTCGTTGTTGAGGATGAAGTTGAAGGTCAGCGCCGCGATCACCGCGCCGATCTGGCCATAGAGGAACGGCAGCCCGCCCGCGCGGAACAGCATCCACAGCACGGCAAGGTGCACGACCACGCCCATCGCGCCGATCGTGCCGAACAGCGCGAACCGCGTCGGGATGAAGCGGCCCAAAGTCTTGTCATAAAGCCCGACGAGGAATTCGAAGGCGATGGCCTGGTCCAACTTGGATTCTCCGGTGGCGCGCGCGGCAAAGGACAGGGGAAATTCCTTGACCCGCAGCGGCGCGTGCACGGTCGAGAGGATGTCGAGCAGGATCTTGAAGCCGATGCCGGAAAGATGCGGCGCCACTTCGCGGAAGGTTGCGGCGGGCAGCATGAAATAGCCGCTCATCGGATCGGTCAGCGTCACGCCGGTCAGCTTGCGGGCGAGGCCGTTGGCGAGCGCCGAATGCTTTTCGCGGTCCGGCCGACCCCAGGCTTCCATGCTGGCGCCGGGCGCGAAGCGGCTGGCGACGCAGGCATCGGCCTCCCCCGCCTGCAGCGCGGCAAGCATCGGCGGCAGCAGCGCCGGGTCGTGCTGGTGATCGGCGTCCATCACCGCCACGAAAGGCGCGGCGGTCGCCAGCATCCCCTCGATCGCGGCGCTGGCAAGGCCGCGGCGGCCGATGCGCTGGATGACGCGGACGCGCGGGTCGACCTGCGACAGGCGGCGACCTTCCTCGGCCGTGCCGTCGCGCGAATTGTCGTCGACGAAGATCGCCTCCCAGGCGTCCGCACCGAGCGGACCGTCAAGCGCACCGGCCAGCCGTTCGACCAGCGGGGCGAGATTGTCGCGTTCGTTGAGCGTGGGCAGGATAATCGCGAGTTTGAGCATCGGGCCTCCAATGGCGCGCCCAATGCCCAATTTTTGCCGCAAAGGCCAGCGTCAGAACACCGCCATCGACAACCGGCCGCCCTTTTCCCGCATCCACACCATCGTGTCGCGCCGCCACAGGAAGAACAACGAACCCGACGCGACGAAAAGAACATAGGCGACGCGCAGCCAAGACATCGGAGCCTCGACCAGGCGCGCGGCCTGAAACGCCACGCCGATGGGCACAAAGATCATGAAGCCGATCGCCACCGCCGTCGCCAGCAGCCACACGAGCGCGAGCCGCAACCGCGAGATCGCGAGCGCGGCCAGCAGCATCAGCACCAGCCACGGCAGGGCATCCCACGCCTGCCCGGCAGGCGACAGCAGCAGGCCCACCGGCAAGGCGGCGATATGCAGACCTTCGAAAACCTTGACGCAACAGGGCCGCGGCGTCGCCGCCGGCCCATCCCCCAAATCAGCTTGTCGTTCCAATCTTGAGGCCCCCCAGCCCTTTGATCCGATGGCGAGACCTTACAGCCTTGCGAGCACCGCGTCACCTATTTCGCTGCAACCGGCGTTTCCGCCGAGGTCGCCGCCCAGGATCCCGTCGGCGAGCGTGCGGCCCACGGCGGCCTCGATGCGGGCGGCCTGCTCGTGCTGCCCCAGCGAATGGCGGAGAAGTTCGGCAAGGCTCAGGATCGTCGCCATCGGGTTTGCAATCCCCTTTCCGGCGATGTCCGGCGCGCTGCCGTGGATCGGTTCGTAAAGGCCGAAAGTGCCGTATTCGGTCTTGCGCTCGCCCAGCGAAGCGCTGGCGAGCAGGCCGATCGAACCGACGCACATCGAGGCCTGGTCCGAGAGGATGTCGCCGAACAGGTTGCCGGTGACGACGACGTCGAACTGGCCGGGCGACTTGACCAGCTGCATCGCGGCGTTGTCGACATACATGTGGGTCAGCTCGACGTCGGGATAGTCCTTGTGCGTCTCGATCACCACGTCGCGCCAAAGCTGGCTGGTTTCCAGCACGTTGGCCTTGTCGACGCTGCACAGCCTGCCGCGCCGCTTGCGCGCGGCCTCGAACCCGGCGATCGCGATGCGGCGGACCTCACCCTCGTCATATGACATGATGTCGTAGCCCTGGCGCAGGCCGGCAGGCGTGGTGCGCATGCCCTTCTCGCCGAAATAGACGTCGCCGTTCAGCTCGCGCACGATGAGGAGATCGATCGCGGCGGCGATCTCGGGCTTGAGCGCCGAACGGTCCTCCAGCCCCGGAAAGACCTTGGCCGGGCGCAAGTTGGCGAAGAGGCCGAGTTCGCTGCGCAGGCCCAGGATCGCCTGTTCGGGCCGCAAGTGGCGCTCGAGATGGTCGCAATCGAAGTCGCCCACCGCGCCGAACAGGATGGCATCGGCCTCGCGCGCGGCGACCAGCGTTTCGGCGGGCAGCGGGTGGCCGTGCTTCCTGTAGGCGACGCCGCCGACATCGCCATCGAGCAGCGAGACCCGCAAGGGCAGCGCGTCGAGCACGCGAATGGCCTGGGCGACGACTTCGGGTCCGATCCCGTCGCCTGCGAATACCGCGATCTTCATGGCCAATGTTCCCTCACTTGCCGGGCGCGGCCCCATCGATCCGGGCGAGCCGCTGCATCATCACTTCGCGCGCGCCCATAACATTCGTGCGCCGATCCGCAAGCAGGCGGTGGGATAATTGCCGTCCCGACAGGTCGAGCGCGGCCATGATGTCGGGCCAGTCCTCGGCCGGCGGCAGCGGCGCGTCGCAGCCGTAACCCATGTCGCGCAGCACCAGTGTCTCGTACTTCGCCATCGCCAGCGCCCAACCCCGGGCAGAGGGCGCATGGCAGATCGCATCGAGCAAGGCGGCCAGCGTATCGTGCAGCGCGGGGTAGGGATTGTGTTCGGGCAGGACGGCGGCGGCGAGCGTCGTCGCCCAACCGATCGCACCGGCGGGCAACGGTTCGGTCAGCCACGGGCCGCGGCTTTGCACCAGTTCGAGCTTGAGGAAGGGAAGCTGGCTGGCCGAACGGGCGCGCAGGTCCGCCTCGACGATGTTTCCGGGGATCAGCACAGGGCGCAATTGACGCCCCCTCCCCCCGGCGACATAGCCCGCCAGCATTCCGTGTTCGCGGCTCAGGACCCGGACGATGGCGGCGGTTTCGCCATGCGGGCGGCTGGCGCAAAGAATGGCGGGGGCGCGGATTTCCATGGCTGCACCGCTGTGCCGACGGCAAGGGCCCGGTGCAAGCGGTCAGCTCAGGACGCGATGTCCTTGCCGCAGGCACAGGCCGCGTCGGTCATTTCCTCCTCGATCTTCATCGCCGCCTTGTCGGCCGCGACTTGCGGGTTCTCCTTGCGCCCCATCGTCCAGTTGCGGCCCAGGCGCACCTTGGCATTGGGGGCACACCAGATCTCGCCTGTCTCGTCGATGGCGGTGACCCAGATCAGGTTATGTTCCTGGCCGTAGTCGATCATGCCGATCGCATAGCCGTCGCCCCGGCCCAGCACGTGGACGGGTATGGTGGGATTGAGCTGCGTAAACATGAGGGCGGGTTCCTTGCGGGGGCCGATATTCATCGACTTAACCGCAGGGCAATGCGGACGTTCCACGAACGCCCCTCGCTTCATCGCATTACTGCGCGGGCGGAGTCTTCCTGGCCGAGGGCTTGGGCGCCGCTGCCGCCGCTTCGAGCGCGGCGATGCGGGCCGAAAGCGCGTCGTTCTCTTCCCGCGCCTTGGCGGCCATTTCCTTCACCGCCTCGAACTCCTCGCGACTGACGAAATCGAGGCCGCCGAAGGCTTCCTTGAGCCGTTCGCGCGCGGCTTCTGCCGATTCCTG
The DNA here is from genome assembly GCF_031457155.1 of Croceicoccus sp. BE223. Taxonomy (NCBI): domain Bacteria; kingdom Pseudomonadati; phylum Pseudomonadota; class Alphaproteobacteria; order Sphingomonadales; family Erythrobacteraceae; genus Croceicoccus; species Croceicoccus sp. BE223. Next base: position 271,294 of record NZ_JAVDWB010000006.1, read on the forward strand.
CGCCATGCCCGCAAAGGTGCCGGCGGCGGCGGTGAACATCCGGGTGAGATCCGAGATACGGGGATTGTCGCTCTGCATAATGACTAGATGGACCTCTCGTTCGATCAATTCAACTGCCAGAACTGGAGGTTGAGCACCGCGGCAAAGCTGATCCACGCGAGGTAAGGCACCAGCAGCAGCGCGGCCATCCGGCTGATCTTCGCGAAATAGGCCATCGTCGCGATGACCAGTGCGATCATCAGCACGATCCAGAAAAAGGCGAAGGCGATCAGTTGCGCGCCGAAGAACAACGGCGACCAGAGGACGTTGACGAAAAGCTGCGCGGCAAAGACGGTCAGCGCGAACCGTTTCAGGGGATGCGGCGGCGTGGCGAGAACGAAGGCCAGCGAAAAACCGATGAGAACGTAGAGGATCGTCCAGACGATGCCGAACAGGAACGAGGGCGGATAGATGTCGGGCTTGACCAGCGCATCGAACCACGGACTGTTCGCGCCCGACCCAGAGGCCCAGCCCGAAGCGAGTCCGAGCACGACCACGAGCGGCACGGTAAGGATCGCCCATTTCAGCACGGATCGCGCTTCCGGGCGCCTGTCAGCATAGGGGACGGCAGGGGATGCGGCGGCGGGATCGGCCTCGGCCGGGGCGACGGGGCGGGTGGCGATGTGGTCGGTGGTGTCCATGCACGATGAACGAACGATACGGCGCGCCGTTCCGTCTCACCGACCGCGCGAGGCCCAGACCAGGAATTCGACATTGCCTTCCGGCCCGGTGATCGGGCTCGGCACCAGGCCCTGCACGGTCCATCCCGATGCGACGAGCCAGTCCGACACGTCCTCGCAGACGCGGGCGTGGAGAGTCGGATCGCGCACCACCCCGCCCTTGCCCACTTCGCCGCGCCCGACCTCGAACTGCGGCTTGATCAGCGCGACGAGCGTGGCGACCGGCGCGGCGAGGCGCAGCGGCACCTCGAGCACCTTGGCCAGGCCGATGAAGCTGGCGTCGCAGACCACCCAGTCGCAAGCGCGGTCGATGTGGGCGGGCGTGAGGATTCGCGCGCTCGTCTGTTCCAGCACGGTGACGCGCGGGTCCTGCCGCAGCTTCCACGCGAGCTGGTTGGTGCCGCTGTCCACCGCGAAGACGTGGGCCGCCCCGTGGGTCAGCAGCACGTCGGTGAAGCCGCCGGTCGAACTGCCGATGTCCATCGCCACGGCCCCTGCCGGATCGAGCGCGAAGGTTTCGAGCGCGTGGGCCAGCTTGATGCCGCCCCGGCTGACCCACGGGTGGTCGCGCCCGCGCACGTCGAGCGGCGCATCCTCGGCCAGCGCCTGGCCCGGCTTGGCGATTTTCGTCTCCCCCGAAAAGACCAGCCCGGCCATGACCAGCGCCTGCGCCCGGGCGCGGCTCTCGGCATGGCCGCGGGCAACCAGCAACTGGTCCACGCGCTGCTTTGCGGCCTTGTTCTTCGGGGGTTTTTCCATGATCTCGGGATGGTCTTCGTCTGGCGGCGGACCGCGGGTGGGCGAAAAGACAGACCGCTTGGCCGGATGGGGCTTGTAGCGGCCCCATGCCCTTCGCATAACGGGGTCATGACGCCAAGCGACGATAACTCCGCCCCGGTTTCCAATCTCACTGCCGCAGAACCGAACCCCGCCGAACGCCGCGCCATCGCCCGTACCGCAATGCGGCGCTGCTGGCTTCTGGCGGGCGGGATGATCGCGGCCACGGGGCTTGGGCTTGCCGCCTGCACCTCGGCGCCGCCGCCCGTCGCCACGCCCGGCCCGGCCCCGACACCGTCGCCCGCCCCTGCGCCCGCGCCGCTTCCGGTGCCCGCCGACTGGCGCGACGCGCCGCTGACGCAGGGCGACTGGCACTACGTTTCCGACGCCCGCGCCAGCCGGGCGCTCTTCGGTCCCGCAAATTCGGAGGCGCGCTTCATCGTCGCCTGCGAACCGGCGACGCGGCAGGTGAAGCTGTGGCGCACCACAAATCCGAACACGACCGCGAGCGAGGCTTCGCCGGCGATGAGCGTGACGACGACCGAAGCCGCCCGCACGCTGACTACGGAGCGGAGCGGCGGCACCCTGCCTCAGATCGTCGCCGCCCTCGCCCCGCACGACCCGATCCTCGACGCCATGGTCTTCACCCGCGGCCGCTTCATGGTGCAGGTGCAGGGCACGGAAACGCTCTACCTGCCTAGCTGGCCGGAGATCGCCAGGGTGGTCGAGGATTGCCGCTGACCGAGGCGTTTCAGGGAACTGTGGATAGTCGCTGAGTCGCTGGAAATTGGCCCCGCCGGACCCGGCGGAACCTCGCGGATCCGAGCCGGTGCCGATCTGCGAAATGGCGGAAAAAAGCGCGTCTGGTCAGCCGGTTGGGGTTCGGTCCCTATGCGCCAAGTGCCCGAGTATGACAGCGAATAAATTCAACGCAAGTCTTGCCGAGCGGCGCGCGAATCATCATGTTTGTCAGCAAGGACGGAGCGGTGACGGGGATGGCCGAGCGAACGGCAGAAATCCTCGACTTCAGCACCGCCCCGGCCCCGCCGCACGCAAGGCTTCAAGGGGGCTTGCGAACGCGGCAACACTTGGCCCCGCGCGAAAGGAGGTGATCCGATGTCTCATGGTTCAGCTAAGAGGTCGGAGAAGTCCATCACGAGGCATTATCGGTAATTCACCGCCCTTTACGGGCGTGAGGCGATAAAGGCTTCGTCTTAGGGCGGCACTTCCGGCCGCTGACCATGCGAAAGCCCGCAAGTGCTCAGGCGCTTGCGGGCTTTCTCATGTCTGGCATCCGCGCGGTACAAGTCCCCGCGTATCACGAGAAGGGCTCCCGAGCCGCAGCCCGGGAGCCCTATCTGATTACTGCGTCGCCGCAGGGCCACGCCTTGCGCCGTCAGCCCTCGTATTCGAGCGCGTCCAGCAACGGCTGCATGCCCTTGCCGTACTTGCGCCAGCGCTCGACCGAGCTGGTGTAGATCGGCTTGCGGATCTGCGCGACGCTGGCGGTCTTTACCGGACGCGACGATTTGTGGAATGCCAGGCAGGCGTCGTCCCACGGCAGGCCGATGAATTCGATGAGTTCGCGGGCGACCTCCTCGGTCTTGTCGACCGTGTCTTCGTAGCGAACCGTCTTCATGACGCCTTCGGGCAGGACATCGCGCCAATGCGCCATCAGCGCCTCGTAGCGGCGGTAGTAGCGGCCGAGTTCGCCCATGTCGTAGCTGTGCGGCATGTCATCCTTGAACAGCTTGGTGAACGCCGAGAGGCAGGTATCGACCGGATTGCGCAGGGTGTTGATGATCTTCGCATGCGGGAAGACAAGTTGGATCAGCCCGACGAAGAAGTAGTTGGTCAGCAGCTTGTCGGTGACACGCTTTGCCTCTCCCGCCTGCGCACCCACCGCGTTCAGGTAGTTTTCGCCGATCAGGCGGAAGTGCTCGTCCTTCATCGCGCCGACCATCTCAGGATAGCTGGGCATGACCGGGAAACGATCGCGCAGGTTCTGGACCGACCTGCTCCACGCCTTTACCTCGCCCGCGCCGAAGACGTCAGGGTGCGCGGAGATGATCTGCTCGCACAGGGTCGAGCCCGAGCGCGGCATGCCGACGATGAAGACCGGACGTTGCGAATCCAGTCCCTCGAACGGGCGGTCGCGGAAAATCTCGGCCGTGAACTGCTTCTTGATGGAGTCGAAGAAACGTTCGACCTTGTCTTCGGCATAGCTGAGCGTCTTGCGCTTGAGCTTGCCGCCCGCGACATAGTGCTCGAGCGCCTTTTCGTGCTCGCCGCGATCGTCGAGAGCCTTGCCGTAGGCGAAGTGGAGGGGCAGCACGCGTTCGGCGTCGTCCTTCTCCGCTTCGGCCATCACCCGCTCGATGCGCTCGAAGAGTTCCGGCTCCTTCGCGTAGTCGACCAGGTCGTTGAGGTTCGAATAGGCCGCGAACATCTGCTCGTTCGCCTCGATGCTCTTGAGGATGTTCTCCCTCGCCTCGTCGAGCCTGCCGACCGATTTGAGCGCAACGCCGTAGAAATTGCGGGCCTCGGCATTCTCCGGCTTCAGTTCGAGGGCTTTTTCGAGAAGCCCGATCGCCTGCTCGTATTTGTCGAGGTCGTGCATCAGCTGGCCCAGGATCGTGTAGGCTTCGCTATTGTCGGCCTCGTTCTTCAGGACCAGCCGACAAGCCTGTTCGACCGGTCGATGATTGCCGCGGCGCAGCTGGATGCGCGCGGTCAGCAGCAGGCTGCGCGTGTTGTTCGGTGCGATGCGCAGCACGTCGGTGAGCTGACGGAGCGCCTCGACCTCCTGCTTCTCGCCATAGAGAAGCGCGGCCAGGTTGTTGTGCGCCTCGACGTAGTCGGGCCTCTGCTGCAGGGCCTTGCGCAAGGCGTGCTGGGCCTGGTCGGGCTTGCCCTGCTCGCGCAGCAGGGTGCCGAGGTTGTTGTACGCCTCGGGATAGACTTCGCGCTGGGCCAGGGCGGTCTGATAGGCGTCGACCGCGGCATCAGGCTCGCCGGCGGCACGCAGCGAATTGCCGAGATTGTTGTGCGCTTCGGGAAAGTCGTGCTTCAGGCCGATCGCGCGGCGGTACATCTCGATCGCCTTGTCGAACTCCTTCTGCTCGTAATAGACGATGCCGAGGTTGTTGGCCGCCTGGGCGTTGCTGGCGTCAAGCTGAACCGCCTTCTCGAGCGTGACCTGCGCCTCCTCGGTCATCTTCGCGAGCCGCTGCACTTCGCCCAGATTGGCGTAGTAGCTGGCGATGCGGGGCGAGAGGCGGATCGCTTCGCGGATGGCGGCGATGCCCTCCTCGACCTTGCCCTGCGCGTTCAGCGCGACGCCAAGGATGTTGTGCGCGTCCGAAATGGTCGGCTTGTGCGCGATGATCTGGCGGCAGGCATTCTCGGCCTGGCGATACTTGCCGCGCGTGTAGAGTTCGCCGGCCATGGCGATCGCGCTCGCCTCGGTAACACGAAGCGAGCCCTTCTGGGCCTGCTGGATCATCTCGTCGGTGACGAGGGCTTCTTTGGTGGCACTCATGAAAAATGGCTCCGCTGACAGGACGGTGCGCCGTCGTGATCGCGGCGCATTGGGGCCTGCTATGGCAAAGATCCACGCGAAGATCGCCCCCTAAAACGTGATTTTTGCCCCGACGATTGAGCGTGGAGAGTAAATCTCCCTGCCACCGCGCCGGGCAAAGAAAAAGGGCCGGATTTCTCCGGCCCTTTTCCTGTTTGCGGTGACGCGCGTTGCTTACATGCCCGAGCCCGGACCGTAGGTGATTTCCACCCGGCG